>NZ_CAKP01000029.1 GCF_000297115.1 Caloramator australicus RC3 | reverse complement strand
GGTCTATTTTTATGATATGGTTTTTCCTTTTTTAAAACATTTGAATATATCAAAACAAACACGATTAAAAATATTGAAGTTAATATATAAACTACATATCTATTCTCAATTATTTCGCTCTTTTCTATAAAAACTTTCCTTGCCTTTAAAAAATCATCAACTACTAAGAAGGCTTCGTTTATTTTATTGACGCTAATGTTTTCAATTGTATCATAGGGAGTATGAATTTTATCCGTGTCATCGTGGATGAAAGTAACTGCGCTTATATTTTTAAGGTTAAAGGGAACGTGATCGCTATTGTCTTCATAACTTCTACCTAGCTTATGACTATTAAGAAAAGCATCGATAGAATCGCTCCTGTTTAATGAGTATACAGATTTTAATGCGGTTAGAGGGATATCCTTTTTAGTGCCGATCATATCAAAATTTATACATTCAGCATTTTCCAAAGGAACAGGGGGATGATTTACAAAGTAGTATGATCCTAAAAGTCCCTCTTCTTCGGCGTTAAAGGCAACGAATATAATGTCTCTACTGGTATATTTGTCTTTAAAGAAGTTGGCAAGCTCCACTAAAAAAGCAACACCGGATGCGTTATCAAGGGCCCCAGGATAAATTCTGTTTATGGCATCAAATCCCACATGGTCGATATGGGCTGTAAAAATTACTGGATAGCCTTCCTTTTTTAATGCCCTTTTCATTGCAACGACATTTTTTGTTTTAACCTTTTTAAATTCTAATGGGCTTTTTATCTCAAAGGTATATCCTTTTTTCTGAAATTTAAGTATTTCATCAAAATATTTATTGTCTAATACGATTTTTACAAGACCTTCTTTGTATTCATTTTGAAACTTATAGGTGCTTTTGAAATCCATTCTATTATCTGATATATAGATTATCGCCTTTATACCCTTTGATAAAAGCTCTTTATCAAAATCGTATGTAGAATTAGATTCAAAGGGTCTATCAATAGCAATAAATATATTTCCCCTTTTAGAGTCATCGGAATAAATTTTACCTTTAACTTCTCCTCCAATTGAAAGACCATATATTACTTCTTTATAATCGGTTCCATAAACATATTCCTTAATAAGTTTATTACTATCATATACTTTAAAACTTGCTTTGCCGTTAATGAAGGGAACAAAGGCGTAGAAGGATTGAAAGTAGGTTTTATTATCTCCTATTGGTATTAAATTAGCCCTTTTAAATTTTTCAGCTACTAAATCGCAGGCTAATTCATTTCCTATATCACCGGATAATCTTCCACGATATTTTTCATTAGATAGTTCCTTTATTAGGTTAAAAACGTTTTGGGAGTTAAAGGGAGCTGCAAACACAATGGATTGGAGAAGGATAAAAAAGGACATTATAATTCCCATTAATTTTTTCACAGGACCACCCCATTAATTACATATATTTCTATTATATTCCAATATCCACAGGGTTATCAACAGTTTGTGAATAAATATGTTGATAACCCTGTGATTTTTGTGTGAATTTATATGGATAAATTTAAACTTGTTTTTTTTCTTACGATGTTGTAAAGTAAAAATGGATAAAAATTTTTTGTGATGAGGTGTTCTATATGGAAGATTTACCCGTCAGTTGCATTAATTTAATATAGAGCCTATTTAGGCCCTTCCTGAGCCTAAATAGGCTCAGGAAGGGAGTGGAAATATGCTGCAAATATTTAAAACCAACTTGGAAGGACAGACATTTGAAATCGATAGCATTGAAAAGGGGTGCTGGATTAATCTTACTAATCCAACGGAGACAGAACTTGAATACGTTTCGCAAAAAACAGGCCTTTTGATAGAATTTTTAAGGGCACCCCTTGACGAGGAGGAAAGTTCCAGAATCGAAGTTGACGGTGAACAGATTTCGGTTATCATCGATATTCCTATTATGGATGTCAAGGAAAAATCCCTTCAGTATTATACAATACCTTTAGGCATTGTTTTAAACGATAATGTTATAGTCACGATTTGTTTAAAGGAAAATAAAGTAATCGACGATTTTCTTGCAAACAAAGTAAAATCCTTTTTTACCTTTAAAAAATCAAGATTTATACTTCAAATACTTTACAAGGTGGCCTCATATTATCTTTGTTATCTTAAGCAAATTGACAAAACAAGCCATATTATTGAGGCAAGGCTTCATAAGTCCATGAGAAATAAAGAGCTTATTCAGCTTCTTTCATTAGAAAAAAGCCTTGTGTATTTTTCAACTTCGTTAAAATCCAATGAAATTACATTAGAAAAAATGTTAAAACTTGAGATAATGCAGAAATATCCAGAGGATCAGGATGTTTTAGAAGAGGTTATAATAGAAAATAAACAGGCGATTGAAATGGCAAACATTTACAGCAACATTTTAAGTGGAACTATGGATGCCTTTGCTTCTATTATCTCAAATAATTTAAATATAGTTATGAAGTTTTTAGCATCTATTACCATAGTTCTTTCTATTCCAACTGTTATATCGGGACTTTTTGGAATGAACGTTCCTGTTCCCTTTGGTGAACATCCCTATGGATTTTATATAGTAATACTTATTATTAGCGGTATTTCAGCTCTTGTTACCTATATCCTTGCTAAAAAGGATATGTTCTAGAAAGGTCGGGGGGTTATGGAATTATTAAATATTTCTTTAAGTTTACTTTGTATCATACTTTTGGTTAGAACTATAAATTTAAAAAAGCAAAATATTAAGGTGTTAAAAACCAATGAAACCCTATTAAAGGTTGCAAGCGAGCTTGAAAATTTTGAGAGCCTTGATAGTATTTATCCAAAACTTTTGAAGTATACGATAGACCTTATTGAGAACGCAGAGACTGGAAGCATATTGATCTATAGTAAAGATAAGGGTGTATTAGAATATAAGGCTGCCGAAGGATTTGATATTGAGATTTTGAAAAAAATAAATCTTAAAAAGGAAGAGCTTTATCTTTATAAGTCAACAAGGTTAACTCAACCTGCTATTATTAAAAATCCAAGGAAGTTTGATGATAAAAATTTGCATAAGGAAAATTACAAAAAATTATTAGAAAATGATTGCCTGAATATAAGTTCTACCCTTTCTGCTCCAATATATGTTGATGGGGAGTTTTTTGGAGTTATAAATGTTGATAATACAAGAAAAGAAGATGCCTTCAATAAGAATGATGTCAAAGTGATTAAATATATAACTACCCAATTAGAAGCAGCCATAAAAATTGCAAAGCTTATGGATGATTTGAAAAATATATTGAAGATCGATTACCTGACTGGGCTTTACAACATGAGAAGTTTAGAGGAAATTATTGAGAATTTATTATCTAGTAGAAAATATTTTGCATTTTGCATTATCGATTTGAACGATTTTAAAGGGATTAATGATACCTTTGGACATAAAAAGGGGGATGAGGTCCTTAAATATTTTGCTGCAGCATTAAAGCGATATTTTTCTAATGATTCTATAGCATTTAGATATGCAGGGGATGAGTTTGCAATAATAAATTTTAAAGGTATAGATGAACTTAAAGAAAAAATTAATATATTTAGGGAATATTTAAAATCAAATCCTATAGACGACATTACTATAAAGTTTAGTGCGGGATATTGTGACTCTGATATGTGTAATTGCTTAGATGATGTGATACTTAAGGCTGACAATGATATGTATAAAGAAAAAAGGAAATTTAAACTTGAGGTGGTTTGATGGACATAATAAGCATACTTTCAAAGGAGCTCAATATAAGTCAAGGACAAGTTCAAAATACTGTTAAACTTATTGATGAAGGCAACACTATTCCATTTATTGCAAGATACAGAAAGGAAGTTACAGGTGGACTTGATGATATAACATTAAGAAGGCTTTATGATAGGCTTAGTTACTTAAGAAGCCTCCTGGCAAAAAAAGAAGAGGTAAAAAGGCTGATAGGAGAACAGGGAAAGCTTACAAAGGAAATAGAGGAAGCAATTGAAAGGGCGGAGACAATAACGGAGGTTGATGATATATATAGGCCCTTTAGACCTAAAAAAAGAACTAGGGCTACCATAGCAAAAGAAAAGGGACTAGAACCTTTAGCAAATATTATTATTTCTCAAAGCTATGATGAGGAAATTTATAAAATTGCCCAAGGATTTGTCGATAGCGAAAAGGGTATTCTAACAATAGAAGATGCGATATCGGGGGCATTAGACATTATTGCCGAGGAAATATCGGATAATGCCGATTACAGAAAATTTATTCGAAATATAACCTTTAGAGAAGGAATAATTATTACAAAATCTACAAAGGATGAAACTTCACCATATGAGATGTATTATGACTATAAAGAATCTGTAAAATCAATACTTCCCCACAGGGTTTTGGCAATAAACAGAGGTGAAAGGGAAGAATTTTTATCTGTAAAGATAGAAGCTCCTGTCGAAAAAATACTGGCATATCTTGAGGAAAAAATAATAAAGCGTGAAAGGGATAAGGAGATTCTGCAAAGGGCTATAAAGGATAGCTATCAAAGGCTTATTGAGCCTTCGATTGAGAGGGAAATAAGAAACGATTTAACAGAAAAGGCAGAGGAACAGGCAATAAGGGTTTTTGCAGAGAATTTAAGAAACCTTCTTATGCAGCCGCCAGTAAAGGGAAAAGTTGTTTTAGGCTTTGACCCTGGATTTAGAACCGGATGCAAAGTTGCTGTTGTAGATGAGACAGGGAAGCTTTTAGATACTGCAACGGTATATTCTACAGCGCCTCAAAATGACATTGAGGGAAGCAAAAAAATAATGAAGGAGCTTATATATAAACATAATGTTGATATTATATCCCTTGGCAATGGGACGGCATCAAGGGAGTCTGAAGTTTTTATATCGGAGCTTATAAAGGAGATAAAAGAGGAAAGCGGTAAAAAACTTTACTATGTAGTTGTCTCTGAAGCTGGGGCATCAGTTTATTCTGCATCTGAGCTTGCAAGTAAAGAGTTCCCTGATATTAATGTTTCTTTAAGGGGTGCTATTTCCATTGCAAGAAGGCTTCAGGATCCTTTGGCAGAACTTGTAAAGATAGACCCAAAATCCATCGGCGTTGGACAATACCAGCATGATGTTTCTCAAAAAAGGCTTGATGAAACTTTAAAGGGTGTTGTTGAGGATGTTGTAAACAACGTTGGAGTTGATTTAAATACGGCATCGGTATCTTTGCTCTCCTATGTTTCAGGTATAAACGCTGCTATTGCAAAGAACATAGTGGAATACAGAGAACAAAATGGAAAATTTACAGATAGAAGACAGCTTTTAAAGGTTAAAAGGCTTGGGGAAAAGGCTTTTGAACAGTGTGCAGGATTTTTAAGAATCCCAGAGAGCCAAAATCCCCTTGACAATACTGCCGTGCATCCAGAATCCTACGAAGCTTGTGAAAGGTTCTTAAATATACTAGGACTTAATATTGAGGATGTGAAGTTAAGAAACCTATCTAATCTTGAAGAACTTGTTGAAAAAAACGGTGGAGTAGAGGAAATTGCAAAAAAGATAAACTGCGGTGTTCCTACCCTTGTGGACATAATAAAGGAGATTAAAAAACCTGGAAGGGATCCAAGGGAGGAGCTTCCACCACCAATATTTATGTCTTCCGTTATGGAGATGGAACACTTGAAAAGCGGCATGATTCTTATGGGAACTGTAAGGAATGTTGCCGATTTCGGTGTGTTTGTAGATATAGGAGTCCATCAGGATGGACTCATCCATAAATCTGAACTTTCCAATAGGTTTATAAAACATCCAATGGAAGTTGTTAAGGTTGGAGATATCGTAAAGGTTAAGGTTTTAGATGTAGATATTAAAAGAAAAAGAATAGCCCTTTCTATGAAGAATATTGAATAGTCCGGGAGTTTTCTCGGACTATTAATTATTGTATATTTCTTCCGATAATTTTATTGTAGCCTTAAAGGGGAGAGGGTAGGATGAAAAAAGATACATTCATGGTTGGGGTTGACTATAGAAAAATATTAGAAAACGAACTTAAAGGTGGACTAAAAAGAATCATTTACTTTAAAAATGAAATAATTACAAGGGAAGCCTTTAAGGATGATTATATATATTTTTTAGATACGGGAAAGGTTATTTTGATTAAAAAGGATATTGAAGAAAGGGAATATTCTGTTGGATATGTTCTTCCTGGAGAGCTTTTTGCCTTATCCTCCTATTTAGGTATGGAGGAAATTGCAACCTATAAGGCTCTAACAAGCTGTGTTGTTTTAGCTGTAGATGCATTATACCTTAAAAAAAGGCTGCAATTTTCTTCGGAACTTAGGGATTTAATTTCTTTTTTAGTTATAAAATCCTTTAGAAATCTCAACATAAGGCAGGCTAATTTAATGTTAAAGGACAGCAAACAAATTTTTATTAACTTTTTAATAGAACATATTAATATTTTTGGAAGGGAAGAAGATGGTAAGATTACTATTGATTTAGATATAAACATAGGAGAAATTTCTAAACTTTTAAACATGTCGCGGGAAACTGTATCAAGGATGCTATCTGATTTAAAAGGGAAAGGTATAATAGAAGGGAATAGAAAACAAATAATAATAAAAGAATATGGTAGATTATTGGAAATAAAAACTTCTTGAAATTATTAGAAAAATTTGATAATATATATACAGAATATCTTCGGGGCAGGGTGAAATTCCCGACCGGCGGTAAAGCCCGCGAGCCGAAAGGCTGACCTGGTGAAATTCCAGGGCCGACAGTTAAAGTCTGGATGGGAGAAGGTATTATTATCTTTTTCTCCCTTTGCCCCTAAAAAAAGGGAGGTTTTTTTATGGAAAAAATCAAGTCAAAAAATCTATCAAAAATGATCAAAATTTCTATTCTTTCTGCAATTGCTCTTATTCTTATGTTTTTTGAATTTGCCCTTCCTATTTTCCCAGACTTTTTAAAAATCGATTTGAGTGAAGTTCCTGTTCTTATTGGGGCCTTTGCACTAGGACCCTTGTCAGGAATTTTAATTGAACTTATGAAAAATTTACTCCATTTTGTGATCAAAAGTCAAACGGCAGGAATAGGCGAGATGGCAAATTTTTTAGTTGGGTGTTCCTTTGTTCTCCCTGCAGCCTATATTTATTCTAAAAACAAATCAAGAAAAGGAGCAATGGTTGGCCTGCTTTTAGGAGTAGTAATAATGGTGATATCAGCATCACTATTAAACTATTTTGTGCTTTTACCTTTATATGAAAAAGTTTTAGGTTTCCCAATAAGCGCAATTGTAGAATGGGCATCTAAAGTTAATAAGAACATAAAGGACGTTAATTCCTTAATTGTATATAGCATAGCACCGTTTAATTTGTTAAAAGGAACTTTTGCATCGCTAATAACTATTCTTATATACAAAAGGGTATCGCCGATACTCCATAAATAAAAATATAAGGCACCTAAGGGTGCCTTATATTACTTCCTTAAGATATTTTAGTGCTGTGCTGCATATTTCTCCTTTGTCAACCATAGATTGAATTATACTTATGGCCTTATCCTTTTGAAGCCCTTTTCTATAGGGTCTATCTGCAGTCAAAGCCTCGTATATATCACAAACTGCCATAATCCTTTCTTCTAAAGATAATCCTTCTTTATCAAGACCTAATGGATATCCACTTCCATCTAGTTTTTCGTGATGATTTGCAGCCCAGTTGGTAATATCCTCAAGTCCCTTTACTCTTGAAAGAATCAACCTTGTATAATAGGTATGGCTTTTTATTATATTTATTTCTCTAGAGTCTAAAGCACCGTTTTTATTTAGAATTGAATTTGGGATGGCAAGTTTCCCAGCATCGTGAAGGAGGGCTGCAATTTCAAATTTAACTCTTTTTTCCTCATCGAAGCCCAAATAAGCAGCTATTTTTAATGCTAATTTTGTAAGATTTGTGGAATGTGTGTAAGTAAAGGGGCTTTTTTTATCTATTATGTCGGCAAACACATATGACATTTGCCTTAGTTCTTCTAATGTAAATGTGCTTATTATTTCAGGCTTTATAGAATCAAATATATCTTGAAAATTGCCTATGTTTTCAACATCCCACCAAAAATATTCCTTTGATTGCACATCTAAAAATAGATCTACAATGTAGGGTGAAAATAATTTTCCTTTACTTGATTTAATATTATCCAATATAAACTGCCTTTGCATGAAATTAGGGATATTTTCATCATACATAAGCTCAAAGGCATCTGAGAGCCTAATTATTTGGGAGATTAATGGAATTTCATCTCCTTTTAGCATGAAGGGACCTGTCCCATCATAGTTTTCATGATGAAACTTAACGGCATCTGAAATAGTTTTGTTTAATGGAAGTTTATCTATAAGGATGCTCCCGTTGTTACTATGTTTTAATATAAATTCAGATTTTAAATGGGCCTCTATTAGTTGACCGGTCCCAGTTATACCTATATCATGAAGGGAGGAAGTAACAAATAAATTTCTTAAGAATATTTTATCCTTTGAAATTTTTTGACCTATTTTCATTGATATATATGTTGTTCTTTTGGAATGATTTAAAAATTTATGTTGAAAGGTTGACCCCAAAAAATCATTTTTTGAATTAATATTTTCATTAAAGGTAGCATATTCACAAAGATCAATGGCAAGGCTTAAGGAGGACAATAAATCATGGGAATTTAATTTTAGCATATTATCACCCTTTAAATTTTTGTTACAAGGTTATTATAAACTTAATTTTAACGAAATTCCACTCTTCTTAAAGATAATTGTTATTTGTTGAAGAATTTTGTCCGAAATGTTATAATGAATTTGGGGGTGTTAAAATGAAGGGAACTGCGGTTTCTACATGGATAAGAACTTGTAGGAAAATTACAAATAATGAGATTGTTGACAAATCCCTTGAGTTTATCGGCTTTAGTAGGGATAAAATTTTTTCACCTTTGGAGGATGTTGAAGATGAAAAGGTATATAAACTAATATCAAATATAGCAAAGCTTTCAGGAAAATCCTATGAAGCTCTTTGGAGGGAAATTGGAATAGATAACGTATTAACTTGGTCAAAGGATTATCCTGCCTTTTTTAAACATGACAGTCTTTATGGATTTTTAAAATCCATGAACGATGTTCACAGACAAGTAACAAAAAGGATTACAGGTGCAAGACCACCTATTCTAGACCTTGAAGCTATTTCCTCAAGGGAGGCTATTTTTACTTATAGATCCAAAAGGGGAATGTTTGATTACTTTTTGGGACTTTTAGAAGGCGCATCTAAATATTTTAATGAAAAAATTGAAGTAGAACAGATAGAAAAGACGCAGGATATGCTAAAGCTAAAGTTAACCTTTCAAGATGAAATATATATTAAGAAAAAGTATAGGTTAAACAAGTTATTTTCCTTTGGAATAACTAAAAATTTAAACGTTAAAATTGCCCTTTTAAGTTTTATAATATATTCGATATTAAATGGAATTACAATTGCTATAAATAAAGAAATTGCAGGTTTTATTTCCTTTGTCTATGCTTTACTTTCACCCTTTATAGCTTCCTATCTTTTAACAAAACCCTTTGATGTAATAAAGGAAGAGATAGGAAAAATAAACAACAATGATTATTCAGAAAAATTGGATATAGAGACAACGGACGTTTTTGAAGAAATATTCAATCTATTAAAGATGTATAAGACCAAGGTTAGACAGGATTTTGTATCCTTTAAGGGTATGACGGATGAGATGAATACCTTCTCCGGAAAACTTTCAGATATAGCAGAAAAGATGAACATAACTTCAAATGAGATATCTTCAGTGGTTGAGCAGGTTGCAGGTGCTGCCATGATGCAGGCACAGGAGACGGAATCCTCCGTGGCCCTATTGAACGATAATGTTGAATCTATAAAGACAGTCGTTCAGATCGAGATACAAAACAAAGATGAGCTTGAGGATGCTGTTGAAAAGATAGAAGATAGTTTTGCTAATGTAAGCAATACGGTAGATAAATTAAATAAAATTTTAAATGAATTTTCAAATGTAATAGAAAACAGCCAAGAATTACAAAAAAGGGCAAAGGGAATAACAGAAATCGTTTCAATGGTATCATCAATTGCTGCCCAAACAAACCTTTTAGCCTTAAATGCTTCAATTGAGGCAGCAAGGGCAGGAGAAGCAGGAAGAGGCTTTGCAGTTGTTGCAGATGAGGTTAGAAAGCTTGCAGAGGAGTCCCAAAGGGCTGTCAATGAAATCAATGAAAATCTTACAAAGTTCATTGAGGACATTGATAGTTTAGTTGGTGGAATAGGAGTTCAATTTGATGAACTTAGCAATGAAAGTATTGTATTGAAGGATGCTATAGAAAAGAGCGGGGTAGCTAAAGATAAGATAGTTCAAGTTGCAGGTAAGATGATTGAAACTTCTAATAGACTTGAAAGGGAAACTGAGTCAATAGCTGAGATTTATGGCAAAATTGAATCCCTTGCAGCAATTGCCGAAGAAAACTCTGCATCTTCTGAGGAGGTTAGCGCTAATGTTGCAACCTATGCAGAAGAAATTAAAAAGCTCACCCATAATATTTCTGAATTTAAAAGGATGACGGAACAATTTAAGGAGGATATTGATCTTTATAGACTATAATCCCTAAAAGGATTCCCTTTTAGGGATATTTTTGTTGTAAAATGCCAATTGGTATTATAAAATATATATGAATTTTACTAAAGGATGTGGAAGGATGAAGGTAAAGTCCAATTCGCAGGAGATGACCTTTGAAATAGGGTTAAAGATTGCAAAGCTTTTGAAAAAAGGAGATGTAATAAGCTTAAACGGGGATTTGGGTGCAGGAAAAACCCATCTTGTTAAGGGTATAGCAAAGGGATTAGAAGTCCATGAGGATATTACAAGTCCAACCTTCACTATAGTTAATGAATACGATGGTAAAATGCCCCTATATCATTTTGATGTTTATAGGATTTCAGATATATCAGAGCTTTATGAGATAGGTTTTGAGGAATACATATACGGTGAAGGTGTTTCTGTTATTGAGTGGGGCAATCTAGTTGAGGAGCTTTTGCCAGACTATACAATAAAGATAAATATTAGGATTTTAGATGACAATACAAGGGAGATAGAAATTTTAAATTTTAATAAGGAGCTGATATTGTGAGGGTATTAGCAATAGAATCCTCCTCTTTTGTAGCATCAGTTGCGATAGTTACTGAAGAAAAGGTTGAGGGTGAAATTTTTATAAACAATAAGCTTCAGCATTCTGTTTTGATCTTTCCTTTAATAGAAGATATGTTTAAAACTTTGGATTTATCTGTGGATGATATAAATGCAGTTGCTGTATCCGGTGGTCCAGGATCCTTTACAGGTCTTAGGATAGGAGTTGCTGCAGCAAAGGGAATAGCTCAAGGGAAGAATTTAAAATTTATTGGAGTTTCAAGCTTGGATGCAATGGCTTTTATGCAGGTTGGATTCGATGGAGTTATTGTCCCTATAATGGATGCCTTAAGGGATAATGTTTATACTGCTCTTTATAGATTTGAAAGGGGAAGGCTCATAAAAATTAGCGATTATGAAGCTTTGCATATAGACGAACTTATTGAAAGGGTAAAGGAAGAAAAAACACTATTTTGTGGAGATGCTGTAAAAATCCATAGGAAAAAGCTGGAGGGCAATAATTTTTACCTTTCAACTAATACTTCAAACTTACCAAGGGCAAGTGCCCTTGGGGAGCTTGCCCTTTTAAGGCTTATGGAAGGGATGGAGGATGATATATTTACCTTTAGTCCCATTTACATAAGAAAATCCCAAGCTGAAAGGGAATATGAGAAAAAGGTGGGAATAAAGCTTGAGTGACTTTTTAATAAGGGATATGAAGCTTGAGGATATAGATGATGTTGTTAAGATTGAACATTTGAGTTTTAAAACGCCTTGGACTTACGAGGCTTTTTTGTCGGAGATAACACGAAATAAAGTTGCAAAGTATAGGGTTATTGAAAAGGATGCAAGGGTTGTAGGTTATTACGGACTTTGGCTTTTATATGGAGAGGGACATATTACAAACATCGCCGTTCACCCTGAATTTAGAGGGATAGGCCTTGGGAATATGCTCTTGGAGGATATTATAAATATATCGAGGGAAAATAAAATACATGCATTAACTTTAGAGGTTAGAGTTAGCAATACAGTTGCGATAAATTTATATAAAAAATACGGTTTTATTGAAGTTGCAAGAAGAAAGGGATATTATTCGGATACCGGTGAGGATGCGATTATAATGTGGAAGTATGATTTATAAGGCTGCCAATGGCAGCCTTTTTTTGTTGACAATGAAGGGGGAAAGTGGTAACATAATATTGAACATATGAACATATATTCATATAAGAGGTGATTGGATGGAAATAGAAAGATGTTCCTGCACAGTTGTTCATGAGGATGTTATTGAAAAAGTTAAGAATTTGATGCCGGAGGAAGAAAGATTATATGATGTAGCTGACCTATTTAAGGTTCTTGGTGATTCAACGAGGATAAAGATAATCTGTGCCCTTTTTGAATCTGAAATGTGTGTTTGCGATATTGCAGCTTTATTAAACATGAGCCAATCTGCGGTATCACATCAATTAAGAGTTTTAAAGGCTGCAAGGCTTGTGAAGTTTAGAAAGGAAGGTAAGGTTGTTTATTATTCTCTTGATGATGAACATGTAAAGATGATTTTTGATTTGGGATTGTCGCATATTGGTGAAGAATAGGGGGGATTTTTTTGAGAAAGGAATTTATTTTATATGGACTTGGATGTGCCAATTGTGCATCGAAGATGGAAGGAAAAATTAGACAGTTAAACGGTGTTAAGGATGCTTCTATAGATTTTGTAAATAAAACCCTTGCGATTGATATAGATACAGATAATTATGAAATAATATTCGATGAAATTGAAAGGATAATTTTGTCGATAGAGCCTGATATTATAATAAAAGAAAAGACTATAAAGAGAATGTTAAATAAAACCCTAATCTTAGTTGGGCTTAACTGTGCTAATTGTGCTGCTAAGATTGAAAAGGATGTAAAAAACATATATGGAGTTAAGGATGCTTCTATTAATATAAGTTCTCAAAAGCTAATACTTACTATAGATGATGAGAAAAACTGGGAGGATATTTTGTCCCAAATAAAATTAATCGTCAATAAATACGAACCTGATGTTAAAGTTGAAGAAAAGGAAATTAAGGTTAAAACCAATTTGAATAGAGAGACTATATTTATAGTATTGGGAACCTCTTTGTTTTTATTGGCATTTTTATTTGAGAATAGTTTAAGACAAGTATTGTTCATTTTGTCTTATGTAATTATAGGATATGATATATTGCTAAAGGCAGTTAAAAATATAAAAAATGGACAAGTTTTTGATGAAAATTTTCTAATGTCAATTGCAACCATAGGTGCCTTTATAATAGGTGAGATGCCCGAAGCGGTTTCCGTAATGCTTTTTTACAAAGTTGGTGAAACGCTTCAGGATTTAGCCGTTGAAAGGTCAAGAAAATCAATAAAAGCGCTTTTAGATATAAGACCTGACTATGCAAATTTAATGGTTGGGCATGAATTAAAAAGGGTTAATCCTGATGATGTTAAAATAGGGGATATTATCGTTGTTAAAGCTGGAGAGAAGGTTCCCCTTGATGGAATAATTATAGCAGGGAATTCAAGCTTAGATACATCTGCCCTTACAGGAGAGTCAGTTTTAAAGGATGTTGTTGTAGGAGATGAGGTTTTAGCGGGGTTTATAAATAAGAGCGGGGTATTGAAGATAAAAGTAACTAAAGAATTTAAGGCATCTCAAGTTAATAAAATTTTAGAGCTTGTTGAGGGAGCAAATAGAAGAAAGGCTAAAACTGAAAATTTTATAACCAAATTTGCGAGGGTTTATACTCCGATAGTAGTTTTATTAGCCCTTTTAATAGCATGTGTGCCACCGATAATACTAAGACAGCCCTTTTCTCCTTGGATATATAGAGCTTTAATTTTCCTTGTAGTATCCTGCCCATGTGCCTTAGTTATTTCAATTCCCCTTGGATTTTTTGGAGGAATTGGTGCAGCATCAAAAAATGGGATTTTGGTAAAGGGAAGCAACTATCTTGAAGCTTTAAATTATGTCAATATGGCAGTTTTTGATAAGACTGGGACACTAACTAAGGGAAAGCTTAGGATAAAAAATATAATGTCAGAAGGTGGAATTGATAAAGTTAAGGTTTTGGAATATGCAGCCTATGCAGAATTTTATTCTAATCATCCTATCGCACAATGTATTTTAAAAGAATATGGGGACATAGATAAGTCGAGAATAAAGGAACACAAGGAAATATCAGGATTTGGAATAGAGGCAAGGATAGACGATAATGAGGTTTTGGTTGGAAACGCAAAACTTATGATAGATAGAGGAATTAATATAAGGGAAGATTACGATGTGGGAACTAAGGTTTATGTAGCTGTAGATGGTAAATTTATAGGATGCATAGTTATTGAAGATGAAATTAAAGAGGACGCAAAGGTGACAATTGATTTCCTTAAGAAGATGGGTGTTAGAACAATAATGCTTACAGGAGACCACAAAGATGTAGCATCAGATGTTGCAGAAAAGCTTGCCCTTGATGACTATTATTATGGTCTTTTGCCTGATCAAAAGGTGGAAAAACTTGAGGAGCTAGAAATTCAAAAGGAAAATGGAAAAATAATTTTCGTAGGAGATGGGATTAACGATGCACCGGTTATAGCAAGAGCAGATATAGGCATTGCGATGGGAGCTTTAGGCCAAGATGCTGCTATTGAAGCTGCAGATATAGTTATTATGAACGATCAGATTAAAAATATTTTAACTGCCATGAATATAGCGAAAAAGACTAAAAAAATAGTATGGCAAAACATTTATCTTGCTTTATTTGTCAAGATACTCGTTATGATTATAGCATCCTTTGGAATAGCAAACATGTGGGAGGCAGTTTTTGCAGATGTTGGAGTAGCCCTTTTAGCGGTTTTAAACTCAATAAGAATAACAAGAGGATAGCTTTAATGCTATCCTCTTGCTTCTAGTAGATCAAGAACGTTTTCAAACTTAAATTCTAATAGTATTTCTTTTTTGATAACATCCCTTAGTATTCTTTCTACTGATTTATCGAGGGTTATCATGTCCTGTAAGGATGGGCAATTTCTGCTTCCTAAAAGCTCTTGAATCTTTTCTGCCTCTGCATTCATTATAGCAGCTAAGCTAAATTCTTCAAGTGCAATTGAAGCTAAAAGAAGATTTATAACGTCATTGTCCCTTAAGTTTATTGTAGGACTAATATCTGGTATATTAGGCATTCCCATTGCTATCCCCCCTTAGTATTATGATATGAAGGGATAGCTAAAAGAGTTAATAAAAAAAGCCAAGCTTTTAGCTTGGCTTTTGGCAGGGGCAGAGGGACTCGAACCCCCAACCAACGGTTTTGGAGACCGCTACTCTACCAATTGAGCTATACCCCTAAGACAATATATATTATATATTGATTTTAAATAAAAATCAATAGGAAATTAATAAATTTTGTGGCCGCAGTAAGGACAATATTTGTAATGGGTGTCAATCTCTGCTAAACAGTTTGGGCATTTTTTTAGATATCCATAATCAAAGTTTAGTTCTGTTAGCTCATTATCATCGATTATAGGAGCTTTTTGTCTTTCAAGTTCCTTGCCATAATCCATTGAAATTTCAAATATTGACTCGCAGCATCTAGAAATCAAAAAATATCTAATATTCCACTTAAAAATAGGAATAAAGAAAAAATGAAACATATTATATTGCTTAATGAGTTTGTAAGAAGACATTCGGCCACATTTTTTACAAATTACATTACTAACTTCTTTTACCTCATACTGCTTTGTTTCTATTCCAATTATGCCTATAAAAAACATGTTCATACCTCCCTTGAGGCTGTCTATTAATATTATAGCATAATTTTTATTGATGAATAAATTTAGGACTGATATACTAAAAATAAAAAATTTTAAAGGGGGATGTTTATGGATTGCGTTTCAAAAAATCTTAAGGGCTGCACGTGCACATATACGTCATGTTCAAGAAGGGGAAAATGCTGTGAATGTGTTGCCTATCATAGAAGTAAAGGCGAGATCCCAGGATGCTTTTTTACTAAAGAGGGGGAAGCTACTTGGGATAGATCGATTAGGAATTTTATAAAGGATAGAGGAAAATAAGAGCCCTCTATTAAAGAGGGCCTTTTTATCAATTATTTTATTGCAGAGAGAACGTTTAGAAGATACTTCCACATTCTTTGAACTGACGATATGCTCATGTGTTCTTCTGGAGTATGAACGTCATAGAGGTTTGGCCCAAAGGAGATCATATCTGCACCACCAAGTTTTTCTCCTAAAAGACCACATTCAACTCCTGCATGGATAGCATAAATTTCTGGTTCTTTTCCAAACATTTCTTTATATACATCTATCATTATTTCTCTAATCTTGCTGTTTGGATTATACTGCCATTCTGGATAATCTGAATCTGCTATAAGCTCAATTCCAAGAACCTTTGCAACTGTTTTTGCTTCTTCTAATATAGCATATTTTAAGCTTCTTACTGAGCTTCTTACAGCACTTTCAAATCTTACTGTATTTTCTTCTGTTGCAACAACACCAAGGTTTGTTGAGCTTTCAACAAGCCCTTCGATGTGCATCGACATAGTTTTGATTCCATTTGGAATTAGCATAAGAGCTGCAATTGCCTTTTCCTTTGTTTCCTTTGAAAATACCTTTTCAACCTTTGCAGAATATTTGTTCAATGAAACTGATATTGAAGGGTCAGATACACTTAATTCATTCTTTAATATAGCATCCCATTCCTTTATTTTAGCTTCAAGTTTTTCTATATCTTTTTCATCTATTAAAATTACAGCATCGCATTCCCTTGGGATTGCATTCATCTTTGAACCGCCGTTTATTTCAGCAAGTTCAAATTCAATATTATTTAAAAGATCATTTAAGATTCTGCCCATTATCTTATTTGAGTTTCCTCTTCCTTTATCTATTTCCATACCAGAGTGTCCGCCCTTAAGTCCTCTAATGCTTATTACATATGGGCTTAAATTTTGTGGAGCATTAATCCAATCTATATTTAAAATGTGTCTTGTTCTAACTCCACCTGCACAGCTAACAAGAAGCTTCCCTTCCTCTTCTGAGTCCATGTTTATTAATATTCTTCCCTTTAAAAGTGAACCATCAAGGGCCATAGCACCGCCCATTCCAGTTTCCTCTTCAACAGTTAATAAAACTTCAAGGGGAGGATGTGGAATATCCTTAGATGCAAGGATTGCTAAGGCATAGGCCATTGCAATTCCGTTATCTGCACCAAGGGTAGTTCCTGTTGCGTATATGTAATCTCCCTCTATTCTTAGTTTTAAAGGATCCTTTTCAAAGTCATGGACAGTATCCTTGTTCTTTTCGCAAACCATGTCCATGTGTCCCTGCAAAATTACAGTTGGAGCATTTTCATATCCCTTTGTTCCTGGCTTTTTGATGATTATGTTGTTTGTCTTATCTTGGATTACTTCTAAATTGTGTTCCTTTGCAAAATTAACAAGCCAGTCGCTTATAGCCTTTTCGTTGCCTGAGCCATGGGGTATTTTTGTGATTTCTTCAAAATAATAGAATACTTCCTTGGGTTCTAGATGGGATAAAACTGACATAAAATTCACCTCACAAAAAAGTTTTCACAATATTTATTATAAATCTTTATCATCTTTAGTGTAAATATCTTTTGATTTATATAAAATTATGCTGAGGATAAATCTTACTAAAAGATCTAGTGCCATAACTATCCAAATATATATTATTCCTAATTTTAGATATTTAGATACCAATATAACTCCCGGTATTCTAATTCCCCAAAGCCCTATTAGCGCAATAAGCATGGTTACTTGAGTAAACCCTGCGCCCCTTAGGGCTCCTAAAAATACCATAGACATGTTTTGAGGAACTTGAACAAGCCCCATTATGAATAAATATAGGGCACCGATTTCTATGATGTTTTTGCTGTTTGTTAGAAGTCCCATTATCTGTTTTGGGAAGAAAACTAAAAGGATTGTAGATATACTTGTAATTAATATGGAACCCTTTAGTATTTCTTTGAAATATATTTTAGCATCCTCTATATTTTTAGCGCCTATTGCCTGCCCAATAAAAGATGTTGCAGCAACTCCAAAACCTATGGCAGGCATATAGGAGATGGACTCAGCCTGAAGGCCGACTTGGTATGCAGCAAGGGCTGTTTCTCCAAAGGATAGGATAAGCCTTGTAAGTATTATTGCTGCAACCTGCCATGATATAGATTCAAAGGAGGATGGGGTCCCTAAAAAATATATCCTTTTTATAAGATTTGCTTCAAATGAAGGCTTGAAATTAAATAGTTTATTTTTCTTAATTAATAAAAATAATCCTAATAAAGATGCCAATATGTAAGAAGTAACATAGGATATTCCTGCCCCTACAAGGCCAAGTTTAGGGAATCTAAATTTTCCGAAGATTAAAAGATAACTAAATATAATATTTAATATGTTCATGGAAAAGGTTACATACATAGGGGTTTTTGCATTCCCCATTCCTTGAAATATCCCGGCTGTTAAGAGCATTAGAACTATAAAGGGAATACTAAAGGAGGTTATCTTAAGATATAGGTTGGCAGAGGATAATAGGGTAGGTTTAGGATTAAATATTAAAAGAAGTGCTTTTGAATTAAAAAAAACTAATATGAAAAATAATAACGATAAAAGGATTGAACTTATAATTCCTTGAAGGATTGTTTTGTTTAGTTTTTCAGTGTTTTTTGCTCCAAAATATTGTGCAACTAATATAGTAACTCCAGTTGCTATTCCCTTAAAAAGGGCCCAGATAAATTGAATTATTCTATTTGATATTCCAATTGCACTTATAGATATTTCGTCAATTCTACCTATCATAGCCATAGATATAAGTCCGGCGGTCATTTGAAGGATATTTTCTATCGTAATAGGAAGTATCATAGAAATTATTTTTCTTCTTATTTCTTTTATTTTCATATTGTTCCCCACCCTTTGTAGATAAATTGCCAAAAATACAGTATAATTATAATATAATTTAACAAAAATTAATACAATTAAATTTTTTAGGATAGTGTCAAGATATTGTAGGTTAATTTTTATAGACAACCCCTTAAATTAGCTAGTTTCAAGGCGTTTGTTAAATTTAAAAAACTTAAATTATATTTTCATATTTTATTGATTTTAATATCCTGTAAATTGGCGTTACTTTCCCTATGTTCAATATCGTTATATTATTCATAACTTCACGTGAAGATTTATTTATCTTTCTTATCGCTTCTTTTATTTTCTTCTTACTTACCTTGAAGGCTTTTTCATCTTCCTTAAACACACTTATTTCCCTTAAATTTCCTCCATTCTTGCTAAATACCCTTAGCTTTGCCATTATCTTTAATCCTTCCTTGCTCCATCCTAATGGCCTGCTGCTTAATCTCGCCGATAATACA
>NZ_CAKP01000030.1 GCF_000297115.1 Caloramator australicus RC3 | reverse complement strand
AATTATGAGCGTAGGTTCAAAGGAACAGATTTGTTTGAAAAAATATTTAAGAAAATATTACAACAGGCAATTGAATATGGATTAGTAAATATAGATGCTGTATTTATAGATTCAACCCACATCAAAGCAAATGCTAACAAGAAAAAATATGAGAAAGTATTTGTAGAAGAACAAACAAAAACATACAAGGAAGCATTAGATAAGGAATTAAATTCAATAATAAATAATGGCTATGCTGTAATGTATTTGATCGCACATAAATTGGTTAAAAAGTCCCTTGATGATGGATACCTTGTTGGTTCAAGAGGTTCTGTTGGCTCATCCTTTGTTGCCACTATGTGCGATATAACAGAAGTTAATCCTTTACC
>NZ_CAKP01000031.1 GCF_000297115.1 Caloramator australicus RC3 | reverse complement strand
TAAATGTTAGCTTTTGATAATAGGACTGTTAGTCGGGTGATGTCAAGGCACCGTGGAATAAATGGGAGGGGCCCACTTGTGGGAGGGCGCCCGTTTATGCCGCGAAAGGCCTTGACATCAGGCGGCATAGTATCCTATTGCCTTTTAGGGGCAGTTTAATCTGCCCCTCTGCCTTCCGGCGAGGATGGGGGTTCTAGGGGGCAAAGCCCCCCTAATTTTTACCCATCTAAATGACATTTTCATACGATAATTAACTTTATTTTAAATTATTTTTAGGTGACATTTTCAAAAGATATTGACAGGTAAAAAATTATGTGGGGAAGATATTATTATTAAGAAAGTTGCAATAACGAACATTATAATTCTTTTCATTCTATTTAGAACATATAAAAGGGAACTTTAACAATGGTTCCCTTTTATTATTTCTATCTTTTGTTTACCTTTATAATCGAATATATCAAAATTAAAAATATGCTAACATAAACCGACCAATCAAAATATAACTTAAAAAGTTGAACACTCCACTTTTCATCACCAATTATCAGTTTTGCTAAAAAATTATGAATAGCTATTCCATCATTAAGACTTGGAACAACAGAAGCTACAAAATTTACGCCAAGACATATTGCTGTAATAATGCAGAGAAAAATTAAAGGAATTAGCGTTTCGGAAAATCTAAACCCATCCTCAAATTGTTTTTTCATGTAAAACACATAAAATCCCCAGATTATCAAGGTTATAATTATAAACCACATAATAATCCCCCCAATTATAATTTATCTTTTCACTCAGGCAAAAGCTATTATTTTTTCAAATAAATCAAAATCCTCTATCCATAAATCATCAATTTTTCTTTCCCTAGATTCATCAACAACGTTAATTTCAAGATTAACCTTATCAGTAAAATCCATTATAGTATAAATAGCTCTTTTGTATAGACTTGAAAATATTATATCAATATTTCTATCCTGAAAAAATTCCGTAACCTTCAAACAGGCTTTAACTCCTTCTTCACAAAGAGGTCTTATTAAATCAACCTAAAAAAACTTAGACTTTACATGTCTAACAAAATATACTTTTGTCTTGTTTGTCCCCTTGAAATTATTAGATATATATACAAAACTCTTGCCTTTTATATAAATAAATTAGTCAAATATAGTTAACATGTTAAGTATATAAATATTCTTTAAATATTTTATGATTATAATTAATAATCCTTTCCTCGGTCTAAATTAGCATCTAATGCAACTTGTTCTTCTTTAAAATAATCCCTTTCCTTTATTTCATCTAAATATTCATTTTGTTCGTTAACTTTCCAACTATCAATAACATTGGGGTCACCACTTCTTGGTAGTGGATTTGCTGGAAATATCTGAACTATATCACTATGATTAAATGCTTCACCCATAACTAATGCATGTTGCTTTTCAATGTTGGGTAATAGATTTATAAAATTGTGACTACTAATATCTAAAATTTTGTTCATTATTTCTATATCTTTTTTATTAGTAATTTTATGTATAATAAATGAATTGCATTGGGATATCACAGTCTCTGATAATTCTGAAGGGCGCTGACTTGATATTATTAAGCTAATTCCATATTTTCGACCCTCTCTAGCTAATCTTTCAATATAATAATATCCTAACTTATAATCGTTAGCTTCTTTATCATTTATATATCTATGTGCTTCTTCTAATATTAATACAATATTTTTCAATTTATTCGTATCTCTAGATTCAATACAATAACTATATAGTATTTTAGCAAATAAAAACATAACAATATCAAGTTCATTTTTATCTAGTTCAGCTTTAATTAATGTAATTTCACTATCATCATTCATAATTTCTTCTACTATATCTTTATCACAAACCAATATTTCCTTTAAAATATCATTATCTAATATTGAGTAAATTCTATTATATAATGGTGCTAACCAATTTCTTAATTGTCTTTTATAATTGTTATCTTGACCAGCTATTTTATTTAACTGCACTTCAATTTCTTCTAAAATATCTTCTATACTAAATATTCTTTTTTCTCTTAACCTTAATAATGCATTTCTTAATGTTGGCAACTGAATACCTTCACTTGCATTGAAAAATTTTATGTATTCACTATCATTCAATTTGAAATGAGGTAATTTCAAATCGGTATTATTATATATTTTAATTTTAAAAATTCCATCACTAAATGCTTTTTCATATTCATCGTTAGTATCAAAAATAATTATCTTTGGTGATATATTAGTAATATCTGTTTCACCTTTTTTAAGTCTTTTTTTTAATCCTTGAATTATTGATACAAGAGTGCAAGTTTTACCTGAACCAGTATTACCAAAAATGCCTAAATGCTTACCAAACAATATATCTGGGTTAGCATATACAATATTATCATCGTTAAAAACACTTATACCTATACTTAATTCATATTTATATTTACTTCTTAACACTTTTGATTTTAACTTATTATTCACTGAATAAACTTCTGAACCAATAATAGGAAATAAGTTTATGCCTCTTTGAAAACTTTCTTCATAATCATCATAAACACCAATAAGAACTGCTTCAACTATATAGTTCTTTTGCTTATTAATAAAAATATCTTCGTTATATGACGATTTTTTATCATTTATTTGATTAATTCTAGCAATTGCTTTCTTACCATTGGGTAAATAACAATATAAAAGTCCATTTATTGTGACTAAAAAATCTCTATAAATAGAATCTATTATTAACTTATCAATCAAATTTTGCTCAGTGACTTCGACTGTTATATGACCTTCTTGTATTTTTACAATTCTACCAATTTTATAATCATCATAATTCATTTATAATGCACCATCCTTAATCTTTTTTAGCGTTTGATAAATAACTTTCTCAATACTGTCATTTTGTGGATATGGAATTAAGTATTTTACAATGTATTTAAAATTACCTAGAATCTTTCCACTTAATACAGTAATCCTCGAATCTTCTTTACTAACATCAAATAACTTTTTTAAATATGGTGCAATATTTTCATCTGTCTCATCCTGATATGAGAAAACAACCAAATTGAAATTTGGATTTGCTAAAGCATTTGTTATAATATCATTTACATGCTCATCAAGAAAACTATATCCCATAATAAACAAAGCTGTATTAGGTCTATTTATAACTTCTACAAACTGTCTAAACATCTCACTGTATGGTAAATCTAAAGAATATTTCTTCTTGGTTTGCACAGGATAAATAATACAGTTAGGTAATTTATCACCTTCTAATTCAATTTTATTATTTTTAAACTTACACTGTATTTCAGTAATCCCATAAGGTGTTTTTTCTTCATCTAAAACCCATGATAGTGAGCCATGCAATTTATATAAATTAATACTTTTTGTGTAGGACTTTGAACCATCAGAATGATTTAAATGAACATCCGTATAATAAATCGAAGGTGAAAATATTCTTTTTTGAAATCCCAAAAATCCATTATTAACAAATATCTCTAATTCTTCAGCTGACTTTTCTATTAATAAATCATAATTAAGAGTAAATATATTTACCCTAGGTAATTTTTGGTTTCTTGAAATTAAACGTTTTAAAAATAATTTGTGCAAAAAATTACTTGAATAATCTATATCTAAAACATAATCTTTTATAAAAACTTTCTTAAATTCTAAAATTAAATTCTCTATTTTTTTTGAAAGTTTACTATCCTCAATTATATTTGAATAGTAAGATAAAATTTCATATAATTTATCTAATATTTGTTCAGGCCTATCCAATTGTTGAAGTTTATTTACAATTTCTTTTAGTTTTTTATTACTAGTATTAAAATTCGATAATACTTTTTTATAACTTGGTTCATCCTGCCTATTGTTTTGCCTATTGTTTGTCGCTCTTGAACCAGCATAGATTGAACAACCATTCCCCATCAAAATACATAAATTATCAATCATTAAAAACTTTGATAAAATATCTTCTCTTATTTTCTTTGTTTTTTCCTTCATAGTATTGTCTAAATTATTAATCAATATCAACTCATTACTTTTAAAATTTAAAATTTCTTCTTTTATATCAATATCTAATTCTTCTTTATATTTCTTTATAAATTCTTCAGGTTTTTCTAAATATAAATATATGTTTTCATTTAATTGATTCACTAATTTTTCTACTTTGTTTTTTTCATTCTCTAAATCTAAATTAAATATGCTTCTAATATCATTTTGATTAAACTCTATAGAATCCTGAGTTTGATTATATATAAACTTCATTATCCCCCACCCCTTTAAAATTAATTGTCTTAAATAATAAAAATACTCATATCGGCTATTGAGCGGTTGTGGTAAACCACAACCACCCGATTACCGATTAAAATTTTTATACAGACTTTGCTCTTAATTGGTCATAAACCTTCTTTGCTAAGTAATCTATTATTACATTCCTAAAATCTTCTTCCATAATTATTTTTAAGAATAACTTCTCATTTTCTTCTCTTCTATTAATGAGAATATCCATAAAAGTTTTTGTATAGTCTAATTTAAAGTTATCAAAGTCATTGCTATTTACACTTAAAATAATATCCTCATTATTCATGCTATCCTGCTCTAATTGGTCTATTGTTAATCTATCTGTTTCTGTAAAATCTGTCCCGAATCTTTGATTCAATTTTTCTATAATTGAAGATAACTTTACCTTTTCTTCTTCACGTATTGTCTTACCAAATGATGTAGGCTGTAAAACCGCTTCTCCTTCTTTAACTAAAGATATACTTCCATCGAATGTCTTTTCATTTCTATAATACTCCAGAGCAATCTCATCAGCTAAATCCAGCTTAATAGAATCTGCTTTTGGTAATTTCCTTAATAAGAAATTCAAGTAAACATATAACTTATGCAGCTCAGAATCAGCAAATGGCCCTATTTGAAGTATAAATGAATAAGTTCTTATATACTTTGCTGCTGCACTTTTAAATTGTTCTTGTTGTTCTTTAGTAAGACTCTTAAATCTACTTACAGCTTTATCAAGAATTGAATTAAGCTTTTCCTGTCCTTTAGATGATTTTATTTTTTTATCCAATTCAAGTTTTACAACTTCTAATATCTCTTCATCTGTATAAACCTGCATTGCATTTAATTCATTTTGTAAATCGTATAAAATATTAGGGTCTGTTGCACATTCTAATTCGGTTACTTCATAAAAAGTTTGAAAAGCTTTCCTTATATCTTCTGGGTCATTAACAAAATCAAGAATAAACGTATCATTTTTACCTTTACATGTTCTATTTAATCTTGATAATGTTTGAACCGCTTTTATTCCCTCTAATTTTTTATCAACATACATAGTATGAAGCAGAGGTTCATCAAATCCCGTTTGATATTTTTCTGCAACAAGCAATATTTTATATTCATCAGCCTTAAATTTTTCAGGCAGTTCTTTTTCCCTTATTCCATTGATTCCTTCCTCAGTATATTCTATACCATCATCAATTACCGTTCCTGAAAATGCAACTAAAGCCTTTAAATCCTTATAACCTTTTTCATTAATATACTTATCAAACGCCTGTTTATATCTTACAGCATGTAATCTTGAACTTGTAACAACCATTGCTTTGGCTCTTCCGCCTATTTTATGCCTTGTTACTTGCCTAAAATGTTCAATTATTATTTCCGTTTTCTGTGCTATGTTGTGTGGATGTAAAGATACGTATTTTGCAATTGCTCTTGCTGCTTTTCTTGCTGGGACATCTGGGTCATCCTCAATTTTTTTAGCAATTTTATAAAACGTTTTATAGGTTACATAGTTTTTTAATACATCTAATATAAATCCCTCTTCTATTGCTTGTCTCATTGAATAAACATGGTAAGGATAATATTTGCCATCAATACCTTGAGTTCCGAAAAATTCCAGAGTTTTTGCCTTTGGAGTTGCAGTAAATGCATAATATGATATATTATTATGTGGACCAAGTTTTGCTATTTCTTTATTAATCCTATCTTCCATATCGTCTTCTTCTTGACTATCTAATTCCTCTGCCTCTTCCAAGCTCTTAGCTGATAATACTACTCTTAAAGCTGCAGCAGACCTTCCTGTTTGAGATGAATGTGCTTCGTCTATAATAATTGCATAATTTCTTTCTTCAACATCTTTTATTTTATCAATTATAAAAGGGAACTTTTGAAGTGTCGTTACTATAATTCTTGTTCCATTTTTTATGGCTTCAGCTAATTGATTTGAATTTTTTTCTATTTTTGCAACCATCCCTGCTTTATGTTCTATTTGATAAATAGCATCCTGAAGCTGCTTATCTAAAACTCTTCTATCAGTAATGACAATTACGCTGTGAAAAATTGGTTTGTTTTCATCATCATGCAATTTAGCAAGTCTATGAGCTAACCAAGAAATGCTATTTGTCTTACCACTTCCTGCAGAGTGTTGAATTAAATAGTTTTTCCCTGTCCCATTAATTTTAGTATCATATTCTAAATTTCTAACAACATCTAATTGATGATACCTTGGAAAAATTAAATTCTCTCTTTCTTCAACTATCTCTCCTGTGCTATCCTTAATCTGTTCTTTCTTTATAAATACAAAATTAAACAAAATATCTAATAAACTATCCTTTTGAAACACTTCTTCCCATAAATAATGTGTTTTATAATTTCCTTCAACCTCTGGATTTCCTCTCCCACCATTATTGCCTTTATTAAATGGTAAAAATATAGTATCTTTACCATCAAGCTTAGTTGTCATATAAACTTCTTCTGTATCTACTGCAAAGAAAACAATTGTCCTTTTTTTGAATTGAAATAAAAGCTCCTTAGGGTCTCTGTCATGCATAAACTGTAGTTTTGCATCATCAACTGTTTGACCTGTAAGTGGATTCTTAAGCTCTAATACAATAATAGGTAATCCATTTAGCATTATAAGCATATCAATACTATTATTATTTTTTTCACTATAATGAACTTGTCTTGAAACTGTGAATATATTTTTAGAATATAAATTCAATAATGTATAATTAAGACTATTAGCAGGTTTATTATAAGCAAGTTTAAGATGGACACCATAATCTTTAATTCCATGTCTTAAACAATCAATTAAACCCCTCTTATTTAATTCTTTGTTAATTCTTTCGATAATTCTTTCTTTATATAATGATTTATATACACTTTTCAACTTTTCTAATTCTTTAGCTTGAGTTGATTCTAAAAATTCAAACAAAATTTCTACATCAATAGCATACTTTTTAAAGCTATCCAAAGCCTGGCCTTCTAAACGACGTTTTCTATAACCATTTATATTCACCAAAAAATCTTCAATATTTTCTTCAAAACCTTTTTCGGTATAGTCAATGGACATATAAATTCCCCCCAGGATATTTTATTATTCATAATCTCTTAAATCGATTTTCCCTGTTACGGCTTCAAATATTAGTGATTGGCGATATTCTTTAAGTTTTTGGATTTGTTGCTTGATTGACATTATTAAAAAATCTATCTCTTCACATTTCTTGTTTAGCCAATCTATGATACTTTCCTGCTCAAATTTATTTGGTAAAGGTATATATAAATTGCCAATAAAGTCCCAATTTGTTCTTGGCATCTTAGTTCCATAAGTAGATGAATTAACAATATTAATAAATTTCTCTGACAGCATTAAATAAAATATATATTTAGGCATTATGTTTGAACATCTTAGAACTAATAATTCAGTTGTGCATCTTCCAGGAAAGCTAGCTAAAATACATTTAGCTAAGTATGGTCTAAGTTTTCCAAACAAAACATCGTTAGTTTCAAAAATTATAGATTCCCCTTCAATATTCTTTTGATTATTAAAACTACTCATTAATAAGTTCCCCGTCCTTGATTCAATGTCCTCTAACCCAATATATATTCTTTCTTCATCACTATCTAGAGCTTTCTTATTCATAGCTTTAACTAAATATTTTAACTTTTTTATTTCCCAATGCTCAGGTATCTCCCCTATCCACTCTATTCCACTATCCTTTAATTTTACATTAGGATTTAATCCTTTAGTAACCGCTTCTGTTATTATTGCTTGTCTTTTTTCTTCAAGCAATGATATTAATTTCTCTTTATCTTGGATAAGTGAATCTATTTCGGAAGTTTTTTTGTCGAGGAAGTCAGCAATGGCGGTTTGTTCATCGTCCTTGGGTAAGACTACAGCAATATTTTTTACTTTTTCTGCATTAAGATTGTTTTGTGTATTATTGCTTGATAAATATAGAATATAACGCTCAAAACTTTCTAAATATCTTTTAATAAATTGTTTGTTTACTTGTTCTTCCTTTAAAATTAATCCTAATATTGCTTGATTAGTTACAGCATCAATTTTAAGCTCAGCTACTTTTCCTAAAGTAGCATAGATAGAATATATTAATGTTCCTCTTTTTAATATTTTAAGATTTTTTTCTTTTAATCCCATAAATGTAATTTTTTTTGCCGTTTCATAAACATAATCTGTATTTGACATATCACTAATACTAACCCAATTTATACCTTCTTCACCTTCTGTCCAATTTTCTTCATTCATAGATGAAGGCGTACCTCCAGAAACTAATTCTTTTAAAACATGTTTTAATTTTTTTATTTCCCAATGCTCAGGTATATCACCTATCCAATCTACCCCACTATCTTTATATCTCTCATACCTTTTATATCTCATATCTCCATCACCTTCTTTAGCTTCTCCTGTATAATCTTCTCAAGCTCTATTATTTCATTTCTTATTTCCTCTGAACTTCTTAATGGCGTATATTTGTAGAAATGTCTTGTAAATGGTATTTCGTAACCTATTTTTGTTTTATCTTCATCTATCCAAGCATCATGAACGTGAGGTTTAACTTCCCTTTCAAAATATTCATATATATCCTCTTTCAATGGAACGTTTTCTGTATCTCTTAAATCTGGGTCGGGCTCAATATTGCCTTTGGAATCTATGCAAGCATCTGCCGTTTCATCCTTTTCAGATAGAGCAGATAAAATTGCTTTCAAAAGATTTGAGCTTACATTTAATTGGTTCTTTTTGAATAAATCTTTTAATACTTTAGTAAATTCTTCTCTATTCTTGTAAACTTTATCTGATTTAATAGAGTTCAATGCAGCTATTATAGCATCTTGAAGTTTTTTACCCTCTTCTATTTCCTTAATTGCTGCTTCGCCTTTTTTCTTTGAAGTGGCTAAATTTTTGAATGCAGTTTCTTCATAAAGATTTTTAATTCTTTCATCATCTATTTTAAAATTAAGCCTTAATGGTCTTTCTATTACTATTTTTCTATAGCCAAAATCCTCATTATCAAATATTTTGCAATACTCACTTTCTTTAAAATCGCCATATATCCTTACAATTTCTTCAATTTGTTTTTCAGTTATATAATTCCTCTTATTGCCTAAACTCTTTTTCATCTTTTCATAAAAGTCTACAGCATTAACAAGCTGAATTTTACCTTTTCTTTTAGAAGATTTATTATTTGTTAAAATCCAAATATATGTTGCAATACCTGTATTGTAGAAAAGTTCTGTAGGAAGTGCAACAATTCCTTCTACTAAATCGTTTTCAATCAACCATTTTCTTATATCACTTTCACCTGAGCCAGCATCACCTGTAAAAAGCGGAGAACCATTCATAATTATTGCTATTCTTGAACCTTTGGGATTTTCATTTGTAACAGGCTTCATTTTTGATACAAGATGCTGAACGAACAAAAGCTGTCCGTCTGAAATTCTTGGCAGTCCTGCTCCAAATCTTCCGTCAAATCCTTTTTCTTCATATTCCTTTTTTACTGCTTCTTCTGCTGGCTTCCATTCAACTCCGTATGGAGGATTAGTAATCATATAGTCAAACTTTTTATCTGGAAACGCATCCTGCGATAACGTATTTCCCAGTTTAATATTATTAGCGTTTTGTCCTTTAATAAGCATATCTGCTTTACATATGGCATAGGATTGAGGGTTTATTTCTTGTGCAAAAAACTCTAGCTTTGCTGATGGATTCAATTCCTTAAGATAGTCTTGTGCTACTAAACCCATTCCGCCTGTTCCTGCACATGGGTCGTATATTGTTTGGGTAATGCCTGGTTTTGTTAATATATCATCATCTTCTAAGAATAATAGATTAACCATTAGCTTTATAACTTCTCTTGGTGTATAGTGGTCACCTGCTTCAGCATCTTCTAAAAATCTTCTAATTAATTCTTCAAATATAAGCCCCATTTCAGAGTTAGAGACAACATCAGGATGCAAATCTATTTCGCTAAATCTTTTTACAACTAAATATAAAAGATTATTTTTATCCATTTTGTCTATTTCTCTATGAAATTCAAAATGTTCTATTATATCCCTTGCATTTTTTGAAAATCCATTTATATAATCCTTAAGATTATCAGCAATATTATCTGGGTCTGCCAGTAATTTATTAAAATCGAATTTGCTTATATTGCTAAAATTACATCCTGATTTTCTATTTAAAATCTCGTCTATAGCTTCCTGAGGAAGATTTTTTATTTTTTGATATTCCTGTAAAACTATTTCTTTAGTATTTTCTAAAACGCAATCAAATCTTCTTAAAATACACATAGGCAATATTACATTCCTATACTCTTCTTTTCTATAAGGACCTCTTAATATTTCAGCAATGCTCCATATAAAATCAACTTTTTCTTGAAAATTATACATATTAATCACCCCTAACATTATTTTACATCAAGTTAACAAAAATGGAATATAATTTAAAATTTTTTGTATATGTAATTAAATTGAAAGCTTGAATTATATAATTATAATAAATGATTTGTGAAGGGAGTTTTATGGAAGAAAAAATTAAAAAAACTCTTTTAAAAAGCGAAATCATTTCTTTAATAAGTAATGAGGAAATTGCACAAAAGCTAAATTCTGCTAAGGATATTAAAGAAAAATTAGATATTCTCTCAAAATATGTTCCTGATAATAAAAAATTAAGCAAAACTAAAGCTTTAAAACTATTAAATAAATTAGCAAACAATCCTTCCGATAAAAATACCTCTTTTAATCAGATTAACAAAAAAGAAAATATTAATCAAACTCAAAATAATGGTAGATAGTGTCAAGATATTGTAGGTTAATTTTTATAGACAACCCCTTAAATTAGCTAGTTTCAAGGCGTTTGTTAAATTTAAAAAACTTAAATTATATTTTCATATTTTATTGATTTTAATATCCTGTAAATTGGCGTTACTTTCCCTATGTTCAATATCGTTATATTATTCATAACTTCACGTGAAGATTTATTTATCTTTCTTATCGCTTCTTTTATTTTCTTCTTACTTACCTTGAAGGCTTTTTCATCTTCCTTAAACACACTTATTTCCCTTAAATTTTCCTCCCATTCTTGCTAAATACCCTTAGCTTTGCCATTATCTTTAATCCTTCCTTGCTCCATCCTAATGG
>NZ_CAKP01000032.1 GCF_000297115.1 Caloramator australicus RC3 | reverse complement strand
TTACCTCTACTTCCCCTACCTGCCTTATTGCATTAAATACCGTTTGCCTACTTAGCTTCTCTTTGCATGTTACCTTGCTACTTTCTTCGTAGGACATGTTGATTGCATTCTCTACAAGCCTTATCTTTACTTCTTTATCCACCTTCTCATGTTTCCTTATACCTATAACATCATCAAGTAAATATCTATATTCTCCGCTCTTTCTTGATTTGTAGTATGTTCTTGAATATTCTATTCCTCCTAGGAGCGTAATAATACTTTTCTTGTCTTTTCTTTCAACTATCCATTCCTTTTTTCTCTTATCATCTTCTTTAATCGCTTTATCTAATTCTTCTAAAAAGTCTTTTATTATATTCCTTCCAAGTTCATCAGTCGATTCTTTAACTACCTCAACAAGTTTTGTAAAATCCCATTCTTTTGACAGCATTTCTTCTACATTTTTTATTAATTTAGTAGTGAAATTTATTAAATGTTGTTGTATAATATCATGTTGTATAATATTATTCAAAAGAGACACCCCCTTATTGATTTGTGTTTTTTCCACTTTTTATTTTACCACAGGGGTTGTCTCTTTTAAATTTTTTGTCCTTTTTCGTCCTACAATAATTTTACACTATGATGTTAAATATTTGTTAACTATCACTTACAAAAAACATGCTTACCTATTACCTTTATTACAGGTCTTGACCATATCCATTTATTAGTTGTTTTCTCAGGATTGTAATAAAATAGCGCTCCCCCTGATGGATCCCAACCATTAAGAGCATCTACTGCAGCTTTTTTTGAACTATCTGTTGCCGGTAAATTGATCTGTCCATCGTCTACTGCAGTAAAGGCACCTGGCTGATAAATAACTCCTGGTATTGTTGATGGAAATCTTGGATCTCTAATTCTATTCATCACAACTCCTCCAACAGCAACCTGACCTATATAAGGCTCTCCCCTTGCTTCACCTGAAATAAGTCTTGATAATAACTCTAGATTTTGTGAACCGTTGTATCCCCTTTGGGCACTGCCTACATTAATTCCTAATGCTGCTAAGGTTTTAGGTCCCACAATCCCATCAGGATAAAGACCGTTTTTCCTTTGAAACTCTTTTACTGCAGTATAAGTAAGATATCCATAAATTCCATCAATACTTCCCTTATAATAACCCCAATTTTTAAGTCTTCTTTGTATTTCAATAACGGTTTCACCTCTTGATCCCCAACTATATGTAGCTGCATTAATTATATTAATATAAATTATAGAAAATAAAATAACAGTAATAATAAACCATGTCACAAATACAATTTTTTTCACAGCAACACCTCCCATTATATTTTTTGTTAAATTAAAGATTTAATACCTTTTTATTTGACTATTTCAAATTAAAATAATATATTATTATTCAGTAAAGAATTTATTGAGGTGATGCTCTTGGACTTTTTGCCAATTACTAAGGAAGATATGAAAAAAAGACGTTGGGATGAGCTTGATTTTATATTTGTAACAGGCGATGCTTATGTTGATCATCCTTCCTTTGGCCATGCAATAGTAACTAGACTTTTAGAAAGTTTAGGATTTAAAGTTGGAATAATATCACAGCCAAACTGGAAAACAGCTGAAGATTTTATTAAACTCGGTAAGCCTAAAATTGCTTTTTTAGTTTCATCAGGTAATATAGATTCTATGGTAAACCACTATACAGTTAATAAAAAAAGACGCAGTGAAGATGCATATTCACCAGGTGGTAAAGGCAATCTTAGACCAGATAGAGCAGTTATAGTTTATTGCAATAAAATAAGAGAAATTTTTAAAGATGTTCCTATAATAATCGGAGGTATTGAGGCAAGTCTTAGACGTTTTGCTCATTATGATTATTGGGATGATAAAGTTAGAAGATCAATTTTATTAGATAGCAGTGCAGATCTTTTAGTTTATGGTATGGGGGAAAAGCAAATTATAGAAATAGCTAATCTAATATCCTATGGTAAAAAAATTACTGACCTTAATGATATTAATGGAACATGCTATATAACAAAGGACATTTCAAAGCTTACAAATTATATTGAAATTCCAAGTTATGAAGAAGTGGCAAAGGATAAGTTAAAATACGCAGAGGCTTTTAAGATTCAATACTTAGAACAGGATCCTATAAAGGGCAAAATATTAGTTCAAAAACACGGAAATATTTACCTTGTTCAAAATCCTCCTGCTAAACCATTAACAGTAGAAGAAATGGATTTTATTTATTCTTTACCATATAAAAGAACATATCATCCTATATACAAAAAATATGGTGGTGTTCCTGCTTTAAAGGAAGTAGAATTTAGTATAGTATCCCATAGGGGATGCTATGGCGGTTGTTCTTTTTGTGCACTGCATTTTCACCAGGGAAGAATAATTCAAAAAAGAAGCAGGGAATCGATCATAGAGGAGGCTAAAAAGCTAACAAGCATGCCAAACTTCAAAGGTTATATTCACGATATAGGAGGGCCAACGGCTAACTTTAGAAATCCTTCCTGCAAAGCTCAATTGGAACGAGGAATATGTAAAACTAGGCAATGCTTGCATCCTAACCCTTGCCCTAATCTTGAAGTTAGCCATGAAGAATATCTTGATATTCTTCGCCAAGTAAGAAACTTACCCAAGGTTAAAAAAGTTTTTATTAGATCAGGCATCAGGTATGATTATGTTCTTCTTGATAAAAGTGATAAGTTTTTAATTGAATTGATAAAAAATCACATTAGTGGACAACTTAAAGTTGCTCCTGAACATGTGTGCGATAGGGTATTAAAGGTTATGGGAAAACCTTCAAAAAAAGTCTACGATAAATTTGTAAAGAAATACTTTGAATATAATAAAAAATTCGGCCTAAAGCAATACTTGGTTCCTTACTTAATGTCAAGCCATCCTGGAAGCGATTTAAAGGCTGCAATAGAGCTTGCAGAATATATTAGGGACATGGGATATAATCCAGAACAAGTTCAGGATTTTTACCCTACACCCGGTAGTTTATCAACAACAATTTACTATACTGGAGTTAATCCCTTAACCGGTGAAAAGGTATATGTTCCTAAAGATCCTGAAGAAAAGAAAATGCAAAGAGCCCTTTTACAATTTAGGGATCCTAAAAATTATGATTTGGTTTATAAAGCCCTTATTAAGGCAAAACGAACTGATCTTATAGGATACGATAAAAAGTGTTTGATTCCGCCAAAGAAAAAGGAGAGAAAATGACATGAAAATAAACATATGGGACATTCTTTTAATTTTAAAGAATAATCCTCAAATAGCATATATTTACGCCCTTTTAAATAGCTTTTTTCAAGTTTTTTTCCCTCCTTATCCTGGCGATACTATAATAGCCCTTTTGGGCTATTTATCTTATTTAAAAATAATCAAAGGAGGCGTGGTTCTATCTTTAATAATTCTTTCAACCTTTTTAAGTAGTTCTTTATTATTATATCTTAGCTATAATTTTTCAGAATTAATTAAAAATTCCCTTTACTTTCAAAGATTTTTTAATCTAAGACAACTTGAAAATTTTGAAAAATGGTATAAAAAAATAGGCCCCTTTTTTATAGTTATCAGTAAATTTATCCCTGGGATAAATTCTATAGTAATAATTGCTTCAGGCCTATTTAAAATAGATCTTAAATATTCTTTGATATCTATTGGAATTGCAACAATTATTCATAACTCAATGCTTTTTATTGCTGGTCGAATTGCAGGTGAAAATATTCATCTTTTAAAATCACTTATAAAAGAATATACCAGTTATGTTTTATTAGGTATAATTTTAATTACTCTTTTATACTTCCTTTTAAAACGGTATATCAATAAGGAGTAAAAATACTTATTGTTTTATCAGAAACCCTAACATCTAAAGGAAAATTAGGGCCTCTTTCTCCATCAATATCAGTTTCTATGTCATCTGAACACTCAATTTTAAAATTTTTGCCTCTTAAGTAAATAATATTATTGCTATCTAGATGTTCTCCTTTAAGCATCTTAATAAATAAATTTAAAAGTTCAACTAAATTGCATTGCTTTACAGCAATCAAATTTAAATACCCATCATTTGCAGTTGCGTCAGGAGCTAATTTAAAACCTCCTGCCGATGACCCGTTTAATATTACGAACAAAAATATTTTTTCTTCAATAATCTTGTCTTCTGTAGTAATCTTTATTGGAATAGCTCTGAAATTAGGAAGCTGTTCAATTCCTTTTAAATAATATGCAACCTTCCCTAATGTATTTTTTAAGTTAATATCTATTTTTTGTGAAACATCTGTTAATAGTCCTGCTGCTGCAACATTTATAAAATACCTGTCATTAATTTTACCAAGGTCAAACTTAGTTAAATTGCCTCTTACAATAGCTTCGCAGGCATCTGTAATTTTTCTTCCTATTCCAAGATGACTTGCAAAATCATTTGCCGTTCCCGATGGAATTATACCTAATGGCTTATTAATATTATGTTGTATCATTGCGTTTATCACATGATTTATAGTGCCATCTCCTCCAGAAACTATTATAATATCATGTTCATTAGCAAATTTTATTCCTTCATAAATATTTTCAATAGATAAGGTTCTATATGGTGTAACAATATATCCGCCTAATTGCAATTTATGAACTACCTGATCAATTTTTAATCTAAAGGATCTATTTCCTGAATACGGATTGTATATTAAGAAGGCTCTTTGCATTGTAATCCCCCCAATTTTTTTATTTTACTATAAAATAAGAGTTCCTGCAACAGCAGGAACCTTTTTAATAATATAATATATGAGTTGGTTTTGAAATATCACTCAAAGCTTCTCCTGCATCATCTGCAAGTTTAGATTCAACTGCTATGTCTCCTATTGCAAGCATTCCAACTAATCTGCCATTTTCAACTACCGGTAATCTTCTTACTTGTTTCTCAGCCATTATTCTTGCAGCATCATGAATATCCATATTAGGATTTGCTGTTGTTACTCCAACCGTCATAACATCCTTTGCTAAAACTTCATTAGGATTTTTACCAAAAGCAATATCCCTAAGAACTATATCCCTATCTGTTACAATACCAACAACTTTGTCTCCGTCAAGAACTGGAACTGAACCAACATTTTTATCTTTCATGATTTTTGCTATTTCCACAACTGGTGTATTGGGTGTTACATAAGCTACATTGGTAGTCATAAAATCTTTAACCTTCATTTAATGCACCTCCTAAATTATAGTTTTCCCCATAGTTTGTTAATAATTCTTTTAAAATATTGTAAAATATATTGTAATTTTATATAATAACTATAAAAAGGCTTAAAGGAGACGTGATTATGAGACTAAAAATTAGACCTGAAAGTTTTCCCTACGCACTTATTCTTTTTATAGTTTTTGTTGTTTTTTATTTTATTAACAAACTTTTATCTATCCTGCCACTTTTATTGATATTATTCGTTTTATTCTTTTTTAGGGACCCTGAAAGAAATATAATTACAGATGAAAAATGTTTTCTATCGCCAGCTGATGGTAAAGTAATCGAAATATCAGAAATTTATGAAGATCAGTTTTTTAAATCAAAAGCTATTAAAGTTAGCATATTTTTATCATTATTTAATATCCATGTTAATAGAAGCCCTATAACTGGCAAGGTAACATACAAAAGTTATAGACCTGGAAAATACCTTCCAGCTTTTAAGAGCCATGCATCAGAAATCAATGAAAGAAATACAATCGGTATAGAAAATGACTATACAAAGGTTCTTGTTCACCAAATCACGGGATTTGTGGCAAGGCGTATAGTTTGTTGGAGCAATATAGGAGACTTTTTAAAACAGGGGGAAAGATTTGGGCTCATAAAGTTCGGTTCCTGCACAGAAATCATCGTGCCAATTGATACTGAAATAAAAGTAAAAGTAGGTGACTCCGTAAAAGGAGGATTAACTGTTATAGGAGTGATAAAATGAACGTAAAAATAAACAAAAATATTATTCCCAACGTATTTACTTTTTTTAATTTAACATGTGGTATGTTATCAATTATTTTTACATTAAATTCCAACTTTAAAATAGCCGCATTAATGATCATCCTCGCTGCATTTATGGATAGATATGACGGACGTATAGCAAGGCGATTTGACGCTGTATCTCCCCTTGGTAAGGAGCTTGACTCCCTTTGTGATTTAATTTCCTTTGGTGTTGCACCTGCTGTTCTTTCATGGAGCAACTTTTTGATAAATTTTGGAATTATAGGATACATTATTTCAATAATATTCCCAATAGCTGGGGCATATAGATTGGCAAGGTTCAATGTAACACCCTTTAACAACTATTTTATTGGGGTCCCAATAACTTTCGCAGGTTTTTTTCTTGCAGTTGATAATCTAATTGCTATATCACTGCCTCACAATATTTTATCTGCAATTATCATGTTGCTTTTATCTTATCTTATGGTATGTAAAATTAAATTTAAAAAGTTCTAAGAGCCCATAGGCTCTTTTTTTGTGTCAGAATTATAGGTGCTGCATATTATGTTATTGTAGTTTATTTTAGGAGTGGTTTGATGAATCTTAAGGGGAGCAAAACAGAGCAAAATCTATTAAAAACATTTGCTGGTGAGGCAAGAGCAAGAAATAAATATTCCTTCTTTGCAGAAAAAGCAAAGGAAGAGGGGTATGAATTCATCGCATCCGTTTTTAACGAAACATCTGATAACGAAAAAGCCCATGCAAGAAGGGTTTTTAACGATTTTTTAAAGCTCAATAAGTCTACTTCAGAAAATTTACTTGAAGCCGCAATGGGAGAAGCTTATGAGAGTGAAAAAATGTATAAGGAATTTGAAACAATTGCACGCCAAGAAGGATTTAATGAAATTGCTGATTTTTACAAGGAACTTGCTGAAACGGAAGAATATCATAGAGAAAGATTCAATACAATCCTTCAAAATTTAAAGAACGGTAAAATATTTAGAAGAGATAAGGAAACAAGATGGCATTGCAGAAACTGCGGTTATATCCATGAGGGATTAGAAGCACCTGAGCGCTGTCCCCTTTGCGGATTCCCAAGAAGCTATTTTGAAATTTATTGTGAAAACTTTAAATAGGAAGTGATTATATGAAAAGATGCATGATTGCATGGGTTCCCATCGAATTATTGCTAAACAATGAAGTAGATGCTTTTGAAAATTTAACAAGAAACTCGCAGAAGGAAATTGAAGAAGATTTGTTTCAAGAAATAGATGAAGAATATATTGAAGAAGAGATTAATAAATGAAAATCATGTCCTTGTGTCTTTTGGACACAAGGCATCTTTTACTAATTTAAGCGGTGATAATATGAAAAAAATAACTCTAATAATCTTATTAATTATTTTTATTGTTTCATTGTTAAATAATATATTCATTTTAAATCTCATAACTACATTTTGTTTTCTTATTATAGTAGCTATAAAGCTAAGCAGGGAAATTAATGTTCTATCCTATTGGTTTGGTGATAAGCTTGGTGGTTTTATAAGTTCAACTTCCGGAAATTTGCCAGAACTTTTTATTAGCATCTTTGCCCTAAAAAGCAATTTAATCGAACTTGTGAAAAGTGGACTACTAGGCTCTATAATTGGAAATATGTTATTAGTATTGGGACTAAGTATTTTATTTGGTGGAATCAAATATAACGAACAAAGATTTAATAAAATAATTGCAAGGACAAACTTTTCTTTGTTGTTTTTAGCACTTAGCAGCCTAATCATCGCCTCTACAATTTCCTTTCAAGGGAAGCTAAACACTCATAAATCATGTATTTTTAGCTTTTATATAGCAATAATTTTGTTGCTCATATATGTATTAGGTCTTATATTTTCGTTAGTAACACATAAAAATCTTTTTTTGGTTCATTCCGACGAAAACAATAATGAGAATAACATTAAAAAAACAAATTTTATTTTAATTATCATTCTTCTAATAATAGCCTACACTTTAAGTGAACACCTAGTAAGTTTAATAAATACAGCAATTACAAAATTCAAAATTCCAGAAAAAATTATGGGGATAATTATAATGCCTTTAATAGGCAATGTTGCAGAATATATAACTGCTATATATGCTTCCCTTAAAGATAAAATTAATCTATCTATAGAAATATCAATAGGTTCAAGCATGCAGTTATTATTATTTACTCTTCCTACAATTATTATTATTGCGTTTTTATTGGGACTTCCTTTAACTTTAGTGTATAGCTTCTATGAGCTTATAATATTAATAATTTCCATAGGATTAGCATTTTTTGTATTCCAGGACGGAAAAAGCTATTGGCTGGAAGGTGCAATTTTATTAGCTTCTTACTTAATTATAATATTAGGATATTGGTTAATATAAAAGGCATGGGAATCCCATGCCAAATTACTGTTGCTTTTCAATTTTATCCTTTGGTGCACCACACTTTGGACATTTTGCAGGTTTACATCTTCCTTCCTTTGTTTCTCCACAAACAGTGCACTTAAATATTGCCATAAAAATCCCCCTTCATCTTTTGTTAAATAAATTTTACCATATCAAATCAATATTTGTAAATATTTATTCTCCAAAAATATCTTTCATTAACTTTTGACCAGTAGGCGTTGAAGCAATTCCACCCAAGGCTGTTTCCCTTAGTTCAAACGGAAGTGACTTTCCAACTTTATACATTGCATCCACAACCTCATCAAAGGGTATAATGCTTTTTACACCAGCTAAAGCTAAATCAGCAGAAGTTAAGGCATTAACGGCACCAGAAGAATTTCTCAAATAACAAGGTGCCTCAACAAGTCCTGCCACCGGATCGCATACCAATCCTAAAATATTTTGAATAGCTATTGAAGCTGCATGTAAAGCTTGCTCTGGAGTCCCTCCGGCCATTTCCACAACAGCTGCAGCCGCCATTGCAGCAGCTGAACCACATTCTGCCTGACATCCTCCCTCAGCACCTGATACTGTTGCATTTTTTGCAATTATTTGACCTATTCCTGAAGCAGTAAAAAGGGCCTTTACCATCTCATCTTCATTTTTTTCTAAAACCTCTGCTGCTGTTATCATAACTGCCGGCAATATGCCAGCAGAACCAGCTGTTGGAGCTGCAACTATCCTCCCCATTGATGCATTAACTTCAGACACAGATAATGCTCTTGCCATAGCTTTATTTATTATATCTCCTGATATGGTTTTTCCCCTTCTATAATCTTCAACTTTTTTTGCATTTCCACCGATGAGCCCGCTAATGGAATTAACTTCTTCATTTAATCCTTTATTTGCAGAATCCATCATAACCTTTAAAACATTCCTCATTCCTTCAAATACTTCTTCTTTGGTTTTACCTGTTCTTTCGCATTCAAAATCTAAAACTATTTCCCAAATTTTTTTATTTGATTCTTTAGTTAGGTTTAATAAATCCTTCCCTTTAGTATACATAAAATTATCCTCCTTATATCGGATTTATTGCTACGACATTAATCATATCTTTTATATTTTTAATTTTTTCTATTACTTCATCATCCAATTTGGCATCTAATTCTATAATTGCAGTTGTAATCTTTTGAGGATTTCTTGTAACCTTCATATTTGCTATATTTACATCCACTTCTAATATAAATTTTGATATATCTGCTATCATACCCTTTCTGTCTTTATATTTAGTAATTATAGTTGGATATTCTCCAGTAAATTCTACTTTCTCACCATCAATCTCAGTTATTAATATATTTCCCCCACCAATTGATGAGCCCATTACTTCTATTGTTTTTTCATCATCCCTATAAAAAACAAATTTAACTGTATTAGGATGTTGATCCCCTAAATCAGTAGGAATAAAAATTATTTCTATCCCCTTTTCCTTTGCAATTTCTAATGAGTTTCTTAGTCTTTCATCATAGGGTTCCATACCTAAAACTCCTGCAACAAGGGCTCTATCAGTTCCATGACCTTTATATGTTTTTGCAAAGGAGCCATGAAGGTAAAATTCCACCTTTTTAAAATCCTCTCCTGCAATTTTACCTGCTACTTTGCCAAGTCTTGCTGCACCAGCTGTATGGGAACTTGATGGTCCAATCATTATAGGTCCTAATATGTCAAAAACACCATAAAGTTTCATCTAAACACCCTTTCTATATTGTATTTTTAAATCCCTTTCCCTGAACTTCAGCTGCATCTATTATAGTAACAAATGCTCTAGGATCAATGTCAAAAATAATGGATTTAATTTTTACTAGTTGATTTAAAGTTATAATACAATATATTACTTTCTTATTATCACCTGTATAGGCTCCTTCTCCATGTAAAAATGTTACGCCTCTACCAAGTTCATTCAAAATATGTTTAGAAATTTCTTCGGTTTTATCCGTTATAATCATAACCATTTTCTTTCTATCAAATCCCTGTAGAATTGCTTCAAAAACCCTTGAGGATATAAACATTGAAATCAAAGTATAAAGTCCAGCTTCAATATTGTTAATTAAACTTCCAGCTAAAACTATAAAAAAATTTATTCCAAATGCAATAGACGAAATGTTTATTCCTAATTTCTTTTTTAATGCTACAGCAACAATGTCAGTGCCTCCCATAGACCCTTTATTTTTTAAAACAATACCTAATCCTATACCATTCAGCACACCACCATATATAGATGATAATAATATATCTTTAATAAAAAATGTTTTATTTATATCCCTCGTTAAAATTAAAAAGAGGGAAAGTAAAAATACGCCTAAAGCGCTAAATAAAATAAAATCAAAATCAAGCTCCTTCATTCCATATAGGAAAATAGGGATGTTTAATAATAGGACTAAATATCCTGAAGGGATTTTTGTTAAGTATTGCACAATTATAGCAATGCCAGAAACTCCTCCACTTAATAGTCTGTGGGGAACTATAAAAGCATTTATCCCCACAGCTGAAACAAAACACCCAAAGGAAATAAACATAAATTTAATAAGAAAATTTATAGCTTGATTCTCTTTTATCCAATTTAAATTATTCTTCAAAACAGCTACCCCCAATAAATTCTCTTAAAATTGAATTTTTAGGTATTAAATCTTCAATATTATTATCTGCCTCAATAAAATATTCAAGGAATAACATAAGTCTGTAAGCTTCTAAATATGCAGGGCTATCCTTTGGAATTTCTTTTAAATGCTTATAAGCATACTTTTTTAATATTGGCATTTCATAAGCTAATGTAGAATTAAACATTACATCTGCTTCCTCTTGGAATGGGAAAATATTTTTTTCTTCACCCATTCTTACTTTAGGCCAAGACAAAATTGTATCTTCTGGACTCTTTCCTCTATATTTTGCATCTCTAACTATTCTTCTTAAAAGTCTAACATCTGTTGTAGGAATTCTATTATGATCGTCTAAATTAAGTTGAGTTAAAGCGCTTATATAAATTTTAAATTTGTTCTCCCTAGGAATAGAATTAGTCAATAGCTCGTTTAATCCATGGATACCCTCTATTACTAAAATTGTTTTTGAATCTAGTTTTAATTTCTTCCCTGAGTTAACTCTTTTGCCAAGAATAAAATCAAACCTTGGAAGTTCAACCTCTTGACCCTCAAGGAGCATACTTAAATGCTTATTGAAAAGCCCTATATCTAATGCATAAATTGATTCAAAATCATAATCTCCATTTTCGTCCTTTGGAGTATCCTCTCGATTAACAAAATAATCATCTAACGATATTGGATAAGGTTTAAATCCATGTATTCTAAGTTGTATAGAAAGCCTTTTAGAAAAAGTTGTTTTTCCTGATGATGAGGGCCCTGCAATTAACACTAATTTAATTTTATCCCTATTTTCATATATTTTGTCTGCAATATAGGCAAGTTTTTTTTCGTGCAATGCTTCAGAAACTAAAACTATATCTTTTATGTCCCCATCGATTACCTTTTCATTCAAAGCTCCAACATCAGCAACATCCAAAATCTTAGCCCATTCCTCAGTTTCTCTAAAAATCTTGGCAAGCTTTGGCACATCTTTAAATTTTAATATCTCTTTTGGATTTTCTTCGTTGGGATAGGTTATTAAAATTCCAGGATCATAAAATTTAACATCAAACAATTTTAAATATCCAGTTGAAGGAACTAATGGGCCATAAAAGAAATCGTATAAATTATCAAGTTTTCTAAGTTCTATAAATTCTTTATTTATATTCTTAAAAAGTCTTATTTTATCACTCATTTTTAAGCCATTAAATATTTCCATGGCTCTCTTTTTATCAACTAATTTCTTTTCAAAAGGAATATTAAGGTCAACTAATTCCTTCATTCTTAACTTTATTTTTTCTACTATATCGGCGTCTAATTTTTTGTCCAAATGAATCTCGCAATAAAGAGCTTTGTTTAATGAATGTTCTATCGTTACTCTAGAACCACTAAAGACATCTTGAGCAGCCTTTATAAGTAAAAAGGCTAAGCTCCTAACATAAGTTCTAACCCCTGCTGTTTCCTTTAAAGTAATAGGCCTTATTATAGCATCCTCATAAAGCGGGGTATTCAACTCCATATAACTTCCGTTTACAACTGCAAGAACTGCTTCAATATCCCTAAAATTTTCCCTAACAATATCTTCTACTGTAACACCTTTTGGGTATAATTTGCTTGTTTTGTTATCAAAACTTATTCTTATTTGTTGGAGCATATAATGCACCTTCCTTTAAAAAATTAGAGGATATCTTTATTATATTCAAATTTTATTCAATAGTTTCTAAATATTTCTTACAATTTGTTAATCTCCTAATCGTTGAATCTTTTCCAATTATCTCAAAGGTATCGAATAGTGGCGGCGAAACTTTTGACCCAGTTTCTGCAATTCTTAAAAGCATGAATAAAATTTTAGTTTTAGTTCCTATTCTATCGCAAAAATCGCGCATTCTCTTTTCCAACTCTTCAGCGTGCCAATTGTCCTCCATCTTTAATTCTTCAATAGTCTTTTCTAATAAAAATACCATATCTTTTACCTCTATCTTTTTAACATTTTCTTTTATTAAATTTATGTCATATTCTGAAGGTTCAACAAAAAACATTTTAAAAGCCTCTTTAACCTCATCTAATCTTTTTATTCTTTCCTGTTCTACCCTCATAATGCTAAATAATTTTTTATAGTTTTCTTCATTCATTTTAAAATAATCAGTTTCCATTAAAAAGGGGACCGAAAGATCTACAAGTTCCTTAATATCCTTCCTTCTTATATAAATTCCATTAAACCATTCTAATTTTTTAAAATCAAAAACAACATTAGAATTGTTAATTCTATCAAAGGAAAACTTATTTATCATATCTTCAATAGATAAAATTTCTTCTCCATCACCTGGATTCCACCCTAAAAGAGCAATAAAATTAAGAACAGCTTCCTTTAAATATCCCATTTCCTTGTATTCTCCAATATATAAAGCTCCATCACGTTTAGATATCTTGCTTCTATCTTCATTTAAAAGTAAAGGCAGATGAACATATTGTGGTATTTCTGCATCTAATGCTTCCAAAATAAGAATTTGCAAAAATGTATTAGGAATATGCTCTTGACTTCTTAATACATGAGAAATTTTCATCTTCCAATCGTCTATTGCTGTGGCAAAATTATATGTAGGAAGTCCATCTGATTTTCTAATTACAAAATCTCCTATTAAATTACCATCCCATTTTAATTCTCCTCGAACCCCATCGTTAAAGGATATTATTTTATTTGGAACTTTAAATCTAACCGTTGGTTTTAGTCCTGATTTTAATTTTCTATCTATTTCTTCCATTGTAAGATTTCTACATTTCCCCGAATATTTAGGTGGCTGCTTTTTTGCAATTTGTTCTTTTCTTTCCATTTCAAGTTCTTCTTCTGTGCAAAAACAATAATATGCGTCCCCTTTATCTATTAAATAATCTATGTATTTTTGATATATTTCTATTCTTTCTGATTGTCTATATGGTCCATATGGTCCTCCAACGTCAGGCCCTTCATCCCAATCAAGTCCTAGCCACTTTAACCCTTCATATATCCCCTTTTCTGATTCTTCGCTATTTCTTCTCATATCGGTATCATCGATTCTCAATATAAATTTTCCGTTATTTTTCCTTGCGAATATATAGTTATATAGCGAATTTCTTGCAGTTCCAACGTGAAAATTTCCGGTTGGACTCGGTGCAATTCTAACTCTTATTTCCTTCATAATAACACCTTCCTATCTTAAATGTTTTAAATCGCTTTCTATTAATCTAGAAAGATATAAAAGTCCACCCTCAACAGTGTCTTTATGTGCGTTAATTAAAATTTCTTTTATTAATTCTTTATCTTCTGTGCAATATAGTGCATTATTGTATTCTATCATAGCCTTATCATATTCATTCTGTTTTACATAATTTTTAGCTAAATAAATTCTATATTCAGCATCATAAGGATCGTATTTTATTTCTTCTTCTAAATAAATCAAAATCTCCCTATGAACATCCTCAGGAATTTCTATAAAATCCTCCTCCCAATAGCTAAAACCTGTTAAATCTAAAGATGTTTTTAAGGCATTTTTAAAATAAGATTTGTAATTTTTTCCACTCAAAAGATAATGTTTGCCTAAAATGTAGTATGGAGCGGTATAATAAGGAACAGTTTGGATTACCTTTTCTAAATAACCTCTTGCATCTTTAAAATTATCAAACAAATAATGCCTTCCTAAATAACATAAACTCTGGATTGCTCTATTATCAAATTCAACCATTAATTTATGATAATCCAATTCACTTTGTAATTTCATAGCCTTGTCAAAATCAAAACCATATTCATCTTTTAAAATTCTTGCTCTATATAGTATTTCATCAGAAGTTATCCCATAATCCTCATCATCTTGAATTAAATTAATGGACATAATATCATCTAGCATACATTTAAATAAAAATGATTTAAAGGATGAAGCCAGTAAAATAAAATTTCTTGTTTCATGAAGCCATATTCCCACATAGTAGTCATCAATTCCTGCTCCGTATTTGTAAAAACAATAGTAATCTCCATTGCCAATATCCCCAAAAGGAAGCAAGTTAAAATTCATTTTTCCTGGAATCCTTAATAAATTATTAACTATATTTTCAGTATACTCAAATCTACAACTTCCAAACTGAGTATCTCCACCGAATTTTTTAATAAATTCTTTATATTCATTTGGCAAAAAATAACCATATTTCATTTCAAATTTCTCAATTCTTGTCCTCATGTCCCAATTCCTTTCTTTAAGTTATGCTAAAAAAATTATACCCCTTCTTTAAAAACATCTCAAGTAATTAAATTTTAATTAACTTGAAATAATAATAAACGAGGTGAACTTTATGATAGTTTTTATAAGAACTATTGTTTTATATTTTTTTGTTGTGATTGTAATGCGAATTATGGGCAAAAGGCAAATAGGTGAACTTCAGCCCTTTGAACTTGTAATTGCAATTATGCTTTCGGAACTTGCAGCTATACCAATGCAAGAACCAGGAGTTCCTCTTTTAAATGGTATAATTCCTATACTTACCTTAATGATACTTGAAGTAACAATATCTTATATCTCTTTAAAATTTAGGCCCTTTAGAAAAATAATTTGTGGAGAACCCAGCATTTTAATTAAGCATGGTAAAGTAGTTGAAGAAGAATTAAGAAGACAAAGATTTAATTTAGATGATCTTTTAGAAGAGTTAAGATTGCTGAACTATTTTAATATAAGCGATATAGAATATGCAATATTAGAAACCAACGGAAAGCTCAGCATAATTCCTAAACCCGACAAAGCTCCCTTAACTAAGAAAGATTTAAATATATTTTCTCCTCCAGAGAAATTACCAATAAGCTTAATACTTGACGGTGAACTTCAAAAAGTAAATCTTTTCATTGCAGGATATGATGAAAATTGGTTAAAGGAACAGCTGAAATTTTATAATATTGAAAAATACGAAGATGTTTTTATAGCCATGCTAGATACAAAGGGGCAATTATTTGTGCAAAGGAGGCATAGTGTAAAATTATTGTAGGACGAAAAAGGACAAAAAATTTAAAAGAGACAACCCCTGTGGTAAAATAAAAAGTGGAAAAAACACAAATCAATAAGGGGGTGTCTCTTTTGAATAATATTATACAACATGATATTATACAACAACATTTAATAAATTTCACTACTAAATTAATAAAAAATGTAGAAGAAATGCTGTCAAAAGAATGGGATTTTACAAAACTTGTTGAGGTAGTTAAAGAATCGACTGATGAACTTGGAAGGAATATAATAAAAGACTTTTTAGAAGAATTAGATAAAGCGATTAAAGAAGATGATAAGAGAAAAAAGGAATGGATAGTTGAAAGAAAAGACAAGAAAAGTATTATTACGCTCCTAGGAGGAATAGAATATTCAAGAACATACTACAAATCAAGAAAGAGCGGAGAATATAGATATTTACTTGATGATGTTATAGGTATAAGGAAACATGAGAAGGTGGATAAAGAAGTAAAGATAAGGCTTGTAGAGAATGCAATCAACATG
>NZ_CAKP01000033.1 GCF_000297115.1 Caloramator australicus RC3 | reverse complement strand
GGCCTTCTTCGCTCACGCGGCGTCGCTGCGTCAGGGTTTCCCCCATTGCGCAATATTCCCCACTGCTGCCTCCCGTAGGAGTCTGGGCCGTGTCTCAGTCCCAGTGTGGCCGACCACCCTCTCAGGCCGGCTACCCATCGTCGCCTTGGTGAGCCGTTACCTCACCAACTAGCTAATGGGCCGCGGGCCCATCCCAAGGCGGATTCCTCCTTTGGCTTATGTATCATGCGACACACAAGCTTTATGCGGTATTAGCAGGTCTTTCGACCTGTTATCCCCCTCCTTGGGGTAGGTTACCCACGTGTTACTCACCCGTCCGCCGCTAAGACACCTTGGATTGCTCCTTGGCATCTCCGCTCGACTTGCATGTGTTAGGCACGCCGCCAGCGTTCGTCCTGAGCCAGGATCAAACTCTTATGTTTAAATCCTTAGCTTCTTAAATTACTGCTGGTCGCTTCGCCACTGTTCAGTTTTCAAAGGTCAATCAGCGTTTCTTATCTTATCACGCTTTTCTCTCTTTGTCAATATCTTTTTTCTTTTTTCTCGCCGCCCTCGCGACGACTTTAATATATTATCATGTATTATCCTTTTATACCTTTTTATATTTATCTATTTAACAAAATTAAATTTCATTTTCTCTATATTTCTTTGTTTTTCTCTATATTACTAATATAGATACGCTAGGTGATGTTGTTTTTAGAAACAGCAAATTTTCTTATTAGATTCCAAAGGTAAATAAATATCATGCAAACCAAACCACCAGCAGTATCAATTAATACATCTTTATATGTAGGAGATCTTCCAGGAACAAAACTTTGATGAAATTCATCAGATACTGAATATATGAATGTAATTATGATTGAAATTAAAAGGCTTTTATTAAATATAAAGTCATCAATAAGAGCATTAAATAATAGAAGGTAAAAAATAAAATACTCAGTAAAATGGGCCATTTTTCTTACAATAAAATCAGCATTAACACTAAATAATGTATTAATATCAATTCCTATTTTTTTAAATAGTTCAATAATAAATCTATTGTTTTGACTTGAAATTTCACCATTTTGACTTGAAAAAATAAAAATAACTATTGCCCAAATAAAAACTAAAATCCATTTAATATATCTTCTTTTCATCCTATCCCCTTACCTTACCAATACTTTTATCATACATGATTATAATTTAGACTAACATAATTTTCCACAAGTATATATAAAAAAATGCTCTAGAGAAACTTCTCTAGAGCATCTGGTGCGGGCGGAGGGACTTGAACCCCCACGCACGAGGCGCTAGATCCTAAGTCTAGTGCGTCTGCCAATTCCGCCACGCCCGCATATTTGGTGAGCCACCGGGGAATCGAACCCCGGACACCAAGATTAAAAGTCTTGTGCTCTGCCGACTGAGCTAGTGGCTCACACAACGTTTAATATATTAACATGATAATAACTTTTTGTCAATACTTTAAAATTGAAGCTCAAAATATTAGTTAACCTTTATTCATCTTGTTTTAAAGTAAATCATTATATATTATCTTCTATATTTTTATATACTTGTTTTACAAATTATTCTAATAAATGAAATTAAAGTTAAACTTTTAGTTAAGGGATTTGTTAGTGTAATATGATAAAATCATCAAAAGTCACTATAAGGAAAGCAATCTTTTACATTCAACCACCTTTGCTTTTATGCTTTATTTTTTTACAACCTCATGCCCCCCAAATTCATTTCTCAGTGCAGCTACGACTTTTCCAGAGAATGTATCCTCCATCTCTGATCGATATCTCATATATAACGCATCAGTTATAACTGGTGCTGGAATTTTTAAGCTTAAAGCCTCTTGAACGGTCCATAGACCTTCCCCTGAAGAAAACATTACTCCTTTAATACCTTCAAGTTTAGGATCTTTACTAAAAGCCTTTTCAGTTAATTCCATGAGCCATCCTCTTATAACCGACCCGTTGTTCCATACCCTTGCTATTTCTTTAAAATCTAAATCAAATTGGCTTTTTTCAAGAATTTCAAATCCTTCTGCAATCGCCTGCATCATTCCATACTCAATTCCATTATGAACCATTTTTACAAAATGTCCTGAACCCGCTTTTCCTGTATACAAATATCCGTTTTCTACGCTTATATCCTTAAATAGATTTTTGATGTATTTAAAAACCTCTTCATCCCCACCTATCATTGTGCAGGCACCATATCTTGCACCTTCTATTCCACCACTTGTTCCAACATCTAAAAAATCAATTCCCTTTTCTTTAAGATAGTTATATCTTCTTATGCTATCTTTGTAATATGAGTTTCCACCATCTATTATAATATCATGTTCATCAAGATAAGGTATTAATTGGTCTATAATTTCATCAACTACATCTCCTGCTGGAACCATAAGCCATATTACCCTTCTTTTTTTAAGTTTATTAACTAACTCTTCTATACTGTATGCTCCTATTATTCCTTCCTTTTCCGCTTCCTTTATTCTATCAATTGTTTTATTATATGCCACAACACTATGTCCTTTATCCCTCATATTAAGTGCTAAATTGTAACCCATTCTTCCAAGACCTATTAAACCTATTTCCATAAAAAACACCTCCATAAATCGTCTAATTTTTGTAGCTTCCAAAGTCATATACTTAAATTAATTTTAAAATTAACAATAGTAGAGGGGAATTATTCCCCTCTTAAAAATTATATAAACAAACTAAAAATAAATACACAAACTACTCCAACTACAGCAATTATTGTTTCCATTATTGTCCATGATCTTAATGTATCCTTCTCTGAAATTCCAAAATATCTATTTACTAACCAGAATCCACTGTCATTCACATGTGATAATATAGTTGATCCAGCCGCTATAGCAATAACAATCCATGCTGGGTCGATATTAAAGGAAGGCAACATTGGTGCCATAATACCACCAGCTGTCATCATAGCAACTGTTGCAGAACCTTGAGCTATTCTAACTATAGCTGCTATTAAAAATGCTAAAAATATAGGATTTATATTAGAATTTGCAATACTTTCAGCTAAAAGTTTTCCAACCCCGCTATCTATTAAAACTTGTTTAAACACTCCACCAGCACCAGTAACAAGAATAATTAATCCTGCAGGTGCAAGAGACGATGTCGCAATTTCATTTATTTTTTCTTTAGACATTCCTCTATAAGTCCCAAGGCCAATAAATGCTACAAGAGTTGCAATTAATAAAGCAGCAAATGGATGTCCAATAAATCCTAAGAAGATTCTTGTAAAACTTTCTTTAGGTAGAAATGCACTTGACCAAGTATTTAGTAAAATCAATACTATTGGTAACAAAATAGTAAACAATACAAATCCAAAACTTGGTAAATCTTTATCTTCTTTCTTATCATTTTCTGTTTCTTTTATCATATATTCTGGAACTGGAACATATATCTTATTCGAAATATACTTACCAAAGATTGGTCCAGCAACAATTGCAGTAGGTATACCAGCTAATAAACCGTAAAAAATTACTTTTCCAAGATCAGCATTTAAAAGTTGAGCAACAGCCACAGGTCCTGGTGTTGGTGGAACAAAAGTATGAGTTACTGCTAACCCTGCTAATAATGGAATACCATAAAACAATAATGATTTTTTAGTTTCTTTAGCAAGTGAATAAACTATAGGAACTAAAATAATAAACCCAACATCGAAAAATACTGGAATTGAAATAATAAATCCTGCAATCATTAATGCCCAAGAAGCTTTTTCTTTTCCAAACCATTTTATTAATGTTCTTGCTAGTCTTTCAGCCCCTCCTGACACTTCAAGCATTTGTCCAAACATTGAACCAAGTCCTACTACTACTGCAATAAATCCTAAAGTTCCACCCATACCATTTTGAATTGATCCCATGATCTTATCAAGAGGCATTCCGGCTGCAAGTGCAACACCCATGCTGACAATAAGTAAAGTTACAAAAGCTTGGACTTTTAGCTTCATTACCAGAAATAATAAAGCTAAAACTCCAATGATAACAATTAGTGTAAGATACGTAGCATTTGACATTTAAACCCCCCCAAAATTATAATTTTTCTAAAATAGGCATAAGCCCATTTATAGCCTCTTTGTATATTGAAAAAAGATAATCATATATTTTTTTATTTTGAATATTTGGATTATATTTATTAGTGGTTTTTACAAATTTTATTCCATCTTCTATACTACTTATCTCCTTATTAGATAATAATCCTAATATGTATGCACCAATAACTGGCGTGTCGAAATCTTCTGTTATTTCAATTTTTGTCCCTATAATATCACTTAGTATTTGTATCCATATATTACTTTTAACAAAGCCACCATTGGCTTTAACATTATTTATCTCGCCAAATTCTTCTATTATTTCATATACATCTCTAATTGAATAACAAATTCCTTCAATTATGGCTCTTGTAAAATCTTTTTTGTTATTTATTGTTTTTATTCCTAAAAATGTCCCTTTAAGATTTGAATTCCAATAAGGAGATCTTTCTCCGGATAAAAATGGTAAAAACATAACTCCATTACTGCCTATTGGAGTATTTTTTACGTATTCATTAAGTAACTCGTAAACATCAATATTTAAATCCTTAGCTCTATGTTGTTCTTCATCTGCAAATGTATCTTTAAACCATTTGTATGCTATTCCACCATTATTAATTGCTCCGCCAATAATATATTTGTTTTTATATAAGTAATAACAAAATATTCTAGCATCATTATCTAAATAAGGTCTATCAAAGGCTACCCTAACTGCTCCACTTGTTCCAATAGTTATAGCGGCTGTTTTATTATCTATTGCGCCCGAACCCAAATTCGCTAAGCATCCATCACTTGCTCCTACAACAAAATGAACATTTTTATTTAGATTAAAAAATTTCTTATATTCATCTTTTAATTTTTTTAAAGAAAAAGTTGTTTCAACAGTATCTGAAAACTTATCAATTTTAATTCCTATATCACTTAGTATTTCTTCATCCCATTTTAAGTCAAATATATTAAACAAACCTGTTGCCGATGCTATTGAATAATCTACAACATATTCGTTAAATAACTTATAAAGCACATACTCTTTAATTGATATGAATTTATATGCTCTATCAAAAACATCTTTTTCATTGTCCCTTAACCACATCAGCTTATATAATGGTGACATCGCATGAATCGGTGTTCCTGTCTTTGTGTAATATTTAAGACCTACTCCATTGATTTTATAAGACTTCACATAACTTGAAGATCTATTATCGGCCCAAATAATACAATTTGTTAAGGGATATCCATGGTTATCAACTGCCATAATGCTATGCATCATTGAACTAAAGGAAACAAATTCTATATCATTTTCTTTATTTAAAATCAATTCTTTTAATACATAAACAACAGCATCAAAAATTTCATCTGGATTTTGCTCCATAAATCCATTTTGAAGAGATATTATTCCATATTCCTTGGAAATCTTTTTTATTACACATCCATATTCATCAAAAAGAGCCCCTTTTGTGCTTGTTGTCCCAATATCTATACCTACGTAATATCTTGCCATACCCATACCCCTTTTATGAAAATTTTCTTCGTTTTATAATAAAAAATAATGAAAATTAATACTATTATGAAGATTTTCTTCTTTAATTATATTCCATTATATTCTAAAAAGCAATAATTTATAACAAAAAAACTGCCAAATGGCAGTTAAAATCTTTTTAATGCTATTGCGTTTCTTACCTTTTTAAGATTTTTTATATAATTATCCTTATCCCTCATACAGTATCCAACAAATATAGTATCAATTAAACTTAATGCGCTTATCCTAGATTCCATGGCTTCGCTTTTAAAATCAGATTCTTTTCCATAGGATATTAAAACAATATCTGAAACCTTAGAAATTGGAGATTTGTTATTAGCTGTTATGGTTATTATCTTTGTATCATTACTCTTTGCAATGTTTATATTTTCGATAAGTTCTTTATTGCTTCCTGTATTAGATATTGCTATAATACAATCCTTATCACTTAAACGAGAAGCAATCATTGCTTGAACATGTCCGTCATCAGAAAACTCCACCCATTTCCCCGTTCTCAAAAATTTATGATAAAAATCATAGGCAAGGGCTGCAGATCCTCCCATTCCAAAAAAAGCAATTTTAGTTGATTTAAGCAAAATATCAATGGCCTTTTTAATAAGGTTATAATCATTAAGCTTTAATGTTTGGTTTAGAGAATAAATATTTGAGTTAAAAACCTTTTGCATTATTATAAATTCATCATCATCTTCTTTTATCTCCTCATGAATGTCTTCAATTGGAGATATAACTTCGCTTGCAATTTTAATTTTTAATTCCTGATATCCTTTATAACCTAATTTCTTACATAATCTTATAATTGTAGCATCTCCACATCCCACTACATCGGATAATTCAGTTATTGAAAAATGAATAATATCCTTTGGATTTTTAAGAATATATTCAGCAACTTTTTTCTCTGCACCCTTAAGGGAACTATAAATGTCTCGAATCCTTTGAATACAATTCTGTTCCATATTATCCCTCTTTATTCTATAAAATCCTTTAGCTTATCTACACTAATTATTTTTATTCTATCCCTTTCAAAGTCTATTGCACCGCATTCTTTCAGTTTTGTAAGGGCTCTTGTAAAGGTTTCCCTTGTAAGTCCAACCATGCTTGCCATCTCTTGTCTTGATAAGTCAGTATCAAATTCAAGTCCATCATAAAGCTTTGAATGTTTTTTTAAGATTAAATCCATAAGAAGCATCGCCGTTTTACCATAAGCATCCCTTAGGGCTAAATTTTCTATCTTTTTTGAAACCATCTGAAGCCTTTTTCCCATAGCCTTTATTATTCCTATAGATATTTTAGGATATTCCTCAAGAAGTTTTTCAAAATCCTTTATTTTAATCAATAAAGCCTCGATATCCTCATAGGCCTCTGCACTGGCGGGATATTTATTTAATCCAAATAAACATGATTCTGCAAAAACCTCTCCTTCAGGCAATATATTTATTATATGTTCCCTTCCATCTTGTCCTGTTTTAAAAATCTTAACCTTCCCCTTTTTAATAAAATATACCGCCTCTGCCTCCTCCCCCTCCATAAAGATAAGACTTCCTTTTTGATATCTTCTTTCATTAATTAAAGATGCTATTCTTTCTAGGGAGCCTTCATCCAAATCAGAAAATATGGCAATCTTTTTTAAGAAAGTGTTCTCCACAATTTTACCCCCTCAGGTTTAAAACTATTTCCTTAAATCTATTTCCTCTTTCTTCAAAATTTTTAAACATGTCAAAGCTAGCACAGGCAGGAGATAAAGTAACTATATCCCCATATTCAGCAACCTCATAGGCCTTCTCTACAGCCTCTTCAAGGGAATTCGTCTCTATAATATCAACCCTTTTTCCTGTTTTATTCATCACATCTAAAAATGCTGATTTTATTTTATCCTTCGTCATTCCTAAAAGAATTAAAGTTTTTATTTTATCTATACCTTTCTCAGCAAGGGGCTCAAAGGGAACGTTTTTATCATATCCTCCCGCTATTAAAATAACCTTTCTGTCAAAGGAATTAAGTCCTGCTAAAGTTCTTGTTGGACTTGATGCGATAGAGTCATTATAAAACTTGACTCCATTTATTTCCCTTACAAACTCGATTCTATGGGCAACCCCACCAAAATTCATTGCAACATATCTCATGTTTTCAATTGAAACAAAACCATATACAGCAGCAAATGCTGTCAAAAGATTTTCTATGTTATGCATCCCTAAAAGCCTAACCTCATCCTTATGGCATATGAATTCATCGTTAACATAAAGTTTTCCATTATCATAATAGGAAAAGGCCTTTTCCTTCATGCTAAAGAATCTTATCTCTCCCTTAACCTCATCCCTCATAGAATAAGTTATTTCATTATCTTTATTTAAAATAGTTATGCCTCTTTCATTTTGATGTAAAAATATATTTTTCTTAGAATTTACATACTCCTCCATATCCTTATGATAATCAAGGTGATTTGGACTTAAATTGGTTATAACAGAAACTATTGGAGATACATCAAAATCCATAAGTTGAAAGCTTGAGAGCTCCAATACAACATAATCATCCTCTTTAATTTCTTCTATTTTCTCAAACAAAGGAATACCTATATTTCCACCAAGAAATACGTTATACCCTTGCTTTTTTAGCATTTCATAAATTAAGGTGGTGGTTGTTGTTTTACCGTCACTTCCCGTAATTCCAAAAATCTTACCCTTGCAATATTTAACAAGCTCTCTAATCTCCGATGTAATATATGCTCCTTTTTCATGTGCCTTCATTAAAAATTCATTGGTAGGAAGCAAAGATGGGGTCCTAAAAATTACTTCATACTCATCTATAGTGTTTAGATAATCCTTTCCTAAAACTAATTTTACACCTAATTTTTGAAGCTCTTCTTTTCCTTCAAAATCTTCCTTTTTATCAAAGGCAGTAACATCAGCACCATATTCTAAAAGCTTTTTTATAAGTGGTCTGTTGCTTATTCCAACTCCTACAACAGCTACCTTCTTTCCTTTAATAAACTCTTTAAACTTATTAAAATCCATCTATATATACTCCTCTCCTTCTAATACTTTTCTTAACTTTTTTAAATCCTCCAAATAAACATCATATAAACTTCGGTTATAAATTATGCTAGCTGGATGATAAAGAGGAAATATTTTTTTATTATCTAAATTTACCAGTTTACCATGATACTCACCAATGCTTGCCTTATCATACAACAATGCTTTAAGTGGGACGTTGCCCAAAGTTACAATAATTTTGGGTTTTATAAACTCTATTTCCTTAATCAAAAACTCCTTTGAAAGTTCTATCTCTTTTTTATTCGGTGCTCTATTTGATAATCTTTGCGTCTTAGCATCTTTCTTTGTCGGCCTAAATTTAACCACATTTGTTATGTATAAATCGTCTCTATTAAGTCCTAATATATTCAAAAACTCATCCAAATTCTTTCCTGCCTGTCCTACAAAGGGTCTTCCAATTTTCTCTTCGAATCTTCCGGGTGCTTCACCTATGAGCATTATCTTGGCATTTTTAGCTCCTTCTCCAAATACCACCTTTTTTTCTATTCCTAATTCATCTTTTAATTTCTTAATATATTCTTCTTTTAAAGCATCAATATTAATATCCATATCCTTATACTCCTTTCTAATTTGATTATATCACAAAGATATTCATTCTCAAGAATCACCCTCATATCAAATTGCAAAACAAAATAGGTGGCAATGCCACCTATTGCAGATTGTAGACAAACTCTCATTGGTGTTTAGACTTTGCAAGAGCCCCGTGAATGGATTTCAAAAAGGCATCTCTCATGAGCTCTAGTAATTCTTGCTTTTCGACTTTTCAAAAGTCCGTAATTCTGCACACGGACGTGCAGAGCCGAGTGGCCGACACGGATGTCGGCTCACGAGGGTAGGACTTTTGAAAACAAAGAAAAGCTTAGAATTGCTTAGCGAAATGAGCGAATGCCAGGGAAATCCTTCATGGGGCTTATCAAAAAAACAACTTTTTCAACAGTCTGAAATAGGTGGCAATGCCACCTATTGAATTTCTGGAAGATTATCAAGGTTGTTTTCATCCTTGCCATCAGGAAGGCTTCTTAAGTATTTTTCGCCTTTCTTAGACGTTCCAACCCTAACTCCTTCTATTTGTCCTTCACTTGCAAGCCTTATACCTTCTTCTTTAGAAACTACCTGACCATTATCAAGTCTATATGCAACTATTTCTCCCTTTTCGTCATGCTTAACTCCTGTAATCCTATGCATAATTATCCCTCCTTGAGTATATTATCCCAAGGAAGATGTATTTTATGCATTTAACCTTTGTAACTCTTCCCTTATCTTTTTAAAATCCTCCCATGCCTCCTTCTTTTTTGAAGGGTCCCTTAAAAGGGCTGATGGATGATAAGTAGGCATAATTAAAAATTCGCCTTTTTTTACCCAAATTCCCCTATCCTTTGTAATTCTAATATTTTTATCTATTATATGCCTTGCGGCCGTTGCTCCAAGACAAACTATTATTTTAGGACGTATTAGTGCAACTTGTTTCCTAAGGTAGGGAATACAATTTATGGCTTCATCATCGTAGGGAACTCTATTGTTTGGAGGTCTACACTTTACTATATTTGCAATATAAACTTCTTCTCTTTTAAGGCCAATTGCTTCTATCATTTTTGTTAAAAGCTGTCCTGCCTTTCCAACAAAGGGCCTTCCTGTTTTATCTTCGTCTTCTCCAGGTCCTTCACCAATAAACATTATCTTAGCATTAGGATTTCCCTCTCCAAATACAACCTTATGTCTTTTACTGCTTAACCTGCATTTTTTGCACTGCAATACTATACTTTTAAGTTGATTGAGTTTGTCCTCCATACGTATCACCTAATTTTTTTGCTGTATTTATTTTATATATCTGATTTATAGTAACCGATAATAATACTATTGTTCCTCCAAAAATCGTCCAAACTGTAGGCCTTTCATTTAAAACAATTAAAGTCCAAACAGGGTTTAAAATAGGTTCAATAACTGGTATTAAAACAGCTTCAAAGGCATTTATAGATTTTATTGCCCTTGAATAAAGTATATATGGAAGTCCTAATTGTATTGTTCCAAGCAATATAAGCCCAAAAATACTAAATTTATCTGGAACCTTATTAAAACTAAAAGGCAACGCAACTATTCCTGTTAAAATATTTCCAATGATTATTGAATCAATAGGAGATTTATCTTTTTGTTTTCTCATGAAAATTGCAAGTCCGGCAAAGCTTATACCGCTTAATATAGCAAGTAAATTTCCCAACATATTATTAAAGCTTAGTTTTCCAATAAAAAACAAAAGCATTCCTATTATCACAAAAAAAGAACTAATCCAATCAATCATTAAAATTCTTTCCTTTAAAAGTGCATAACTTAGAAAAGCAACGTATATCGGTGCTGTATATTGAAGCATTATGGCGCTTGCAGCTGTTGTTAGTTTTGTTGCACCTACAAATAAAAATACAGTTAGGGAATAAAATATTGCACAAATTATTTGATCTTTTGAGAAATCAAATTTAAATCTTCTTGTAACCAAAATAATGAATATAGCAGAAATAATACTTCTAAATCCAGCAATAGCAATTGGGTTTAAATTAACAAGTTTAATAAAAACACCACCAAGACTCCAAAGAATAGATGATAAAATAAGAAGAATAATTGCTCCTTTTCTTTCGTTTAAATTTGCACCCATGTTTATCCTCCCAAAACTTTGCTACAGTTTAATATTATCATCAAAAACAAAATAAAACAATAACAATATAGAAAAGCGCCTACCACCTAAGCTTTCCTTAAGTGATAGACGCCTTTCATATGTAAAAATGGTGGAGATGAGGAGATTCGAACTCCTGACCCCCTGCTTGCAAGGCAGGTGCTCTCCCAACTGAGCTACACCCCCACAAAATGGTGGGCCTTCAGGGACTCGAACCCCGGACCGACCGGTTATGAGCCGGTTGCTCTAGCCAGCTGAGCTAAAGGCCCTAATTACCCGGCAGTCACCTACTCTCCCAGGCCGTCTCCAGCCTAGTACCATCGGCGTAGGTAGGCTTAACCTTCGTGTTCGAAATGGGAACGGGTGTTTCCCTACCTCCATCACCACCGGATTACACTGCACAATAAGATCAAGCCCTCGACCTATTAGTACCAGTCAGCTAAACGCCTTACGACGCTTACACCTCTGGCCTATCTACCTGGTAGTCTTCCAGGGGTCTTACCGCTTCCGCGTGGGAAATCTCATCTTGGGGTGGGCTTCGCGCTTAGATGCCTTCAGCGCTTATCCCGTCCGAACTTGGCTACCCAGCTGTGCCATTGGCATGACAACTGGTGCACCAGAGGTTCGTCCATCCCGGTCCTCTCGTACTAAGGACAGCTCCCCTCAAATTTCCTACGCCCGCGACGGATAGGGACCGAACTGTCTCACGACGTTCTGAACCCAGCTCGCGTGCCGCTTTAATGGGCGAACAGCCCAACCCTTGGGACCTACTTCAGCCCCAGGATGCGACGAGCCGACATCGAGGTGCCAAACCTCCCCGTCGATGTGGACTCTTGGGGGAGATCAGCCTGTTATCCCCGAG
>NZ_CAKP01000034.1 GCF_000297115.1 Caloramator australicus RC3 | reverse complement strand
ATCGGCGAGATTAAGCAGCAGGCCATTAGGATGGAGCAAGGAAGGATTAAAGATAATGGCAAAGCTAAGGGTATTTAGCAAGAATGGAGGAAATTTAAGGGAAATAAGTGTGTTTAAAGGAAGATGAAAAAAGCCTTCAAGGTAAGTAAGAAGAAAATAAAAGAAGCGATAAGAAAGATAAATAAATCTTCACGTGAAGTTATGAATAATATAACGATATTGAACATAGGGAAAGTAACGCCAATTTACAGGATATTAAAATCAATAAAATATGAAAATATAATTTAAGTTTTTTAAATTTAACAAACGCCTTGAAACTAGCTAATTTAAGGGGTTGTCTATAAAAATTAACCTACAATATCTTGACACTATCAAAATATTTACATTTATTGTGTAATTTGTTAATATATTTTATAATATATTTAGGGGGGATATCAAATGAATTTAATCGATATTTTAGCTCTTTTAACAAACATAGGACTACCTATAATAATTTTAATTATAGCATTTTTATACATAACAAACATACTTAAAAAATTAAAATCCATCGAAGAAAAACTTGATAGGGTAATTACTCAGTTTGAAAATCATAAAAAACAGTAAAATCTTAAACTTAAGTGCCAGGCACCACAAGTAAAAAAGCCTCAACCATTTCGGTTGAGGCTTTAAATTTACCCGGCAGTCACCTACTCTCCCAGGCCGTCTCCAGCCTAGTACCATCGGCGTAGGTAGGCTTAACCTTCGTGTTCGGAATGGGAACGGGTGTTTCCCTACCTCCATTACCACCGGATTACACTGCACAATAAGATCAAGCCCTCGACCTATTAGTACCAGTCAGCTAAACGCCTTACGACGCTTACACCTCTGGCCTATCTACCTGGTAGTCTTCCAGGGGTCTTACCGCTTCCGCGTGGGAAATCTCATCTTGGGGTGGGCTTCGCGCTTAGATGCCTTCAGCGCTTATCCCGTCCGAACTTGGCTACCCAGCTGTGCCATTGGCATGACACTGGTGCACCAGAGGTTCGTCCATCCC
>NZ_CAKP01000035.1 GCF_000297115.1 Caloramator australicus RC3 | reverse complement strand
TCCTGTTCCTTCATCAATATGTCCTCCTTTACTTTCTCATAACATATCTAGAAATTAAGTTCAATGTAAAAGTTATTAAAAACAATAAACTACCTACGGCAAACAAAGTCCTATAACCAATTGATCCATAAGGAACATCCCCCATGCTTATCTGAACGATGTAACCTGTCATAGTTTGTATGCTCTCAAGGGGATTTAAAGTTAATTTAGGTGTTGAACCTGCCGCCATGGCAACAATCATAGTTTCTCCAACTGCCCTTGATATAGCTAAAATAAACGATGCAATAATCGTCGGCAATGCAGTTGGAATTACAATATCCTTTGATACTTCGTATTTTGTCGCTCCAAGGGCATAGGCACCAAGTCTTAAAGAATCAGGAACAGCCATCATAGCATCTTCACTTAAAGAGGAAACCAAAGGAACAGTCATGATTCCTACAGCAATTCCCGCACTTAAGGCATTATAAACGCTTGTTTCAGGAAAGATGGCCCTTATTAAAGGAGTTATAGCGGTTAGTGCAAAATATCCATATACAATAGAAGGAATCCCAGCAAGTATTTCAATAGTTGGTTTTAAAACTTTTCTTACTTTTTTAGGAGCATATTCACTTAAGTAAACTGCACTTCCAAGGCCTATTGGAATAGAAATTATACTTGATATAACAACAATTAGTAATGTTCCGACAACCAAAGGCAAAACGCCAAATTTAGGAGGCTCAAAAAGGGGCGTCCATTCCCTTCCTGTTAAAAACTCAATTATAGACACCCTTTTAAAAAACAAAAAGGTTTCCTCCAAAAGAGAAAAAATAATCCCTAAGGTTGTTAATATCGATATAAATCCTAAAACTGTTAACACATTTTTTATTATTTCTTCATTTTTTTTAATTCTTTCTTTGCTCTCAAATTCTATTCTCTTCATCCTGCTCCCCCTTCTTCTAAATGGGCATAGGCACCCATTAAAGGTGCTTTAGATTACTTTATTTTGTTTAACTGTTCTGTGTATTTTGCATCCTCCAATGGAACATACCCTACCTGCTCTACTAAATCCTTAGCATTTTCAAGGTAGAACTTTACAAAAGCCTTTAGTTCAGGTCTTTCCAGAGACTTTGTATTAACGTATATAAATAATGGTCTTGAAAGTGGCTTATAGCTTCCATTTCTGATATTTTCAGTTGTTGGCTCTACACCATTTACCTTTAAAGCCTTTAGGTTATCCTTATTTTCTTCATAGTATGAATGTCCAAAGAAGCCCATAGAATACTTATCTCCTGCAATGCCTTGAACTAGAACGTTGTCATCCTCACTTGCTGTATAATCTGTTCTTATTCTCTTTTCTTCTCCATTGATTTCTGCAGTAAAGTAATCAAATGTTCCTGAGTCTGTTCCTGGACCATAAAGCTTTATCTTTTCCTTTGGCCACTCTGGTCTTACATCACTCCAGTAAACAACCTTTGAGTCCTTATCCCAAATCTTTTTTAGCTCTTCTGTCGTTATATCGTCAACCCAATTATTATCCTTATTTACAACTATTGCAATTCCGTCATAAGCAACTTCAAGTTCCATCATATCTATTCCATTTGCCTTAGCCTTTTCTGCTTCTTCGCTCTTAACCTTTCTTGACGCATCGTTTATATCTGTTTCTCCAACAACAAACTTTTTAAAACCTCCACCTGTTCCTGAAATACCAACAGTGATGTTAACATCAGGATTTTCCTTATTAAATTCCTCTGCAACCGCCTGAGTTATTGGGTATACTGTGCTGGAACCATCGATCTTAATAGTTCCCGCAAGTTTTTCTTGCTTTGCACATGCAGAAAATGACAATGCTGTCGTTGCAATTAAAAGAGCTGATATTATTTTTTTCATATTTGTTATCTCCTTTCAATTTTCTTTTTACAATTAAATTTTATAACTTTTAATTGTTAAGAACCATCAAAATTATGTTAAGTCTATGTTAATTAATATTTTACATTTTTATTTTGCTAGGAAATTTCAATTTTAATACCACTTTTATTAACTAATTTACAGCTTGATTTACATTCTATCTTTATCTTGCTTAGAATATTTGCCGCCATATGGGGAGTTTTTAACTTTTTAGCATCGCATATCAATCCTGCAATGCATAGTGAAATCAAATTAAATTTTTGAAGCTCACCCTGTCTATTTGGAGATATTACATAGCCTTTAGCAATATCCTCAAGGGTATAAAATCCCTTTATATGGGTATCAAATTTTTCTGCTATTTCTGTGCAAATTTTGTTTATAAACTCAAAATCATCCTCCTCAATAATTGCAATATAATCATCCCCGCCTATATGACCTAAAAAGTAATTATCCTTTAAATGTAGTTTAAGACAATCCGTTATTATGTTGGATGTTAATTTAATAACTCTATCCCCATTTTCAAAACCGTAAGTATCGTTATATGCCTTAAAGTTATTAATGTCAAAATACAATATTGATACCTTCTTTCCTTTTGTTATTACATCTGAAAGGGTGTTTTCTATCAAAATATTTCCCGGAAGTCCAGTGAGGGGATTTGTATGTCTTGCATAGGTAAGTTCCAGATCCATCGTGCATTCTAAAAGTCTTCTTATGCTAACAACACCGTAGTATTCTTCATTTCTCTTTACTATCACATAGTCATAAAGCTTGTCCTCTTGACGCGACATAGCAAGATGTGTTACTTCTGCAATTGGAACGTTATAATCAACAATCAATGGATTTCTATCCATAATAAGCTCAACGCTTTTGTTTAAATATAAAGCATTGCCATAGATTGAAGATAACAGCATATTTATTCTGTTTTTCATAACAAGACCTATAGGAATTTTATTTTGAACCACTACAAGGCCGTGGCATAGTGAATTATTAAACATTTCTTTAACCTTTACACATTTCATATCCTTTGTAATTGGCTCATCAAACCTTGCAATTTTCCCAATTGGAAATGTCTTTGAAGTATAAAATATGTTTTTATTCTTTTCATTAATCTGTTCCTTTATAAATTCTTTTATATCTGATGGGATATCTTGAATTGTTTCAGATGGTCTTGATATTAAATAACCTTGAACATACTCAATACCTAAATTAATTAAGGTTACTAATTCATCCTTCGTTTCAACCCCCTCAGCTATAAGTTTCATATTTGTTAACTTGCACAAATGGGCAAAATTTCTGCATACCGCCTGTTTAAAGCTATCCTTATCTATATCTCTTATAATACCCATATCAAGTTTCAAAAACTGAGGTTTAGTTTCCGTAATTAACTTTATTCCAGAATATCCAGCTCCAGTATCATCAATGGCAATTTTATAACCCTGTTTTATATAATGTTCCAAAACCTCCCTAAATGCTTTATAGTCATCTATTGCCGTTCTTTCGGTTATTTCAAAAATAATCATGTTAGAGTCTATGTTGAATTTTTTTAGATAATCCCTGGTAAAGCCATTTCTAAAATTTCTATCACGAATTATTCTTGGATCTACATTTAAAAATAAATATTTATCTATATTTAGTTTAGATGCTCTTTCAATAGCAAGGCTTCGACAAAGATATTCTAAATCCCATAAGTTGCCATACCTTTCAGCTGCATCAAATAGTAAATCTGGTCTTTCAAGGGGTGAACCTTTAGGCCCTCGTGAAAGGGCTTCATAGCCTATTATCTTAGAATTCATAACATCGATTATAGGTTGAAAAAATGTTCTTATGCTTTTATTCTTTATTATTTCTTCCAAAATAACTTTATCCTCCATACAATCACCACCTAAGGCGATTGTATCTCTGTAACGTAAAATAAAATTTTCATTTTTGTTAAATGTATGTTAATAAAGTAAAATTATCTTCATTAAAGCAACAAATATGCAACATTTTCCAGAACCCCCTCGTCTAATAATTAGATGAAAGGGGGAATCTTTTATGAAAAAATTTTTATCAAGCTTGCTTTGTTTTACATTAATTTTCAGTTTATTTTCCTATACAAAAGCAGCTTCAACAACAATAGACTTAAAAAATGCTATTTTAATTGCAAAATCCAGCTTTGAGTTTGATGACAGAGACCTTAAATTTACTTACAATTTAAACAGTAATGAAAGCAAAAGCTTTTGGAATTTATCTTGGACAGGGAAAAATAAACAGATAAATATTCAAGTTAATGCTCAAAACGGGGATATTATTTCTATGTATAGGTATGAAGGAGAGCAAACAATAACAAACAAAATCCCAAAATACTCAAAAGAAAAAGCAAAAGAAGTTGCAGAAGGATTGATAAGGAAGCTCGTTGGCGAGAAATTTAAAGAATTCGTTTATGATGAAGCTAATTCTAACTACTTATATTACAATCCTAATTACGATTTTAGATACACAAGAAGGATAAACGGAATAGACTATAAAGATAACTTTATCAGTGTATCTGTTGATAAAAACAATTTAAAGATTATGAGCTACTATTTTGAATACGATTATGAAGGTGTCCCTACAAGTCAAAATATAATAACGTTAGAAAAGGCAAAGGAAATCTTTGAAAGCAAAATGGGGCTTGAACTATCCTATAAAGTTTTTTATGATTATGAAAAAAATGAAAGAAACGTTAAACTGATTTACACTCCAAAATCTAGCGTGTATCCTATAGATGCTGTAACAGGCGAAATACTTAAAAATCCAATTTATATCTTTACAGAAAACAGCCAAAAGGATGCTGCAGGTGCTTTACCAACCTTAACACCTGAAGAAATTAAGGCAATTGAAGAAAATAAAAAATTAATATCGAAGGAAGAAGTAGAAAATATACTAGTTCAAAAGCTTGGCCTTAATAAGGAATTAAATATGGAATACATTAATTTAGGACATGATTTATACTCTGATAGATACATCTGGACAGTTTATTATTCTAAAACATCACAGGATAAATCAAACTATTATTATTTTGGTGCAACAATTGATGCTCTTACTGGAGAGATTTTATCCTTTTACAGAAACTTTCCCAATATAGAAAACTACAAGGAACCAAAATATACAAAACAAGATGCTAAAAAAATTGCAGAGGATTTTATAAATTCCCTCTCGAAGGATAAATTTATAAAATGCCAATATAGGGAAGCTTTAAATGTTGATGAGAAATATGTTTATTCTTTTGAATATAGAAGAATTGAAAATTCTATTCCGGTTGCAAACGAAGGATTTACAATAAGCATTAGCCCATATACAGGCGAAGTTTTACACTATTATCAAACTTGGAGTGATATAGTTTTCCCAAAGGTTGAAAATATAATCTCAATCGACAAAGCCCACAATATACTTTATAACAAAAATAATTTCAAATTAAACTATATGAAATACTTTGATTACGATTTTAAAATGAACAAATACTTCATTAAATTAGTATATAGCTTTACATCATATAATTTTATGATTGATGCAAAGGAAGGAATATTGCTTGACTACAGCGGGAAACCTCTAAAAGAAGTAAAAAAGATTTCCTATAGCGATATTAAAAATTCACCATATTATAATGATATAAATATATTGATTGATATCGGCATTATTGATGATGAAGGAGAAAATTTCTATCCGAATCAAATGATAAGGCAAAAGGATTTCATCAAATATATTGTAAAATCATTAGAACCAAATTATATAATTTATAGGGAGGATACAAAGGAAGAATACGACAATTATTACGAAATAGCAATTAAAAAAGGAATCATCTCATCAAAGGAAAAGAATCCAAATGCATATGTAACAAGGCAAGATGCTGCAAAGTGGATAATAAGGGCAATGGGCGTTGGATTTATTGCTGAGCTTTCAAATTTATATACTTTAAATTTTAAAGATAGCAAACTAATACCTAAAAATTATAAGGGTTATATAGCGATAGCAAACGAACTTAAAATAATTACTCCAATCAAGGGATACTTTATGCCAAGACAATCTGTAACCCGCGGTGAAGCTGCAAAAATGCTTGTAAATTATTTAAAGGTTGAAAAACAGTAGGGCTTTATGCCCTATTGTTGTTTTTTATCTAGAAATATTTTATTATATAATTAAAACAATAAAAGAGACGGTGATTGTATGGATAAAAATTATGATGATTTAATAGTAAGCTTTTTAAGAGCAAAAATTAATCCCTATTTAATTATGCTTTTTGGGTCAATAAATAAGGATTATTTCAGAAATGATAGCGATATAGATATAGCCTTTTTAAGTGATTGTAATTTATCTCAATATGATATTTTTATGCTGGCACAGGATCTTGCAGATATTTTAAAGCGGGATGTTGACCTTATCGATCTTAACAAAGCCTCAACCGTTTTTAAGGTTCAAGTAATATCAACAGGAAGAATTATTTATTCTTCAGATGAATACAGAAGGGCAAATTTCATGATACGTGCCCTTAAAGAATACGCCCTTTTAAATGAAGAAAGAAAAATAGTCCTAGATAATATATTTAAGGGAAGTGAATTTAATGGTTAATGATGTTATATTAAATAAAATTCAAACTATTGATCGATGTTTAAAACGTATTAATGAAGTTTATGAAAATAATCCTGAAAACTTAAAAGACTACACAAAACAAGATTCTATAATATTAAATCTTCAGAGAGCAAGCGAAGCCTGTATTGATATTGCTATGCATATTTGTTCTGAAGAAAGACTCGGAATACCTCAAAACAGCAGAGATGCCTTTGAACTTTTAGAGGAAAATAAAATTATAGATTTTAAACTTTTAAGAAAATTAAAAGCTATGGTAGGATTTAGAAATATAGCTGTTCATGATTATCAATCAATTAATATTGAAATTGTAAAAAGCATCATCGAAAATCATCTTCAAGATTTTATTGAATTCAAAAATGTAATATTAAAATACATTAAAAGGTGAGGACATCCTCACCTTATATTTTTGCTTCCATTATATTGGCAGATTCGTATCTTTTTAGCCCCGAATAAAATACTTTAAAGGAAATAAAAAGCCAAACTAACGCTGCCAAAATTACTAAAATAATACTTAATAAGCTAAAATTATTAAATATCCTTATTGGAAGATATATTGAAAATCCAACAGGAAGAACTGAATAAAACATAAATCTAAAAAAATTATCAAAAATACCCTCTGGATAAGTTGCAAAGGCCAAAAAGAACATATCTAAAATCCTTTTTGTGCTCTCTACATTGCCTAAATAAAAGGCTAAAGAATTAAGTAAAAGAATTAATGAAAAATAAATTATAGAACCCGTTACGGTAAATAGTGTAAATAAAAATGCACCTTTTAAATCAAATCTTCCGGCCAAAATGAGTAAAATATATCCATAAATTAAATCACCCCAAGATGAAACCTCCATTTTAGATGCGCAAGTATTTAAAACTATATCTGCAGGTTGTAAAATATAACTATCCAATCTTCCTGATATAATAAAGTCTGAAAGTTCCCTTACATTTCCAAACAAAATATAGGTAAGTCCAAAACTTGATGATGCTAACCCCCATAGTATCAATACATCATCAAAGGAATATCCGCCAATGATATTTACATTTCTAAATATTATCCACCAAAATATCAGAAAAGAACCATTGTTTAGAATCATACCAAAAATTTGCGTTAAAAAACTTATTTTATATTCTGAGCTGCACTTCAAGTTAAATTTTACATAAGAAAACAGCATTTTAAAATGTCTTCTAACCTCCATTAACATTCAGCATCTTTACCCCCCTTCTATAAATTGTAAGCATCAGAAAGAGGAACATAAGTATATATATAACTTGTCCGAGAAAAGTAAACAAAAAATCATTCCAATTAAACTTAACTGCAGTTTTAGAAATATGATATACAACAAAAGACCAAGGCATATAAAAATTAACTTTAAACATCCATTTTGGAAGTAAGCTAATAGGATACAAAAGCCCTCCAAATATAAATACGATTTTTCCGTAAATCCAGGCATATGGCATATTTTCCTCCACCCAAAGGGCAGATAAGGAAATAGTAATATGGATTATATGATTTAATATCACTCCACATAACATTATAATCATAGAAAAAAACAGATAATAAAATTTATAACCCTTAATAGGACCAACCAAAGCTATTCCAACAGCAAAGGAAATAAAGCAGCTTATATAAAAATCTAAAAGATTTCTTCCCAATGTGTCAAACAAAATATATAAGGTGTAATTATAGGGTTTATTTATTTTATATGCTATATCCCCACTTTTAATATCCTGTGCAACGTTTCTATGAATTCTATTATAATTCAACGTAAAGCTTTCTCCCACTATCAAATACCACATCATCTCTTGAAATGTAAAACCCGTCTTAATGTTTTGAGCATAAAGCTTTTTCCACAAGAAAAAGAAAATTATAACTATAATTACAGTAAAAACATTTCCAATTATGAAGTCTTTAAAATAAGTCACATTGTTTTTTATACTTATTTTAAAAATCTTCAAATACTTTTTCATTAAACCTCACCCCTTATGCTGTAAATTTCAGCTATAATATCCTCAAGGGGCCTTGATGAAATAGAAATGTCTTCTACCTTCCCAAGTTTAAAAAGCTTTAGCAGAATATCGTCAATATCCCTATCTTCCATGTCAACCTCTAACTTTACGGCATTATTTGTCTTAGATAAGATCTTTACATCTTCTAAATTAAAATCAATATCCTCTGCATATCTTAATGAAATAATCTTTTTATTATCATAGTTGTATTTTAAACGCTTCATATTATCATCCATAATAATTTGTCCAAGATTTATTATAATCATCCTTTTACAAAGCTTTTCTATATCACCAATATCATGGCTTGTTAAAAATATGGTAGTATTTTCCTCTTGGTTAATCCTTTTGATTAAACTTCTTAAATTTTTCTTTGCTACAACATCAAGTCCTATTGTAGGTTCATCTAAGAAAATAACCTTAGGCTTGTGAAGAATTGATGCTGCGATTTCGCATTTTATCCTTTGTCCTAGAGACATCTTTCTAACTGGAATGTCTAAAAGGTCCTTTATCTCTAAAATTTCACAAAGATAGTCAACCCTCTTTTTTAGCTCCTTATCCTCCATTCCATATATGCTTCCTAAAAGTTCAAAAGTATCTTTAGGCGGAAGGTGAAACCAAAGTTGCGATTTTTGACCAAATACGGTTCCAATTTTATAGGTTAGTTTTTTTCTATCTCTTTGGGGGTCCAATCCTAAAACCCTTGCATAACCACTAGTTGGGTTAAGTATTCCTGTTAACATCTTTATTGTTGTAGATTTCCCAGCTCCGTTTGGGCCTATAAAGGCGAGTATTTCGCCCTCCTCCACTTCAAAGCTAATTCCTCTTACTGCCTCAATCTTTAAATATTCCCTTTTTAAAAAACCCTTTCTTTTTGCTGCTATAAAGTCCTTTCTTAAATCCTTGACAGTTATTACACCCATAAAATCCCTCCAATTAACTACAATTCAATTATCATGTAATCATCGTAAAACTCAAATCCTAAGGATTCATATGCTTTTACTGCTGGAGTATTATTCTTTCTAACCATCAGTGTTGGAATTTTCCCTCTTTCGATAATTATTTTGCAAAGCTCAGAAACTACTGCCTTGCAGTATCCCTTTCCTCTTTCTTTAGGCGTTGTATAAACCCCGCCAATTTGTGAAATTTCATCAGTTGTAGTTTGAATACATGCCGTCGCAACCATCTTACCATCTTTAATAGCAAATAGATAATCCTCCTCAACAGGCCTTTGGACTAAAGTTTTTTTAGCTTCTTCTACCGATGCATCATCCCTTCCAAAGCCTATTTGGCTTGCCTCCACTAAGAATTCAGCAGCTAAATCCAAATCAAGTTCATAATAATTCTTTATCTCTATATCCTTGCATTGAAATTCTATAAGATTTTTATTAATATAATAAGCATCATCACTAATATTTCCAATAGATTTAACATCCTTCAAGTTATTATACAAAGGCTCAATAACTCTTCTCATGCCAAGTAGATATTTAAATTCCCTATCCTTCATAAGCTCTACAAAATAAGGAATAGCTCCTTCGCTCTCGTAATGGGGAATACAACTTCCTAAATTATAAAAGGGTAATATGCCCTTTAATTCACCCTTTTCAAAATATCCATAGTAATCCCCACATCTTCTTAATTCCTTGTTATTCTCAATTCCAAAATACTTAATGTTGCCAATCAAAAATGTAGTTTCAATATGATTTCTTTTTAAATATTCCTCCACTATTTTTCTATCGATTTCAAACAACTTCCTAATCATAACACCCCTCCTAAAAAGTTAATAAAAAATCCCCACGAAGCCACCTTAAAGTGACTCCGTGGGAATCCCACGTGTAGGAGATAAACTCTCCCTGCGCAGCTCGGATAGCCCTTATTCGCACTCACTTGTTAATATTATATTATACATCTATTGCCAAATATGTCAACAAAAAATAAAATCCCTGCATGGCAGGGATTAATTTAATGATGATAATCTTGATTTAATATCTTCTATCTCCTTTTGAAGTTTTGCAATTCTATTATCTAATTCTTTAAATTTCCCTTGATATCTTACCATAAGGCTCTTGCTAAGACCTGTTTTAGGGTCCTTTTCTTCTTGGTTTAAAGAATTAATTTCCTTTTCAAGGGAGTTAACTTCCTTCATCCCATTTAGATATTCTATTTCCATATTCTTTTCCATTTCTGCTATCTTAAGTTCTTTTTCTAAAACTTCCAATCTCATAGCAGCAATCTCTGCTTGTTTATCCATTCTATTCTTTTCCATTGTTTTTTTCTTTTCAGCTATCTTTGCTAAAAGCTCCTTTTGTTTTTCATACATAGCCTTTTTAGTATCATCAGTTGTTTCAGAAATCTTTTTATCTATTTCTGCAAGTTTTGCATTTAATTTTGTTTCAATTTCCTTTACGATTTCAGCATATTTTGCATCCTTATTTATTATAAATTCCTTTAGCTTTGCTATTTTATCGTTTATTTCTTTTACCTTCTTTTGATAGTTTTCCTCTACCTTTTTAATCTTTTCATCGATGCTAATACCTTCACTTTTTTTCTTTTCTTCAACCTTTGCTGCTTCCTTTTTAACTTTTCTATGAAATCTTCCTTTTCCTTAAGTGCCTTTTGTAATTGCTTATTCAAAACATCGAGCTTTTGTTCAAGTTGTTTAACTATTTTTGAATTCTGTAAACCTACCTTTTTAGCATTGTTTTCCTTGGCAAAAGATATGCTAAAAGATGTCAACACAAAAGCAGCAGCTAATGCAAGAGAAATTAATCTTTTCACTGCCAATCTCCCCCTTTTTGTTTTTATTTTTATTATATCACAGATTTTAATTTGATTAAATATTTTAGTTAAATTTTAACCGCATTTTGAATAGCCACAGTTAGGACAGATTACACATCCACCTTCATGGGTGATTGGGTTGCCGCATTCTGGACAAAGTATTTTATTTTCTTTTGTTTCGATTAAATTTTTTATTTCCATATCAGCACTAATGCTTTCTTTAATTTTTTCTAATTCCTTTAAATTAACTAGCTTTTCTATGGTTTTTGCAATAGCATCTGGACAGGATAAAACCTTTATATCTTTATTCGTCGCCATTTGTCTTAATGTAGAATGACATCTTATACCCTTTAGCTGCTCTATTATTTCCTTAACATCCATCCCACTTCTTAAAGCAATGGATACAAGCCTTGCAGTTGCTTCGGATTGTGAAGGGCAGCCCCCTGCTTTACCAAGATTAGTAAACACTTCGCATATTCCATTTTCATCGTAATTAACTGTAATGTAGAGATTTCCACATCCAATTCTAACCTTTTCTGTTATGCCCATAGTAACCTCGGGTCTTACCCTCGGTTTTGTGCTGCTATCATCACTTTTCTCCTTCAAACCAACATTAATAACCTGTCCTTCTCTGCTTCCATCCCTATATATTGTAACACCCTTACATCCTAATTTATATGCAAGAAGATAAACAGTTTTGACATCCTCTATCGTGGCATCCTTTTTAAAGTTTACCGTCTTTGATACTGCATTATCAGTCCATTTTTGAAAGGCCGCCTGCATTCTAATATGATAAACAGGGCTTATGTCATGGGCTGTTACAAAAATTCTCTTAATATCTAGCGGAATCTCTTCAATCTCTTGAATGGTTCCATGTTCTGCGATTTTGTCCATAAGCTCCTTTGAATAAAGGCCTCTTTCCCTCATCACTTTTTCAAATAAATAATGAACTTCAACTAATTTTTCATTATCAAGAACATTTCTCCAAAAGGCTACAGCAAATAACGGCTCTATTCCTGACGAAACTCCGGCGATTATGCTTATAGTTCCTGTTGGAGCAATTGTTGTTGTAGTTGCATTTCTTAAAGGCGGTCCTTCTTTATATATACTATTATAAAATTCTGGGAAGGGACCCCTTTCCCTTGCAAGATATTCACTCGCTTCCTTTGACTTTTCATTAATAAACTTCATAAGATTATCTGCAAGGTCAACTGCCTCCTCTGAATTATAGGGGATTCCAAGAAGGATTAACATATCTGCAAAACCCATAACTCCAAGACCTATTTTTCTTGTTTTCTTAGTCATCCTCTCAATTTCAGGAAGGGGATAAACATTAACATCTATCACATTGTCAAGAAAGTGCACTGCATCAAAAATGGTCTTTTCTAAAAGCTCATAATCGATTTCATATTTTTCTCCTACCTTTTTGACCATTTTAGCAAGATTTATAGAGCCTAAATTGCAGCTCTCATAAGGAAGCAGAGGCTGCTCACCACATGGATTAGTGCTTTCAATCTCACCAAGGTTGGGCGTTGGGTTCTTTTCATTCATCCTATCCAAAAATATTATTCCGGGTTCTCCATTTGTCCAGGCCATTTTGACGATAAGGTCAAACACTTCCTTTGCATTTAATTTTCCTTTTACTGTCTTAGTATTAGGATCTATAAGCTCGTAGTCTTCTCCTTTAATTGCTGCCTCCATAAATTTTTCTGTAAGGGCAACGCTTATATTAAAATTGTTTATTTCCTTATTATCCTCTTTGCATTTTATAAACTCCATAATATCAGGATGGTCAACCCTTAATATAGCCATGTTAGCTCCCCTGCGGGTTCCCCCTTGTTTTACCGCCTCTGTTGCTGCATTGAATACCTTCATAAAGCTTACAGGCCCTGATGCTACACCACCTGTTGTCTTTACAGTTGAGCCCTTAGGCCTTAGCCTTGAAAAACTAAAACCCGTTCCTCCACCTGACTTATGTATAAGTGCTGCATTTTTTATTGAATCGAATATTCCCTCCATAGAGTCCTCAACAGGCAAAACAAAACACGCCGAGAGCTGTCCTAAAGGACGACCTGCATTCATTAATGTAGGAGAGTTAGGGATAAATCTTAAGCTTGTCATGAGGTTATAAAACTTTTCCTCAGTTTCTTCTACACTTGCATTTTCATCGTAAAGCTTATCTGCTTTAGCTATAGTCCTCGCAACCCTTCTAAACATTTCATCAACCGTTTCAATTACACTGCCATTTTCATCCTTTGCGAGATACCTTTTTTCTAAAACCTTAATGGCATTCTGGGTAAGTTCCATATTATCACCTCAATATATTGTATGTATTAGTGCATAAAATATACTACATATTGTATTTTACCATTTTATTCTTCCAATGCAAATCTCAAAATCATCCTTTAAGCTTAAAAATTACCCAAATAATTTATTATTTTAATTTTTATAAAGAATTTCTAAAGAAAATATTTTTTCGTAATTTATTTGTTAGAATCACAGATAGTATATTGAAAAAATAAATATAACAAATTAAAATATCTGATAGAAAACACAAGAAAGGACGTATAAGATGAAGCTATCGGTTGAATTTTATAGTAGAGATACAATAACCGTTGCAAAGGATCTTTTAGGGAAGCTCCTTGTAAGGAACATTGATGGAAATAAATTAATTGGAAAAATTGTTGAAGTTGAGGCATACCTAGGTCCTATAGACAAGGCATGTCATTCTTATAATTTTAAAAGAACACAAAGAAACGAAGTAATGTATGGCCCTGCTGGTATAGCCTATGTTTATTTTATCTATGGAATGTATTATTGTCTTAACTTTGTTACCGAAAGGGAAGGCATGCCCTGTGCTGTATTAATAAGAGCATTAGAACCTATAGAAGGCCTTGATACAATGGCTTTAAATAGATTCGGTAAAACTTACAGTGAGCTGATAAAATCTCAAAGAAAAAATTTAACAAACGGGCCTGGAAAACTATGTAGAGCCTTTAATATAGATAAATCATTAAACGGACATAGCCTGCTTAGCGATGAAATTTATGTTTTGGATAACCCAGAAGACTTTGAAATTGTTGCAGATAAAAGAATAGGCATAGATTATGCACAAGAGGCAAAAGATTATGAATGGAGATTTTTTATAAAGGGCAATCCATATATATCAAAGGGAAAGACAAAATAACTATAAAGCCCCAAAAATTCGGGGCTTAAAAAATTTTAGATGTATTCCATCTTCCTTTCCTTAAAGTAGACTACTTTTAAATTGCTCTTTTCTACTAAATCTAACGCCATATTAAAGTTGTTTCCAATGTCCGATGTATTATGTGCATCCGAACCTATTGTAACATATTTCCCACCTAATTCATTAAATCTTTTTAGGATTGTAAGGATATTTTCAGCTGCTTTTTTATCATTAATTCTTCTTGTGTTTACTTCTATAGCCTTTTCCCTATTACTTAAAATCTTTAAAACCTCATCTATATAATCTGAATATATATCATAGTATATTTCCGTATCCTCAAAGGGTGCATATCTTGCAATATAGTCGATATGTCCTAAACTGTCAAAAAAATCGCTTTCTTTAACGCATTCATACATAAACTTAAAATATTCTTCATATGCTTGATTTTTATCCTTTTCTGCATAAAAATAATCCTGATATATATCGATTCCATTGACAACATGGATAGACCCTATAACATAATCAAAGGGATTTTCAAGGGCTATGATTTTGTTTTCATCTATGCAATCGGTTCTAAGACCTAATTCTATGCCGAGTAATACTTTGTCATTTTTTAAATAACCATATTCTTTAAAATATCTTTTAACATCAAACTGAAAATTCCCTTCAACTGGGTATTTAAGGTCCATATGTTCTGTGATTATCAAGCCAATACCGATATCCTTTGCCTTTTTTATTGCATCTTTAAGTTTCATCGATGAATCCGTTGAAAATTCCGTATGAACATGGCAGTCAAACATACTAATACCTCCAATTTTAAACCTAAAAAAATTATATCACAAACTAAAGCTGCCTCAAAATAGTTTTTGAGGCAGCTCCAAATTGTAGGCAAACCCTCTTTGGTGTTGAAATTTTGTAAGAGACCCGTGAATGGATTTCAAGAAGGCATCTCTCATGAGCTCTAGCAATTCTTGCTTTTCGACTTTTCAAAAGTCCGTAATTCTGCTCATGGACGTGCAGAGCCGAGTGGCCGACACGGATGTCGGCTCACGAGGGTAGGACTTTTGAAAACAAAGAAAAGCTTAGAATTGCTTAGCAAAATGAGCGAATGCCTGGGAAATCCTTCACGGGGCTTATCAAAAAATAACTGTTTCAACAGTCTAAAGCTGCCTCAAAATAGTTTTTGAGGCAGCTCCAAGTTATCTCCAAATAATCCACGTTAATATATAACCTGTTATAACAGCAGTTAAAGTAAATGGCACGCTCAATTTCATAAAGTCCGCTGCTTTAACTTCATATCCTTCCCTTTTTAATATTCCAAGACCTGTTATGTTGGCAGAGGCACCTATAGGAGTTATGTTTCCTCCCAAAGTTGCACCAATCAAAAGGCCAAAGAAAAGTAGATACGCCTCAACACCCATGCCCTTTGCAATATTTGATACAACTGGAAGCATCGTTGCTGTATAAGGGATATTATCAATAAAGGCAGAAACTATAACTGAAAACCAAACCAAAATAGTATAAATCAAAAACAAATTACCCTTTCCTATTCTCAAAAAAACTTACTTATATCATTTATAACCCCCGCCTCACTTAATCCACCTATTACAACGAATAAACCTATAAGCAGCAGTATTGTTTCATAATCAATCTGAAGCAATGTTATATTAAGAGCATGGTTATTTTTATTTATAACAAGTTCCTTAAAAAGTCCTATCGCAAGAAGCGTTATACAAATCAATCCATTTGTTATATTAGGTTTGTTTGGTATAAAGGATGCAATTATAAGTAAAAGCACCATCGAAACTAAAAGATAAGTTGGAAAATAATCCTCAACATCCTGTTTTTCTTCAAGATGGATTGGCTGATTGTATTGTCTAAAGAATAGCAGAAGAATAATCAGTGTCGCTGCTGCCCCTAATTCTACTATCCAAAATATTCCCGGCCTTCCCTTAAAGAAGAAAAAGTCTATAAAATCCATCTTGGCATATCCACCTAATAAAAGAGAAGTTGTGTCTCCAACTAAAGTTGCTGCACCTTGAAGGTTTGATGAAATTGCAATTGCAATTATCATATAAACCGGCGATATATTTAGCTTTTTGGCGACCCCCATAGCAACCGGTGCAATAATAAGGACAGTTGCAACATTATCTATAAATGCAGAAACAATTCCAGCAAAGGCTGTAAGGGATACTATTGCCCATTTTATATTGGGCACCCTGTCGATTATAACATCAGCCATTAGGGCCGGCATCTTCGACTCAATAAATAAATTAACAATCCCCATAGTTCCGCCTATCATTAAAATTATGTTCCAGTCTATATAGGTTAGTGCTTTATTAAGAGGCACTATGCCTATTATCATAAAAAGAACTGCTGAAAGCAAAGATAAATATGTTCTATACCTTGGAAAGGACAAAAGTAGAACATACGTTGTAATAAAGATTATTAAAGCGATTAATTTCATTTTTTGCCTCCTATTCTTTAGTCTTTAGTTCTTCCTTTAACTTCTTTGCAATTGGAATATCTGCTGGTGCAAGATCATAGTCTAATAATTCTTCAATTGATACCCATCGTGCATCATCATGAACAGAAAGTTCATAATCATAGCTTAAAGATTTAACTAAAAAAGATACTAATTTAATTCTACCATTTTCATAATCATGAACAACTTCCTCAAAGGGTTTTATAATTTCAATATTCATCTTTAACTCTTCGTAAATCTCTCTTTTTAAGCACTCCTCATAGGTTTCATTTTCTTCTAATTTTCCTCCGGGAAACTCCCACTTCCCTTTAATATTTCCATCCTTTCTTCTTGCAATAAATACTCTATCATCATCAATTATAATAGCTGCTGTAACCACCTTCATAATTTTATCCCCTTTTGTTAGAAAAAGATTTCCCTGAGCTCAACTTTTAAGTCCGTAAAAATTTGAGAATTTGCCACATCGTTTATAGAATAAGTTAAAGGCATATCATAAAATCCTTCTTCGTTTATTGTAAATATTTCTATTGTTTTACTCTTAGGATTAACTATCCAATATTCTTTTACGCCGAATCTCATGTAAAGGTTCATTTTAAATATATAATCCTTAGATGCCGTAGATGGTGATAAAACTTCAATTATAAGCTCTGGAACACCTTTGAAACCTGAACTTGTAATATTTTCTTTATTGCAAATAACTGTTAAATCAGGTTGAACAACATTTTTTTCTCTTTCCCTTTCCAATATAACATCAAAGGGAGAAATAATAGGAATGCAATTCTTTTCTTTAAAAAACTCCATTAATTTTATATACAATTTTCCTATTATATTTTGATGTTCAAATGTCGGCGAAGCTTGCAAAAACACTCTTCCATCTATGTATTCTGCTCTTTCTGTTTCAGCAATTGTAAGATATTCTTCAAAACTTATATATAAATCCCTTTGAATGTCCATAAATTCACATCCTATCGTTTAAATAAGGACTTTAATACTTGCTTTCCGCTTTCAAAACCAAGACTTAAGAAACTGGAATTTTTATTGAATATATCCTCAAGGGCATTAACCAATCTGTCAAGTTCCTCATAAGATATCGTAAGTGGCGGCTCAAGCCTTATTACATTTGGATTATTTAAAGTATAAGCAGTTATAATCCTATGTTCATTCATTAACTTACCCGCAACTAAAGACGCAAAATACTCTTTAGAAACCTCTGAAAGTTTACCTGCCGTTATAGTATTTAAAATCCCCTTTGGCTCTTCAAATTCGATTCCTATCATAAGGCCTTTTCCTCTTACTTCCTTTATTACAGGATATTTTTCCTTTAGGTCGTTTAATCTTTTTAATAAATATTCTCCCTTTTCCCCTGCTTTCTTTGGGAGGTCATTCTCGATGATGTATTTCATTGTAGCAACTCCAGCTGCACAGGCTATTGTATTTCCTCCAAAGGTTGATGTATGTAAAAATGCCTTATCGATACTTCCATAGGCCTTTTTCCAAATTTCTTCTTTTGTAATATACCCACCGATTGGCATTATTCCTCCACCTATGGATTTTGCAAAGCACATTATATCGGGAACTACGCCTTCTTCTTCACAGGCAAACACAAAACCTGTTCTTCCAAAACCTGTTTGTATTTCATCAACTATTAAATATACTCCATATTTATCACATAGCTCTCTAACTTTTTTAAGGTATCCTTTAGGTGGAACTATTATTCCTCCTTCTCCTTGGATGGGTTCTAGTATAAAGGCTGCAACATCTCCCATCTTTAAAGCATCCTCAAGGGCCTTTTCATCACCAAATGGAATTGGATATGTTTCAGGTAAAAGGGGTTTAAAGGGCCTTTGATATTTTTCCCTTCCTGTTACCGAAAGGGCACCAAAGCTTTTCCCATGAAAGGAATTTAAGCAGTAAACAATCTTACTTTTTCCGCTTGCTATTTTGGCAAGTTTTAGAGCCCCTTCAACAGCCTCAGCACCGCTGTTTGCAAAAAATGTCCTTTTCAAATCCCCTGGAGTTATGATAGCAAGGTTTCTTGCCAAAACCCCAGCAAGATTATAGATGGATGCTTGTAAAATATTTGGAAGCCCTATTACCTTTTGTATCTCTTTTAGTATCTCAGAATTATTATGCCCAACATTCAAAGCGCCATAACCACCTAAAAAATCTATATACTCATTTCCATCCTCGTCATAAACCTTTGTTCCTTCAGCCTTAACAAAATGTTTATCAAAATCCAAAAGCGATAAAAGCTGAACCGCACTTGAATTTATGTATTCCCTATAATTTTCCCTAACATCGCTTCTTTTTAAAACTAAAGCATCGTCTATCGTCAAAAATTCTTTATATTTTTCTTTAATTTCCATCCTTTATCCTCCTCTTAAACCATATTGTAAGTAGATCCCTAATGTTAAATTTGTAGTTTACCCTATCCTGCCTACTTACTACAAAGGTAAGCTCCTGCAAATTGAAAAGTCCGTCATGGCTTGTTCCAGGATAGTGTAAAGACATGTCTCCAATTTGGGTGATTATGCTTACCCCCATAAGTGTAACCTTTTCAATAAACTCCTCATCCTTACCATTATATCCCATAGTCTGCAGATATCCAATAAGATTTTGATCTATATAGCTTATAATTTCATCTTTGCTAAAATAAGGGCATACATATATAAACCTTGAAAAGCATCTATCCACATCATATTTTGTTGGGAAAACTTTGCTTTCAACAACAGTATAATCAGCATTATTTGAGGAATATATCTCTCCTGTCTTAGAAAGTCCATGTTTTAAAAGAACATATTGCCTATCCTGAATTGTTTTAACGGTATCCCACGGATTTGAGTAAGATTTTGGATATTCCTTAGAAAGCTTTTCAAGGGAATTAGCAAGATACTTGCAAAACTTTTGTGCATCTAAATCCTTGCTTATAAATATAATTCTTGGGGATAAGCATGCCCTTTGTTCCCAAAGTATAATGTCTCTTGCTGCATATTCTGAAATCTCATCATAATCGTCAATCTCATCGATAACCTGAAAGCTAACCTTGGGGCCATGTTCTATAAAATGAACATTATATTTAGCACAAAGATTTGCCATAAAGTTTCTTGAGTTTTCTCCTCCCCAGTGGATTACCGCATTAACATTTTTAACTATACCTTCATAAATGTCCGATCTTGAACTATCAAAATAAATTATAGATAACCTATCTTTAATAGATTCGTCTATTTCTACTAAACTATTGTAAAAGGCATAAGCAAAATAAGGCTCATAAGCTGAAACTTTTACAATATTGCAGTTTTTTGATAAAAGCCCCATAGAAACGCTGACTGGAATTACAACAAAGGCATTGCCTGATACGTTATGAAAAACCACTCCCCTTGGTTGTCTGTGGACTTTTCCATAGTATGTATCTATCCACCTATCTAACACTTCTTCATCTTCTAATTCTTCCTTTAAAAGCCTCTTTACATTTTCCTTTAAAAGCATTTGCATTGTAATTTCTATTTCTTTATATATAAGTTCCTCCGATTGATTAATTATTTTTGAAAGCACCTTAACATGTTCCTTAGAATATTCTCTGTCAAGCCATTTTCTAGCACATTTATCCAATATCTCTATTGTTTTTTCAGTCTCGATATCATGGACTTTTATTTTATTATTTTTCAATCTTTCTATTTCATTTAATATTAAATTTTCATCTGAGAATCCAATTTCTAAATCAAAGCCATTGATATTCCTTCTAACATAGCCGTTTGAAACTGTCATAGGTATTTTCATTAATTGTCACCCCCTAAAGTGGCACCACATCCCTTAGCTTCGGTTCCTTTTACTCTTCCTATAATCTTTATAGTCATCCCTTCAGTATTACAAATAGGACATCTATTATAATCAACTATCTCTCCTATATCATCCACTAATATAGAAGCACCTGCAAAGCCTTCAGTTCCATAGGCATTAAGAACCTGAATAAGACCCCTATCCCCTGACCTTTTAAGTGGCTTTAGTGTTTTAAAATCCCTTATAATAACCTTAGCCCATTTTGGAACATGGAAAATATAATCCCTATATTCCTTTGAATAATGTCCTGTCATTGTAAAACTATTTTCAGTAAAGGAATATGTATCAGTAAAGTTTTCCTCAGGTATTCCAAGAAATTTTGAAACATCTTCAACAAATCGCCATCTTTCAATCATAGTTCCAATATTGATATTTCCCTTTCGTCCATCCCATCCACCACCACCTGTGTGAACAATTGCCTTTTCCCCAAGCTCTACTGGTTTAATTTTTTCTTTAAGGCTTAATACTGTTTTGTAAAAAAGCGGTGTAGAGCCACCAAGGGCAGCATAATGGTCCTTTTTGTCATGTTCCATTATATATCTTATAAAAGAATCGACATCAACAGAAAACCCGTTTTGTGATGGCTTTAAAAGAAATATAGTATCATCTCTATAAGTAAATATATCAAGTATATTTCCAAGATATGACTCTAAAGCTTTCCCTAAAAATTCTCCTCTACCAAAAGCTTTCATATCCTCAGCTAAAGGGAAAAAGGTGCATTCATAATCATGCCTTTTTCTAAATACTTTATCGTCCTCTTCAACAAAATTTCTTAAAACCTGTATATCATTTTCAGTTCTTCCTACAATACTTGGATCTCCGCTGGTGCTGCTTGATACTGTCCATTTTAATATTCCATCTAAGTTTTTTCTTAAAAGCTTTGTAAAAAGCCCGTTAGATCTTTTAAAAACAGTTGTGACTAAAAAAGGAACATAATCAATATCATCTTCATATTTTAAATCTGTATATGGATTAAAGCCCTGTTGCTGGCATACTAATCTATATGCTTCACATTCTTCATATTGCCCAATCAAATTATTTTTAAAATCCTCAAAAAATCCCATATTATCCTCCCTTCTGTGCACAATTTGTGCATATTTATTATACCAATATTTAGTATATTATGCAATAAAATAGCATTATGTCCATAAGTTAATTTTGCAAATAAAAAAAGTGCAAGTACAAACCCTTGCGCAATACGATCTATATTCCTGTTATTATTGTTTCATTCCCGATTATTTCTTTTATAAAGTAATAATCACCGTATTTTTTGGTTCTTATAATAACTTTAACATCTTTGTATGGACCAGATGATGTTTTTAAATGGAAAGCCACTTCATATTCATCTTCTTTTAATTTCTTTATTTCATAACCATCAACCCATGGACTAGAAACTCCAGTTACCCAATTAACCCTTTCATAACTCGGTTTTTTGATATTTTTAAACTAGGAGATAATACTGCATACTGCAAGGCACCGTTTCTAAACTTTACTCCATATGCCCATTTTTCAACCGCCTCATCAGCACTTTTGGGATAAATGTATAGATATAATAAATTTAGTTGTGCATTTAAAGAATTTATTTTTTCGGTTTTAATGTGTACTTTATTAGTGTTTTTATCAAATGAATAACTCAAACCTAAATATTTATAAACCTTGGGAAGGGAAACAAATGGTTCTCCGTTTATTAGTTTAACGGGAATATTAACATATTTGCCTTCTACAAAAAGTCTAATATTGTTTGATGCATAAACAATGCTAAATAATGTGAATATCATTATAAGTGTAAACCAAATTTTCCTTTTCACATATCACACCTCCTTCCATACATCTTTTTATTCTATTAAACTAATCTCTTTATATGTTCCCACCAAATTAGACGATAAATACAATTAATTCGTGGCAAAAAATAAAAGACAGGCATAGCCTGTCATTTATTCAAAAAGTAAAATGGCTCCATGGAGAGGACTCGAACCTCCAACCCTCCGGTTAACAGCCGGATGCTCCACCATTGAGCTACCATGGAACACTATAATTGTATTAAATTTAATGGTGGGCTCAAGTGGAATCGAACCACCGACCTTACGCTTATCAGGCGTACGCTCTAACCGTCTGAGCTATGAGCCCACATGTGGTGGAGATGAGGAGATTCGAACTCCTGACCCCCTGCTTGCAAGGCAGGTGCTCTCCCAACTGAGCTACACCCCCACATTAAATGGCTCCACGGAGAGGACTCGAACCTCCAACCCTCCGGTTAACAGCCGGATGCTCCACCATTGAGCTACCGTGGAATATTTTTTACCCGGCAGTCACCTACTCTCCCAGGCCGTCTCCAGCCTAGTACCATCGGCGTAGGTAGGCTTAACCTTCGTGTTCGGAATGGGAACGGGTGTTTCCCTACCTCCATCACCACCGGATCTTCACTGCACAATAAGATCAAGCCCTCGACCTATTAGTACCAGTCAGCTAAACGCCTTACGACGCTTACACCTCTGGCCTATCTACCTGGTAGTCTTCCAGGGGTCTTACCGCTTCCGCGTGGGAAATCTCATCTTGGGGTGGGCTTCGCGCTTAGATGCCTTCAGCGCTTATCCCGTCCGAACTTGGCTACCCAGCTGTGCCATTGGCATGACAACTGGTGCACCAGAGGTTCGTCCATCCCGGTCCTCTCGTACTAAGGACAGCTCCCCTCAAATTTCCCACGCCCGCGACGGATAGGGACCGAACTGTCTCACGACGTTCTG
>NZ_CAKP01000036.1 GCF_000297115.1 Caloramator australicus RC3 | reverse complement strand
GCTAATAACTCCATGAATCTTCATCTTTCTGAAGATAAAACCGTAAACTCTAAGAAAAACTATGAGTTCTATTGGGGTTACAAAAATCATGTCATTTGCGATGCTATTTCTGGTCTTCCTATTGCTGAGTTTACTACCACCGCTGATGTTAATGAGGTTTCTAATCTTACTGAAATCCTTGCTTCTACTAATGAATGGTTTCCTCTTGAAGGCAGTTACATCATTGCTGATAAAGGTTATGATTCAAAGCAAAATCATGATTTCATTCGTTATACCCTTAAAGGTCATGCCTTCATTGCCTTAAATAAGCGTGGCACTAAGAAACATAATTTAACATCAAAAGGTAATGTCATTTGCGATGCCGGCTTACCTATGCATAAAGATGGTAAACAATATTTTGATTCATATATTAAGCAAAAATTTTGCTGTCCTTTTAGAACTTCCAAGGATGACTCTTTATGTCCTTGTAAGCATGATAAATACTTTAATGGTAAGAAAAACAGAGGCTGTGTAAAATACATAACCATTGGGACTGATTATAGGTCCTCTATAAATCGTGATTCTATATTTTTTAAAAAATTATATAGCCTAAGAACTGAATCAGAAAGATACAATTCTAGATGGAAAAATCTCAATACTGAGCAAGCTTATGTTAGAAATATTAACTCTGTTACTAATCTAAATACAATCGGACATATTTGTCTTTTAACTGTTGCAATTGCTGCCATAAAATCTGGCTGTGTTGATAAATTTAAATCTCTATCGGGATTTAGAAGAATGGCTTAAACAAGCTTTTAAATTAATTTTTAAATCAGCAAATTTTACCAAGGGGGTAGTCTACCCTTTTTGGAGCTCTTTTGTTCTTAATTTAACTTTAATTTAAAGTATTTAAGCTGCCATTCTTAAAAATTGGAACTATTTGACATTAATTATTTTATTTTTTATCAATTATGCTCATCTCTAGAATTTGAGATAAAAAGAAAGCAGCCGCACTTGAAAGTAATGCAGCTACAATAACATCCCAATTTTTTGCTGGTCTTTTTTCTATCTCGTCTATCTTTTCTGCTATTTTCTCTACCGCTCTCCTTATTTGTGCAATTTCATCAAATATTCTTTTGAAATTTGCTCTGTTTTCTGCGTTTATTTCTTTTATTTCAATTATATCTTGCTTTACTCGTTCTACATCTTTTTCAAGTTCAGCAACTCTCTTTGAAAGTGTATCTATATATACACAATTCTTGCAGTCATTCATATTGCACCTCCGATTACAAAACAAAATCGTCAAATATTTTCTTTCTCAAACCATAACTATTGCAATGTTTCAAAAGTCCCATGTATGACTGAACAGTTGAGTTTATTATGCTAAAGCTTATTCCTTTTCTTTTAAAAGCTTTTTTCAAATATTTAAGTCTTCGTTTTATTTTAAGTGAAGTTTTCTTTTTAAGCTTAACGTGGGTTGGCCATAATTTATAACCAACAAATTCTATTCCCAGTGTTATAGGCCTTATAGCAGTTTTATTGTTTAAATGTAATTTTAATTCATTATTAAGATAATTTTCTATTTCTGCTTTTAAATAATGCAAATGTTTTTTATTATTACTTAAAACTATAACATCATCCATATAACGCATATAATACTTAACTTTTAGAACATGCTTTACAAATTGGTCTAGTTCATTTAAGTATATATTTGCAAATAGTTGGCTTGTCAGATTACCTATTGGTATTCCTTTTCCCCCAATTCTTTCGCTTTCGCCCGGTTCACCATTTAAAGGCAAACCAAACTTAGTATCTTCACTTTTAATTATGAGTTCCAACAACCAAATCAGATTTTTATCCTTTATTTTTCTTCTGAGGATTTTTGTTAAAACCTCATGGTCTATTCTGTAAAAATATTTAGATATATCAAGTTTTAAGTAATACCATTTTCCTGGTTTTCTTGAAACTTTTCTTAGCCAATATTGAAGTTTTTGAGCTGCTTTGTGTGTTCCTTTCCCAATTCTACAAGCATAAGAGTGTTCAATAAAGGTCTTATTATATATTGGGTTTAACACCCTATATATCGCCCATTGAACTACTCTGTCCTTAAAAGGTAGGGCCATTATAAGCCTTTTCTTTGGTTCATAAACATAAAATTCTCTATATCTTCCTACCTTATACATTTTCCATATTAACTCATTTTGTATTTGAATTAAATTTTCTTCTAAATTTGAACTAAACTTCAATACTTCTTCTCTATATCTTTTACACCTTCTTGCTTCTTTGTAAGCTTCATAAAGGTTTTCAAAATCATAAATTTTTTCATATAAATTATTATATCTTTTCATGTCTCACCTCGTTGTCATAATATGCTGCACGTGACATCTTTCGCAATTGCTACTAGCTGCCTTTGCAGTAATTCAATTTTTTGCCTTTCGGCAAGGGAATGAGCCCCTTTAAATCATGCACTGAACGACACCCCTTGGGGTGTTCGCCTTCTGGCTATGATATAGAGCGGAGCGGAAACCAATGTTGCTGTTGGCATTCGAACGAGGGTTGTTCAAGTTCAAAGCGAACACCCCAGCACTTGCACCGTTGTTCCAGTTGGCCCCACGAAGAGGGAATAACGGCTCATTCCCTTTTAATATAAATTGATTAATTATTTGTTCTCTTTATCCATCCGCCTAGCATTTTTCCGATTTCATTTAACATCTTGGACCAATTTTCATATTTTTTAATAGGCAAATATCTAAGTTGCGAATCTGCTGATAGTCTTATTAAATTTCTTAAAACATCAATCTCTATATCAATTTCCTCTAATGTTGTCTTCTTGTAGTATTTTTTATTTGCTCTAACTATTAATTCAAGCAATTTATACATTGATTTTCTTATGTCTGCTGCAAGAACGTGTTTCTCATGTTTAGGAAATTGTTGCAGGCATATATTCCCGTAAAGTATCATGTCGTATGTTTTCTGCAATAACTTAAAATCTTGTTGCATATAATCACCTTTTTGAAAATTATAGCCTGCTTTCGCAGGCTAATTCAGATTACAGTATTTCAGATTCCAGATTATAAACAATAAGCGGAGCGGAAACCAAAGTTGCCGCTGGCATGCGAACGAGGGAGGTTCAAGGCCAAAGCGAACACCCCAGCACTTGCACCGTCGAGCCAGTGGGCCCCACGAAGAGGGAATCTTTCACCATAGTTACGAACAATGAATATATCTCCGCCGTGTGATGCGTCAATTGGGAATAGTCCTAATGCTTTTAATAAAGTAGGAGCTGTTACCCCTGATGCTGCGGTTAAACTTTCAAAATTACATTGAGAATATCCATAATCTACTTGCCCACCAGAAGTATACATTATATTGTTTATAGTTTTATTTAATTGCGGATCCCCACCAATATCGGCAGGTGTAGTATTTGTACTTCCTGCTGTTGTATTATCAAATTTTAATGTGTCAGCAGTACCCGGAGCAACCAATGAACCATCTTGTAATATAGCTTTCCACAATGCAGATGTATCTGTATGGTCCGCATTCAGTATAGCTGCATCATTGTCTTTAATTATTTGTATTTCGCCATTTTTTAGCCTTAAGCCTGCTACCCACTCCCATACGTTTCCGTTAAGGTCAAAGATGCCTTCATTTGTATTATCGTGTGCCCAACTTGCAGGTCCGCTCCCAGTTGCAACTCTTCCTGTTTTGCCTGCTCCACTATCAAAATATGTTTCTTTTCCTTTTTCATGAGCTGCTGAAATGTCTGAGCCATAGTTATTATTACCCCTTGGCATAAAACCATTTTTCTTACACCAAAGCGCAATTGCTGCCCACTCAGCATTAGTCATGAGGTGCCAGCCATCACCTTTGGCATAACAAGAACTCAATGCTTGATCAAAAGTTATATATGTCTTTGGGTCTTGCATAGGTAAGCTATATGCTCTGCCATCGTATACTATGTTTTGATATTTGCTTATAAAAATATAATCTTTAACAACTCCATTTTTTATAAACGCTGGGTGATATTCATCTCCTGCATAGCCATCTATAACATCTTTGATTTTAAACTTTGGTATAACTACCATTATGGATGGATTCCCTTTATCATCATAAAGAACCGTGTTTTTCCCTCCTGTTGCTGCCTCAACTGCAGCTCTATAAGTGTCCTTAATTGAAAATGTAAATGCCATAAAAGTCCCTCCCTTATTCTATAGAAAATAAATAAAGCTTTACCATCTCTGTATCCAAAGGTAAAGCTTCTATTCTTGTTTTTATTTCTTCGCCATCAATTTCCTCTTCCTCGATTATTGTATATTTTTTAGGTGGTAAAACAACTGTTGCAAGTAGCCAATATCCAATCCCCTCATGTATTACATCATTTTTGGAAATATTGATTACAGTTTCTGTATCTCTTTGTCTTTCTTGCAAGTTGATTTCAATATCAGCAATTCTAAGAATATTGTTTTCTAACTGATAATCTATTTTAGGCCCATCATTCATATGAACTATCTGCATATTATCACCTCACGCTATATCTGGATTAATTATTGTCCATCTTATAGTAACATTATCAGCAAGTCCTGAATATTTAATTTTAAAAGAATTTGCAGTCTTATCATAAACTTCAACTCTTCCGACCCTATCTAAGTCACTTGCCGATTCTACTGTAAGATGAACGTCATAATCTGGACTATCAAGCATTGGAAAACCTGTTAATGTAACAACTGAATAAGGATCCGAAGAAAAATAAAAAGGATATCCTGTTTCTATCCTTCTTTCATCATACAAAGTTACAAAAGTTAAATCCGAGCCTTGATCATTCGCCGGAACAACAATTCTATAAAGTTTTAATGCGTCTGCTGGGACTGTTTGCCCTACATATACTTTATACCTTCCTGCAGAACTATCGTATTGTAAATAAGCATAATATGTTATGCTTGATCCAGTTGGATTGGTTGGGATTAATGCCACCTGTTGTTCATCAGGTATCATATGAACTTTTCCTGCAAAAATTAATGAGACCTCTCCTTGTGTATAGGTTCCTGTTTTTGTGATTTGTATATATCTACTGTTAGGCATTTTGGATATAACACAACCATTTATTACAAATTTATTATAAATAGTTACTGTTCCCTGCTGTAATCTTTGCTTTCTCCATTTTTCAAGTTCTTTATTTACTGCATTTAGCTTTGTTAATACTTCTACTACTAATAATCCAACAACATTATCTCCAATATCTATTCCTTCTTCCATGCGGTTTAAATTTGTTGCACTAAGTGGTGTTCCTTGCTGAATTACATTCCCATTTTGGTCAACTACATGATCATACCATTGTATTTTTTCATACTGACCTGGTGTTATCGACATTTATTACACCTCCTGAACTGTGATAGAAAACTTAACTAATATACCTTGAGTATCATTTTTAGTTATACTTTCTGTTTTTTCTGCGAATAAATTATTATCTTTATCATAAAGCTGGAATTGATTAATTGTTACTGTTCCTGTAATTGTATTGTCGAGTAGCAAGTAAATATTTACTTTGTCATCAACAATTTCAATATTATGAATCGGAACTTGATAATAGGTTGTTCCAATTCTATATTTGCCATATGATACATTATCTCTAATAAAATCTTTTAACTTTTGCAAAGCATTTGATGTAAGCACATTGTCACCTCCTTATGCTTGGCAATATTTAGTTCCACATGGCTCATAAGTGAAACTATAAACATTACTATCCATGTCAAACTTTAAGTTATCTATGTGTGTTAGTCCTATTGTTGAAATTCCATATTTTGTTCCGCATAACTCATAATTAAAATAATAATTTGCTGCTGTGGTAGGCATCTGTAAAATAGACTGAATAGTTCTCCCTATTTTAGCTAAGTCTGGTTTTGTTCCGCATAATGGCATATTGCATAGCAAATAGCTAAATTTGTATGTTTTATTTTCACACTGTAAATTAACTTTATTATTAATAGCTCCAATTATTTTATATTCAATATCAGGATAACTTTGTTCAGCTAAATTTATAGCTTCAATAATAGGAATAAAATCAGTTGGCTTACTAAGCTCCATTTCTATGTTTAATGCTTCTAAGTGGCTTCTTACATTTTTTATTGAATACAATGCTTTTAAAAATTTTCGAACTAAATTATCGTATACCACTAAATTTGTTATAGTTACCTTAAAAGTATATGGTTGACCATTATATTGAAACCATTCACTTATTTCTGCTTTATTACCAAATGTCGTTGCAATCAATTCTTCAATTGAACTCACAGTTCCTTTTTTTATGTGCCATTCTATTGATTTTTTTATCATTGTTCTTTTTCTTTCAATGTCTAATTGTTTGTCATAATAATCAACATGAAATTGCCAAGCAAGTAAGTCGAGTTTTTCTTCACTCAACTCATCAATTCTTGCCAGCAAAATTGCTTCTTTTATTTGATCTGATGTTTTTTGTAATTCTATATCTATTGCTTTTGCCGCTGCAACAATTTTAGAATCAGTTTTTAAATTTGATGGTAAAATGTCTAATATACTAATGTTGTATATATCATTCATCTTCAACACCACCAAAACTGATGCTTACCGAATTTGCTACTGCAACTTGATACAATTCAAGTTGTTGAAAAACTGGTTCATTTAACACAACTCTACTTGCACCTGCTTGCATTACTCTTTTTATTAACTCTGAAGGGTTTATATTTCTTCCAAGTTTACTCTTTTGCCAGTCCATATATTCATTTATAGCTTTGTTAACTGCATCATTTATGCTGTTTTGTAGTGTTTCATTTTCTTGCGAGATATAATAAGTTAAATTTATATCATAAAAAATTTTCTCAGGAGCTCTTACAACTACATTATCCGTAAGAGGTCTTGCATCTTTAGAACTGCATACTGCATTAACTAAATCTATTATTTCTTGAGTAACTTCTCCAGAATAAGTTAAAGGCGTTATTTCTACAACTCCTGGCGAAGGTGACCTCACTGTCACATCACAAATTAAAGGCGATGCTTGTTTTGCTAAACTTATATATGCTCCTTCTGGTCCTGCAGTTGAAAATGATTCTGGAGCTTCATATATCCTTTGTCTAAATGATTCATCATCTTCTTCGTCTACTCCACCAGATGATTCTGTAATATTTGTTACCGATTCAAAATAAGGGAATGGATCTACAATTTGATTTATTTGACCTATTATATATCCATTTCCTATTTCACCTTCTACTGTGCATTCAGCATTTACATCTACATACAATTCACCTGGATTAATTTCTTTATATTCTGTTGTTTGAAAATATATTTTACTATCATAATCATTGGTAGTAACTCTTGTCCCAATTGGAATTGGTATCGCTTCTTCTCTTGGTTCTGATATTGTAAATCTTAAAATAGTGGTTGCTTTTGTAGCTGGTTTTCGTAACACCCCTAATAATGCACCGATATGATCAAGAAATTCACCTTTAGCATATCTTAAAGTATTTTGTTTTGCTGCCATATCTATTAATATCCTTTGTTGAACTATAATACTTGCAATTGTTTCTAAAAACATCCTTACAGGATCACCAGGATATAAAGTTTTTCCAACCAAAGCTTCGTAAGTTGTTATGATACTTTCTCGTATATTTTCAACATCTTTATCCACAAAATCAATTTCAGGTAAATCATAAATGATCATCATTTATTCTCACCTTCACTTTTGGAATTAAAATCCCTTCTGATTCATTCTTATCAAAAGTTATAGATACAACTTCGCATCTTGGCTCATAATTTTCAATAATATTAATTATTTGTGCAGTTAATTTTGTTTGTGCAACTGGAGTAGTTTTATCTAATAAAGAATCTTCTATTCCTATATCTCTATTAAACGGAACTGTCCCTTTAATTGTTGTTAAGAGAGTTTTTATATTTTGAATTATTTCTGCTACGCCTGTTGCACCAAAATCAATTTCATTTACAGGAGGTATTATTTCATATTCGTTCATCTAATCACCCCTAAATAGGCGTAAAAATTGCCATTCTAGTTACTTTAGGTTTAGATACAACTTTTTTAGATTTTTTAACTACGTTTTTCTTTTTTACTTTTTTAGTAGCATTAACTTTTTTAGTAATATTAACTTTCGTATTTTTCTTTTGAATTTTTCTAATGATTTTGGGTATTGTAGTAATGTATTCCTCTAATTCAATATCTATTTCTGCTGTTACTATGTTTCCTTTATTATCAATTACTGTCCATGCTTCATTAATCGATTCTATTGTGTATTTACCCAAACTTTTATTACCTACAACTAAAGTTACTGCCTCACCTTTTGTCATGTAACTTCTTAAAGTTTTTATTTCTTGTGCTGGATTTACACCGAAGGCGGCCGATAATTTTATTTTAAACTTTATTTTATCAAGATCAGGTCCTAAAAACTGCTTAATTGGTTTTACTCCGAGAACATCATGTTTAGCATATCTTGCATGAGTTTCTCTTGAAAAATCATCAAATGTTTTTACATAGTCTGAAGAAACTTCAAATACAACTGTTCCTAACAAACCTATCATATTAACACATCCTCTTAAATATTTTGTATATTGCCACTAACTAAAATATCGCCATTAACTATTAAGTTGCCATTTATTGTTACCTCAGTTGCGCTTTGTATTATAACTTTGCCTTTGCAATCTATTTTTAAAATATGATTTTCCCTATCATATTCAACCTCTGTTCCATCGCTAAATTTTATGTTTCTTTTGTTTTTATTTTTGATTGCAGGTTTATCTTTGCTGGAATATATTGATCCTAATATAAAACCATGATGTAAAGAGTTAGGGAGGAATATGCACACAACCTGTTCTCCAACATCAGGAAGTATATAATCTTTATTTTTTAAAGTATTATGCTGTAACATTGGAAGGTCATAAGATATCGAGTTTTCCTCAAAAATTACTCTTGCTGTTGCATCTTTTTCATTTATAGAAGATACTATTCCAACTCTAATTAAATTCTGTAAAATAAAATCAAAATTTGCATCATTAAATATCATCAATATCCCTCCAGAGTTTTCCTTACCTCTATTTCTGTTATGTATCCGCTGCTATCAAGATTGTGAACAGCTGTTTCAATAAAATATTTACCATCAAATATCCCAAAACCTTCTATTTCTACAACTGAACCTGCACAAAGTTTTATATCTCCTACTAACCTCAAATTAACTTTAAATTCGTTTTTATTTTTTTCTCTTAAACGTTTTTTAGCCTTTTTTATAGCTAACGTTGCCTTAGCTCCTTTAGGTGATTTTTTTATTTCTGCAAAATTGCTTGATTCATTTATTTTTAATGTTTGTCCTACTTTAGGACTATTTTTAGGTGTAAAACTTGCTTTAATTTTTTCACCTGTTTCAGGGTCGTGATAATTTATTTCTGCACTTTTATAAACATCTCTACTACTTGTTGAAAAGCTATAACTTAATAAATCTGCTTCACCTTTAATTATTTTTCTAACTGCATTTTTTGCTTCATATTTTTCTTCATCAAAAATAATAAGTTTTTTATTTGCAACTTTAATCGCTAATCCTGCATCAGTACATAGTTTAAAAAGCAATTCTAAATCATTTTGTTTAACTTGTTCTACTCGATCATACATAGGATCTTCGTCGCAGTCAAAAATAAGTTTAAGGCCTGATTTTGCAGCAATCTCACTCGCAATTTTTGATAATCTAATTGTTTCCCAAGCTCTTGTTTTTTTCTCTCCTCTTAAATTAGATGAAATTGGTATTGATACCGCTTTTATCTCTACTATGTCTGGAGGACCTGAAAGCTGTATTTCATCGATTTCAAACAAACCACATGGTAATGATTCTGAATATCCAGTTGTATCCCAATTATCTGCTATTATTGAAGCCTTAATTGCTGAACCTTTTTTCGGATACAGTAAACCTTTCCATAGTCCTTTTACATCTTCTAATCTTAATTGAATCTCATCTGCTTTCCCGCTTGCATTATCTGTATATGAAAAACTTAAAATAGAAGAGGATATATCAGCTGATATATCCTCTCCCTCATATTCTATATATAATCTTGCTTGCCTACTCATGGTCATTCTTCCTTCCATGGTAATTGTGCAGATGTATCTTTAATTTCAATATCTGGGATAATTATATCTATACCTGATGGAAAAATAGTAATAGACATATATGAAGGATTAGCTTCCATTAATTCTTTTACATAATTTTCATCGCCGTAAACTTTATACGAAATAATATCCCATGTATCCCCACTAACAGTTAAATATACATCAACATATTCATTAGTCTGCAAATGAAAGCCTCCTTTCATCATTTTTTATTCTTTTTAACATGTCCTTTAAATTCAAATTTGATATTACCTCTTTTGTCTCTTTCTGTATAATATTTTTAATTGTGTTAGTATCTATACTGCTATTACCGTTTATGTTAAATTCTTGTTTGATATTTATAACTATATTATCTGATTCATTCCTACTAATTGAATTTGTAATGTTGCTTATAGAACTTTTCATTGTTCTAAAATCTCCATTAACAATTTCTCTTTGCTGACTTAATTGTAAAAGTTTTTGAGTTTTAGTTGAGTTGTATATCGCTGAGCCTTTAGGGAGCTTAACCAATTCTGGTCCTCTCTCTCCAACTAGCGTCCAGCCACCGTGCCAATTGCTTGTTCCTGTTGCATTTTCTCCTATTTTCTTCCCATCGAATTCAACTTTCGATATTTGTTTTATGTTAAACCCTTTTCCACCTATAAGAGGAACCCAGCTTGGAACTTTAACCTTGTTGAGTAGTCCAATTAAAAGATTAATTTTATCAATAAAGTAGTTTATGCTTGTTTCTGCTACTGTCTTAAAAGCATTTCCTATGCTATTTATCATGTTTCTAAACTTTTCATTTTTCTTGTATAGCACTATAAGTGCTGTTCCAAGCGCAGCTAAAAGCATTATCACTTTCAATATTGGATTTGCAGTCATTACAAAATTTAAAACCTTTTGTGCAGCCGCTTGAGCTCTTGTCGCCCAAGTAACTTCTTTGGATATTAAGCCATATTTAAGCATTAAGGCATTTAACTGGATAAAAGGTGCAGAAACAATTGTTCCTACATAAGAAAGTGTTTTCCAAGCAACTCCAAAACCTAAAACTGAAGCTCCGGCAAGAGTTATTACTCTTGTTAGCCCAGGATATTTATCGCTTAAATTTTGAATTATGTTTGCACCTTTTGTCGCAATATCAGCCATTGCTTTTAGTTGTGGTAAAAGTATTAATCCTATTGAATTCGAAAGTGAGTCTAATGTATTTTTCAGTAAAATTAATTTATTTTCTGTTGTATCTGATTTTGTCTCAAATTCTCTTTGCATGCTTCCTGCATATAAAGCGCTGTTTCCAACTTTATTAAAGTTATCTTTAAGTGCATTAAGATTAGTAAGCAATGGCGCTATAGCTCCTACACTTTCTTTTCCAAACAAATCAGTTAATACAGCAGCTTGTTTGTGTTTAGGAAGTTTTTGCATTGCATTTAAAACAGTTAAAATAGCTCCTTGGGCATCTTTTTGCATCAGTTTTGCCATTGTTACTGCATTAAGTCCTAAAGCTTTAAATGCAGCTTGTTGAGATTTTGTTGCTGCTTCACCAGCCGTAAGACTTAAAATTAGATTTTTTATTCCAGTTGCAGCGATCTCTTCACTAATACCAGTTGAAACCATTGTAGCACCGAGTGCTGCAATTTCACCAGCTGCTGCACCTCCTACACTACCAAGTGGTCCTATTCTTTTTACAACCTCAGAAATTTTAGGTGCTGATGCCGCTGTTGTATTGCCTAAATAATTAATCTGATCAGCTAATGCTTCTACTTGTCTTTGATTCATTTTAAATGCAGAGCGCCATTGTGCCATCATTTCCCCTGCTTCTTCTGCTGATATATCGAAAGCGATTCCCATTTTTGCAGCAGTTTCTGCATATTTTACAAGTTCATCTCTTGCGATTCCAGCTTGACCTCCTGCTGCTACGATTGCTGCGAGTCCTTCTACAGTCATTGGAATTTTCTTTGATAATTCAACTATGTCTTTCCCCATCTGTCTAAATTGCTCGGGTGCATCAAAATCTACAACTTTTCTTACTTCAGCCATTGCATTTTCAAACTTTATTGCTTGTCTTATTGGTTGCTGCAATATCATAGCTGTTTCTATTGCAGATAACATCTCGGCACGTGCATTTTGTCTTTTACTTTTTAATTCTTCAGCTCTTTTTTGATATTCAATTAACCTTTTTTGAGTTTTAGTCGCTCTATCCAATTCTTTATTTAATTTTGCTGTATCATTTGCAAAATTTATCGTTGATATACCTGCACTTTTTAATAAATCTCTTAGCTGAATAAGTTTTGTATTCTTTTGTTCTATTTTCTCTTTTAATTTTGAAGCTTTATCTTTTGCTTTTTCAAAATTATTTTGTATTTCCTTTAAAGGTCGTTCTGCTTGTTTTAACTCTTTTGCAAGTGTTTTAACTTGTTCTTTTGCTTGTTTAAATTCCTCTTTAAGTTCATTAGAGGGATTTTCTGTTTTAGATATTTGTTCTTCTAACTTTTTTAAATTATTTGTTGCTGAATCATATTGTGTTTTAAGTGACTTTACTATATTTTCAGATTCTTTTAATTCTGCTGCAAACTTATCAACTTGGCTTTGTGCTAATTTATAACTGTCTTCAAGTTCTTTTATTTCCTTTTTTAAATTTACATATCCTTCAGCATTTTTATTTACCTTATTTAGTTCGATTATTCTTTTATTTAGTTTTTCAATGTTTTTAGAAGCAGACCCAAATATTGCAGGGAATGTCGAATCTATTTTCCCTGACAATTTATATACCGTTTCAAATATCTTCATACTTATCATCCCTTATCCAAGTTCGAGAACTCATCCATCCATTCAAATAATTCTAACAAAGGACGAGATAACCAAAACTCTAAAGATGTTGACGTCTTCATTGAAAAAATCAATGTAACTTTCATTAAATCTTTTTTAAATTCTTTTATACTTCTATATCCAGTAAAAAATCTTGTACCTGAGCTGTAATAACTGTAAAATCCTTCAAAGGCAGTTTTAATAAAAAGTCAATCGTTTGTTTTGGCTTTATTGCTCTTGCAGCTATTGCTGCTAGATATGCTTTATCCATTTCATGAACTAATGGCACTTTCCCAATAGCTCTTATTTCATTTTCAGCTTCAATTACATCCATACCTGTTAGAGAATTTAAATCAATCTCTAATTCCTTAACTTCGATATCACCTAATTTTACAGGCTTTGATAATGATATTTTTTTCATTATAACCATCTCCTTTATTGTTAAATTTTTCAAAATATCATACAATATTATTAGAGGTGAGGTTATGCTAATAAAACTCTTCAAATATTCAATAGTTTTTGTTGTCTTAGGTTTTCAAGTTTTGCTCTACTTAATTTTTGCTGCTTTACAAGCAGGTTTAATTGCTATTTTTTCATATGTAATTTCAGAAAAATTGTTTTACCCTGTATTCTTTATTTCATTCGTAATATGCGCTATATATCATATTTACAACAATATAGTTACTCTTTTTATTAAAAAAAGCGAATGAGGTCAGAAAGCCTGACCTCATTTTTATTTTTTATTCTATTCCGAGTGCTGTTCTTATATCTTTCAAATAATCGACTCCATCTATAATGCATATATAGTTTAGTTTATCTATTTCTGCAACTGTCCTACCATCTATATCAACTTTTAAATATAAAGCTTCAAGTTCACTCGATGAGTCTGTAGATGAACCTACGTCAAATTTGCCTAATGCTGTTTTTTTAGGAGTGCATTTTGCAGTAACTTTAACTGGTGTTACTTTGTATTGTCCAGCTCCTGCATCATATATTTGAATTGCGCCCCTAAAATCAAGATTATGAGCTTTAGGAGTTGCTAATGTTATAAGTGGTTTTGATAATGTTCTCCAATTTATTTTTACTGTCATGCTCCCAAAATGTCCCAATACAGGACTATCAACTTCTCCAGCAATTCCTGCCCCTTTTATTTTATCAGTCATATATTCTAATTCAGGAAGCTCTATATCAGCTGTTCCTACAAGATCTGTTCCATCTTCATAAACTCTAAAATTTATCAATTTCTCAGGAACTTGATTCATTTATATCACTCCTTAAGCAAATAAATTTTCGAGATACTTAACATCATATTCAAGAATAAAGTCAATTTCTCTTGCAGGGCTCGGTGAAGCAAAATATACATGGAATTTAATTATTCCATCCATAAGGTCTGTTTCAGGATTTTCCTCTTTTAGTAATACCACTTTGCCACCTAATATAAATTGTCTTGCAACTAATCCATTAAACCAAATATTTGCACTATCCACAATTGTTTCTATCAATCTTCTGTTTATTGGATAATCTATCTTTTGCCAGAATGTTAGTGTTAAAACATTTCCTATCCAATTCGTCATTCTCCTTATTGGAATAAATGAATCTTTTGGATCAGTTATAGTTGGATAACATCCAGTTCTATTACCCCATACTTTCCAACCACCAGCAATATTTATAGCTGTTACTATGCCCTCGCCGTTTAAATAAGCTGCCTGATCAGGACCTAAGAATATCTCTTCTCCATCTTTTAACACAGCTGCACTTGCTTTTAAATTGTGGTTTGATGGCGACATATATGGTATATCTTCGTTATTTGCATCAGTTCCACATATAACACCTGCAATATGCGTAGATAAGTGGAATATTTCATCGCCTAATTTAATCATTGGCCAACACGAAACTTGATATTTACTTGTATAATTATTAGAATTTTTCCAAGCTGGAACATCACTATATTTTTTTACAACATCTGTTGGTATATCAACCAATGCTAATGCCTTAAAGTGTCCATTTATATTTTGAGCTTTTGCATCCATTACAGCCGCAACTTCTGGTTTTGTTGACCAATATGGAGCTAATAAAAGACCAGGAACTAAGCCAAATTTAGGAAATACCTGATTTACTAATTCAAAACCTTTTGCCTTTCCTGTAGTTATATCAATTCCACCGATGATATCGTTCGATGTCACTTTTGATGGGTCTAATTTTGTATATGATACTTTTAATGTAATTGTGCCTTGAGGTATTGTTCCATCTTTTTTTCTTGTTAAAACAAGCTTACCATCATCATTAAATGCGAGTGTATAATCTATTCCTTCTTGATATGTTGTTGTTTCATCATCTGATTTAACTACAACTGTTTCTTTTAAAATTCCTGTTGCATTTATAAGACCGATATCTGCTATTAAACTTAATGATTCGCTTGTAACGTCTGTCTTGTGTATTGATGGGTCTAAAACATTTATTAAAACAACTGGTGCAACTGAATATAGCGTAAAATGTGATCTTATAAATTCACATAACGTATAGTTTTCATAGTCCTTCACAAAACCAAAATTTGCTACCGCTTCATCATATGTATAACATAATACTGGTTCATTAACCTTATACCCATTTGTTGCTAAGTTAATTGGTGCTGTTCCTACAACGACAGGAAGACCAGCACTTGTCCTACTTGGCGGAACAATTGAAGTAGGAATTTCACTAAAATAAATACCATGTTTATACATTATCTCACCTCACTGATAAATTTTAAAACTTCTTTATACATCAAATTTTCATATGTTCCAGTTTTACTTATATTCTGCATCACTTTAGATAACTCATTAACTGGCACAATAAGACCTTTTATTGATGGGCATTTTTCAAAAAGATCATTTAAATGTTCTGGATAACCTATAAAAATTGTGTTTTGAATAAGCCCTTTATTGGTTAGGTTTGGTCCACAATAAATATATCTTATTTTATCTTTTATTTCAGAACTTTTGCCAGTTTGAATTTCATTTGTTTTAATCTTACCTGCCAAAATATTCACTCTCCTTTTCAATAATTTCTTGTGGTTGAGGAATCGTCCATATAGTTTTAATTAATCCGTTCCATTCTGGTAAAGCTTGTTCTTCAAATAACTCCCATTCAAGCGGTAGTTCTAATCTAAATTTCTTCGCTAAAGTTCTTTGTTCGAGTAATCTTTGCCTTATTCTTTGGATAATGTTCAAAGTATCTTGCCAGCCTTCATGATCGTCACTATATGTTCCAATTATTAAATTTATTTTTATCTCGGACTTTTCTTGATTATCCACTCCATTCATAGCCCTTATTATTACATAAGGATAATCTGGTATATCACTTTCACCCTTTGCTGGCAGATAACCTACAACAACTTGTGGCTCTTTTTTTGTTTCTCTATTATTTGTTTCAAGCACATATTCTTCTACTACATTCTCGATAAATTTCTTTAATTCGTTAAGAAGCTCAATCGCAACCATAAGACCACCTACGCTTTTTATATTAAAAGTAGATATAAAAAAGCACCTACCCTTTAGTAAGTACTCAATTTACCTTCTATTAACTTTTCAATCTCTTCTTCAATAAACTGATTTAATATTTTTCTTGCATTTGTTTCAACATGTAATCTTATATTCCTTGCTCCAATCATTGTTGGAATAGAAGGCCCATACTTTTGGTATATAGGATATCTTGAAGTTTCAACTCTTTCAAAAACTCCTAAATTCCCTGTTTTTCTTCCTCTTGTAACAAATGCTCTTTTTATTATCCCGCCTTCTCCTCTTTTTACTTCAGCATATAAAATAGAACGATTCTTCCCTTTATACTGCGGTTTTGAAGGTCTTACATTAAATTTTATAAGAGGAACCGCAGTTCCTCTTGATGTTATGCTGGCAGTTAAATCTTTATTGTTTGCTTTTTTTATTTCAATTGTCTTTGTTATAGCACTTTTGGGATTAACTGTATATGTTTCTTGCACCTTTTTTACTATATCATCCCTTGCTATTTCTACTGCCTTGTTTAAAGCATTTTTTATTACTCTTGTTGAACCATTCTTGATCCCTAACAGCCTTGCTTCAATATTTTCTCTTTGTTCTTTATATATTTGAATCATGACTCATTCGCCACCAACGTAATTTCGTATATTTCTCCAAGTTCTTTTACAAGCTCAACATAATAATATTTATTATCTAACCTTAATCTTTGACCTTTTATAGGCTTTTTATTAAAATCTTCTTTTTTAGCATAAATAGTTTTACTTGCTAAAAAAACTCCTTCTGTATAATCATTGTATTGGGATGTTGTATTAAAACCTTTTATAACATCATCATTCACAACAATTATTACTGTTTTACCATCAATTTCGTGCTCTTGTGCAAACTCTTTTATGTTAAAAAATACATTTAAATCTTTCTTAAGATCTTCTTTGAAATTTATCATTATTTACGCCCCTTTTTAGGTTTAATAACCTCGTCTGGGTTAAAATCTATATTTATACTATTGCTTTGAACTGAAACAGTTGCTTTTTTCTCTATTTTATTTTGGCCTATATCATCAACATATTGAGCATATCCTTCAAAGACAAGGCGGGCTTCCTCGTCTTTTGATAGCAAGCCCGCCTCTATTACATCATTTGGTTTATAATTAACTCCTTTTACTCTAATATTTGCTTTAATAACCTTAATCGCCATTTTCTCACCTACTTTTAATAAACTTGTGCTACATACCAACTATCAACATCTTCAGGAGCGATTATTGGTCTTGATGCAACTCTTATCTTTTGTATTTCATTTTCCTCATCTGCCCAAACCTTTGGAACTCTTGTTCCTTCGTATGTTACAAATTTGCCATTTTCCATTTGTGTAATAGAACCATATAATCTCTTTCCTATATTTCTTGGTGCCATAATAATATGTTTTTCTTTAAACATTGGTTTTTCAGTTCCATCATCATCAACAAACCATTCATCATAGCTATATATTTCAAGCCCTAATGAAGGTAGTTTACCTACAAAAGTTACAGCTGGTGATTTTATGGAAGGTTCAATGATACCAAAATTGTAATTTAATGTATTAAATATCTTCTGTATAGCTGGATTCTTTACAAAAATATCAACAACATCAGAAGCTAAAATTAACAACTCTGGTGCTCTGCCTGTTTTTTGAATTATAGAAAGTCTCCATCTTCTTAAATCTCCTAAGATATCTGCTGTGTCTGTATCCCATTTATCATCTGCTGTAAGAACTTCTTTATTTGTAAAATTGTAATCTACAACCTGTTCTATATAATTGCTACCAACTCTATCAGTTAATGATTTCATCACAATTTTTCCTTCAAATAGAAGCTCTCTGCACATCCACTCTTCTCTTCTTGTTATATATTCATCAAGTTCAGCAAGATCTTTGCCTAAAAGTTCAGCTGCTCTCTCCTCTGGCGTTTTTGCACTATAGATTGATTCTCCCATGCTTCTTTTTAAAGTATCATCAACTGTTAATAATCTTTCTGGAGCAATTTTAGGCACCTTTATTGTTTTTGTTTCAAAACCTTGTCTGTCCATTACTACACCACCAACTCTTGGTGCCACAAATGGTGCCATTTTTCTTTTACCTTTTTTAAAGTCTACATCAATGTTTTCAGTTATAAATGTTTCATAACCTGAGAAAAACGTGTCCCTTAAAAAAGTATTAACAGGCATCATTTTTTCGATTGCCTGCATCATTGTCCTTGTTTCATATAAGTTTATTATTGCTGCCATACATCCAACCTCCTTAATTAATAAGCTATGTTATCTTTTAAGAATATTCCAAGTTCTCTTAAACGTGTTTCATGCTTTTCTACTGTATCTGTTCCACCAAAAATTAGAGCGTTTCTGTTAAAACATCCTGATATATAAGCTTGTGCTGGGAAATCTGTTGTAGCTGAACCATCGCCTGTATCCACATCATCAGCCAATATGCAATCTGCATTTTCAGTTCCATCTGTTTTAGAACTGTCAACTACTTTTGCAAGTCCAGTCGCTGTAACTATTCCAAGAACAGTTCCTCTCTTTAGTACACCTTGTCCCTTTTCAAGAGTTATACCTTTTACAAGCACAGGAACAATTGAGTCTGCAATTAAATTGTCTAGTTTAACCTCTCCTATTTTTGAATATAAATTTTCAGCCATTATTTACCCCTCCTTTTATTTGCTCCTTCAACAATTTTGTTTACAATATCCTGTGAATTATCCTTTACAACTTTCGCTTCAACCTCTAAAACATTTGAATCTTTAATGTCCTTTTCAAGGTCATTTAAATAATTACTACCCTTTGCTGCATCATTTTTTATAGCTTCAAAAGCAAGCTTTTCTGCATTCATTGGTTCAACATACTTTGCCTTCATAACAAGTTCAGGATCAATGTTTTTAGCAATCTCATCAATTGCTTTAATCCTTTCTCTTTCTTCTTCTTTTGCCTTGTTTCTTATCTCTTCAACAAGGTTTTTAAAATGTTGTTCAAGATCAGCTACAGTCTTAATTTCCATTTTTACTTTATCCTCCTTTTGATTTTGATTAGTATTTATGTTATCAGGCTTTGGAGCCTGTTGAACAAAGTTTGGTTTTTTTCTAAATGCAGTTAAATCATGGCCAATATTATTAATGTAAAGTTTATTGCCATTTAGCACTGCATTTACATTTTCAAACATTAATTTATCAGCAAAACCTTCCTTAACTGCTTCTTCACCAGTCATCCATGTTTCCTCATCCATAAGTTTTGATAATTCCTCTTCGCTTTTACCTGTTTTATTCTTATACGCAGCAATTATTGTTTTCTTTATGGAATCTAAAGTGTCTTGCATTCTATTAAGTTCTTCTGCATTGTAAGCTCCTAATAAAACTACCATTGGATTATGAATCATCATCATACCGTTTGCAGGAATTTCTATAGTATCTCCTGCCATAGCAATAATCGTTGCTGCTGATGCTGCAATTCCATCAATTTTTACCGTTTTATTAGCTTTATGGTCTTTTAGTAGGGTATAAATAGCATTTGCAGCAAACACATCTCCACCCACTGAATTAATCCTTATTACAAGGTTTTTTATATCTCCTAAGTTTTTTAAATCCTCAGCAAAATTCTTGGGAGTTACTTCATCTCCCCACCATGTTGAATCTGCTATGGGGCCATACAGAATTAACTCAGCTGTATCTTCCGATGTATTTTTAAATTGCCAAAACTTATTCACTTTTTTCATCTCCTTTCATTGCCCTTTTAAGTAATTCATTCTCACGTTGAATTTGAATAATATTTTTGTCCCAATCACCGCCAGTTAGCTCTGTTGTTTCTTTTTCTCTTGTTGAAAGTCCTTGTTCTATTCTCTTGATTGCTGCTTCTACTTCTTTAACTGGGTCTATTTGTCCAGGAGATGGACCTGTCCATTCAGCTCCACACCATGCTTTTCTTATTGCTATGTCATTAAAAAATCCAGGTGCAGATATTCTGCCCCTGGCTACTGCCTCAGCAAGCCATATTTCATATATTGGTTGGCAAAAATCATTTGCAAACCATGTTCTACGCATCTTAAACGCCTTCCATGCTTCAAGCAATGCTGCCCTCGATGCAGAATAACTTGCTGTAAACGACTTTGTTAATAGTTCGTAAGGAATTTCAAGAGCAGCACCAATATATTTTGCGAGTGCATTTACAAATGAATCAAAGTTGCTGGAAGGTCGTTTTGGATCTGCAATCACCACATCTTCTCCAGGTCTTAAAACATTAACTGTTCCTGCTCCTAATTCGTATGATGATTCATCTAATTCTAATTGTTCTTCATCTGGTATAGGCGAAGTAATTGGAATTTCGGATGTATTGTTATCTGTTTTTATAAATACAGTAAAAAAGCCTGTAATTACTGCTGCTGTTAATTCAGCTTCTGCATATCTTGTTATTTGTTTTAAACTTTCAATTACAGGTGCTAAATATGGAACTCCTCTATATTGCTCACATCTTTCTGACTCCATTATATGAAGAATATTAGGATTTCCTGTTCTTTCTCCAAAAGCTTCAACTCTGGTCCATTTCTTTTTAAACTCTAATAAAGTGCTGTTGGGATATTGATTGCAAATATAATATGCAACTACACAACCATTATTATCTATTTCAATCCCATTCAATATTTTATTTCCATTTGCAGCTTTAACTATGCCTTGGTTAACTATAACATTATCTGGTGTTGAAACTCTATCCGCTTCAATCAGATGTATCCTTAATCCGTATGGCATATAACTTGTTGGTTTATCATATTTAATCAGGGCAAAAGCATCCCCATTCATTAGCCAGCTCAATAGTGCAAGTTGTTGGAGTTCATAAAAATTATTTAATCTTGTTGAATCACAAAATACTGAGTTTGCCCATATTTCAAATTCTCTTTCTGCATTCCTTTCCCATTCGTCTGCTTCTTCTTTAGTTAACCCTAAATATTCAAAATCAATCCTCGATTTAAGCTTTAACCCTGCTCCAATTATATTAGTTCTATTAGTTTTTAATGCCGATACTGCTAATGGGGCACTCATATAAAGATCTCTTGATCTTTGTCTTAACAAATCTAAGTTTAAATCTATATCCTCATACGGACTTTTACTTACTGCATTCCAGCCAGCTAATGATTTTTTTCTTCTACTTGCTCCACTTTCAGAATATCCTGAATTAATAAAATTTCTTATCATATGTGTGGCTGCTCTGGCTCTTTCTCTTTTTAATGCTGTTTGAGGACTTATATATTCAATAATTTTATCTACAATGTTCATTCAGCTCACTCCTTCACAAGTCCCTTGGAATTATTCTAAACGTTTTTCTTTTCCCTCCACTTTCTATCTCTGCTATTGTTTTTTCTAATTCATTTATCGCTTTTCTAATTTGCCCTAAATCTGCTCTTTTTAATGTATATGGACCCATACTATATTCTTGTCCACTTAATACGGCTGTTTCAGCTTCATAATACATATTTAATCTTTCTTTTAGTTTTTGTAATCTTTCGTTTTGCATATCTCACACCTCGATTCCCTTTTTAATTACTCCATATTTTCTTTTTGGTCTTTGTTCTGTATATTCAATTCCCTCTTTTAGGGCTTTTAATCTCTTTTCTATCTCCTCAAATGTAGGATTTAAGATTTCAATTGCCGCAGTTGCATAATTCCTCACGTCTAAAGGCTCATTTCTTGTATCATTAATTTTTTCCCAAACAAGTTTTATTTGCCCATTTATTTTTTTTCTTACTATTCTTTCTGATGTCAAACCTCTAAAATATGTTCTATCATACCCTCTTCCATTCGGGAAATGACAATATCCTGGACCAGGTTCCTTTATTTTTAATCTTGACATTATTTTAGCTTTACCATTATCTACACCAATAGTAAACAAAGCTGCATTTTCTTTTCTTGTTCTGCTTACTTTAAAAATATAATTAATTCCTGGACCACCTTTACCTTTTATTGCAAATATCCTTCTATATTCATTTTCTTTACAGAACTTATAAACTTCACTTGTAAAATGTCCTCCAGAGTCAATACATGTGCATGCAACTGTCAAACTTGTGCCATCTTTAAAGCTATAACTTTTGGTTAGTTTATCTAAAAGCATTTGCCATGTTGAAGGCATTTCTGGGCTTCCCATAATTTTTCCATATTCTATTCCCCAACTTTCATATCCTTTTCCCCATCCCACTATTTCATATTCAAGTCTATCGTCTTGAACGTCGACTCCGGCCGTTAATATTAGAACTCCTTCTGGCAGCTCTGCTTCATATTCTTCACAACGTTTTAGTAACATTTCTTCATCTTCTACATTTCCTTTTTCTTCCCAGCTTTCACCAAGTATTGTATTTTTAAATACTTTATATTGTTCTGGATCATTCTTAACTCTTAACCATTCTAAAATTATATTCTCCCAAGAATACCATGGAGACACAAAAGCATTTAAAAAAAAGCTCCTAACCCCTTGTGCTTCAGGGTTTGAAGCTATCCACTTCCCATGTTGATTTTTCCATGTAAATTCATCAAAACTTTCTAAGCAATTAGGACATTGAAACTTAACATCCCAAACTTTGTAGTTGCCTTTATCATCTTTATCATAATTAAACTTTATTCCATATAGATTTATAAACTGATATTCTCCGCAGTTTGGACATTTTAAACACCATTTTTCTTGTGTTCCTTGTTCATATTCCATTTCAATTCTTGAAGCACCCTTTATTGTAGGTGTTGACACAAATACTTTTTTTCTGTTCCAAAATGTTATTGTTCTTTTCTCAGCAAGCATTAATGGATCGCCTTCAGTTCCTGCACTAATTGGATATCTATCAACCTCATCAGCAAGTAATATTCTAACTGGTCTACTTGCTAATCCCGCAGGACTATTTGCACCCCCTATCGCTAAAAATCCACCAGGGAATACTTTCATTAGAATTGTATTATTTAAATCTCTTGATTTTGAATCTGAAACTTTATTTCTTAAACACTCTGTATCTCTTATCATTGTCGATATTCTTCTTTTAGAATAATCTTGAGCCATTTCCAAAGTTGGTTGTATTAAAAGCATTGGCCCTGGATCTATATCAATGTAGTAGCCTATAATATTATTTATCATTTCACTTTTTCCTACCTGACTACTACTCATTACAACAACTTTTTCAATTTTAGAGTCATTCAATGAATCCATAATTTCTCGTTGATAAGGTGCTCTATCTGTTCTCCATGGCCCTGGTTCTGCTGATGTTTCTGATGATAATCTTCTATTTTTATCAGCCCATTCACTTATCTTTAATCTCGGTGGAGGAGCTACTGCTTTCAATATTTTCTTGAACAAGTTCAACGTCTTCCTCTTCAATTTTCTCCCCCTCCTCTAGAAATATTTCTGGATCATATTCAGAAAGCTCATTTAAAGCATCATATAATTCTTGCTGCAATATTTCATTTATTACTGCAATACTTTTTTGTCCTATTATTTTTGGTGCTACTTTTGAAGGAATAGCAAGAATTCTATTTCTGAAATTTATTAGCATACCAGTTAAAACTCTTTCTATGTCTTCTGCATCGTGCATTTTGTTTTTTAATTTAGCAAGTTCTATCTCGGCAATTTCTCTTTTAGCTCTTTCATGTTTTGCCTTTTCGATTGTTAAATCAAGTTCTTCATCTTTACAAAACTTATATTTATAGTAATCATGAACACTTTTTTGCAACTCAAACTTCCCATTTGCATCCCTTTGTAAGACCTTTTCTTCGTTAACAAGTTGGTTAATTCTGCGCTCAGTTATTCCAAGTATTTGAGCTAATTTTTTTGCTGTAACATATTTCTCCATAACATCACCTTTTGGAAGGAAGTTGTTAAAAAAATTTTTATACCTAAAAAAAGGCTGCAGTCGCCGCAGCACCGCACCTTTTCATTTTTCCAGAAGGACCCGCTAACTCATAGAGCCTCGTTATAAAAAAGCAGCTTCGGGGGGAATTAAGGCTGCTTTATGATAGGTGCTACATCAATTTTAAAACGCTTTCAAACTTATCATTATACTCATAATATCATATATTTTTCTTAGTGAACGTCAATTTCTCGTCAAAAACTCGTCATGAAATATTCATCCACTTTGCTATTGCTTCAACAACTTCCTTTCTTTTTCTTCTTACTGTTGCCTCTGCTATATTCATTCTTAATCCTATTTCAATATTGCTAAGCTTAGGCCATGTCCCATATTTAAGCTCTATAAGTTTCTTAGCCTCTTCTGAAAGTTGAGTTATAGCAAATTCAATACTTGATATTTCATCTTCTATTTGACTTAATCGTATCTTTGTCTTAATAAGTTTTATTTTTGTTTGTTTTAATTCTCTTTCAAGCTTATCTATTGCTTTTTCAAGCTCGCATTCTATATTCGAATTCACAGCTCCAGATTGTATCTTATCTTTGCTGTAATCTATCGCTTTAATTTCTCCATCTAAAACAATATTACAATTTTTTATATCCTGCTCTAATCTATGTATCTTATTTTGTAGAACTTCAATTCTATAATTTAGCTTATCTTTTAATTTTAGCTTTTCATAATATCTATACAACATTCCTTCTGTCTTTCTAAAGATTTCGTCTTTTATCATTCCGTCACCACCTTATTTGAGAATCACCGATCTATTACATTTTTGTGGGGTATTTTTGCAAACATCTGGGCAATTATGTGCTGCGATACACATCCAACAGCACAAATCCCCACATTTATGAACATTGTTCTTGCATTTGTATTCTACCCAATCATTTATCATCTTTTCTGCCTTTTTATCGCTATCTGATGAAACCGAAAATATCGCAAACATGAACAGCCCCAAAATTGCTCCTAATAACATCCCTAATACAAAATTTAGCATTTGCTTACCCTCCTTACATTGCATCGCCTTACCATAATTCCACCTATAAAAACTTGTCCGCATTCAAAACAAATTTCTGCTTTCTGTTGCTTATATTTGCATCCGATTAAAATTCCACCGCAACTACATGTTTTATAATTGCTTAGTATTGCCATCTTTTCTGAATTCTTTTTAAATCTTCTTTTGTCATTTGCCAGGAGGTCTATTATCGCACATGCAGCATATTTTATTACTTCTTTATTGTGCATTTCTTTACCTCCTTTATAGTTTCTTTCATGGCAGCGGTCTTGCCATAACAATACTTCTAATCATTCTTAAGTTCAACTTCTACTCTTGGATTGTCATCATAAAATTTTTCAACATCACATTTAACAACCTGACTATCATCATCATAAGCTATTTTGTTTAAGCTGTCTAAAATTGACTTAACAATATTATCTACATCTGGCTTTTTAACAGGTCTTATTTTACCTTGTAACATTTCCTCTCTTTTCTTTTTAGATGTGCTTTTAGGAATACTGTAATAAGCAGTTATTTTTGCACTTATTTGGCCATCTATTTTTTTCCCATCTTGCTCCATAAAACAAGTCTTAACCCAATTTTCATACTGTATAGTTCCCTTTGGTGTATATGCAATACCTGTTTTAGTTGATATTCTGGGTCTTGCCTTAGCTCTCGGTTCTCCTGGTACAACAAACTTTATAATCATCACACAACTCACCTCTTACCTCTTAAAACTGTTTACCATGTTTATATTCCCTTAATTTATTTTTCTTTACTTTTTTCTCTATTTCATGCTCTAAGTCTATATTTAATCCACCTGCAAGGTCTGCAACTCTTATTACTATATCAGCTAGTTCTTCTTTAAAATTTTCAAAATCATCCTTCCTTAAAGCTTCAGTTGCTTCTGAAACTTCTGTATGTATTAAAGCAAGTCTAGCAGCTATTGCATTATTCCAATGCATTTCATCAAGCCTTAGGAACTTAATATCAAATATATCCTCCCAAAAACCCTTGTCAGATGCATTTGTATGTGCTTCTTTACATAGCTCTGAAATCTTCATTCTAAATTCCTCCTCACAAAATTCAAGTGTTTCATGTATCTTATAGCTTTTTAAAATCAAGTTGTGAACATTTTTATAAACTCTTTATCATCAACTTTTAATATTTTGCAAGCTTTGTCCAATGCTCTTGGTATAGCTTTCACATAATCCTCTCCAGTTTCAGCAGTTTCTCTCAGAGTTATCTCCATTGCTAAATTTTCAATTTTTATTTTTAATTCTTTCTGCATAATAAACCTCCGGATTTAAATATTTATCAAGAATTTTCTTTGATGTCTTGATTCTCGATTTTGTCTTGTTATCATTTATCATATCTTCTGTAAAATCTAAAGTTTTCCTGATATAAATTAAATCCTCTTTAATTCTTTTCCCAATTCTTATTCCTCCACGCATAAAAACCCTCCTTAAAATGGGATATCATCTTCATTGCCCCAATCAGCAGATATTGATTCATCAGTTGGCATTAAGTCACTATTCTTGTTCTTAGGCTTATCAAGAAATTTTACTTCATTGACTAAAACTTCAGTGACGAATCTATTGGTTCCATCTTGAGCTTGGTATTTTCTTGTCAGTATTGAGCCATGTATTGAAATCAATCGCCCTTTTGTAAGGTTGTTTGCTACTATTTCCGCAAGCTTTCTAAAACATATGATTGGGATAAAATCTACATCCTTCTTGCCCTTTTCATTCTTGAAATTTCTTTCTACTGCAAGGTTAAATCTTGTAACCGCTATACCACTATTAGGCATATAAGCCAATTTAGGATCCGAAGTCAGTCTTCCGATTAAAACAACATGATTCATTTTTTACATCCTCCGTTAATCTTTTTGTTATAACTTGTCCCTATATAAAAACATGTGTCAGTTTTCAAAAAAATCGCCCCTCTAAATCGTCTTTTGCTATTTATAGTATTAAACCATTACTTGAATATCCAAATCGCTCTATAAGGCTATAAATCGAAAATAAAGGCATTTCGTTTTTTCGACAATTTTATTTTCTATGAACTCTTGAATGTTTTAAGTATCTTTCAATTCTGTAATGATTGTCCATTATCACTCCGTATATATCCGATTCTTTTTCTTTTGCCTGCCTTATTCTTTCTCTCCGCTTCTTAGCCATATCAGACATTAACCTTCTTACAAATTCATCTTTAGTCAAGACTTTTTGTTTATCCATCTTTATCACCTTAATGTAAAATTCTCACTATTTTTTAAACTTCCTCATCCTAAAGTTATATTTAGGACCTGAAAATATAACCATATTGTCTCCACAAGTTTCAAGTATTCTTCCTGCTAATGCTTCATCTAATTCTAAAAGCATATCTGGGGTGCATTCTGTGCTAATCAAGGTTGGTAATTTATTTATATACCTGTAATTTATAATGGGATAAATGTGCTTTATATCTGTTTCAGTAAGCTCTCCAACTACCTCACCTTTCTTTATCTTGTCCTTAAATAAATCATCTATAATGAGTAGTTTAGCTTCTTGATACTTAGATACAATGCGAATATAATACTCATGGTCTAATGCATTCGCTTTTAATTCTTTTATTGCTTCAAGATATGGCATATAAACAACAGTCACTGGATTAGGTTCTCTATTTAAAAGCGCAGCACCAATTGCGACAATCAAATGTGTTTTCCCTGCTCCTGGTTGTCCAAACAATCCAAAAGAGTTTTCTCTGTCTGAGCAAATCTTATCGAAGTTTTTTAAGTAGCTCTCTGCTTTCATTTTTGCCTTTCTTGTTGTCTCATCATAAGGTATATACTCGTTAATGCTTTTTACGTCTTTAGGATTTACTCCGAAAGCTCTCCATCGTCTCTCTGCAAGTTCTTTTTCATAGCAGGAGCACTTTACCCATGTATTAGTTTTATCTTCTAAAATCCATCCTGTATCTTTGCATTTGCTGCATTTATATCTATCCCCCGTATTTTGAAAAGTCGTATATGACTTCGTCTTCTGGATTATTTGATTTATTCTTTCGTTTATTTGGTGCATATGTATCCTCCTTACCCTCAGACTGCCAGTTCTTTAAAATTGCTTCCATATAGCTGAGAATGAATTTATTTTTGTTTTTAATGGTTCTTTCTAATGCTTCCTTCACCCATTCCATCCCATATTCTTGAATAAGTATTTGTAATTTTGAAAAATGTGCTGATATACTTTCTCCTGGCCTAAGTTGCTCATAGTATTTGCATAATTCAATTGTATTTTTATCAAGAGAGAGAGAGTTATTTAAATTTTTATTTTCATTTTCGTTATTTAAATGTGAGTTTTCGTTGCGGAAATTATTATTCTCTCTTTTACTTTCTTTTTCTTTTCTTTCTTTTTCTTTTCTTTCCCCGTTTCCGTCACCAGAAACATCATTTAAAGAGGGTTTTCGTTCCGGAAACTCTGAATTATATTCCGGAAACTCCTCATAATTAGAGTTTTTGTCGTCAATAGTTGGTTTTTTAGGCATTTCTGACACTCTTTTTTTAAATGCATCTTTAACATTATCAACTAAGTTTTGTGACCATATAATTCTTGCTTTTCCCCATAATTCACTATCTATTGCGTTTAAATCAGCTAATGTATTGAGGATATTGTTTGCAGTTTCCTCGTCTAAATGAGTTTTTGCAAGAAGAAACTCCCAATTAGCGATGTTTTTGCAGTCATAATACATACCATTTGTACTTCCTAATATCTCTAATAATTTAAACCAAAAAGCATATCCATCATTTCCATATTTACTCTCTAAAATAAACATAGTTTTATGATGATTAACAAAATGAGGGAAATATTCGATAGTTTGTTTTTTAGGTCTTGCCATTTTTATTTCACCTACCTTTTAAAGAGGATGGGTGGGCGGAATCTTCCGCCCATAGTCCTATGCAGAATAATAACTTTTTTGCTTAATAAAAAACGCACTCAATTTTAACTCAGCTGCTTTAAGTTCCAATATTGCAGCAGTCTTTTCTTCATCAGTTATTGCATTGTCAAAATGGTTTTGTGCTATCTCTCTTTCTTGTTTTAAGAGTTCAAGCTGTGCTTTAATACAATCTATATTATTGTTCTTCACTGATAACAGCCTCCTCGTCTAAAAGTGTTCCTGATTGTTCTAATACATCACCAATTTGTTCTTCTTTTGCATCTCCAATACTATAATCAGCTTCAATTACTGAATCGTCTGCAAAAACTCTATTTTCCTGAGGATTTATTTCTGGCTCATCAGTTGATAAAGCTTGCATTAATTCAATTGACATTATTCCATACTTACTTATTAAAAGCCTCATACATGTTTTCATGGCCATTGCATCGAAGTCAGTTGCCCATGCGCTATATTGATTTCCATATGACTTACTATATTTCTTTGCGTGAGCTATAATCTCATCGACTGTTTTATATAATGTCTTTTTAAATCCATTGATGGTCTCAATATATGCGAAATATCCTATCTTCTTATCTGAAATCTTCTTTGAAGGATCCAATACAATCTCACCAGTAAGTTTATCAATACTTACTAGTTCTCCTTCATATACAACATCAGCATTTATATGCTTATAGGCTCCGGTCCTCATGGCCAACTGAATATATCCCTTGTAACCTATCTGAAATGTTGGCATATATCCATCTTTATTTTTATATGGAACGATATACGAAAAGCCAAGCTGTTTATTAATCGGAAGCTTCAATGAAGCAGCTTTTAATGCTTCCATAACTACATTTTTTGGATCACAGGCTTGTAATGTTTTATCGTTATTATAAAGGTCAATTAAACTTGCTATAAAAGCTCCGCTGTTTTCTTTTAGTGCATTTCTAAATTGCTCTTGAACACTCTCAGCATTAAGAATGTTTTTAAGTCGATCTATTGGTTTTAAATGTTGATTATTACTGTTCGCTACCGCACCTTGAGCCTTTGCTGCTTTTTGAATTAATCCTGCATTACTTTTTGTTGGCATATCTTATTCATCCTCCTTTTTAATTTCAAACCTTCTATAAGATGATGTTTTTAAGTAAGATTCGTAAATGTCAGGCTTTTCCTTTTTGAGCCTATTTGCATCTAACCTATTTGTAGTCCAATTTTTCCATGTAACTGTAAAGCCATGCGCTACTCCAATTTCTGCATCCTTCATTTCAAGTTGTATTTCTTGTTGAAGTATATCTATTTCTGTTTCAATTTCTTTAACCTTAGCTTTAAGGTCTATAATTTTTTGAAGTTTGTCTTCATGGCCAAAGAGAGCTGTTTTCTCACCAGATTTTGCACTTGGATAAAGATTGCTTATTAATTCACTTGCTGAGCTGCTTCCATCTGGAGCAGGTGGTATTTGCTTTAAGACATTGTTCTCCCAAAAGTTTTTCTCCGCTTCAATAAGTGCATTTATTTCATCCTCGTCCCTTTTTATGTTAAAAACATGAAACCCTTTATTGAGGACCAATACTGCAAGATACCACTCATTTGCACCAGTTATGGCCATATAGTGCATACACTGGACATAATAATTAGCTGGGAATTCTCCTTGACTAAACTTATGTTTATTAAGAACTGATGTCGTTTTACATTCAAGGCCTGCATTTTTTCCTACTATCCATCTATCTATATTTCCTATCATCCAGTTATATTTAGGATGCTGTAATATGCTATTAACCTTTCTTACCTTAAGGCCAGTCTCTTCCATAAATCTTGATGCAACATAAGCCTCTAAATCTCTTCCTTGTCTCATTGCCTCGTTATCTTCCTTTTCATCAAGCAGTCCTAACTTATCCATGTATACCTGGAATGCACTTACATATGGATTAAGTCCAAGAATAGCAGCTGCATCACTTCCACTTATCCCCTTTTTTCTCCATTCAAGCCATTCTTCTCGGGATAAATTGTCTGTTTTTACAAGCACCTTTGCATCCATTAATCTTCCTCCTTTTTATCCATTAAATAAGCAACTTCCATGTCTGCAGTATGAAGAGCTATAATCGCATGGCATATATGAATTGCGTCATATATATAAATTCTGTTTTCAGGAGGTTCAAATCCGCCCATGTTCCATCTAAGCTGCTACCTTCCTTTTAAAAAACTGTCTTTAAAGTTTTTATAATTTTGTCTTTCATTACTCTCTTCCTAAACAAAGCCAGCCTGCCGCCATTTTTTATGTATGAAAGATGGTGCCACAAACATGCCAGCATTGATTTTTTTATTTGTTAGTGTATAATCGAATTAAGCGTAAAATATTTTGCTTAAGCCTTTTGGCTTATTTTTTTATTTCTCTCTGGCATGCACAGCATACCCAGAGCCCTTTTTTTACTTCAACAAGTCTGTTCCCACAATAAGGACATTTATTTTTATCTTTGGCCATTGTTTAACTTCTCCTTAAAGCTCTTTAAACTCATTCTCAAGTTTGCTTATTTCATTATCAATACCCTTAAGCAAAAATTCTTTGTAATCTCTAAACACCTGTGAACTATCAGACATTGTGTGCAAATCTAAACATGTTCCACCTCCTGGAATTAGTTTAATTAAAAGGGATGCATTTTGAGCATTTTCTAAATTTCGCTTAAAGTTAATTAAGACCTTTAATCTGTTTTGTATGTAATTAGCTCTTGAAACCTTGCTAGACAAAACCGCTAATGTTTGGGCATCCATATTTTCACCTTCTTCCCTTGTAAAATGCTACTATAAGCTTGTCCAACTCACCTCTCTTTTATCTTTTTTGTGTTGCTGTTGCATCTGCCTTCAGATTCTCTATAACCACTTCAATATATTTCCCGTCAGTTACCACAGTTGCAAATCCATTCTCATAAAGATAAAGTGCAGCTCCTATAGTGATGTTGTTTCCAGCTTCAATTCTTTTATTCATTTTTCTTTACCTCCTCATTGTTATTAATTTGCCTGTTGGCATGTATAAAATGTGTAGCTATCAGCGTCCTTACGCTCTAACTTATATTCCTTTGGTTTTAGACCTTGCCTTGACAAAAACACCTTCTGTTCTCTTGTCAATCTTCTTAAGTGTTTCAAACTTGCACCTCCTTGCACTTATATCTCTTGAATCATAAAACCCTTTTTTCTTGAGTAATTTTTTCAAGCCACATATCAAATAAATTTTTATTAATAATGACTTTATTCCCTACCTTAAAGCATGGAAAATCTGACTTATTATTACATGCCGCATGGGCTAGTTCCCTGAGTTTATCTCTTCCAATACCGCTATACTTTGCACATTCTTCTATTGTTAAAGTAGCTTTGGTTCTTTCCCCTACTGCCTTTGTTAATGCTTCTTCAATAGCTTCTACAATAACTTTTTTTAGCTCTATATTCTTATTCATTGAATTCACCTCGCCTGTCGAAAAATTTTTGAAGGATTTTCCTCCTTCTTGTAGAAATTTACCTACAGGAAGGAGGTGAGATTATATGTCAGATTTTGATTTTAATTCTTTATTTGGTGATTCAAAGCTTGATATTGACTGTCCTAATTGCAATCGAAAATTAACTTTTACTTTGAAAGATGTTGGAAAAACTATAAAATGTCCTAAATGTTCAACTTTAATAAACCTTAAAAAAGATAGCAGTTTTGATAAATCTATTAAGTCTGTTGATAAATCACTAAAAGATTTAGAAAATGCTTTTAAAAAGTTTGGAAAATAAATTTATCACACAATTGAAACTTTAATATTAAAATTTTCAAGTAGACTAAGTTTGTCTTTAATTTCAGTGATTAATTTTTCTAAATCATCTATGTTTGCAAGATTTACCGTAATAGCAATTGGCTGTGCTTGAACTTGCCCTTCAAGTTCAGCCGCTTTCTTTTCTAATCCCTCTTTTTTTTCTAAAATTTTCTTAGCATGATGTAAAACTCTTATTGCATCACCTAAACAATATATTGCTGCTTCATCAATTTGTTCTCCTTTTTTAGCCTTGCTTAGAGAATCATGAACGTAATCGATGTAAGAAAAAATAACATTTTCAATTTTTTTCTCTAAAATTTGGCTCTCTTTTTCCATTTTTTCACCTCCTTGATTTACATGTATCAATACTTCTATATTAGAATTTTTTTCTATGCACTTATTCATATCAAACCAATGCTCCATTCCCTCTATTTCTTTTCTATTAGCGTTTTTTACAAACTTCTCATATGCTTCTTCCGTGAAAATGGCTTTATGTCCATCTTTGAATATTACTAACCATGCACTTTTCACTGTTTCACCTCCTCCCTTGTCCATCCCTTCCATGAGTGGTAAAATTTTTACAGAAGGGAGGTGCGTCTATGGATTTAGATAACATTAAATTTATACTTGATTTAACACACACTAATACTGTAAATAGATATCTTCAGAAAGGTTGGGTTCTTATAAAAACGTATACGTCTAGTTATGACCCAGAAATCGCTAAAGATGATTTAACTATGCACTATGTTGTTGGGGCAACATCAGATGTTGATTTTTCTGAAGAATTATCAAGGTTAACAATGTATGCTGGAATCAATGACTACTTCATAGAACAATCGACAAAATTTACTAATGAATCAAACGATGAAGAAATTTCTTTTTAAATTTCAATTCTGCCTAAAACATATATTGTTTTTAGCTTATTGGGTACTATCTTAAGTAGTATCCAATCTTTTTCTATAAGTGTATTAACCTCAGTAATATCTGATATTTCCTTTATCTCTTTAACTTTATGTATCAGCAATTCCATCTACCTCACCCCCTTTGCTTGTCCCTCTCTCCCGTGAGTGGTAAAATTTAGTCGGAAGGGAGGTGATTAAATTGAAAGATATTCATGATTTAGATTCTAAACTAACGTCCATAATTGACAGCCTAAGAAAGGCTAATTTGTCGTCAGATGCTTCAATCAATGCCCCAATTGATAAACAGAATCTTGACAGACTAAAAAATGCTACTGTAAATACACTTACAAATTTCAAAAATGCTATCATAGAATTTTTGTCAGAATGATTTTTGCTACCGTCAGTTACTGCTGGCGGTCTCTTCTTTTTTAGCCACAACGACAATTCCTTCTTCGTAAAGACACTCTTCCAATTTTTGTTTTGCATCAAGATAATCTTGATATGCCTTATTGAGCTTTTCATTGTTACTTTGCAAAACGATTGAAAACATTCTATTTCCCATCCCTCTCACCCCCTTTGTGTTTTAACTTAATTAATTTTTTATTTTCAAATCTCTATCACCTCTATCAACTCGTCTATTACAGGCAGGATTTCTTCTGTGATAAAGCTTATTGTCTCAAAGTCTTTATTGCATATCTTTATTGTTGCGTTCTCTGGTTCATAAATCACAAAACAATCTTCAGACATTGCTATTCCCAATCCTTCTATCTCTCCATTTGCATTCTTAATTTGAGTATCATTGCATTGCTCTATTGCATGGGCGATACTCCAAAATAACTTTTTCGCTTGATTTCTGGCCATTTGTAACCACTCTCCTTTAAGCACTTAACAAAATCATTCTTGTATCTTTTAATGCCTTAAAATATTCACCTTCAAACTCTTTTAATAGTGCTATTTCTTCTGTGTTAGCTAATATGAAATTTTTTAAATGTTGTTGCACAAATTTATATGTTTGTGTTGTTATTTCTTTTAATTCTTCTCTCATATATTCTGCATTATGGTTTTTTGTTGACCTGCCTATTATTTGTCCTGTTTTTTCATAAGACATCTTTATAACTTTTCTTATGAATATCAACTCCTTTGCTGTATTACTTGTTAAACCGTTAAGGTTTTCGTTATCTTCTAACATTTTTAATCCTATAACTGACACTGCTTGTCTGAACCATGTTTCATCTAAAAATGAGGTCTTGAATAAAGCAGCTTTGCTTTTGCTCCCTACAAAATTCTTGTCAGTTAGCTTTTTTATAGTAAAATCAATTAGTTCTGGGAGATTATAAGCTTGCCATACCCCATTTATGAAATGGTCTTTGTGAGTTTCTTTATACAAACTTATAATCCCTGCCCTATAAATTTTTTTCCCATCCCTTGAGCTACTATAATCATTTAGCCACGATAAGATTGACCTGCAACTTGCTTGAGTATCTTTATCAACTTCTTGCATTATGTCGCTGTAATAAATGCTTAGTTCTCTTGTAATTAGCAATTCTGCTGCTATGTTCATCTTCCTAAGATATTCTTCTTGTGCCTTTTTTAATGCTATTTCTTTAGGATTGAATTGAGTAATCTGCATATATATATCCCCCTTCCTCTCTTTTGTTCATCCAACTTTCAATTGTTTCAATTGCCTTCTGTAATTCATTTATTGCCTTTTCTCCTTCTGCTTGCATTTCTTCCTCATCAGTTTCATTTAAGTAAATTGTTGCTTCTGTAATGCTCTTATTTAAAACTCTTATCATTTCTCTTATTGCATTTTTAAATCTAAATCTATTAAGTGCCTCAAGTTTTACATCTGCCTTTTCTTCTGCAAGTTCTTTATATTTCTTACTTACTCTCTCAAGTTCTTCAACTTTCTTCTTTAGTGCCTCATAATCTTCTGGTATAACTTCCTTTACAACTTCCTTTACAACTTCTTTAGGAACTTCTTTTATTACTTCCCTTACTATTTCTCTTGGTTTCTCAAACATCTTTTCTTTATATTTTTCTTCAACTTCTTGAGCATATCGTCTGGCTTGTTCATATTGCCTTTCTAATAGCTCCTTTTGTCTTTGTAGTTCCCTTGCCTTTTCTTCCTCTATTTCTGCCTTTCTTTCTGCTTCTTGCTTTGCTTTTAGAAGTTCTTTGTATTCCTTTAGTGTCTTTATTTCTCCAGCAAGAACCTTTTGTTTTAGTTCTTCATCTGCTGATGGTTTTGCTATTTCATAGGTTAGGCTGACTGGTAATTCTTCTATCAATTTTTGGTTTTCGCAATTTGCGAGGACCAATTCATATCTTTGAATTAATCTATAAACTGTATCCTTCTTAAAACCTAATGCCATATACCACTTTTCAAAAACTCCATCATATTGATTTTTCCCTGCTAACCTTTCTTGTGCCTCTTTAAGCTCCTTCCCCAATTGCGTATAGGCATTACCGACTATCTCTCGCATATTCCTTTCTTTTTGCTTTAGGAACTCTGCTGTTGATGTGTCAAGTTGGTTATAGTCAAATTGCTTTATCTCTAGTTCTCCCATATATTCACCTTCCTTAGTTTTTAATTAATTCATCAATTGAAACTCCTAAGACATTGGAAATTCTCTTTAATATATCAATTGATGGATTTTTTCTTTTATTGTTAACTAGGTCGCTCATGTAAGAATTAGAGACCTTACTATCTTTGCAAATCCTGTAAAATGAAATGTTTTTTTCTTGCGCAATTCTTCTAATGTTATCTCCAACTGTCATTTTCTCACCTCCTACTTAAGCATGATTTATTATATCTGTTTTCCGTAGTTTAATTATATCTTTAATCCGTAGTATTTTTCAACCGTAATACTACGCAATATAGAACTATTGTTAGTAAATAGCTTTTATTTCCTCTTTATTTCTTCAAATATCTTGACTTACCGTAATATTTCTTTTAATATAAATACATAGATATACCGAAATATTATGGAGGAATGAAGTATGTTCAATAAAGAAAAAATTATAAAATTGCTTAGTGAAAAAGGATGGTCTGCCTATAAACTATGTAAAAAAGCAAACATACCTCAATCTACAGTAAGTGATATTTTAACTGGTAAAAGAAAAAATCCTACAGCAGAAACATTGGCTAAAATAGCCGATGCTCTCGGAGTATCGGTAAATGAATTCTTTGATAATGAAGATATTCCAACCGAAGAAAAATCTATAGAAAAGTTAAACAAAACTATTAAGGAAAATAAAATAGAAACTATAGCTGCACACTTTGAAGGAGAAGATTTCACGGATGAAGATATAGAAGATATTGAGAATTTTATTAGATTCATATTATCTAAGAAGAAAAAGTAATTATTTTACTTTTGGGGTGGGAAGATGACTTTCGAGAAACTTTTGGATGAAGCTGCTAAAGACAATATTAATGTTATTGAAATGAAATTTAAGGGGAACATTAAAGGATTATACTGCAACAATACTATTGCAATAAGTAAAAAACTTAAAACAGACGCTGAAAAAACATGTGTATTAGCTGAGGAAATGGGACACCATCACACATCCTCAGGTAACATATTAGAACAATCAAATATCAATAACATTAAACAAGAAAAAATAGCCCGTAATTGGGCTTATAAAAAATTAGTTGGTATTACTTCTTTAATAAGAGCTTATAAAAGTGGTGTTAGAAACAGATATGAACTAGCTGAATTTTTAAATGTTACAGAGGATTTCTTAGAAGAGGCTTTAAAATATTACAAAGAAAAATACGGAACATACTATGCTATTGACAACTACGTGATTTGCTTTGATCCATTGGCAATATTGGAAATGTTTTAAGAAGGGGGATATGAGTATGCCATATAAAACTATGACTATTTCACCATTAGATTTAATGCTTGATTATAAAAATCCTCGTTTTATAGTGCCACCAAATGCAACACAAGAACATATAATTGAATATCTACTAGAATTTGAAGAAGTTCATGAACTTGCAAAATCTATAAATGAAAATGGCGGATTGATGTTGGGCGAAAGACTAATTGTAGTCAAAGAAAACGATATTTACATTGTCCTTGAAGGTAATCGTAGAGCTTGTGCATGCAAGCTTCTTCTTAATAGAGCTTTAATACCTAAAAAATATGAAAATAAAATCCCATTTGCTAATCCTACTACTTTATCCAACATTGAAAAAATCGAAGTTGACATAGCCGACACTAGAGAATCTGCACAAAGTGCACTTGCAGCAAAACATATCGATGGAATAAAAAAATGGTCTACTCTATCAAAGCAGAAGTTCTTCGTAAATTTGTTTGATAATGGAAAATCTGTAAAAGAAATTTCAGAAATTACTGGTATATCAGAAACAAAAGTAAAAAAGGGCATCATTGAAAATAAACTTTTAAATTATGCATTTGCACTTCCTAATTGGACTGAAGAAGAAAAAGACAAATATTTAAACATTCAAAAGATAAAACCACACCCATTTTTAAGGGTTTTTGGAACAACGAGTAAAATAATACAAAAGAAGACGAGAGAAATATTAAAACTCTCTTATGATAATTTATTTGAACCCATATCCGAACTGCCAAAAGACATATTTGATGAAGCTATCCATTTAATTGCTAAAGCCGCTTTTATTGATGAATCATTCAATACTAGAAAAACAATTGATGATGTTCCTGGGTTCATTAATTTTATAAACAGCTACTATGACAAAGTTAGTAAAGAAAATCAAAGCAATATAACTTCTGAAGTTAATAATGATTCTACGTCAAGCCATGTTCAAACATTAAATGTAAATTCAAGAATCTCAGATATGGGTGCGAATACAAAAATAATTGTTGAAAAGAAAATCGACATACAAAATACACACACGCAAACTAATATTCAAAAAGCAGATGACAATAAAACAAGTCTTCAGGTAAAAAATAACAATTTATCAAAAGATGATAGACCAAAACCATCTGTTTTTTTTGAAGATTTGACGTGGAATGATCTTGATCCAAATAACCCTGAAAATTCAGGACTTATATCAATTGCAGAAGAAATTGTATCAATTTCAAAAAACAACTATTATAAGAAGTTTCCTATATCAGCTACAATACTAATGAGAGGATTACTTGAACAATCAATGATATATTATTTAAAGAAAAAAGCATTATATCAAAATTTACTTAAAGGTAGCAATGGTAAAACACCAGCACTAGAAAAAATAATTAAATATTTTATAAATAATAAAAGTAATATATTTAATAATGATAAAAACTTTGAAAGGACTTTTACTTCATTTGCCGAAAATCCTGGAACAAAAGACTATTTAGACATGGTAATTCATAACCCCCATCTTGTTAAGGCAAATGCAGATATTCTAGATAAAATTGCAGCTGCAGGATTAAAAGGTTTTATCTGTATTATTCTTAATAAATAAAATTATATGGCCAAAATTTATAAGATATAGTAAACTAATAATACTATATTAAATTAATATGCAAGATGGGGTGGTTAAATGGCTCGTATAACCAATTTTTCTCCTTTGAGATACCCTGGTGGAAAAGCAAAATTATCGAAATACATTCAAAAGTTAATATATGAAAATAACTTAAATAATTCATATTACATTGAACCGTTTGCCGGTGGTGCAGGAGTAGCATTATATTTATTAATTAATAAGCATGTGTCAAAAATATATATTAATGATTTAGATAAGTCGATTTATGCTTTTTGGTATTCTGTTTTAAACCATACTGATGAATTATGTTCAATGATAAAAAACACTCCTGTAAATTTAGAGCAGTGGTTCATTCAAAAAGATATACAAAATAATAAAGAATCTGAATCATTATTAAAATTAGGATTTTCTACATTTTTTCTTAATAGAACAAATCGTTCAGGTATAATAAAAGCTGGTGTAATTGGTGGATATAATCAAGAAGGCATTTATAAAATAGATTGCAGATTTAATAAAGACGAATTAATAAAAAGAATTAAACTTATAGCTTCTTTTAAAAATTCTATAGAACTTCATAACATGGATGTAATAGAATTTATTGACTATGTAATACCATCAATAGATAAACAAAGTTTTATATTTTTTGATCCTCCCTATTATAATAAAGGATCACAATTATATGTGAATTATTTTACTCATGATGATCATTTAGAATTAAGTCACCGTATATCGCAAATAAAAAATCATTACTGGATTGTCACTTATGATTATGAACCTAAAATACAAAATATGTATAGGCAATTTCATCAAATTACTTACGCTCTTAACTATACCGCCGGTAAAAAATATACTGGATACGAAATTATGATTTTTAGTGACAATATGAGCCTTCCCGAAGATTATGAAATCATAATTTAATACTTGTTTATGAATTTTAAACTCACTTTATGTGGGTTTTCTTTTTAAAAACCATAAATAGCTTTAGATTAAAAATAATAAAATAAAGTTGGGGGAAATACTATGGCTGTAAAAGTTAATTATTCTAAAAACGGAAATGAATATTATAGAGTTACGGCTACAATAGGTAGAGACGCAAATGGGAAGCTTATTCGAAAAGAATTCTACGGAAAAAGCAAGAAAGAAGCTGAGGCTAAAAGAGATGAGTATTTGAACGGAATTAGAAATGGATTAAATGTAGATTTTAAAAATGCTTCATTAGGTGAATTATTCCACTTATGGTTATTCGAAATTGTTAAAATGAGAACAAAACCTTCTACTTTTGAAAGGTATGAAGGTATATACAGAAATTATATTAAAAACAGTCCTTTATACGGTTTAAGATTATGTGATATAAAATCTTTACAAATTCAAAGATACTATAATGAACTATTTACCATTGGGAAATCAAGTAGTATCATTAAAAACCTAAATAAACTTTTAAAAGCGTTTTTCAACTATGCGCTTTCTGAGGGATATATATTAAAAAATCCTTGTTCAGGCAAAGGAATAGTAATTCCGAAAAATGATCAAATAGAAATTGAAAATGAAGAAGAGATCAATGTATTTACTAATGAGGAAATAGACAGGTTTAAAAAAGCTTTAGAAAACAATAGGCTTAAAGCATTATTTCTATTAGCTTTAGGAACTGGCTTAAGGCAAGGAGAACTCCTAGCACTAAAATGGAGTGACATCGATTTTGATAAAAAGGAGCTCAAAGTTCAAAGAAGCATAAAAAAAGTAAGTTTAATAAATAACGATGCTTCAAGAGAAATAAAAACTATAATTCAAGTTCCGAAAACAAAAGGATCTTTAAGAACAGTTCCAATTCCTTCAAGTTTAATACCAGTATTAAAAGAACATAAACAAAAACAAGCCTTAGAAAAAATTAAAGCTGGCCCATCTTACAACGATAATGATTTTGTTTTTACAACTGAACTTGGTAATAACATAGATGTGAGAAATTTGATAAGAGCATATAAAAGAGTACTAAAAAAAGCAAATATACCTTATCGTAAGTTTCATAATTTACGTCATACGTATGCAACAAAACTATTTGAAGCTGGAGTTCCATTAAAAACAGTTTCAGAATTATTAGGGCATAGTAATATAGCTATAACGGCAAATATTTATACTCACGTTATGCCAAAGGAAAAAACAACAGCAGCTGAGAAACTTAACAAATTATTTTCTTAGCTTTTATTTTTTTATTTTTCTAGTGTGGGAAAAGTGTGGGAAAAATAAAAATGTTGGGAAATAACAAACCCTGTAAGCCTTGAACTTACAGGGTTTTTGGTGCGCCCGGAGGGACTCGAACCCCCGACCAACTGATTCGTAGTCAGCTACTCTATCCAGCTGAGCTACGGGCGCATATTAATCAAAAAGCCGCACTCTGTGCGGCTTTGGCGGAGAAGGCGGGATTTGAACCCGCGCGTCGGTTTCCCGACCTACGCCCTTAGCAGGGGCGCCTCTTCGGCCAGCTTGAGTACTTCTCCACGATATATAAAATATGGCGGAGAGGGTGGGATTCGAACCCACGGTGGAGTTACCCCCACGCCGGTTTTCAAGACCGGTGCCTTAAACCAGCTCGACCACCTCTCCGTGTCGGACATTAATTATTATAGCAGCTACATTCACTTATGTCAACATATTTTTTATATCTTTATTAAATTATTTTTAATGTGCCACACCTCAAGTCACAATAGATAGTATACAGTCTAAATAGGCATTTTTCAAGAAGTAATTATTTGTAAAAATGTAAATATATTTTGTAAGTATATGGAAATGTCAAAAAGTCAAAATGTCAAGTGCCTGGCACTTAATAATAAAGTAGGCTATTGAGCCTACTTTATTATATCTATTCCACCCATGTATGGTCTTAATATTTCTGGAACGATAACTGAACCATCCTCTTGTTGATAGTTTTCAAGTATTGCTGCAACTGTTCTGCCTACTGCAACTCCAGAACCGTTTAATGTATGAACGTATTCTGGTTTTGATTTTGGATCCCTCTTAAATCTTATGTTAGCTCTTCTTGCTTGGAAGTCTTCAAAGTTTGAGCAGCTTGAAATTTCTACATATCTTCCGTAGCTTGGCATCCAAACCTCTATATCATACTTTTTAGCTGCTGTAAATCCTAAGTCACCCGAACAGATTAATACAACTCTATACGGAAGTCCAAGAAGCTGCAGAACTTCCTCTGCATCCCTTGTTAGACTTTCAAGCTCTTCATAGCTCTTTTCTGGATCAGCAAATTTAACAAGCTCCACCTTGTTAAATTGATGCTGTCTTATAAGTCCCCTTGTATCCCTTCCTGCTGAACCTGCCTCTGATCTAAAACATGCAGAATATGCAGCATATTTTAAAGGAAGTTTTGAACCGTCTAATACTTCATTCATGTGCATATTTGTAACAGGAACTTCTGCAGTTGGAATTAAGAAGTAGTCAAAATCAGAAACCTTAAAGGCATCCTCTTCAAACTTTGGAAGCTGTCCTGTTCCTGTCATGCTCTTTCTATTCACCATAAATGGTGGGAAAACCTCTGTATATCCGTGTTTTTCTGTATGAAGATCGAGAAAAAAGTTAATTAAAGCTCTTTCAAGCCTTGCACCAAGCCCTTTATAGAATGTAAATCTTGCTCCTGTAACCTTTGATGCCGTCTCAAAATCAAGTATTCCAAGGTTCACTCCGATATCCCAGTGGGCCTTTGGTTCAAATTCAAACTTTCTTGGTTCACCCCATCTTCTAACCTCAACATTATCCTCGTCAGTATCTCCCTTTGGAACATCTTTATTTGGGATATTTGGAATTCTAAGAAGAAGATATTCAATCTCCTCCTCAACCTTTGCAAGTTCATCATCCAGCTCCTTAATCTTATCAGAAAGCTCCTTCATTTCAGCAACAAGGTGATCTGCGTTTTTGCCCTCTCTTTTTAATTTTGCAATCTCCTGCGAATCTGTATTCTTTTTGTTTTTTAATGCCTCCACCTCGACAAGAATCTCTCTTCTTCTTTCATCAAGCTCCACAACTTTGTCTATCATATCAAGGGTGAAGGCCTCTCCCCTAATCTTTAGTGCTTCCTTAACTTCCTCTGGGTTTGTTCTTATTCTTTTAATATCTAACATTTTCTTCCCTCCTTGTTTTTTATATAATAAAAAGCCTTCCATCCCCAAAGGGACGAAAGGCTATACTTTCGCGGTGCCACCCTAATTGACCATAAGGTCCTCTCTTTGTGGTATAACGGCCACATCCGTTTTGCTCATCGCAAACCCTCTGGAGTGGATTCAATAAGGCCAAACACCGGTTCACACCAACCACCGGCTCTCTTGAGTTTAAACCTTATCTACTATTCTCCATCACCGGTTTTAATATATTATATCAATATTTTCAAAAAATGCAACTAAATTATTTTATTAAAAATTGACCTTTTTCGTATATAAGCTCTCCATCTGCAAAGATTTTGCCTTCTTCCTTCATATCACAGAGCATATCCCAGTGGATTGAAGATACATTTTGTCCGCCGGCTTCCGGGAAGCCCCTTCCAATGGCAAGGTGAACTGTTCCGCCTATCTTTTCATCAAATAGCATATTTTTTGTAAATTTTTGAATTCCGTAGTTTGTTCCTACCGCAACCTCACCAAGGAATTTTGCACCCTCATCGGTTTCAAGAAGCTCTAAAAGAAGATCCTCTCCCTTTGCTGCCTTTGCATTTACAACCTTTCCATCCTTAAATTCAAGATATATATCCTCGATTTCTCTTCCTGCATATATTCCAGGGAAACTAAACCTTATATGTCCATTCACGCTATCCTCTATAGGGCTTGTAAATACTTCCCCATCTGGGAAGTTCTCCTCACCACAGCAATTTATCCATTTTCTGCCCTTTATGCTCATTGTAATGTCGGTATCCTTAGAAACAATTCTTAAGGTTTCTTTTGTATTTAAAAAGTCGCATATTTTCTGCTGCTCATCCCTTATATTCATCCATTTTGCAACGGGATCATCTTCGTCTATAAATCCTGCACCATATACAAAATCCTCATATTCTGAAAGGGACATGGAGGCTTCCTGCGCATTTGCATGGGTTGGGAACTGAGTTCCACACCATCTTAATTCTCCCTTTGCCATCCTTTCATGGAATATTTCCATAAGCTCTCTTCTTCCCCTTGATCTTAACTTCATCTTTGAAGCATCTACATTAGTTAAAAATCTTGTATTTTTATCTCCCCAAATAGTTAAAACAGCATCTACCGTTTCAAAGGCTCTTTTTAGAGATTCGGGTGTATATGTAATTTGATCCTCCGAACCATATTTTAAAAGTATTTCAGTTAAGTCTTCAACACCTATGTCAACCTGAGGATAAGCGCCTAGCTCTATTGCCCTTTTATATACTGCCTTAATTAAAGGTAATGTGGATTCCCCTCCTGAAATTAAAAGCTTATCTCCCTTTTTAATCTTTAACGAATAGGTTAATAAAACATCAGAAAGCTTTAAAAGTCTTGGATCCATCTTTAAACCCCCAATCAAAAAAATGGTTCTATGGAAATTATACCATAGAACCATAAATTTACAACATCACTTTGATTTTTCCTTGAGTTTAGTTAGGATGTTTTCTAATTCCTTTATATACCTTCCATATCCAGCCCAGTCCCCCTGCCTTTGGGCTTCTATTGCCTTCTTGTAGGTATCATCTGCCCTTAAAATGAGGGTCTTAATATCTTCTTCCTCCTCTACAGGTGTTGTTGGAACTTGTGCTGCAAATAGTTTTTGGATGGCAAGACCTATGTTGTCCTCCATAACTATAGAATCTCCATAGTTTACAATAACCTTTTTAAGTTCAGGCAAACTCTTTCCACCCTGTGCCTTAAGATATAGCGGCCTTACATAGAGGAGGGAATTTTTAATAGGTATTATATTAGTTTCACCTAATATTACGCTGGAGCCCTGCTGGTTTAAAAGGGTTATAAGGCTTGATATTTGTATATCGGTATTTATCCTTGAATTAAACTGTTGAGGCCCTAATATTGCCTTTTCCTTCGGGAATCTAATAAGAACCATTTCCCCTAAATTTTTATCCATCCTTGCTGCAAGCCATGAAACCATGTTTTCCTTTTTAGCAACGGTATATGGAATCGTAAGTAAAAACTCCTCATCGTCAAATATTTTCATAACCTGATAAACCGCCTCAACCTGTCTTTCGCTTCCGTCTGGATTTTTATACCTTGCAATAGACCATAGATCCTCGCTGTTGTAAAAAGATATTGGGTTTTTCATGTGATATTTTTCATAAACTGTTGATTGAATTAAAAATACATCTTCTGAGTATCTTAAATGCTTTTTAAGATCCTCAGGCATATCCTTTATATCTTTAAAGATACCCTTATATATATTCCCTATCGTTAAAGCTATAGGATCGTTTTTATCTGTAAGATAAAAGTCAACCCTTCCATCATAAGCATCAACAACAACCTTTACTGAGTTTCTGATGTAGTTTATTCCGTAATAGGGTTCGGAATAGGGGAATCTGTTTGTAACTGTATAGGCATCTATAATCCAATAGAACCTGTCCCCTGCCATTACAAGGTATGGGTCCTCATCATAGTTTAAAAATGGTGCAATCTTTCTTACCCTTTTTACAATATCCCTATGCAGGATTATCCTTGAATCAGAAGTTATATTGTTGGAAAGTATTAGGTTAAAGTCCCCATATGCTAAAGCAAATAAAAGTCTATTTAAAGGATTAAGCTTAATTCCAGCCTTTCCATCATACCTTGTTTCCTTTTCTCCGCTTCCATAAGGGTAATCTATCTCGTTATTTTTAGCATTTATTATTATATAATCGTTGTTTATCTCCCCAAAGTAAATCTGAGGTTTTGCAACATTGAATCTGCCAGACATTGGTATATCCTTTACTATAAACTGGGGAAGGCCGGTTTGAGTTACAGCATTAGTGTAGGACATAACTGCTCCATAGCCGTGGGTGTAGAATAATCTTTTATTCTGCCATGTCTGGAACTTAGGATCCCTGAGGGAATTATCAAGTTCCCTTGCAGATATAAACACTTGTCTTAACCTTCCATCTATCGTGTATCTATCTATATCCACATCGTTAAACCTATAATAGTTTCTAATGGATTGAATTTGGTTAAACACCTCTAAAGATTGGGAAAATTCCGTAACCCTTATATTGTCTATTGTATTTTTGTTTTCCTGAATATCCTTTGAAGTTAAATCGTTTTTTACATCAAAATCTATTTCCTTTATATTTTCAAGTCCAAAGGCCTTTCTTGTATATTGGATGTTGTGCTCTAAATAGGACATTTCCTTTTCCCTTGCGTTAGGCGCTACTATTATTTTTTCTACTACAAAGGAAGCTATCCCTTCAAAGGCTATAAATAAAACTATAAAGGCTGCGGTATAGATAATAGGTTTAATCCTTCCCCTTAGTATGGAGAAAAATATAATAAACGATGAAATGATGCATAATATGATTAAAACTTTTAGTAAAGGTAATGTTACATGAACATCTGTATAGCTTGCTCCAAAGGCAACTCCCCTTGGGGAATAAACTAAATTTAATGCCCTAATATAAAATACGCCGGATAAAAGGATTAGGAACAAAGCTGCAAAATAAGCAAGCTGTCTTCCAAAGAATCTGGATTTTGGATTTTGCCTAAAGTTAAACCCAATAAGGCTTAATCCATCCTTTGCCCTTTCAAAGGCGTAAAATATAAAGGAAATAATCGCAAGAACCAATACAACAGTAATCAAAAAGCTTAATATAGCTTGAATTAACGGAAGCCTAAATACAAAAAATCCTATGTCCTTATTGAAAATAGGGTCATTAATATTGAAATTTTCTCCGTTTACATATTCCAAAATCCTATACCAAAAGGCCGAGGTAAATATAAATGAAATTATAAGCGTTATAGCTAAAGAGATGTAGAATATAATTTTATTTCTTTTCCTTATTTCTCCTTTATCGTAAACCATTCCGCCTATTTCTAGGTAGTTTTTAGCAAGAAATTTTGCATAGAAATATATTGCAATAAGAAAAACAAAAAAGGAAGGAATAAATATTAAAAGCTTTGCCTTAAAGGATGTAAAAAATACGTTTAAGTATCCAACCTCCTTAAACCACTGGATGTCCACTAAAAAGCCAGAGATGGATGAAATTAAAATTAACAAAATAACAATGATTATTAGAAGCTTTCCAATAAAACCTTTCATATAATACCCCCTAATCGATTAAAAATCCCTTTTTATCTAATTCCTTTACTATCCTCTCAAGGGTTTCTTCAGAGTCCGCTTCGATGGTGTGAAGATGTACCCCTCCTGTCAGATTAGAAAGGGGCATGTCAGAACTTTCCCTTAGCCTTTCAATAAACTTTTCAACATCGTAAAGGGATTTTAGCATTAATTTTCCTGTGATTTCACCATAAACCTTGTGTTCTATAGTAACGTCTATGACTTTACCACCAAGCTTAATTATGGTCTTTAGTTCCTCCTCTATATCCTTAGGTTCATGCTTTACGGCGATTACCCTTGAATAGCTTTCATTTCCTCCTAAGAATATGTATCCTTGGGGCGTTGATACTATGTTGTGGCCTTGGGCTTTTAAAAGGGCAATATCCTGAACTATAACTTGCCTTGTAACGCCAAACCTTTCAGCAAGATAAGCCCCCTTGATTGGATTTTTAGATTCCTTTAAAAGGTTCAAAATCTCAAGCTTTCTTTCATCCCCCTTCATTTGATCCCTCCTATTGAGCAGTTAACCAATCTACCATCCATGCACCGTCAATATTAACGCATGTAAAGAATAAATCCTTTCCTAATACTTTTTTGCCTGATGTATCTATCTCATAGAAATTAACCTTAACCCTCGCCTTTTTCTTTGAAGGATCTAGAGTATATCCTCCTACAACAAAATCCACCTGTAAAAAGCCTAAGGATTTTGTCTCCTCCATTTCCTTTACATAATCATCATAATATTTTCTATAGGTATTATTCTCATCGTCCGACATTAAAAGATAAGCATCAAGCCATCTTCCTTGTTTTTCTAAAGTCATCTGTCTTTTTAATATTTCATTAGGTGGGCTCTTTTTGTCCCTGTTAAAAAGATTACGATTTCTAGCTAACGGAGCATTTATAGCGATATTTCCCTTCAATGTATTATATGTTTTTCCTTCGACTTCTATTTTAACCTTTCTAATCCCAGGTATTTCTGTTAATGAATTTACTATGGAAAAAACCGTCATTCTTTCGTTATCCGCCCCGCCTGGATGATTTTTAATAAATTCTTTAGATAAATTGACAATAAGGGTATCATCCTTCTTTGTTAACGATATTATCTTTGTCCCTTTAGGAATGGTGTTTTTGTATCCTTTGTTAGAGCCTTTAATAAGCTCCTTTAAAATGGTTCTTTCAAGGGAAGTATCAAAGGCAACCTTCTTCTCCTCAGGAACTAAATATTTCCCCTGCTGATCTGAAAAGAATAAAATAATGTTTACCATCTGCTTTTTTTGTTCTATCGAGATATCTTCTACCTTTACCTCCTGTTTTTTACATCCTAAAAGTAATAAAAAACAAAGCAAAGTGGCAAGTATCCTTTTCATCTTAGTCCCTCCATTAAATAGGCAGTTTAATTATAAAAGCAGTTCCTTCCCCCACTTTGCTTTTAACTTCTATGTCCCCCTTATGAAGTTTTATGATATGCTTTGCAATAGAAAGCCCAAGGCCTGCTCCACCTGTTTTTCTCGCCCTTGTTTTGTCGACTCTGTAAAATCTGTCAAATATATATGGAAGATCACACTCAGGTATTCCCATCCCATAATCTTTTATAGTTATTTTTATTTGTTCATCCTTTTCAATTAAAATATCGATTTTAGAATCTTCAAAGGAATACTTTATAGCATTTTCGATTATATTGTAAATTGCCCTAAACATATTATCCCTATTTACATAGGTTATTATGCCTTCGCCCTCTACATTTATAGTTATATTTTTATTTTTTGCGATTGGATTTAGGCTCTTTACAACATCCTTTATAAGTTCCTTTATATCTAGGCTACTCATCCTAAGTTCATCAGAATTTTCAATTTGTGCAAGTTCTAAAAGTCCATTAACAAGGTTCGATAGTCTATCTATTTCATTATTAATACTGTTTAAAAATTCATCTCGTATATTTTTATCCTCCATCGCCCCCTGTTGCAGTGATTCTACTAAAACCTTTATCCCTGCAAGGGGAGATTTTAATTCATGGGAGGCATCTGCTACAAATTGTCTTCTTTTTTTGTCTAATTCTATAATTCTTTTATTCATGTTATTAAAGGCTTCACATAATCTTTTAATCTCTTTATAGCCATCTATATTTATCTCGTCTAAAACCAAATTGTCCTTTGATTTTTCAATTTCAAATACAAATTTATCTAATGGCCTTGTTATGCTTTTTGATATATATAGACTATATAAAAATGCTAAAACTAAAACAATAGTTGAAATTACAATTATTTGGCTTTCTATATATTTAATTCTTTGCAACGCCCATTTCATGGAATTTATAAATACTATATTCCCAATATGATTATTATAAAGCATTATAGGATATGAAAGAATATAGTATTTTTCCCCATAAATATTTAACTGTTTGGTAACTATTTCTTTTTTGAACAGATCACTTAACGGCAATATCTTGTTAAAATCATCATAAACAACCTTACCATTTAAGACAATTACTATCTTTGAATATACATCCCTTTGTATTTCCTTTAGTTTTTCTAAATCTACTTTATTGTTATAAACATCGATATAATCGAGGCTTGTTTTTGCAGCAAATAAAACGTCATTTTTCTTAGAATCGATGTAAAACTTCTGAAGGATATAATATATAGATACATTTATAAGCAGAACAAGTAAAAATATAATTGAAAAATAGGACAAAATAAGCCTATATCGTAGATTATTCTCCACTATAATAATAACCAACTCCCCATTTTGTCAAAATATACTGAGGATTAGCAGGATCCTTTTCTATTTTTTCCCTTAATCTTCTTACATGGACATCGACAGTTCTAGAATCACCAATATAATCATATCCCCATATTATTTCAAGAAGGGTGTCTCTGCTATAGATCTTCTTAGGATTTGTAACAAGCAAAAATAATATATCATATTCCTTTGCAGTGAGGTCAACTAATTTTCCAGCTATGCTAACCTTTCTTGAAGCGACATCTATCATTATATCTCCACTTTTTATAATATCTATCTTTGTATTTGACGTTTCATAGGCTCGTCTTAAAAGGGCCTTTACCCTTGCCTTAAGTTCAGTAATGCTAAAGGGCTTTGTTAAATAATCGTCAGCTCCAAGTTCAAAGGCCTTCACCTTATCCTCATCATATCCCTTTGCCGTGAGCATTAATATTGGAATTGCTGTAGATCTATCCCTTATACGCTTTAACACATGAAGCCCATCAAAATGAGGAAGCATTATATCGAGAATTACTAAATTATATATATTTTCTGATATCATCCTAAGGGCAGCTTCTCCATCGAAGGCAACATCAACGCTATATCCCTCGTTCTCAAGATTATATTTTATACCCTTTACGATATTTTCTTCATCATCGATTAGTAAAATTCTATAGTTCAATCAAATCCCCCCTATTCTCTTTCAATATATTATAACATTTTTTTGTCAAATTAAAAATATTCTAATTTTTGCAGTCAGCCCTCTGCAATAATTTAAGTTTTCTATCATTTATATTATAATTATGATGATTTTCAATAAGAAAAGCAAGATAGTTCTTCTTATTTCCAAGATAGTCAAGGGCAATTTTAGGATGGTCATAATAAGCCCTTATGAATTTAATCCTTTTTAGCTTTTTAAGCTTTTGTGAAAATATCTTATCTAAAATAACCATAATAGATTTCGTTATTGGATTAAGGCCGCTATCTATCTTTCCTATGTCATGCAGTAGAGCTGCTTTAATAAGAATAATATCATAACATCCTTCCTTTATGGAGGTTTCTAAAACACATCGTGCCACATTAATGCTGTGATACTGCTCAGATTTACTTAAGCTATAGAAAAGCTGCCTTTCCCTTTCATTTAAATAAAAATTAATAAACCTGTAATCATCTTCAGTTAATTTTGCCGTTATGGCCCTTAAAAACTGTTTTACCCTATAAAGCATAAAATCACCCCTATGAAAAAAAGGCAAGGATTTCTCCTTGCCTTTATGGAGCCGGCTATAGGACTTGAACCTACAACCTACTGATTACAAGTCAGTTGCTCTACCGATTGAGCTAAGCCGGCATATGGCGACCCAGAAGGGGCTCGAACCCTCGACCTCCGGCGTGACAGGCCGGCACTCTAACCAACTGAGCTACTGGGCCAAAATCTTAAACTTAAGTGCCTGGCACTTACCCGGCAGTCACCTACTCTCCCAGGCCGTCTCCAGCCTAGTACCATCGGCGTAGGTAGGCTTAACCTTCGTGTTCGGAATGGGAACGGGTGTTTCCCTACCTCCATTACCACCGGATTAAACTGCACAATAAGATCAAGCCCTCGACCTATTAGTACCAGTCAGCTAAACGCCTTACGACGCTTACACCTCTGGCCTATCTACCTGGTAGTCTTCCAGGGGTCTTACCGCTTTCGCGTGGGAAATCTCATCTTGGGGTGGGCTTCGCGCTTAGATGCCTTCAGCGCTTATCCCGTCCAAACTTGGCTACCCAGCTGTGCCATTGGCATGACAACTGGTGCACCAGAGGTTCGTCCATCCCGGTCCTCTCGTACTAAGGACAGCTCCCCTCAAATTTCCTACGCCCGCGACGGATAGGGACCGAACTGTCTCACGACGTTCTGAACCCAGCTCGCGTGCCGCTTTAATGGGCGAACAGCCCAACCCTTGGGACCTACTTCAGCCCCAGGATGCGACGAGCCGACATCGAGGTGCCAAACCTCCCCGTCGATGTGGACTCTTGGGGGAGATCAGCCTGTTATCCCCGAGGTAGCTTTTATCCGTTGAGCGATGGCCCTTCCACTCAGAACCACCGGATCACTAAGCCCGACTTTCGTCCCT
>NZ_CAKP01000037.1 GCF_000297115.1 Caloramator australicus RC3 | reverse complement strand
CCATTCTTCTAAGTCTCATCTTAACTGCCATTAAATTTTCTAACCTCCCTTTAAAAATTGTTTAGCTTTTTAATTTTATTTTTAAAAAGTAAAAGGGAAAAATTTAAATTTTCCTTTTTCACATGTTTTTGCATATCAGAAAACTGCTTCATCATCTTTCTCGCCTGTTCAAAATTATTTAACAACTTATTTACATCCTGAATAGTAGTTCCAGAACCTTTTGCTATTCTTTTTTTGCGACTAGAGTTTATTATTGAAGGATTTCTTCTTTCTTCCTTGGTCATAGATTTTATTATCGCCTCAATTTTTGCCATTTCCTTTTCATTTTCTTCAAAATCTATATCATCAAGCTTACTAGTGTCCAATCCAGGAATCATTTTAATTAAATCCTTTAAAGGTCCTAATTTCTTCATTTGCTGCATCTGATCTAAAAAATCTTCCAAAGTAAATTCTTGTCTTTCTAATTTTTGCTGCATTTCTAGTGCTTTCTTCTCATCGATAGCCTGCTGTGCTTTTTCTATTAGACTTAATATATCGCCCATCCCTAATATTCTTGATGCCATTCTATCAGGATAAAAAATTTCCAAATCCGACAGCTTTTCACCAACACCAGCATACTTGATGGGCTTCCCTGTCACAGCTTTAACTGATAACGCTGCTCCCCCTCTGGTATCTCCATCTAGCTTAGTTAATATAACTCCTGTTATATCTAATTTGTCATTAAAACTTTGAGCCACATTAACTGCATCTTGACCTGTCATAGCATCAACAACCAAGAGAATCTCATCTGGATTTACCTCTTTTTTAATGCCTTCAAGTTCAAGCATTAACTCTTCATCAATATGAAGTCTACCTGCTGTATCTATTATAACTATATCCTTTGCATTCTTTTTTGCATATTCTAAAGATGCCTTTGCTATATCAACGGGGTTAACCTTATCGCCTAAAGTAAACACAGGAATGTCAATCTGTCCGCCGAGAATTTGAAGCTGCTTAATAGCAGCTGGTCTATATATATCAGCAGCAACCAATAGGGGATGTTTGTTGTTCTTTCTAAGATGAAGAGCAAGCTTAGCTGCCATAGTAGTTTTTCCAGCCCCCTGTAGACCAACAAGCATTATTACTGTAGGAGGCTTAGGTGATATATTGATTTTACTTTCAGTGCTTCCCATCAGTTTAATCATTTCTTCATGAACAATCTTTATAACCTGCTGGGCAGGGGTTAGGCTTTCCATTACCTCTTGGCCAATTGCTCTTTCTGTTACAACATTTATAAAATCCTTAACAACTTTATAATTCACATCAGCTTCAAGAAGGGCTAGCTTAACCTCACGCATTGCATCCTTAACATCTTTTTCACTAAGTTTACCCTTACCTCTTAATTTTTTAAATGTTTCCTGTAATTTATGGGTTAAACCCTCAAATGCCATAAAAAGCCCTCCTAATTAGGAATCAATCAACTCTTCTATTAGTTCAATTATAGGTTGTAAATCTTTATCCTTCTTTTCTAATAATAAATTTTTGATAACTACAAGCCTTTGCTTTTGTCTTAAAAATTTATCTACTAATCCTAATTCTTTTTCATAGTCCAAAAGAGTCTTTTCGCTTCTTTTTATTATGTCGTGGACTGCTTGTCTTGAAATATTCATTACTTCTGATATCTCACTTAATGACATATCCTCTTCATAATGATAGGACATTATCATTCTTTGCTTTTCTGTTAATAAATTTCCATAAAAATCCATAAGCATAGTTATATAGCTTAATTTATCCATAAATATCATCCTCTATTATACTAACAGAAACTTTTAAAGGTGTCAAGTATTTTTACTTAACACTATCAAATAGTGCCTTTACAAACATTTCAGGATTAAATTCTAGTAAGTCTCCTATTCCTTCTCCAACCCCTATCATTTTAACTGGGACATTTAATTCATTGCTTATTCCAATAACTATTCCTCCTTTAGCTGTTCCATCAAGTTTTGTCAATATTATACCATTCACATTGCTTACATCCATAAACTCCTTTGCCTGCAAAAGAGCATTTTGTCCTGTGGTAGCATCAAGAACAAGAAAAGTTTCTTTATAGAAGTTTTCACCTTCCCTCTCTATAACTTTATTTATCTTTCTCAGTTCCTCCATCAAATTCTTTTTATTATGAAGTCTTCCAGCAGTATCACATATTAAAATATCAGCTTTCCTTGCCTTTGCTGCTTGAAGAGCATCAAAAACTACTGCTGCTGGATCCGAACCTTCTTGATGCTTGATTACATCAACTCCAACCCTTTGTCCCCAAACTTCTAGCTGATCAATGGCAGCTGCCCTAAAGGTATCAGCTGCAGCCAATAAAACTTTATAGCCTTTGCTTTTGAAAAAATGAGCTAATTTGCCTATACTTGTAGTTTTCCCAACACCATTAACACCAACGACCATAAAGACAGCAGGGAATTGGGGCGGAATAATTTTTAAATTTTTATCCCTTTGCATTATATCCATCAATATATTTTTAAGTTCTCCCTTTGCATCCTCTGGATCAGAAATTCGTTTATCCTTTATATTTTTTCTTAGCATCTCTATAATATCTTGTGTAGTTTTTACTCCAACATCAGACATGATTAAAGCCTCTTCAAGTTCCTCATAAAATTCTTCATCTAAATTAGAATTTAATGAAAATATAGCATCTACCTTTTGAACTAAATTATCCCTTGTCTTTACTAAACCTTCTTTAAGTTTTTCAAACCAGCCCATAGCTATGCCTCCTTTAGTTTTAATGAAAGCAACTTTGATACTCCCTTTTCCTCCATAGTAACTCCATATAATGCATCAGCTGCACTCATAGAACCCTTTCTATGAGTTATCAGTATAAACTGAGTGTTATTTGCATACTTTTTTAGATAGTTAGCAAATCTTAATACATTTGCATCATCAAGGGCAGCTTCAATTTCATCCAATATGCAAAATGGTGTAGGCTTGAATTTTAATAACGAAAAAATTAATGCTATAGCAGATAATCCCTTTTCTCCTCCTGAGAGTAAAGTTATATTTTGTAATTTTTTTCCAGGAGGTTGAACTATTATTTCAATTCCTGATTCTAAAACATCACCATTATCTATTCGCAAATCAGCATATCCACCACCAAATAATTCCTTGAAGGTTTCATTAAAATATTTCCTTATTATGGAAAAATTAGTTTGAAACTGCCTTTGCATTTTTTCAGTCATGTCTTTAATTACTTCTAACAGCGACTCCTCTGCTTCTATTAAATCCTTTTTTTGTTCTGATAAGAAATTATATCTTTCTTTTATTTTATTTAATTCCTCAATTGCACCAATATTGACTTCACCTAATTCCTTTATTTGAGCCTTTAACGAGTTTATCTTTTTATTTGCATCTGAATTATTAAAGTTTTCATTTTTATACTTTTGTGCCTGTGGAATCGTCAATTCATATTCATCCCATATCCTTTGATTTAATAACTCTATTTCTGATTCCTGCTTTGATTGGGTCATTTCAAGCTTATGAACTATGCTTGTAAGCTCTGCAATTTCCCTATTATTTTTTGTTAATTCTTCCTCTAAGCTGTTTATTTCTTGAGCCATTAAATTTTTGCAATTAAAAAGCTCATCTTCTTTCTTTTTGTTTTCTTCTAAAGCATTATTTAGCTTATTTAGTTTTTGGCTTTGATTTAATATTTGACTATTTAAATTATTTATCTTGTCTTCAATTTCTATAATTTTTCTTTCTATTTTTTCCTCATTATCTTTAAATTCCTTTAAATCCATATTAAGTTCTTCAATTTTTGTTGTTAACGAATCCATCTCTTTTTTGAGCTCTGCAAATATTACCTTTTCAGATGTTAATTTAGTATTAATAGCTTCTTTTGATTTCTCAAACTCAACAAAATTTTTATTTAATCCTTCCAATTCCTTTTCCAAACTTATTTTTATTTCATTGTTTTTATTTATTTCCTCCGAATATTCATTTTCGTTCTGCTTTATTTTAGCTAGTTGATTATTGATTTGTTCTAACTCAACATTTATATCTTCAATGTCTTTATTTAACTCTAATATTTTCTCCTTTAAATTTTTAATATCGATTTCTTGTGTTGACGCGTTAATTTTTAAAATATTTAAGTTTGAAGATTTATTTTCTATATTTTTATTTAAGTTGTCTCTACTACTTTCTTTTGCTTTTATCAGCTTCATTAAATTGTTTAATTCTTGATTAAGATCTTCAATTTTATTCTTTAAATCATGAATTTCATTCTTTCTCTTAAAAATTCCAAGGTTTTTATTAGTTGTTCCACCGGTTAAAGAACCACCAGGATTTATTATTTCGCCATCTAATGTTACTATCTTATAATTAAAATCAGTTTTTTTGGCAAGGATGATGGCGTTATCAATATTATCACAAATCAATGTCCTTCCTAATAGACTTGTTATGATATTTTTATAAATAGCATCAAATTTAATAATTTTAGATGCTATTCCAATAAATCCTTTTGTCCCTTTAAAATTACCTTCGTCAGACTCATCTCTACCTTTTACCGTCGTAATTGGCAAAAATGTCGCCCTTCCTAATCTTTCCCTCTTAAGGTATTCTATCATTTCTTTTGCCAGCGTTTCATCTTTAACTACAATATTCTGAAAGGAAGAACCTAATGCTGCTTCCAGTGATATTTCAAAGCCATTAGGAACCTCTATTATATCTGAGACTGTTCCATAAAATCCTTCGTTGTTTTTATATTTATATACGAGGAACTTTACAGCTTTATTATACCCTTCAAGATCCTTTTCCATTTCTATCAGCATATTCAATTTAGTTTCACATGATTTAATGTTCTGATGAGCCGAATTAATCTGCATATTTATTTGCTTAATTTCACTTTCAATTTTAATTAGATGTGATTCTAAATCATTTAGTTCCTTATGGTTTTCTTCTATCTTTAGCTTAATGTCTTCATATTCGTTTTGCTTAATTTTAAGTTCTTCCTCTAATTCATTTATCTTTTCTTCTTTTCCGCTTTTTGCTTGAATTAAATTGGCATATTGCTTATTAAAATTATCCTTTATAAAACTTAGAGAATTCATTTTATTATTGAGCTCAGAAATTCTATTTAAAACTTCTATAAGTTCATTTCTTTTATTTTCAATTACCCTTTCATTTGCTTTATTTTCTTTAATATGTTCATTTAACTGATTTTCAATATCTTCGATTAATTTCTTTTGAAGTTTTAATTTTTCATCCATCCTTTGTTTTTCTGCAATTAATTTCTGTAATTTATCATATTTCTCAGATAAAATCCGATTATTATTTTCTTTTTCAATTAACAATCTTTGCTTTTCATTATTTTGATTTTCTTTTCTTTCTTTTAAAATTTCTATCTCTGATTTTGTCCTTTGAATTGACATTTCTAATTCATAACTAATATTACTAGACTTATCATAATCATCCTGAATTATTGTTAATTGATGTTTTTTTTCAGCAATTATTGTTTCAAGTTCTTCTTTTTTATTTTCTAATAAATTTAGTTTGTTGATATTTTCTTCTATATCCTTTAAAGTAATATCAAGCTTTTGTTTTATAAGATTATAATTATGCAAAATAGAATTTATTTCGATCATTTTTAATTCATCCTTTAGCCTTAAAAACCTTTCCGCTTTTTGAGCTTGAATCTCTAAAGGACCAATTTGTGATTCTAATTCTGTTAAAATATCATTAATTCTTACAAGATTTTGCCTTGTATTTTCTAATTTTCTTTCAGCTTCTGCCTTCCTTGTTTTGAATTTAGTTATACCAGTTGCTTCCTCAAAAACCAATCTTCTCTCGTCTGGTTTTGAGCTTAAAATCTCTTCTACTTTTCCTTGTCCAATAATAGAATAGCCATCAACCCCTATCCCAGTATCCATAAGAAGTTCATAAATATCTTTAAGCCTACATACTGTGTTATTTAAAAGATATTCGCTTTCACCAGATCTATATAACCTTCTTGTTATCTTAACTTCATTGTATTCAATTGGTAATATATTATCTGAGTTATCAAGAATTAAAGATACCTCCGCAAAGCTTAAGGGTTTCCTATTTTCAGTTCCTGCAAAAATTACATCTTCCATCTTTGATCCTCTTAGGGTCTTGGCACTTTGTTCACCTAACACCCATCTTATCGCATCACAAATATTGCTCTTTCCGCTTCCGTTGGGGCCAACGATGGCTGTTATGCCTTTTGTAAATTCAACTTCAACTTTATCTGCAAAGGATTTAAAACCCTTTATTTCTACGCTCTTTAAATACAAAGCCCATCACCTCATGTATATTTTAAAGGGATTTATCCGAAAGGATAAATCCCATAAATGCCATATAGCTAATTTTAAATATCAGCATTAGCTCACATTAGTATAGTATAACATTCTTCATAAAACAAATCAATCTTTTAATAAAGGAAAATAAATAGACCTGCAACGCAGGTCTTATCTTGGTTGAACGATAAATTTTATTGCTGTTCTTTCTTCTCCTTCAATCTCTATTTCTGAAAAGGCTGGAATTACAACGAGATCTATTCCATTTGGTGCTACATATCCCCTTGTAATGGCTATAGCCTTTACAGCTTGATTAACAGCTCCGGCACCTACAGCTTGAATTTCTGCTGTAGATCTTTCCCTCAATACAGCAGCAAGTGCTCCAGCAACAGCTTTAGGTTGTGATTGAGCTGATACTTTTAAAATTTCCATGATGATTCCCCCTTTTTTCTTAATTATTGTTATATATTCTATAAAAATACATCAAATCCTTCTTAAATTAGCAAATTTTGCAAAATCTTTTATTGACATTTTTCTACTTAAAGTATCAGCCTCAATAACAACCTCAAGACTGCTTAAATTATCATCAATAAACACCCTTATTGATTTGTCCTTATATTCGTTTACCAAAAGATTAAAATAATATTTTCTATTTGTATATAATTTAGAAATAGTTTTGTTATTTATAAATATTCTAATTTCCTTATACTCCTTAAAGTATTCATTAAAAATATATCGTATCATATCGCATATAATAGAGCCTTCAACCAATTCTCTAAATGCGGGATGAAAGGGCCCTGCTACCACATCTCTTCCTAACGCTATTCCTTCGCTTGCCTGCAATCCAACCCGAATAATGTTTATGTCGTTCTTAATAAATATAAGATACACTTTTTTTGTAATATTCACGGCATCCTGCAATGAAAGAGGAATATATAATCCTTCTTTAAACATCTTTTCCATCTCAGTATCCTTGATTACCAACGCCGGATAAATTCTAACAAAATTTGGTTTTAAATTTACTATTTCATTAGCCGTTTTAATATCTTTTTCTTCATTGTCCTTAGGAAGTCCTATCATCATCTGTAAACCAAGTTCAAAGTCAAATTCCTTTATTAATTCAACTGCTCTATAAACATCTTCTACAGTATGTCCTCTCTCTGCCGCCCTAAGAACCTCATCATCCATAGATTGAATTCCTAATTCAATTGTTTTAACTCCAAATGCTTTTAAATTATTTAATATAGTATCGTTTATATAGTCGGGCCTTGTTGATAATCTTATTGAATCTATTTTCCCATCATCGACAAGTTTTTTTGCTGCACTTAATAACTCCTTCTGATAATCAAAGGGAATACCAGTAAAACTTCCACCGAAAAAAGATATTTCAACAAAGGAATTTTTCTTATCGATGGTGCTCAAAACTTCCTCTGCCCTATTAATCACATAATCATAATCGACATGATCGTCTCTTCCCGTTATTTTTTTTTGATTACAAAACACACAATCATGTGGACATCCAATATGGGGAACAAAAATTGGGACAATATAATGCTTATTACTCATTAACATCTACTCCCAACTTAATGAGGGCATTTTTAGCTGCCATCTGTTCAGCCTCCTTCTTGCTTTTGCCAACCCCTAAACCGTATTTTATATTATCTAAATAGACTTCTATTTCAAACGTCTTATCGTGATCAGGACCCCATTGATTTGCAACTTCATATTTTATAGTGGATAATAAATTTCTTTGCACATATTCCTGAAGCCTAGACTTAAAATCTATATATTCCCTTCCTCTCGCAACGTTTTGTATTTTATGCTTTAATTTATTTAAAACAAAATCTTTAGCTTTATTATATCCTTGATCTAGATATATAGCCGCAATAACTGCTTCAGTGGCATCCGCCAACAAAGAGTCTTTATTTCGACCACCAGTTAATTCTTCACCTTTACCTATTCGTAAATACTTTTCAAGCTTTATTGCCCTTGCTAGTTCCGCTAGTGAGGACTCACAAACTACGCTTGCCCTTATTCTGCTTAACTTACCCTCTTGCCTGTCTTTATACTTTTTAAATATATACTCGCTAACTATTAAGCCCAATACAGAGTCTCCTAAAAATTCTAATCGTTCATTATGGTCGTTATATTTTAATCCATTTTCATTAGCATAGGAACTATGAGTAAGTGCCTTATTCAATAAATCTTTGTCATGAAAATTTACTTCAATTATTTTTTCAAATTCCTCAAGATGTTTTCGTCTTATACTATCCATAAGAACCTCCATAAAATTTAAAGCCCCGAATAATCGGGACTATTATATGTCGGTATGTTCCTTTATGTAATCTACAACATCACCTACTGTTTGCAACTTTTCAGCATCCTCATCTGGAATTTCTAAATCAAAATCTTCCTCAAGAGCCATAATAAGCTCTACTATGTCTAATGAATCAGCACCTAAATCATCAATAAAATGTGAATCCATAGTTATATCGTCTGGATCTACTCCTAATATGTCTGAAATTCTTTCTTTTATTTTTTCGAATATCATTATATTCACCTCCCTTCAAAGGATTCATCTATATAATATTATATAAAGCATAAAAGCGTCAATAAATTTATTAATTTTTTTCTTACTTATTTATTTATTACCAATTTCAAAAAAATATTCACATTAGCTATCAACTTCTTTATTTTTTTTAATTTCTTCTCTAATAAGTTCAATGACATTACCCTTTACACAATTTATAGATTGCCTTACAGCATTTTTTATTGCCTTTGCATTTGAACTACCATGAGCCTTTATTACAACTTTATTTACCCCAAGAAGAATTGCTCCTCCATATTCAGTATAATCAAAATCTTTTTTAAACTTTTTAAATACAGGTTTTAAAATTGCTCCACCAATTTTATAGATTAACGAAGAATATATTTCCCTTTTTAAAATATCAAAAATTGTCTGGGCTACTCCTTCGTAAAGTTTCAATATAACATTGCCCACAAAACCATCTGATAAAACAACATCACATTCGCCTTTTGGAATTTCCCTTGGTTCAATATTGCCAATAAAGTTTAAATTGCTATTTTTTAACATATTAAAGCTTTGCTTTATAAATTCTGTTCCCTTTTCCTCTTCTGCTCCTATATTTACAAGACCAACCTTTGGATTTTCCTTTCCTAAAACCTTCTTAGAATAAATACTTCCCATAATACCAAACTGCAATATGTTTTTAGGTTTACATTCAGCATTTGCACCTGAATCCAAGAGCATAAAATGTCCCTTCTCCCCAGGGATTACTGGAGCTAAGCAGGGTCTATCTATGCCATCTATCCTTCCTACTATAAACAAACCTCCAGCAAGAAGAGCTCCTGTGCTGCCGGCTGATATAAAAGCATCAGCCTTACCCTCCTTTAAATATTTTAATCCTACAACCATAGAAGAATCCTTTTTTCTTCTTATAGCTAATGTTGGAGATTCATCGTTAGTTATGATTTCTGTGGTATGAATTATTTGCAATCGATTCATTATATTTTTAAATTCCTCACTAATCTCTTTTTTTATTCCTTCTTCATCCCCTACTAAAATTATCTCTACATCATATTCCTTCGCTGCCATTAAAGCCCCCTTGACAATCTCTGAAGGTGCATTATCTCCACCCATACAATCTATAACAACCCTCATAAACAAACCTCCTATTTTATTTTAAAAGACAAAAGCACACCTTACGGTGTGCTAAAACTCAATTACTTTTCTACTACAACTTTATCCTTGTAATAACCACAGCTTGGACAAACCCTATGAGCCAATTTCATTTCATGGCATTGTGGGCATTCTACCATACCTGGCATAGCTAATTTCCAAGTTTGTGCTCTTCTTTTGTCTCTTCTTGATTTTGAATGTCTTCTGGCTGGATTACCCATATTTGCACCTCCTCAATCACCTTTAAAGAACTGTTTTAATGCCTCAAGTCTAGGATCGATAACATCCTTTAAACATTCACACTGGCCTTCATTTAAATTTTTACCACAAACCGGGCAAAGGCCTTTACAATCATCACTACATAAAATCTTTGCTGGATAGGACAGAATAATATTATCAATTATCATATCTTCTAGATTTATTCTGTCCTCTGTAATCATATATATATCTTCCCCCTGCTTTTTTGAATACTTTTCTTCAAAATCTATCGTCAGAGGGTAGTCAACAGGTGCTAAGCATCTTGAACAAAAAGATTTTATTTTTGTTTTAATAGTTCCCTTTAATAAAATATCTTCCCCATCTAAAATAGCTGTCCCTTTAATTTTTAATTTGTCTGCCAATTCTACAACAAAATCATCACGTTGTAACTTGCTAATATCAAGCTCTAAGTCAAAGCTCATTTCATTTGTCTTTTTTTTAATTAAATCCGTAACATTTAAAATCATACGCTCACCTCAAACAGCGCTACAATTCATTATATAGGCTTATATAAAATATGTCAAGGCATGAAGTTTAATTGATAGTGTCAAGATATTGTAGGTTAATTTTTATAGACAACCCCTTAAATTAGCTAGTTTCAAGGCGTTTGTTAAATTTAAAAAACTTAAATTATATTTTCATATTTTATTGATTTTAATATCCTGTAAATTGGCGTTACTTTCCCTATGTTCAATATCGTTATATTATTCATAACTTCACGTGAAGATTTATTTATCTTTCTTATCGCTTCTTTTATTTTCTTCTTACTTACCTTGAAGGCTTTTTCATCTTCCTTAAACACACTTATTTCCCTTAAATTTCCTCCATTCTTGCTAAATACCCTTAGCTTTGCCATTATCTTTAATCCTTCCTTGCTCCATCCTAATGGCCTGCTGCTTAATCTCGCCGATAATACATGGCTTACATGCCCTTCTGCGCTGCATCCTATTACATCATCGTCATCTTTATATATTTCTATCCCTTCCC
>NZ_CAKP01000038.1 GCF_000297115.1 Caloramator australicus RC3 | reverse complement strand
GTAGAACATTTGAGACATACATACGAATGCAAAGAACTATATAAAGATAGAAGCAAAACCATAGAGAGGGTATTTGCCGACTTGAAGGAGAAGCATGGTTTGCGATGGACAACACTAAGAGGGATAGAAAAAGTGTCCATGCAAGCGATGCTTGTTTGTGCTTGCTTTAATTTAAAGAAGATGGCAAATTGGATGTGGAAGAAGGGACAAAAACGGCCCTGGAAAGGGCAAAAATTTCTTTGTATTTATAAAATATTTATCAAAAATGCTTGTAAAAATACTCAAACCCCACTTTTCGTTTTTTGAAAAGTGGGGTTTGTCGACGGTCTGAAAAACCCAGAATTTCTGGGTTTTTATCCATATTTATAATAGGGATTTCTTTTATTTTTATTATGACTTATAATATATAATAAAAAGTGCTGGAAGTGGTGGGATTTTGAAAAAAATCAAAAAATTATTAGGAAATCAAAAAATAAAAAAAGCCCTATTAAGGATAGAAAATATGTCCCTTCAAAAAAAATTAGTCTTATCTTATATACTAATAATTTTGATACCAATTATAACTTTTTCTCTATATATATTTAAACAATTTAAGGACAGTGCTATAAAAAATATGATAAAGGAAAATGAATATCTGCTTGAGATGGAAAAAATCACTATATCTAAAAACATATATTCTATGGAAAATGCAGCTCAAATGGTCGTATCTGATAAAAAATTTATTAATTTTATTAAAGATAGAAATGAATACACAACAGAAGAGCTTTTGGATTTTAATTATAATAGCATAATGAATATAGTTAAAATACAAAACAATAATCCTAATATTGAACATATTAGGTTTTATGTTGATAATAACAATATCAATGAAATATGGCCTGTTGTTTTTAGCGAAAATAGAATTAAGAATAAACCTTGGTATAATGAAGTTAAAAGACTAAAGGGAATGGTATTATGGAAATTTGAAGAAATCGATCAGGATATAGTAGATAGGCAATATAAGTATATATATGAAAATTCAGCAAAGATAATGCTTTTGAGGGAAATAAGTTATCCAGAGGGAGAACACCTCGGAATAATTGAGGTGGATATGCTACTTAAAAACTTCTTACCCAAAATGTATGCAGAATTATCTAATCAACGTTCGCAGATGTTTTTTATTGATAGTAAAGGAAACCTTTATACCAACATAAACAATGATTTTTTAAAAAGGAATAAACTTAGTTTGGAAAATATAAAGGAACAGTTTTATAAATATAAAAACAATGATAGAGGTAGCTTTTTCCTTGAAAATCAAAATAATAATATCTTGGCTATATATACATATATAGAAGCTATAGATTCATATGTTATTTCGCTAATTTCCCTACAGGATATTTTTACAAATATCTCAAGGACAAGAAATATTATTATATTGACTATCATATTCTTGATTATAATACTATCGATAATAACAAACCTAATAAATACCATTATACTAAAAAAATTAAATATGCTGATATATTCTATGAAAAAGATTAGACAAGGGGATTTTAACATTGATGTTAGTGTTAGAGGTGACGATGAAATAGGAGAACTAGCACATCATATAAGAAGACTGCTAGTAAAGATTAATGAACTTATAACTGATGCTGTAAATAAAAAAATAGTATCAAAGGAAGCAGAACTTAGAGCCCTAAGGACGCAAATCGATTCTCATTTTTTATATAATACGTTGGAAAATATTAAGATGCTTGCAGAAATAGAAGGACAATTGGAAATATCCGATGCATTAACTTCCTTAGGGAAAATGATGAGATATAACATGAAATGGGCAAGTGAATATGTTACATTAAGGGAAGAAATAGACCATATTAAAAACTATACATCCCTTATGAACATAAGATTTGATAATAAAATAAAATTAATCATAAATATAGATTCATATCTTCTTGAGCAGGAAGTTTTGAAATTATCTATTCAGCCTATAATAGAGAACTCGATAAGCCATGGAATAAAGGATAAACTTGACAAAGAATTAGGAATTATTGAAATTAAAGCATCAATTGATGGAAATACGATGATTATAGAAATTACTGATAATGGAAAGGGAATGAGTCCTGAAGAAGTTGAAAAGTTGAATTACAAAATAAACCTTGAAGATGAAGAATTCAATAAAAATCTCCTAAATAAATATGAAGGTCAAGAAACAGTTAAAAGAGGAAATGGAATTGGCCTTAGGATTGTAAATCAAAGAATAAAACTTTATTATGGAGATGATTATGGCCTCCAAATATCAAGCAAAAAAGGAGAATATACAAAGGTCATTTTAAAGCTGCCTTATTTGATCGTTAATGGAGGTATTAGTAAGTATGCGTAATATTCTTATTCTCGATGATGAAAAAAACATAAGATTAGGTTTAAAGGCCATGATTGAACGAAAATATTTAACCTATTATAATTTATATTTAGCGTCAACTGTCAAGGAGGCACTTATTTATTTTGATAATAATAAAATAGATATAGTAATTACTGATATTCGTATGCCTGATGAAGACGGGATTGCTTTTATGAAAAAGCTTAAGGAAAGAAACATTAAAACAAACATAATTGTTTTAAGTGGATATGATGATTTTAATTATGCTGTTGAATCTTTAAGATATGGGGCGAAAGATTATTTGTTGAAGCCTATAAATAGAGAGGAATTATATAAAACTATTGACAAAATTGAAGAAAACATTAAACAAAATGAATATATTGAAAATCAAAGTTCTTCAGAAGAATTTGAAGAATTTAGAGCTGCACAGTTAAATTATATATTTTTAAATTCACATATAAATGAAGAGGACATAGAAAAGATATGCAGCAAAATTAAAATGGATATTTTTGATAAAGGCTACTATGTTGGTGTTATAAATAACAAAAGATATTCCCAATGCATAAATGATAAGGAATTATTTGAAATAATCAAGGATACTATAAAAGAATATGAAAAAACAGTTAACGAGAAAATAATTATTTTAACAGATGGTATTGGAAATATTGTAATAATAGGAGAGGAATTTGAAGTTTTTAAATGTTTAGAATCGAAAATATCTACAAAAAACCATATGGTTTATGCAATAGGATTAAGCGAAAAGCAGTTTAATATAAATAAGATAAGGGAAGGATATTTACAGGCTATAGAAGCATTAAAATATACATTTTTATATAATAATCATCATCTTTTAAGCTTTTCAAGTATAAAGGATAAGCTTAAAAATTATGAGCTCCCCATTGATAAAATTAAAAAAATTAGCAATATGATTGGAACGGACAGGGAAAATGAGATTAGAGGAATTTTAAAAGAGGTCTTAGATATTAAAGAAATTACAAAGTATGATATTTCTTATTTAGAAGGAATTAATAAAGCAATAAATGAATTTATATTTAGCAGTGCTATTAAGAAACTAGATGGCGATACTTTAAACAAAGTAAGGGGGATAAATAAAATAGGTAATATTTTTAATTATGAAAATTTTATTGAATATTTTCATGCTGTAGAGGAGTTAATTATATGCCTAAACGATTATACAAAACAGATAATGTCTATTTATGCGGATAACCCGGAAATGAAAAGGGCAGTTCAATACATACACGAAAATTTTAATAGAGATATTAATATGGCTATGGTATCAAATTATGTTTCATTAAATTATTCTTATTTTAGCCAAGCTTTTAAGGAGTATACTGGATATAATTTTGTAGATTATTTGAAGAAGATACGAATAGAAAAGGCAAAGGAATTACTTGAAAACTTTGATTATAAAATTTATGAAGTGGGTGAAATGGTGGGATATAAAAATTCAAAGCAATTTGCTAAAACCTTTAGAGAGATGGAAGGTATTTCACCAATTGAATATAGAAACAGATTAATAATGAGATAATAAAGTATCCAAAGGATATAGAAATAATATAACCCTACATTTTAAGGGCTAGTAAATAAACTTTAACATTCTTCTAGCTAAATATGATTTCTTAAACAAAGAATTTAAAAAACTTGACATCCTGCTCCTCTACAATGATGAGTTAAAAGAAGACACTTTTTAGAATAATGATTTTACAAGTTCTCTAAAGTTTCATCTTCTTTCTGTTCATTATGCAAAAATTTAAGAAGAAAATCCTAATAATCCGCTGGGCTCTTGCAAAAACCAACCTTTTTAAAGCTGTTACTCAACTTAATTTCAATTATATATAACTCCTTGGAAGTTAGCAAAAACACTCATCTGAAAGATTTACCCTCCTCAATTATTGACAAAGAGGCAATTAATATAGGTGGGCATTTGAGTAATTTTCCCACCCCAACTATAGACATAGGGCTGAAACTAATGTGCTAAATTTTTTGCATTTATTTTATATTATATAGTCGAGTTTATAAGTTCATTAAAGAACCTACTCAAAATTTTAACTAATATAAATCTCAAAACCAAAATCTGAACCATCAATATTAAATACATAATTTCAATTGGAAATATCAAATAATCCGCGCTAAATGCACTTTTAAATATATTTATTATATATGTAAATGGTAATAAAAGGGCCACTATTTTAAATCCTGATTTGAGTAATCTATAAGGCATATAGCATGCAGAAAATATCAATAGAATACTAATCAGAAGTGAACTGTAAGCAAATCTTTTTGTTTTAAGAGTAAAGGCCGCTAAAAGCCCACTAATAATCGATGATATAGCAATTATTATTACGATAAAGATTGCTGCATTTAATAGGGCATATGAAGAAATTTTTATATAAATTATTCCATATACATTCATTAAAATTAATACAAAAACATACTGAATTAAATAGATGAAAAAATAAAAAACCGTTTGAGCTAAAATATACTCAAATATCTTAACATTAGCTATTCTAAAATTTGACATTTTGCCACTTATAATTTCTTGATAAAGTTCATAGTTTGCAGCAATAACGGTGTTACTTATTATTCCTGCAATAATTATAGTTAACAGGGTAAACCTTAGATTTTCTATGTCATTTGATTGAGCCAATGCAAAATAATAAAATGGAACTACACTTAGATAAATTCTTAAAGTGTTTAATAATAATTCCTTCCAATTTCTTTTATAAAAAAATATATTTTTCATTAGAATGCTAATCATAAAATCCCCCAGCCACAATATATTTTTTTATACTTTTTTCTGTATTCCATATTGCAAATGCCATCATACTTATAAATATTAAAATTGATAGTTCAATGTTAATATTATTTCCTTCTGAAAAGCTAATAACATAAGTTATTGGTATTAGCTGCGAAATACTTCTTAAAAATTTTGGAAATACGCTTATGGGATATAAAACGCCACTTATTATATAAACTATATCCATTCCAAAGTTAAATCTGTGAAAATAATTTTTTGTTTTTAAGTGAACAGCAAGCATTATATTGCTTATTATAACATTGTTGATAAAAACAAATATAGCACAAATTATAGCAAATAAAAAATCTATATTTAAGTGGAATATAACATCATAACAATACAGTGTTATGAGTAAGGATGGAATATATAAAATATTTACTGCTACTGTTTGGTAAAAATTATATCTATGTAAGCTAATTTTAGAAAGTAATACATCATGTATTTTTTCACTGCCAAAGAACTCCATTCTCCTTGAAATTATCTCAAATATGGTAAAATAAAAGCATGACCACAAACACATCTTTAAAATTATATTTTTATCTATATTTTGAGCTATTACACTGTTTAATAAAATCACTGGAAGAATCGAATTTATAGGTGCAATTAATAATAATTTAATTATGTTCCACTTGTTTCGTAGAAGACTTTTAAACATAAAATATATAATCATTTAGTATCCCCCAATCCATCCTTATACAATTCATAGAAAAAAATATCTTCTAATTGTATAGGTCTTTCATTAAATGACTTTATTTGAAACTTTGAGATAAAATCTTCTATGCTTTCTATCCTCTCCATTATTAAACCTGTGCTATTATCATTCTGCTCAAAAACAATATATTTTTTTATCCCATAATCCCTGAGCTTTTTATGCATTTTATAAGTATCTTCTTTGGATAATCTAATTTCTACAACTTCTTTATAGAATTCTTTAAAAATAGTATCCATATAACTATCCTTTATGATGCGTCCTTTATTTAGAAAAATAACTCTAGTGCAAAGCCTTTGAACTTCATTCATAATGTGTGAACTTATTAAAATAGTTATATTCATTTCTTTAGCAAGTGTGTCCAATAAATTATGAACATCGGCTTTAGATATAGGATCCAATCCACTAGTAGGCTCATCTAATATTAAAAATTGAACTTCCAATAAAATAACCCTTATTATATTAAGTTTCTGTTTCATTCCTGTAGATAAACTTTTAACTAGTGTATTTTCTCTGCCTTCCAAATCAAATTTTTTTAACAAACTTAAGATGTTCTCTTTATTTTTTTTAATTTTATGCATCCTCAAGAAAAAATATAAATTTTCCATAACCGTTAAATCATCATATAATTGGTTTGAATTTAAAATAAGACCAACTTTAGGAATTTTCCCTTTTCCTTTATAGATATCCTCACCCAAAACTTTTACTTCTTCATATTCCGTAGGTTTTAAAAGACCACTTAAAATTTTTATTAACGTTGTTTTGCCAGCTCCATTAGGCCCAACAAGTCCCACTATTTCTCCATTTTTAATTTGCAAATTGATATTTTCCAAACTAAAAAAATTATTTTTTTCATATTTTTTACTACAATTTCTAACATTAACAATATTCACTCTATAGCACCTCCAATTGGGTCAAAATATTCATTATTATTACTTAACATATTTTTGATTTACATCTTATATCTACTAATAATTCTAATATAATGATTCCGTATGACTTATAGATACTGTTTTTCTATAAGTGTAATTAGCTACATATGAAAAACCATATTGAATTAATTCTTCAATTGTTATTCCTAACTGTTCTGATTTTTGGACCGTAATTTCAACGTTTCCTCTTGTATATAAATAAACCTTTGTTTTGTCACTCGACAAGCTCGCTGATTTTACAAATGCATTGTAAATATAATAACCACTGCTTACAGGCTGTGCATAACAAGCACTACTGTCAATTGATACAAATTGTCTTGCATATGTTCCATAAACATAAATTATACCTGGAACTCCCACTTCAATTAATATACCGCCACCTACATCTTGTTGTTTATATACAGTAACCATAAAATATTTTCCTCCATTATTATCTGTCCAATATGGACCCCAATCAATTGATTGAATTGTTATACCTGGATCTTTTAATATATCTTCAAATTTTTCATCTTTATCTTTATTTTTGATTATTTTGTTATATTTAATTAAATACTTCTGATGTTCTTTAATTATTTCTTTTGTAATTTTTCAGCCTCAGTAACAGATATATTTCTTGCATTAGCGATTATTTTAAAATATTCTTCAGGGGTAATCATTTTTAGATTTTCAGCATTACAAATTAAAATTGAATTGTCTTGATTTTTTACATACTTATTGTTAGATTCCGCATAAACCAAATTAGATAAACAAAAACTAATTAATAGGATTATAATAAAGCATTTTGAGAAACATTTCATAAAAAAGCACCTTCATTTATGATTTGATATAGTATACTTTTAAGCTGAATTATGATTTAAGTTCAACTACTACAACATACGTAATAACACCTTCCTTCCAATAACAGTCTAAAAAATATACCATAGGTCCTTTTATATTAGTTGGTAATTTAATGTAATTATTTTCTAATATTTTTCTTTCACTATTATAACTAGAAGTTAAAATTATAGTTTTTGGTTGATAATCAAAATTTATTTCCAATTCTCCATCAGGCATAACTTGTTCTCCGGGTCTTAATTGATTTATAATTTTTGCATAACTATCTACAACATGAACCTCATTTTTAAATCCTCTTTTCCATAAATACGAACCTTTTATAGATTTAATTTCTTTGCCATTATATGTTATTGTTAATTTAGGTAGTTCTTTAGTATTATAGTTGGCAAATACCAATACTGCTCCTGCAATAATTAATATAAATATAAGAAATAATAATGCTGGGCTTTTTTTAACCACAATTATCACCTACACATTTCTATTCTTTGAATTTAAGGTAATTTACGGTATTTGAGTTTTAATCGTATCCGCTTCTTAGTAGACTGAACTCTTGATAGTTGTTCATCAGCATAAAACTTATTTAGCAATATTATTGTCGCTAACATTGAACGTTAATATTGAGATAGAAGACATCATATATACCAGGGCAAATAAGCTTAAACTACATCTTTAAACTTTCTTGATTCATCCCCTCCTTTTAATTAATCTATTGCAAAACCCTAAGATTAAAAAGAAAGAGTCTGCAAGCTTTTAGAAGCTAACAACCATTTTTGTTAAAATTATTGTAAATATATTCCTTTTTTGTTATTATATATAATTTTTAACAAACATGTCAAGCAATTATTACCATTTCATTTTGATACAATTTTTGTTTACTTATAATAATATAACTGATTAATTATAAAAAACCTCTTCCTTGGTAAGAATTAAAATACAAACCAAGAAAGAGGTTATTAATCTATTTACACATAATTTTTTATAGTCTCCATTTTAAAATTGTAGGGTTATATTATTTTTTTATACTCCTTTGGAGTTATACCATATTTTTCTCTAAATTCTTTGATAAAATAAGAAATATTTTCATATCCGACATCAAAGGATACTTCAGTAACATTTTGAAAGGCTAATAATTCCTTTGCCTTTTTTAATTTTAAGTCCTTTATATATTCCTTTGGAGATTTTCCTGTAAATTTTTTAAAGTATCTTGAAAATTCATATTCCCTCATACCAAAATAGTTGGCTATATCCGATATTTTTAAATCGCCTAAATAGTTGCTTTCTATGAACTCTATTATGGCAGAAATTTTAGACTTTTTATTGTTTATTATCTTCTCAGAGCCCTTATATTTTAATATGTTATAGACAAGCTCCCGGGAATATAAGTCTAATAGGAATTCCTTATTTAGCCTATTTTGGTTAAATATATTTACTATTTTTTTATGCACTTCACATAAATCAGGATTAAAATGAGCTATGAAAAATTCGTTTTCGATATATTTAATTTCCTCTTCCTCAAGTTCCACTTGGAGTTTTGATATTATTTGTCTTATAAAATAATCATCGATTTCCATAACAAATGCCTTTGTTTTTTCATTAATTTCTAATTCAACCTCCGAAAAGGGGGAGAGGATTATAAAGCTATTTTGATCATAGTGGAATTTTTTCTCTTTGTTAATGCTTACAAACTTACTTCCCTCTAATATGCTGCAAAATCTTATATAGTTTTTAGATGAGTAGTTGGTTTTAAGTTGCCTTTCAAATTCATAGTATAGTATCCTAATGTGTTCTGCCTCAAGTGTAGATGTAGGTGATAAATCTGTTGCCATGTTATGCCCTCCTGCAAAAATAGAATATATTTTGCAAAAACGAATTAGAAGGGGAAAAAATGCTATGTTAAAATTATAACACACTAAAAAATAAATTTGGAGGGATAAATAATGAAAACTTATAGATTTTTTATGCCACCTGTTAGCTTAATGGGGATAGGATGTTTAAAGGATGTAGGAACTGAAATAAAATCTTTAGGCTACAAAAAAGCCCTTATAGTTACAGATAAGGTTTTGGTAGAAATCGGATTATTAAAAAGATTAACAACTATATTGGATGAAGAAGCCATAGAATATGTGTTATTTGATGAAACTAAGCCTAATCCAACCGTTAAAAATGTAGAAGATGGACTTAAAATGTTAAAGGAAAACAATTGCGACTTTTTAATATCCTTTGGGGGAGGTTCACCCCATGATTGTGCAAAGGCGATAGGCCTTGTTGCAACCAATGGAGGTTCTATAAAGGATTATGAAGGTGTTAATAAATCTAAAAAGCCTATGCTTCCTCTTGTTGCAATAAATACAACAGCAGGTACAGCAAGCGAAATGACGAGATTCTCAATAATCACAGATGAAGATAGGCAGGTGAAGATGGCCATTGTAGATTGGCATGTGACTCCTATCCTTGCTGTAAATGACCCTGAACTTATGATAAATATGCCAAAATCCTTAACAGCTGCGACTGGAATGGATGCATTGACTCATGCAATTGAGGCCTATGTTTCAACTGATGCAACACCTGCAACGGATGCTGCAGCCCTTATGGCAATTGAACTCATATTTAAATACCTCAAAAGAGCAGTTGAAAACGGAAATGACATAGAAGCAAGGGATAAAATGGCCTATGCAGAATATCTTGCAGGAGTTGCCTTCAACAACGCAGGGCTTGGGTATGTTCATGCCATGGCCCATCAGCTTGGAGGATTTTATGATCTTCCACATGGAGTATGCAATGCAGTTCTTTTACCACATGTTCAATCCTTTAATATGAAGGTGGCAGCAAAGAGATTTGTAGATATAGCAAGGGTTATAGGAATTACAATAGAAGGTTTATCTGAGGAAAAGATAGCAGAGGAAGTTATTGAAAGCATAAAGAAGCTTTCAAGAGAAATTGGAATTCCAAAAGGTCTTAAGGAGCTTGGCGCTAAGGAAGAGGATATAAAAGTATTAGCTGAAAATGCCTTAAAGGATGCTTGTGGGTTAACAAATCCACGAAGGGCAAATCTTGAAGATATAATGAGCATATTTAAGGCAGCATTTTAAGAAAATAAAATAATCTCCATGGTAGCTATTACTGCTGCCATGGAGATTATTTTGTTTATTGTAATATTATTGCAATTATCATAAAAATCCCTGTTAGAATATATATTTGAACTGTTTTGGCGTTTGATAAAATTAGCCTTTGGATATCGTTGTAGTGTTTTTTTGCGTTCTTTACAGCACTAATAGTTAATGGAAGAGTAATAAATCCAAGCAGGAAAAAGTAATTTTTTAGGATAATGCTTATTAATATAAATGAAATATATGAAAATGCGAATAGCATAGCATAAACACCTACGGATTTTTCTTTTCCAAGTCTTACAACCCAGTTTCTTTTGTTTGCCTTCATATCTGCTTCATAGTCAGGGAACTGGTTTATCCAAAGAACATTTGTAATCAAAAATGAAAGTGGGAGAGAAATTAAAACAACATTCCAATTTATATTATGCGTCATTGTTACATACATTCCAAGGGTTACAAGAATACCGAAGGTAAAACCAACGGCGAACTCTCCAAGCCCCCTATATGCAAGCTTCAAAGGTGGAAGAATATAAAATACTGCAAAGAAGACTCCTAATACTCCTATGGACAAAACCTTTATTTCCCAATAAAGTGCAATGATAATTCCTATTATACAAGCTAAAAAAATGGTAACAATGCCAATCCATTTGGCCTCTTCAAGCGTAAGGACACCATCAACTATCGTTTTCTTGCCGCCACTAAAAGGAGTTCTTTTGTCTTGAGTTACAAACCTATCTGCACCAGTTATATAATCTACAACTTCATTTACTGCATTCTTGCCTATTTCGATTAAATAAACACCAATTAATGCTAATAAAAACCAAAGGAAATTAAAGCTTTTTTCATTAACATAAGCAAATGTTGCTCCAACTAACATTGGGATAGTGGAAGCAATCCAAATCTTTGGATCAGCAAGTTGCCAAAAACCTTTCCAGAACCTACTCATACCATCCCCAACCTTTCCATTTAAGTTAATAATTTCACAATATCATTATATCAAAATAATTGAGTGCCTGCCACTTGACATTTTGACTTTTTGACATTTCCAGAAATAAACAGTAGTATTTATAGGTTTTAGCTATAATAAATAGATAAGCTATAGAAATTTTGGAAACATTTTTAATTTTTTAGTTGATATAATTGAATTGTAAAAATATACACAGGGGGATGCTTATGGGAGATTATAGAAAGCTTTGGGAAAGTTTACAGATGGATCTTGAAAAGCATGATGCTTTGTGTGCAGTTTTGCCTGAACTTTACGGCTCTGTTTATCTATCTCAGAAGGATAGAGCTGAAGCCATGAATTATTTTAACTTTGTTATATCAGAAGTTCATGGCCTTAGGATAGAAGAGCTTAATAATCATCGTCAAAAGGGTGGCAAGGTTGTTGGAACTTTTTGTGTTTATGTGCCGGATGAAATTTTAAATGCCCTTGGAGTTATAGGTGTTGGCCTTTGTGGTGGTTCACAATTTTGGATAGAGGATGGAGAAAAAGTTCTTCCAAGGAATTTATGCCCTTTAATAAAGGCCTTTGTAGGAGCTAAGATAAGCGCTACATGCCCTTATTTCCAATCCTGTGATCTTTTAGTTGGAGAAACTACTTGCGATGGTAAAAAGAAGGCTTATGAAATATTAGCAGAATATGCACCAACCTATGTTATGGAACTTCCACAGATGAAAAGGGAAAAGGACATAAAGGATTGGGAGGCAGAAATAAAACGCTTTATAAATGAAATTGAAAACTTAACAGGGAATAAATTAACATATGAAAACCTAAAAAATTCTATAAAGCTTATTAATAAAAAAAGACGTGCATTAAAAAGGTTATACGAACTTAGGAAAAATACTCCATCTCCAATATCAGGCCTTGATGCCCTTTTAGTTTCACAGATTGCATTTTATGATGATATAGAAAGATTTACTGAAAATGTTGAAAAGCTCTGCGATGAACTTGAAAAAAAGATTAGCATATTAAAAGCAAACAGAAAGAAAAGATTAATGGTTACAGGAACTCCTATGGCTATTCCAAATTGGAAACTCCATCATATTATTGAAAACTTAGATGCCCAGATAGTAGTTGAAGAAACCTGCACAGGAACGAGATATTTTGAAAATGAAGTTTCTGAAGATGGAGAAACTATCGATGACTTGATTAGAAATATAGCAGAAAGATATATGAAGATAAATTGTGCTTGTTTTACTCCAAACGAAGGAAGGGTAGAGGACATAATAAGGCTTGCTGAGGAATATAAGGTTGATGGTGTGGTTTACTACAATCTATCCTTCTGCCAGCCATATTCAGTTGAATATAAAAGGGTTGAAAAGGCATTAAAGGACAAAAACATTCCTCTTATTTTAATCGAAACGGATTATTCAACAGAAGATGTAGGACAAATAAAAACAAGAATTGAAGCTTTCCTTGAAATGATTTAAGGTGATAGCATGAAAAATTATATTCTTTTTCCTTCGTATAACGAAGGCTTGAGATTATCTAGCCTTCTTAATGAAGAAGGTATAAAACATACAATAGCTCCTACGCCACGGCAGCTTTCAACCTGCTGTGGCATGTCTATAATTTATAAAGATGAAGATGAAGATAAAATAAAAAAGATAGTTGAGGATTATAAAATAGGCGTTATAGGGTTTTATACTGTATAAAAGAGGGATAATTATGTTTTATATAGGTATAGACATAGGCTCAACGGCAACCAAAGTTAGCGTATTAAACGAGGATAATATAATAAAAAACATAGCTTTACCAACAGGATGGAATAGCAAAGAAACGGCTAAAAGCGTAGAAGAGATATTAAAGAAGGAAGGTTTTTTTGAGGAAGCAAAGATCGTTGCAACGGGATATGGAAGGGTCTCTGTTCCTTATGCCCATAAGACCGTAACAGAAATAAGCTGTCATGCACGAGGAGTTTATCACTTAACAAAAAAAGATTTTACAGTTATAGATATAGGCGGTCAGGATACGAAGGTAATAGAGCTAAAAAACGGACAAGTTGCATCCTTTCTTATGAATGATAAATGTGCGGCTGGCACCGGACGTTTTTTGGAACTTATGGCAAATATATTAGGATTAACCCTCGAGGAAATGACAGACCTTGCAAGAAAAGGAGAGTCGGTTCAAATTTCCTCGATGTGCACGGTCTTTGCAGAGTCAGAGGTTATAAGTCTAATTGGCAATGGTGAAAAAAGGGAAAATATATGCTCTGGAGTTATAGACTCAGTTATAAATAGAGTATACAGTATGGTTCAAAAAACAAGCTCAAGTGGCGATTTTTTCTTAACTGGGGGTTTATGTGAAAACGACTACATAGTTGAAAGGTTAAGCAAAAAGTTAGGCAAAAACGTTAAAACTGATAAACTTGCAAGATTTGCCGGCTCCATCGGAGCTGCATTATTTGCAAAAAATATATAATATAAGGAGGAATTTTTATGGATAAGCAAAGATTAATAGAGGATGTAAGAAAAAAGGCAGAAGGGTATTTCCAAAGGGGAGAGTTCTTCTGTTCGGAAGCTGTGGTTCACACTATTAACGAATTATTAGGCTGGCCATATCCTGCTGAAATAGTTAGGATGGCTTCGGGTTTCCCAATTGGCGTAGGAAAATCAGGATGTCTTTGTGGTGCTGTAAGTGGTGGGGTTATGGCCCTTGGTATGGTTTATGGAAGAGTCCATGGGGAACCTATGAAGGAAAAAATGTTTCCTGTTGCTGCAGCCCTTCATGACCATATAAAGGAGCTTTACAAGAGCACATGCTGCAGAGTCCTTGTAAAGGATTATGAATTTGCAAGTCCAGAAAGAAAGGCCCATTGTGTAAGAATTACCGGTGAAGTTGCTGCATTTATAGCACAAAAGCTTTTAGAGGATGAAGAAATAGCAAATAAAATAAAAACATTGGAAGAGGTGGCATCATGCAAGGAATAATAAAAAAAGTTCCTATTCCAATGGCTGGGCTTATGCTAGCCCTTGCATCACTTGGAAATTTGTTAGCGGGTTATAGTGATGTTTTAAGAGGAATTTTGGGTGGAATTTCTTTTATATTATTTTTATTGTTAGTTATTAAATTAACTTTATATTATAAAGATATATTAAAGGACTTAGAAAATCCTGTTGTAGCAAGTGTTGCTCCTACGTTTTTCATGGGGATGATGATATTATCTACTTATGTAAAGAATTTCAATCAAAGTATAGCCTTTGGAGTTTGGGTTATAGGATTAATTATGCATGCGGCGTATATTGTATATTTTACAAAAAAATTCATATTAAACTTTGATTTTAAAAAAGTATTTGTAAGTTATTTTGTAGTTTATGTTGGAATAGTTGCAGCTTCGATACCCTCACCTTTATATGGAATGAAAAGCATAGGACAAGTAATATTTTGGTTTGGCTTTGTAAGTTATATTATTTTACTACCTTTAATTTTTTATAGACTACTTAAAATAAAGAACATACCTGAGCCTGCAATTCCTACGACGGCAATATTAACAGCACCTGCAAATCTTTGTCTTGCAGGATATTTAAGTGCATTTGATGAAAAGAATAAACTTATAATTTACCTCTTGCTTATGTTATCAGTAATAATGTTTGTTGCTATTTTAATTTATCTTCCAAGCATTTTAAAACTTAAATTTTACCCAAGCTTTTCATCCCTTACCTTCCCGTTTGTAATTACAGCAATTGCAATGAAAGGAACAAACGTGTTTTTTGGAAAATCGGGAGTAAATATAAGCTTTTTCAAATATTATGTTAGCTTTTTAGAGATACTTGCAAGCGTAATGGTATTGTATGTTTTCATAAACTATATATCATTTTTATTTGGAGAAAGGGAAAAACAAGAAAAGAAAATAACAGCTTAAGGCTACCGCAAGGTAGTCTTTTTTGTGCCTGCCACTTGACATTTTGACTTTTTGACATTTCTACATTTTTCCATAAAAAAGCAGGAGTTTAAATATTTATGTAGAATTTTTAAGATAAGGTAATAATTGTGCAAAAAAATGTGAATGGCAACATATATAAAATAAGCTTATGAGGTGATATTTTGAGGGCAAATTTAAAGCTTAAATTTGAAAAACCGCTTGTCCTTCCAATCCATTATAACCATATAATTCAGGCAGCAATATTAAAACTTCTTAGTGATGAAAATTATTCAAGATTTATTCACGATCAAGGCTTTAAATATGAAAAAAGGCATTTTAAAATGTTTACCTTTTCAAGGCTTGAGGGGAATTTTTTAATCGATAAGGGAAATAAAACGATAACCTATTTTGATGGTGCAAGCTTACAGATTTCAACTATTGAAGAGGAATTTATGAAATATATTATAAACAACGTTCTTTTAAACGAGGGAATAAAGCTTATAGGAAATCATATTCAGGTAGAAAAGGTTGAACTTAAGCATATGGACGTTGAAGAAGGCGGAGGAAGGATTACAACAAAATCTCCGATAGTTGTCTATAGCACCTTTGAAATAGAAGGAAGAAAAAAGACCTATTATTATAACCCAAAAGAAAAAGAGTTTGAGGAAATTTTAAGAAAAAACCTAATAAAAAAATATATGGCTTACTTTGGCAAAGAGCCGAAGGATAAATATTTTAAAATTACTCCAATAGAAAATCTAAAAGAGAGTATAGTCATCTATAAAGGAACGGTTATAAAGGGTTGGAATGGAATCTTTGAAGTTAACGGCTCACCAGAAATATTAAAGCTTGCCTATGATGTAGGTTTAGGGGCTAAAAATTCCCAAGGGTTTGGCTGTTTTGAATTTATATAAGGAGGTGAAATTTTGTTAGAGGGAATAGTGCAGATCGGAAGGGCCCTTCTTGAAGAAGGAAATCTTCTTGATAATCTCATTAAAGAGCTTCCAATTAACGATAAAAAGGGAAGGCCTTATTTAGTTCTTAAGCTAAACTTTAAGAAGGATAATTTAGAGCTTGATATCTCAGAGGAGATGGACAGCGATACGGTGAAGAAATATTTATACGTTGGAACAGCAAATGGTCCTACGTCTCCCCAATGGTTTGCCTCTAATAAGAGTATAACTTACTTTTTATCAGAAACGATTTTTAACTTAACAAATATTGATTTTGGTGATTTTTTAAATCAAAAGCTAAAATATGTTTTTGAAAAATTTTATGTGGAGGTAAACCCAAATGCCAAAAGCAATAAATATAGATATGCTTTGAATTTAGCATATTTAGATAATGATGTTAACGTTGTGAATTTGTATAATGATTATTCAATGCAAGGCAAGGAGGATAAAGGGTTCTTAAAGGTTCTTGAGAAGGAGTTTGAAGATATTTTAAAGAAAAAATATGGTGTAAAATTTAATGAATTTGGCTTTTTTGTAATTTGCATTGATGACATTCCTTTAACTGAGTATGAAGAATATAAAAATAAGGTTTTAGAGTATAAAAGTGCAGGTAGCAAAGAAGATAATGAGGACAAGGGGAAAAAAGATAGTAATTTGTGCTGCAGCCTTTGTGGCTCGGATGAAAATGTAACCTACGATTTAAAGAAGATGAAAATAAAATACTATATAATCGACAAAATAACCTTTGCCAGCGAACTCGATTCAAAAAAGTTTTATAAAAACATGCTCCTTTGTGAGAACTGCTTAAACTCTGTAATTGCAGCAGAGGTTTACATCGAAAACAATTTAAAAACCCAAATAGGCGATCTCAACCTTTATATAATTCCCCACTTTATATATGGTGAGCCACTAAATAAGGAAGAACTTGACTTTGCAGTTAAAAGGCTTAACAACTCATATAACACAGCGAAAAATTTAAAAGACATAGAAAATCTAGAAAAGGACATTCTTAACTTAAGGGATGAAAAAAGCTATTTTTTAGTCAACTTCATGTTCTTTAGAAAATCCAATCAATCCACTAAAATCCAACGCTTCATAAAGGACGTTCCACCATACATCTTCGAAAAAATAGCAAAGGCATCAAAGTATTCCCACGACCTAATTGAAAAATCATTAGGATTTAGTTATAAGACATATTTAAACCTACAAAACATATATTATTTAATCCCCGTTAAAGTAAGCGGAGGCGAGGCGACGGAATATAGATATATCCTCAATTTTTACGAGAATATTTTCACATCAAGACCAATAAATAAAGAAAAGCTTATAGACAAATTCATCGAAGCTGCTAAAGTGATTATGCTTAAAAAGGAAGGATATAACATAGATAACGGTGAAATTGAATTTTACATTTTAAATTCCAATATGCTCATAAAATTTTTAGAAAAGCTTGGATGTCTAAAGGAGGGAAAGGGATTGGATGTTGCTAAACTTAATGTTAAAGAAAGCATAAAGGAATATATCTCTAACATGGGATATGACGAACAGCAAACAGCTATGTTCCTTTTAGGAGTTTTAATTGGAGAGATTGGAAACAGCCAATACCATAGGTTCGACGGTAAAAAGCCTATTTTAAACAAGTTAAACTTTAACGGAATAGATAAATCTAAACTTATTAAACTTTCAAATGAGGTTTATGCAAAGTTGGAACAAGAAAAGATAAGAAACTACAACGAGGTTGTTTATGCTGATTTTAAAAAGCTTTTAGATTCTAACTTGGACAATTGGAAACTCAATAAAAACGAAAACCTATTCTATATTCTTTCAGGCTATTCCTATGCCACAACAAAAGTTATGATGAAGGAGGAAGATGAGAATGAACAATAGTGAAATTTTATTCCTTTATGATGCTAAATTTGCTAATCCTAATGGAGATCCAGATGAAGAAAACAGACCACGTATGGACAGCGAAAGGGATATAAATTTAGTTTCTGACTTAAGGCTCAAAAGATATATAAGGGATTATTTACTTGATAAGGGATATGACATATTCGTAAGAAAGGTGGAGGACAAATCAGTTACGGCAGAAAAAAGAATGGAGGAGTTTAAAAATTCTACTGAAGATGAAATTTTAAATAAGCTTATAGACGTTAGAATGTTTGGTGCAACAATGCCAATAAAGGGTGATAACAAGGCTTATATAGGACCTGTTCAATTTAACTGGGGATATTCCTTAAATAAAGTTGAACTTCTTGAGGCTGGCATTACTTCTCATTTTTCAACAAATGAAAAGGCACAGCAGGGAACTATGGGAAGGGATTTTAGAGTAAAATATTCATTGATTGCCTTTTCAGGTGTCGTAAGCGGCAAAAGGGCAGCAAAGACAAAGCTTACGGATGATGATTTAAAACTTTTAGATGAGGCGATGAGACATTCCATTCAAAATCAAGCCACAAGAAGCAAAATAGGTCAATATCCAAGGCTGTATATAAGGGTTGAATATATCGATTCAGAAACGATCTTAGGAGATTTCAGGGATTTAATAATACTAAAGGAAAAGGTTGAGAGCATAAGGGATATTAAGGAATGCTTCTTAGATATTAAAAAGCTTGTAGATACTTTAAGGGAAAACAGGGATAAAATAAAGAATATATATTATTTTGTAGACGAAAACCTTGAACTTAAGATTAATGAAGGGGTTATTGTATTGTCGGAGGCACTTAAGGATTTCAATTTGATTGAAATAAGGTGAAGTTATGGACTTTTTGGTGTTTGATTTAAAGGGTAAGTTTGCACATTTTAGAAAGTTTTACACAAATTCATCATCCCTTTCCTATTCCGTGCCTCCAAGGACTACAATAGAGGGTCTTATCGCAGCAATATTAGGCTATGAAAGGGATAGCTATTACGAAATATTAGACAGCCAAAAATTAAACATTGGACTTAAAAAACTTACACCTACAAGGAAGATAGTCCAGAGCCTTAACTATATAAAGGCAACGTCGATAAGTCATGTTATAAAGCCAAAGGAACACACTCAGGTTCCCTTTGAAATTGTAACTTCTGAAGGTAATTTAGGATATAGGGTTTATGTAAATCATATTGATGAAAGATTAATGGAGGATTTAGAAGATAGGCTAAAGAACAACAGATTTCACTATGTTCCCTACTTAGGTGTTGCATCCTTTAATCTATCTATAGAGTTTATAGGTAGGTTTCATGGAGAGCGTAAATTTGATGAAGACTTTGTAGAAATATCCTCTATAATAAGAAAGAGCCTTATAAAAGAAGGTGGACTTGATGTGAATATAGAGGGCATTATAGTTAAGGAAAAAATGCCAAGGGACTTTTTAAAGGATAGGATAGTTAAGGAGATTGAAGATTATATTTTTGAAGAAAATGGGGGACCCCTTAGGGTGAAGCTTAACTCAAACTATTATGAAATAAACGATGAAAAAATAGTTTTAATGTAGGTGCCTTATGGCACCTTTTTTAAGAGGTGAAAAATATGTTTTGTTCTCATGAAGGTAAAAGGTTGATTGAGCATTTAAAAGAAGTGTATCAGATAAACCAAGATAAGATAGATGAAGAATTTAAACCCTGTTTTAAAATAATATCCTATTGCCATGACTTTGGAAAGTTTACATCATATTTTCAAAGGTATCTTAATACGAAAAAGAGGGGAAAATTTACAGACCATGGCTTTTTATCAGCATTGTTTGCTGCCTTTTGCAGTTTAAAAAGTTTTAGGGAGGATAGTTTCCTACCCTTAATATCCTATAGCGTAGTTTTGCATCATCATGGGGATTTAGAAAATATTTCTGAAGATTTACCCTCTACGATGAGGGGGATATTAGATAGCGATTTTAGATTGACAGAAAAAATAGAGATTGCCAAAGAGCAAATTAAGGATATAGCTAAAAATAAGGATTTAATTAAAGAAGAATATAGTATTTTGAATTTTGAGGATTACTTTTTAGAGTTTTTAAACTGTGATATAGTGGATGTTTTAAAAAGTCTAAAAAAACTTCAAATTAAAATGGAAATGGCTAAAAAAGAAAATCTATATTTTATCCACCAACTGCTTTATTCTGCCTTGATTTCGGCGGATAAACTAAGTGCAGCAAAAATAGAAATACCATATGAAATGTTTGCTGGGTTTGAGGTTTTAAACAGGGAAAGGGAAAAGGATTTAGAAAACAAAGATATGGATATAAATAAAATTCGAAGTGAGATATTTGAAAAAATACAAAAAAATATTGAAAAAAACTATAAAAATTCTAAGATATTTACAATAACATCACCAACAGGAACAGGAAAAACCTTTGCTGGATTTTTTGCAGCGGTGAAGTTAAGGGAGCTTTTAGGGGACAATAGAAGGATTATTTATTCCCTTCCATTTACTTCAATTATAGAGCAAAACTATGATGTTCTTTATAGGCTTCATAAAAATATAGAGGGATTTGAGAAGGAATCGGGACGATATTTATTAAAACATCATAGCCTTGCAAATATAAAATATGAAAGCGATGAGTATGACTTTGATAATTTACAATCTGAGCTTTTAATTGAAAACTGGTCAAGCGGAATCGTCGTAACTACTTTTGTTCAGCTGTTTGAAACGCTAATAGGAACAAGAAACAGGATGTTAAAAAAGCTAATAAATTTAAAAGGTTCAATTATAATTTTAGACGAGATACAGGCCATAGATATATCACTGCTCCCTCTTGTTGAATTTGTTTTAGAAAGGGCATGTGAAATATATGATTTAAGGATAGTAATGATGACGGCAACTAAGCCATACATATTAAAAAATTCAATAGAACTTTTAGAGGATAACCAAAAATATTTTTTTATGTTTAACAGAACAACTCTTTTGCCTGATTTAAACAACAAAAAGCTTAGCACTTTTTTAGATGAGTTTAAAGAAAGAATAGAGGATAAATCCTACTTAATAGTTTGCAACACTATAAGCTCTTCTTTGGATGTATATAATAATCTAAAGGAACTAAACCGACCTGTATTTTATTTGTCCACTAATCTAATACCTATTCATAGAAGGGAAAGGATAAAGAATATAAAAAAGCTTTTAGACAAGGGGGAAAAGATAATATTAGTTTCAACTCAGGTTGTGGAAGCTGGGGTTGACGTTGATTTTGATGTTGTGATAAGGGATATAGGTCCTTTGGATTCAATTATTCAATGTGCCGGAAGATGTAATAGAAACGGTTTAAAGGATAATGGGTTAGTTTATGTTTATTCCTTGGTTCCAGAAGATAATGATGTTTTAAATTTTGGTTTTGGTAAGTATGTATACGGGATTCCAACCCTTGAAATAACAAAGAAAATATTAAAAGAGCCCCAATACAGCGAGGGAGAATATTTTGATATAGTTTCCGATTATTTTAAATTAATTCAGCAGGATAGGTCAAAGGAAAAGTCTAAAAAGTTTATTAATTCAATAAAAACATTGAATTTTTCTCAAGAGACTAAAGATGCCCTTCCACTATATAAATTTTCTTTAATAGAAGATAATCCGGGATTTATGGATGCATTTGTAATATATGATGATTTAGCACAGTCGACCTTTAAAAGATATTGTGATATGTTAAAATTAACGGATTATTATGATAGAAGAAGGGAATACCTAGAGATAAAAAATATAATAAGGGATTATACCGTATCTTTGCCTATAAAATACCATTCGTTGTTTGATGAGCAATTTGGACTTTATATTTTACCAAGGGAAAGGGTAGTCGATTGCTATAACGAGGAAATAGGGTTTATAAGGCAAGAAAAATCCTACGATATCTTTTAATTTTATTTTTGTCGTCGACCTCCAATCCTGCAAAAAGTGCTGGGGATCGACGACAAAAGAAAATGAGTATTTTCAAGGGTTTGAAGATTTTGTTAACAAAAAATTCAAAATTGACAAAATCTTCAAACCCAGTTATAATAAGCATTGAACGGGTTCTTAGCCTACCTATGAGGGATTGAAACCAAGTGCTAATTTTGGAATTAGTATAATGTATTCTGGTTCTTAGCCTACCTATGAGGGATTGAAACAAAGAGATGAACGAGAAACATTTCATTCTCTCGCTTGTTCTTAGCCTACCTATGAGGGATTGAAACTCCACAAGCGTTTTGGACAAGTTGTGATATAATAATGTTCTTAGCCTACCTATGAGGGATTGAAACATTTCATATACTCCAGGGAATTTAGGTAGTATTACGTTCTTAGCCTACCTATGAGGGATTGAAACCTCGCTTCACTTTCCTTTTTCATTTTCTTGGCCAAGTTCTTAGCCTACCTATGAGGGATTGAAACTCAAATTTAAAATCACATTCCATTATAAAATCACCAAGTTCTTAGCCTACCTATGAGGGATTGAAACTCAACACTAAACATCTCTGCTGTAAAAGGTTCTTTGGTTCTTAGCCTACCTATGAGGGATTGAAACTCAACTCGCTTTTCATACAAAAACAAAGCAGATGGAGGTTCTTAGCCTACCTATGAGGGATTGAAACTTCTTTAATTTAGGTGTATTTTCAGCATTATAACTTGTTCTTAGCCTACCTATGAGGGATTGAAACATATAAATGATTTAATACAGAAAGGAATATACCCTGAGTTCTTAGCCTACCTATGAGGGATTGAAACTTGACTCAAGCACTTTTACAACTTCTGCCGGCGTAACGTTCTTAGCCTACCTATGAGGGATTGAAACCATAAACACTAAAATCAGGACTTAATGCTTTACCCAGTTCTTAGCCTACCTATGAGGGATTGAAACCCTATATTGCTGTAATAATCACTATCTATAACCCCTAGTTCTTAGCCTACCTATGAGGGATTGAAACG
>NZ_CAKP01000039.1 GCF_000297115.1 Caloramator australicus RC3 | reverse complement strand
AAGTGGTTGCTTTTTCTTTTAAAGCTTCCACCTTCATAAGTTATTTTGTCATTAAACTGGCTTCCTAAAATATTTGGAGCTTCAAAACCATCTCCAATTTCTACCGCTTTAACTCCCTGGATAGACATCATTGCTCCTGAAATCATATAATCCATCCTTCTATCATAAAAGGAATAGCTACCTAGTCCATGTGGAACATTAAAGGCTATAACTTCTACAGCTCCCCCCAGGGTATCACCAGCCTCTTTAAAGAGAGAAGTAAAAGAAAAAAGGAAGGTAAGGGTATTATACATAGAAGCGGATGAAGATCATGTTGCACTGCAGAATGGCAAAAAGGAGATGCCAAGGCTTGTCTATGTTCATGAAGGAAGGCAAGAGAGGAATGGAAGGAATGAAATTAAAAAATGTATATTACAAAGCATACGTAGGAGTAGAAGCAGAAGAAATATGGATAGATGTAGCGAATTATGTGTATGAGAATTATGAAATAGAGAGCATAGAAAAGATATATATAGCAGGGGATGGGGCAAGATGGATAAAGGAAGGGATAGAGTGGATTACCAAAAGACGAAATTTGTATTAGACAGATATCATTTAAACAAATACATAATAAGAGGGACAGCAAAGAGAGAAGAATATAGGGAAAAGATATGGAAAGCCATAAATGAAGGAGATAAGAAGGTTTAAGGGAAATATTTAAGGAGCTTGCAAGTAAAGCAGAAACTAATACAGAAAAAGAAAGGATAAAAGAAGTAAGAAGGTATATATTAAACAACTGGGAAGGGATAGAAATATATAAAGATGACGATGATGTAATAGGATGCAGCGCAGAAGGGCATGTAAGCCATGTATTATCGGCGAGATTAAGCAGCAGGCCATTAGGATGGAGCAAGGAAGGATTAAAGATAATGGCAAAGCTAAGGGTATTTAGCAAGAATGGAGGAAATTTAAGGGAAATAAGTGTGTTTAAGGAAGATGAAAAAGCCTTCAAGGTAAGTAAGAAGAAAATAAAAGAAGCGATAAGAAAGATAAATAAATCTTCACGTGAAGTTATGAATAATATAACGATATTGAACATAGGGAAAGTAACGCCAATTTACAGGATATTAAAATCAATAAAATATGAAAATATAATTTAAGTTTTTTAAATTTAACAAACGCCTTGAAACTAGCTAATTTAAGGGGTTGTCTATAAAAATTAACCTACAATATCTTGACACTATCTATATTAGTTTAAAATTTGTTTTGTGTAACAACATATGTTATAATAATTATGAGGTGAAAATATGGCTAATGTTTATCATGGTAGAGGTTATGTATATTATATACAATATCATATAGTTTGGTGCGTTAAATATAGACATAAAATTATAACAGACAAAATAGAAAAAAGGTTAAAAGAAATACTTAATTATATAGCTGAAGATAATAAATTCAAAATACTTCTTATGAATACAGATTTAGATCATGTTCATTTATTAGTAGAATGTTCACCACAGCATTATATTCCCAATATGATAAAAGCTTTAAAAGGTGTAAGTGCAAGATTATTGTTAAAAGAGTCTCCAGAACTTAAACAAAAATTATGGGATGGACATTTGTGGAACCCATCATATTTTGTTGCAACTGTTAGTGAAAATACAGAAGAACAAATTAAACAATATATTTTATCTCAAAAAGAAAAGTAGGTGTAAATATGGAAAAAGCTTTTAAATTTAGGCTTTATCCTAATAAACAACAAATAGAGCTTATAAATAAAACCTTTGGTTGTGTTAGGTTTGTATATAACTATTATCTTGCAAAACGAGAAGAAATATATAAAACTCAAGGTATAACATTTAATTATAAGGATTGCTCAGCTGATTTAACTAAACTAAAACAAATTAATATATGGCTAAAAGAAGCAGATAAGTTTGCACTTCAAAATTCGCTCAAAGACTTAGACAAAGCATTTAAGAATTTTTTTGAAGGCAGAGCAAATTATCCAAAGTTTAAGTCAAAGAAATGTAAATATAAAAGCTATAGAACAACATTTACAAATAACAACATTGAAATTGAAGGAAACAAAATCAAACTACCCAAATTAGGCTGGGTAAAGTTTGTAAAATCAATGGAAGTAGAGGGTAAAATATTAAATGCAACTATAAGTAGAACTCCAACAGGGAAATATTTTGTTTCAATTTGTTGTAGGATAGAAAAAACTACAGAAAAGTCTAAAACTAACAAAGTAATCGGTATAGATTTAGGAGTAAAACACTTTCTGATAGATAGTGAAGGTAACAAAATATCCAATCCTAAATATCTTATAAAGTTAGAAAAAAGACTTATTAAGGAACAAAGGAAGCTTTCTAAAAAACAATTAGGTAGCAATAACTTTAAGAAACAAACTAAGAAAGTAGCCAAAATACATGAGAAGATAAGAAACCAAAGGGAAGATTTTTTACAAAAGCTGTCCTCTAAAATTATAAACGAAAACCAAGTTATAATTTTGGAGGACTTAAAGGTTAAGAATATGTTAAGAAATAACAAACTATCAAAGTCCATATCAGATGTAGCATGGTCAAAATTTGTAAACATGCTTGAATATAAAGCATTATGGTATGGAAGAACAATAGTAAAAGTAGATATGTTTTATCCATCGAGTCAAATATGTAATGTATGTGGTTATAAAAATGAAGAAGTAAAAGACTTAAACGTAAGGGAGTGGGAATGTCCAATGTGTAAGACAGTCCATGATAGAGATGTAAATGCAAGTAAAAATATATTAAAAGAAGGAAAGAGGATATTAGGCATAGCATAAGTAAAAACAGTAGGGTAGGGACTACCCGAATTAACGCCTGTGGAGATAGTAGGTTACGAGGTTGATGAAGCAG
>NZ_CAKP01000040.1 GCF_000297115.1 Caloramator australicus RC3 | reverse complement strand
CAACAACGATATTCTTAAATACCCCTGATTGAACTAACCCAGCAGCGTTTACAAGGGCATGAGTTGGCCCTGCACAGAAACCTCTGATATCGGATCCTGTTGCATTCTTAAGACCTACCACTTCACCGATAGCCTTTGCGAAGTTTCCTCCACCTCTTT
>NZ_CAKP01000041.1 GCF_000297115.1 Caloramator australicus RC3 | reverse complement strand
TTATTTCTTTTATAATCTCTCTTATAGCTAAATTTCGTGTGCCTGGGATAAATATACCATGTTTTTGCAGCGGAATTATGTATTTAATACAGTCTAGGTTAAATATAACTTTTGAAATATTTGAAGTAATTTCTCCACCTATACCTCCACCTATTAGAATTCCTATCGGTCCTACTATAGCATCTATCTTGTTTTTAGTGAGAAAATCCACTATTCTTATCTCTCCAGTAAAGCCTTCATCAGCACCGTTTTTTAACATATTTAAGGTTGCGATTTCGTTTGTCCCTAAAGCAAAAATATACACATTATTTTTGAAGGCTCTTTTGCATTCCTTTATGAAGGTTTTCCCAAGACCTGCTCCTTGGCCATCAATGACAGCTATTTTCAAGCTTTTTCCTCCTCATCATTTAATTTTCTTCTCTTATATTAATTTGTTATGTTCAATATGTTTTGAAACTTAAGTTTCTAAGTGGATTATACTACATATAATAAAAGTCAGCAATCTTAGTGATTGCTGACTATCTTTTTTCTTCTAAACCCAAATAGTTCTAGTTCCTTAGGCTCCTTTCCTGATATTAAATCCCTAATCAGTTTAGCACCTATCAATGAATAAAGTATGCCATTTGATCCATATCCTAAACAAAAATAGCAGTTAGGCATTCCCGGTAGTTCTCCAATATAGGGTAAACCATCACCAGTTATTCCAAATATGCCATTAAACTTATATTCTATTTCTATATCCTTTATTTCTGGGAACATATTCTTAAGTTTATTAAATAACTTTTTATATTTTTCCTCTGCCACCCTTTCATCCTTAAGATCAGCCATCTTGCTATGCTCACCGCCAATTTCTATATCTTCTCCACCCATCATAATTCTATTATCTTTAGTTGTTCTAAAATATGTATAGTAATCTTCTGTATCTCTTATTATACATCTTTCAAACCATCCGTTAAATTCTTTAATGGGTTTTGTAACAAGTGTAAAGCTTCTTGTCAACTTAACTCTATAGGGTTTAGGTAAGTATTTTCTTCCTTCGTATCCAGCTGAAATTATGACTTTTTTTGTTGTAATAGTAAAACCGTTAGATGTTGTTAGAATAACCTCATCGCCTTTAAACTCCATTTTACTAATATAAGTATTCTCATAAACCTTTATGCCGCGATTAAAAGCCTTTCTAATAAGATAATGTGTTAATAGGTAAGGATTTATCTCACCAGAGCCTTCATCTGACAATATGCCTAATTCCATTGGAAAGGAGAACATATCTTTAGCCCGTTGTTTATCAACAAGTTCAACCTTAAATCCATTATTTTTTCTGAGTTCATATTCTTTAGTAAGTAGCTTTATGTCTTTATTTTTATCAGTATACAAAAGACTCTTTCTAAAGTTAAATTCACAGTCATTATCAAGTTCCTTGATTATTTGCTCTATTTCATAAACTGCATTGCTACACATTTTAAATACCTTTACAGCATTTTCTTCACCAAGGAGGTTACTAAGACCTATTAAATTAGTATCTACTTCATATTGAAGTATAGATGTAGACGCCCTAGTGCTGAAATAGCCTATTATATTTCCTTCAATAAGCAAAACATCGTGACCAGATGATGACAGATAATAGGCACATAGGGCACCACTAACCCCTCCACCAATTATAACTACATCTGATTTTACGTTCCTATCTAAATATTCATATTTAAAAGGAATTCCATCTTTACTCCAAAAAAGTTCTCCTGATATAAGTTTCATAAACTCACCTCAAAAAATAGCTTTAACCAAAATAATTTTTTTATACAATAAATCTTAAACTTAAGTGCCAGGCACCACAAGTAAAAAAGCCTCAACCATTTCGGTTGAGGCTTTAAATTTACCCGGCAGTCACCTACTCTCCCAGGCCGTCTCCAGCCTAGTACCATCGGCGTAGGTAGGCTTAACCTTCGTGTTCGGAATGGGAACGGGTGTTTCCCTACCTCCATTACCACCGGATTACACTGCACAATAAGATCAAGCCCTCGACCTATTAGTACCAGTCAGCTAAACGCCTTACGACGCTTACACCTCTGGCCTATCTACCTGGTAGTCTTCCAGGGGTCTTACCGCTTCCGCGTGGGAAATCTCATCTTGGGGTGGGCTTCGCGCTTAGATGCCTTCAGCGCTTATCCCGTCCGAACTTGGCTACCCAGCTGTGCCATTGGCATGACAACTGGTGCACCAGAGGTTCGTCCATCCCGGTCCTCTCGTACTAAGGACAGCTCCCCTCAAATTTCCTACGCCCGCGACGGATAG
>NZ_CAKP01000042.1 GCF_000297115.1 Caloramator australicus RC3 | reverse complement strand
AACCACATACATTACATATTTGACTTGATGGATAAAACATATCTATTTTTACTATTGTTCTTCCATACCATAATGCTTTATATTCAAGCATATTTACAAATTTTGACCATGCTACATCTGATATGGACTTTGATAGTTTGTTATTTCTTAACATATTCTTAACCTTTAAGTCCTCCAAAATTATAACTTGGTTTTCGTTTATAATTTTAGAGGACAGCTTTTGCAAAAAATCTTCCCTTTGGTTTCTTATCTTCTCATGTATTTTTGCTACTTTCTTAGCTTGTTTTTTATAGTTACTACTGCCTAATTGTTTTTTAGAAAGCTTCCTTTGTTCCTTAATAAGTCTTTTTTCTAACTTTATAAGATATTTAGGATTGGATATTTTATTACCTTCACTATCTATCAGAAAATGCTTTACTCCTAAATCTATACCTATTACTTTGTTAGTTTTAGACTTTTCTGTAGTTTTTTCTATCCTACAGCAAATTGAAATAAAATATTTCCCTGTTGGAGTTCTACTTATAGTTGCATTTAATATTTTACCCTCTACTTCCATTGATTTTACAAACTTTACCCAGCCTAATTTGGGTAGTTTGATTTTGTTTCCTTTAATTTCAATGTTGTTATTTGTAAATGTTGTTCTATAGCTTTGATATTTACATTTCTTTGACTTAAACTTTGGATAATTTGCTCTGCCTTCAAAAAAATTCTTAAATGCTTTGTCTAAGTCCTTCAATGAATTCTGAAGTGCAAACTTATCTGTTTCTTTTAGCCATATATTAGTTTGTTTAAGTTTAGTTAAGTCAGCTGAGCAATCTTTATAATTAAATGTTATACCTTGAGTTTTATATATTTCTTCTCGTTTTGCAAGATAATAGTTATATACAAACCTAACACAACCAAAGGTTTTATTTATAAGCTCTATTTGTTGTTTATTAGGATAAAACCTAAATTTAAAAGCTTTTTCCATACTTACACCTCATAATTATTGCAACATATGTTGTTACACAAAACAAACTTTTAACTAATATAAGTTATGATACACAAATAATATATGTTATTATTAGAGCGTCCTTATTCATGACTAAAGTCACGAGTGTGTGGAGGCTTTCTTAATCAAAATCCTCATAGCATCACCATACATATTATCTCCAAAATTACAAAAAATATTTAAGGCGTGCATTATTTTGCACGCCTATTTTGCACGCCTATTTTCAAGGGACGCCTTTACAAAATCCCTAAATAAAGGATGCGGTCTGTTTGGTCTTGATTTAAACTCTGGATGGAATTGCACCCCAACAAACCATCTATGATTCTTCAATTCAACTATTTCAACCAACCTATCATCGGGTGATGTTCCTGCAATAACAAGACCCTTTTCCATAAGCTTTGTTCTATATTCATTGTTAAACTCATATCTGTGTCTGTGCCTTTCATATATAACTTCATCCTTGTAGGCCTCATAAGAGAAGGTGCCCTCCTTTATCTTACATGGATAAAGGCCAAGCCTCATGGTTCCTCCCTTTTCATCTACATCCCTCTGTTCTGGCATAAGGTCAATTACAGGATATTTAGTTTCAGGGTCTATCTCAGAGCTATTTGCCCCCTCTAATCCTGCAACATCCCTTGCAAATTCAACTACCGAAAGCTGCATTCCAAGGCAAATTCCAAGAAATGGAACATTATTTTCCCTTGCATATTTAATGGCTAAAATTTTTCCTTCAATTCCCCTATCTCCAAAGCCTCCAGGAACTAATATTCCATCAGCATCCTTTAATATTTCTTTGTAGTTTTCCATATCAATATGGGCAGCATTAACCCAATCTATTTCAACCTCACAATCATTTGCAATCCCTGCATGTCTTAAGCTTTCAACAACAGACATATAAGCATCCTTAAGCTCAACATATTTTCCAACAAGGGCTATCTTTACCTTTTCCTTTGGATTTTTTAATTTTTCTACCATGTTTCTCCAATCAGAAAGTTCAGCATCTAAACACTTTAAGCCAAGTTTTTTTACAACAAGATCATCTAGCCCCTCCTCATGTAAAAGCAAAGGAACTTCATATATAGTATCAGCATCCATATTTTGTATTACAGCATCAGCAGAAACATTACAGAAAAGTCCTATCTTTTCCTTAAGCTCTAAGGATAAAGGCTTTTCAGTTCTACAAACTATTATATCAGGTTGAATACCGATGCTTCGTAGTTCCTTTACTGAATGTTGTGTAGGCTTAGTTTTTAATTCCCCTGATTTTCCAAGATAGGGCACCAAAGTTACATGAATAAATAAAACATTTTCCCTTCCAACATCGTATTTTATCTGCCTTATTGCTTCTAAGAAGGGTAAACTTTCAATATCTCCTACTGTTCCTCCAATTTCTGTAATAACTACATCAACTTCCCTTTCCTTTGCAACTCTATATACTCTTTGTTTTATTTCGTTAGTAATGTGGGGGATAACTTGAACTGTTCCTCCGAGGTAATCTCCTCTTCTTTCTTTTTGAATTACAGACCAGTATATTTTCCCAGTTGTGACATTGCTATTTTTAGACAAGTTTTCATCGATAAATCTCTCATAGTGACCGAGATCAAGATCTGCTTCAGCTCCGTCATCGGTGACGAAGACCTCACCATGCTGATATGGACTCATGGTTCCTGGATCTATATTTATATATGGGTCAAACTTTTGAATAGAGACTTTTAGCCCCCTTGCTTTTAACAATCGCCCTAAAGAAGCTGCTGTTATTCCCTTACCAAGAGAAGATGTAACCCCACCTGTTATAAAGATATATTTTGTTGCCATAACGCCCCTCCTTTGTATTATTAACTTTTATATTTTACTTCAAAAACAGAAAATTATCAATAAAAAATAAAGGCTTTTCGCCTTTATTAATAGTTTAAAACTATTACCTTTAATTCATTCATTTTAAGATCTTCATTCTTAATTTCAACTACCTGCCCCTTTAGTCTTTCAACATTAGAAAATTTTTTTATAAAATTATCGACATGATCTAAATTAAACTTTAAAGGCTCTGTTTTATAGTGCATTGGAATTACTATCTTTGGATTTAAAAGTTTTACAATAGTTTCTGCCTTCTCAGAATCTACTGTAAAGATTCCTCCAACAGGGATTAAAAGAACATCAACCTTTCCAATCATCTCAACCTGTGCAGGCGATAATACATGACCTAAATCCCCTAAGTGGCACACCCTAATTCCATCAACGTCAAAAACATAGACGATGTTATCGCCTCTTTTTTTGCCATTTTCCTCATCGTGATATGTATGAACTCCTGTAATATTTATGTCCTTGACATAAAAATTTCCAACCTTACTTACAACCTCAAAGTTTCCCTTAACGCAATCTATAAAGTTATGGTCAAAATGTTGATGGCTAACGGTTACTATATCTGCTTCAACCTGTGGAAGTGGATATCCTACATTATCATCAAAGGGATCCGTTAAAATTCTTACCCCCTTTGCTGATGTTATCTTAAAGCATGCATGTCCCAACCATTTAATTCTCATGTTATCCCTCCTAAGTTTAACTTAATAATATTCATATGCCTAACTTTTTAATTTTATACTGTAAAGTCTGCCTTGGAATCTTTAAAAAATTAGCTGCTTTTGATACATTTCCATTATACAAAGCTAGTGCCTCTTTGATGAGCCTTTTTTCATATTCACTTACTAATTCCTCAAGCCCCTTATGCTCCCTTTTTATATAATGAGGAAGGTCTTTAGGAGTTATAAAGCCTTCATCCTTTATATTCATTATTGCTTCGATTACGTTTCTAAGCTCTCTAATGTTGCCTGGCCAATCATAGTTATAAAAAAACTCAAGTGCCTCCTGGGATATGCCTAAAATGTTTTTATTAAATTTTCTATTAAATGCATTTATAAAATAATCACATAATTCTATTATATCCTCTTTTCTTTCTTTAAGCTCAGGCAATTGTATGTAAAATACACTAAGCCTATAAAAAAGATCCCTTCTTAATAAACCTTTTTCGATACAAATTTCAGGTTCGACATTAGTTGAGGCTATTACTCTAACATCGACTTTAACTTCCTTTAAATCCCCAATCCTTCTTACGACTCCATCCTCTAAAACCCTAAGAAGCTTTCCCTGAAGTTCTATTGGCATGGAATTTAGCTCATCCAAATATAATATTCCTCCATTTGCCATTTCAAAAATCCCCTTTTTATCAAGGGCCTCTGTAAAGGCTCCCCTTACAGTTCCAAATAATATGCTTTCCAAAAGATTGGAAGGAACTGCAGCACAATTTTGGCTAATTAAGGGCTTTGCCCTTCTATTGCCAATATCATGGATATATTTTACTAAAACCTCTTTTCCAGTTCCTGTTTCACCATAGATTAAAAGTGGGGATGGAGAATTAGAAATTTTTTGTGCATAATCCTTTATTTCTTTTATTTTGTTGCTTTTACCTATAAAATATTCCATTTCTTCACCCCATTTTAAATTTTCATAAAATTATATTAGCATCATATTCCAATATAAACAACAGAATAATTTATCTAAAAATAAGAAAGTTTGTCGCAAGATACTATGACAAAATTTTATGTTAAAGTAAATTCATGACAAGTTTAGTCGCCACTTAAACTTAAACTTTAACTTTAAAATAGCTTTAAGTAAAAAAATAGCACCCAAAAAGGTGCTAGTTTTGTCCTTCTGAAGTTTTAATGTTTAATTCTAAAAGGTTGTCAATATATCCAGTATCGTTTGTATTAACCTTATATTCCAGTTTAACCTTCCCACCGTTTTCATCAACATCAACCTTAACAAGGGTTGGTTTAATCATAATGTTTAAGACCCCAAAGGGTGTGCTATATAGGCTAACAGTAGTTTGGCCCTTTTTAAATTCAATATCTGAATTGGTAGTTCCTCTTCTTACAATGCTAACCCTATCCTTTTCCATTTTTAGAGTGGTTCTTGTCCCTTCCATTCCAGAAATTTCTGTCTCATCATATTCAGCAATATATTGACTTCCTGATTTATAATATTCACCTTCTGTAATTAGTTCAACAACTTCCTTTTCTCCATCTATATTTTGAATTGTCTTGACTGAAATTAATGCCTTCTTTTTCATCTTATCATCACCTTTATCAATATTTTTCAATATCTATCTTTTTTATATTTATTATATCATGCTCTAAAAAATTGCCTCCAACTTTTTTAAATTTTTCCGGATTATCGCTAACATAGTATTCATATTGTGCAGCTACATTTTGACTGTTTTCTATTCCCTTTTCAGTTAATATATTTTTTAATTCCAATGCCGTTTCCCTTGCAGGATTAATAAGCTTAACCTTATGCTCTAGCACATCATCAACAACCTTCATAAGAAGTGGGTAATGGGTGCATCCCATAACCAAAGAGTCGATGTTAGAATCCTTAAGGGGCTTTAAATATTCCTCCGCAACCATATAGGAAACCTTTGTATTTGCCCATCCTTCCTCAACGATTGGGACAAATAACGGGCATGGATAAGCATAAATTTCAGCTTCCGGAAGTAGCTTTCTAATGACTCTTTCATAGGCCCTGCTATTTACTGTTCCTTCTGTCCCTATAATGCCGATTTTTTTATTTAAAGTTGCCTTAACGGCAGCAAAAGCTCCAGGTTTTATAACTCCTATTATAGGAATATCAAAGGATTCCTGAAGGGCATCAAGGCTCACCGCTGATGCTGTATTGCAGGCAACAACTATAGCCTTAACATCCTTGGTTAGCAAAAATCTTGTGTTTTGAAAGGCATATCTTGTAACCGTTTCAGCGGATTTTGTTCCATATGGAACCCTTGCTGTATCACCAAAATAAACTATATTTTCATTTGGCAAAAATTCCATGATTTCCTTAACTACAGTAAGACCACCAATTCCTGAATCGAATACCCCAATCGGTCTTGTATCCAATATAATCCCCTACCTTTATCTGTTACTATATATAATTATATTTAAAATTCGTCCTTATTAATAACAAATACATAATAAAACAACAAGGTAAGTTTGTAAAGAAAAAAATATGCTTTAAGTAAGTGTAATTAGGGTTGGAATGCTAAAAATTGTTTACTTAGAAATAGTTAAAGAATGTTTGCTAAAATATTCAGATCCTAGACAAACTCTCTTTGGCGTTCAGGCTTTGCAATAATTTCGACAGGATTGGGGTAGGATTAGAAAAGGTATCTCCTATTAGCTATGGCAATTACAATTGCTTAGCAAATTGAGCAAATACCAGGGAATTGCTTGGCGGTGTGAATCAAAAAATAAATTTTTCAACAGTTTCTCTTAAAATTTTTTGTTATTTAAAACAATTAAGAACTGTCCCTATAAAATTGTTTAATATTTAAAACAATTGAGAACTGTCCCCCAAAAATTAAAAAATTAAGCGGGTGCAGAAGCACCCACTTACCTTTTTTCCTCCACAAGTTTTGAAGCATATCTTATTGCTGCCGCAACTAAGTTGCCGCAATCCCTCGATGGAACTGAACCCCAGCCTTCTCTTTGAACGATGTCGTAAACGCCGAGCTCCTTTGCAAGCTCGTATTTTAAGGCATCTGACATAATCCCATGCCTTCTTGACATCTTTATCCCCCCTGTTTTGTTCCTATTTATATTTTCCCCCAAAACAAATCCCTTAATCATGAAATATTTTCAAATGCTACATAGTAAGCTCTCCATTGGGAGTATCTATGATTTTTAATATTCTTTCCTCCGTTCCATCCTGCGCATTAATATACACTAAATATTTCTCTCCCTTATAGGTTCCATAAAACTCGTAGCAGAATACTTCCTTTAAAGATTCCATTGGAATAATCGTTAATCTCACATTCTTTATATCAAGCTTTTGGCTTACATTTTGCCTTGCCTCGCTAGCTGTTATCCTTGGCTTTGGGATATTCCTTTTTGTATGGGCAATCAAATAATGCTGTGCCTCTATTCCAACTATATCACCATTATCAAGGGCAATTTTTAACTTAACCTGATCAGGATATACTAAAACCTTATCTTGAACATAAACATAGTTTATGACGGCAACATTGTCATATTTTAGAGAATACGTAGGAATCATGGATTCATATCCGTTATCTTCTAAAAATTTCAAACCTATCTTAACTGCCTTTTCTATTTTAATCCTTTGCTTTCCTACTTCTCTTGGGTCAAGCATATAGATTAGGTTACCACCGTTTTTGCTTATGTCGATGTTTATGTCATCGCCCCTTCTACCCTTTACTTTAACAGAAAGGGCATAGGCAGGAACCTTATCGCTGGTCTTGTCGCTATATACTGAAATTGACTCTACCCTATCCTCTCCTATAATCTTTTTGGCAATTCTTTTAGCTTCTTCTAAAGAAACTTCCTTTTCCTTTAAAACCCTTGGCTTTATATTTAATACGTTTTCTGAAAACGGTCCATCATAAATTAATGTTGGATACTCCTGAAGTTCCTTTGCAATCCTTTCAAATTTCATATCAACCGTTTCCGCAAGGTTCCTTCTAAACATCGATGAACCTGCATCTTTAATTTCCGTCCAGTCTATATTCCCCTCACTTATCTCCCTTTCAAGCTGATGCAGCTCATTGTTTAGGTATCCTGCAAAATCCGTCAGCTTATCAACGGTATTCATATCTGCCTCAGAAAGGCTCTGGCCAGAGTTTATAGTCTTTAAAAGGGCAAAGCAAAAATCACCCACCTGAGTTAAAAATTTTGTTGTCTGAGCTATTGCACTGTGGTTTATAGGAAGGGAATTTAGCTTATCCTGTGCTATACTTGCCTGCCTCCAAATATCGCTAAAAAGTATTAAGGCCTGTTTTGGTGATGATGTTACCCTTGACTTTGACAGAGAAACCTGTATTCCTTCAACGTTTGAAATAAGCTCATATAAGTTCTTTTGATATTGCCCCTGAAGGTAATTTCTAAACTCCTTTCTATCAAGATAAAGCAAAAAGCTATATGTAGATGTTCCAACTACAATTATAGAAACCACAATCGCAAGAAAGGACCTTTTGTTAAACATACTAACCCTCCTATCTGCAGAAAACATGCTTTCCTATTCTCTTTATCACTGGTCTTGACCATATCCACTTATTTGTCGTCTTTGCTGGATTATAATAATATATTGCACCGCCTGATGGGTCCCATCCATTTAAAGCATCGTTGGCAGCCTTTTGTGGTGTTGGCTCCAGCTTTGCGTTTATCTGACCATCGGCAACAGCCGTAAAGGCCCCAGGCTGATAGATAACTCCTGCAATAGTTTTAGGGAACCTTGGATCCCTTGTTCTATTAACTATAACTGCCCCTACTGCCACCTGCCCTATATAAGGCTCTCCTCTTGCTTCACCGTTTATTGCCCTTGCAAGAAGATTAACATCAGTCCTTTGGGGTTTAGAACTTTGTTGTCCTTCATTTATTCCAAGGGCCCTTAAAGTATTGCTACCTACTATTCCATCCACCTTAAGCCCCTTTGCCCTTTGAAACCTTTTTACCGCATCCTTAGTATCTTGACCGAAATAATTATCAGGATTTCCTTTAAAATATCCTAATGCCTTTAGCTTTTCCTCAATTTTTTTAACTATATCTCCTTTAGAACCTACTTTGTATGAAGCCGCTTCTATATCCTTTATTTGAATAACTAATTGAGCCATAAAAAATACTATTAAAAGTGGAAGGAATATTTGAACTAACCTTCTCATAACACCCCTCCTTAAAAACAATTCTAAAGATATTTTTTACATTTTTTTCAATGATATGTATTAAATTAAATATTTTTTTAAGTTTATGTTAATCCTTTGTAATATTAGCCAAATTGCCTTAAAAATGCTATATAATAAAACAAGAGGTGATTAATTTGAAAATTCTATCCCTAACAATTTCAGCAGGAAAGGGGCATCAAAAGGCAGCAGAGGCCGTAAAGGAATACTACATAAGAAATAACATTCAAGTTGAATTTGAAATGATAGATGCTCTAAAATATATAAATCCTATAGTTGACAAGCTAATAATTGGTGGCTATTTAAAATCCTTAAAAAAGACTCCCAAACTTTATGGAAAGCTTTACTACTACTCTGAAAACGAGGATGCTTTAGCCTCCATTTCAAATTTAATTCATGACCTTTTTTCAATCAAACTAAAAAATCTATTAGAAGAAATGATGCCGGATGTTATCCTCTGCACCCATCCCTTTGCAATAGAAATGATGTCGATTTTAAAAAGAAAGGGTAAAACCAATATCCCTGTTGCTGCAATACTTACGGATTATGCACCACATCCTTTTTGGATTCACGAATATATCGATGCCTATATAATTCCAAATGAGGATTTTATAGACGACCTTTTAAACCTTGGGGTTGCAAAAGAAAATATATATCCTATTGGAATTCCAGTATCTTCCGCCTTTTTAACAGAAATCCCTAAAAAAGAAGCAAGGGAAATTTTACAGCTTGAGGATAAATTAACTCTACTTTTAATGGGTGGAGGCCTTGGAATTGGAAATATAAAAGAAATATTTGAAAAACTTATTTTTAGCAATCTTGATATTCAAATAATAGCCGTTACGGGATATAATACCATTTTAAAAAATCAGCTTTTAAATCTTTCGTTAAAATCCAATAAGAAAACTAAAATATTAGGATACACCGATAAGGTTAATCTTTTGATGTCCGCCAGCGACCTTCTTATAACAAAACCTGGTGGGCTTACAATAAGCGAAGCATTGGTTAAAGGACTTCCCTTAATCCTTTCAAATCCTATACCCGGGCAAGAGGAAAAAAATACGGAATATCTTTTAAACTGTGGCATTGCTGCCTATGTTAAAAAGGTAGATAACATTCCTTCAATAATAAACCAGATAATCTCAAGCCCCTTAAGATTAAAATACATGCAGGATATGGCAAAGGAAAAGTCAAAGCCAAATGCAGCAAAGGATGTAGGGGATCTATTAATAAAAATGGCAAAGAAGGAATTCATCTAAGTCCCATCTTTGCCCTTTTTATTGTATTTGAAATTATTTCTAAGCTTTTTAACCTAAGCTCCAATTTATTTCTTTTGTTTCCTTTAAAAGTCTCAACGCTATTTTCCTCAAGGGCCCTTTTTAGCATTTCTTCGCTTTTAGGATCAATTTTTCCTCTTGTGATGTCTATAAAACATAGGGGTGGAAACATGACACACCACCAATTTTTACCCTCCCCATTTCCAAGAACAACCCTTAAGGCCATATATTCCCCTGGAGGAACAACTACATCGCCATATTTTTTTACAGGAAAATTAAAATTTCCTAGATAAACCCTTGATTTATAATCAAACCCATTTTCCTCTAAAACCTTATTGGCAATGTCTTCAATCCTTGAAATGTTTTTAGAAAGTATCTTAAAGCTTTCATTATAATCCTTTATATCCTTAATTTCAGGATAAATTTCCCTTAAAATTTCATCCCTCACCTTTAATTTCAAATTCTGATCATCTAAACTGTCGCTGTTTGCAATAACATGGAATCTAATAATACCATCTGTCCTTTGAATTGATCCTACTAAAAATGGCAAGACAAAAACTATAATGCAAATTAAAAGTGCTAAAATCCTTTTCATACTTTGTCCCCCTTATTTTACCTTTAACATAGAGTATTCCCCCTTTTTTAAATTTTATTCACCTTATTACTCCAACTCTTCTTATATAGGATTTAACTTTAAAATTAAATTTTGCATTCCTAAAGGCTTCATCCCAATTTTTTTCGTATTTTTTAAATAGATTATATTTATGCTTTTTCGTCCAGCTCTTTAAATTCAAATAGTCAAATCCAATGTCCTCTTGAAAATGCCTTACAACCTCTTTAAGTTCTATTTCAAATTGTTTTGAGATGCTATCCTGCAAATCCCTTATAATATCAGATTTTAATATATCTTCATTTATTAAATAATCCTCGATATCCCCCTCCATTTCAACATCAACAGTAAATACCAGCCTTCCATTTTCTTCGTTAAGCTTTATTTTCGCACTAGAGGATGTTATGTTATATGATACAATATTGCCTTTATAATTAAATAATTTTTTGCCCTCATCAAGCTTATTGTTAATTATAGAGTATCCCCTTATATATCTATCATCAAGCTCACCTAAATATTTAAAATCCTTTATCAGGGCTACATTTTTTATAGCAATCTCATCCTTTTGCCTTTTAATAATAGGAATCATAGCCATGCCACTGGATTTTATATTTCCCAAGAATTCATTTAAGCTGACGCTAATCATAGTGGCAACAACCGTATCATTTTTTAAAATTCCTGTTATATATGAAGGTAAAAGTTTTTCAAGCTTTGGATTAACACCAATAAGCTCCTTGATATCCTTAGTTGCAACTACGAAGGCGGACCTATTCTTTTTAGGGTCCCTATCTATCCAATCTAAAACTTCCTTTGATGATTCCTCATCCCTTAAAAGTTTTTCCCCTAAAATCAAAAGCTTTTCATGACCAAAAAAGGGTTCTCTATTCTGCTTTTTTCTTATCATACCTACAGCCTCTGGAAGGTCCTGTGCACTTACGGTAATCTCCTCAAGGACATCCGATTCCCCACCTTGAATTTTAGATGGATTTGGAACTAAAAAAGTAACCTCAAGATTTTGATTTTGAAACTCATAAAAAGGCTTTAAATCACTTTCACTTTTTTTGTCCTCAACTTTGTTAACGGCAATTGCATATATAAACATCCTATCCTCAATCTCCGTCTTATCCCAGCATCCTGTTAAAATAAGAGGGACTAATAAAAGCATTATAATCCTTTTCATCCTCTTGCCCCCTTTATCTTCGATGCGATAAACATCAATATTGGTAAAGCTATTATTGTATAATATCCAAGAAATATAACTAATTTATCTGTAAACTCAAAAGTTTCAGCTATACTATCAGGAATTAAAGAAATTACATATATCATAGGTAAAAACAATATTACTGTGTGTTTTATCTCCTTTTGTTTAATTAAATTAGAACCAACTATGCTGTAGGCAAAAATAAGCATTACTATTGTAGTAAATATAAGCACTATCCAAAGGGAAAACAACAAACCTTCAATACCTTCTATAAAAGCACCTGGAATATCTGAAGATTTTATAAGGGATAGCGTAGGATATAAAAGAGTAGAGGTATAATCAACCCCAAACCTTGCAATACACTGGATGAATACTACAACATAAAGTATGGTTATAAAAGAAATAGCAATTAATGAGCTCCTAAGGGCCTTCTCTGGTCTTCTTATAAAGGGAAAGAGCAAAAACAAAACCTCAAAGCCCGAAAGCGAAAAAAGACTATCACTAACCGATTTAATTAATTTTAAAGGTTCCACCCTTAAAATAGGCAAAAGATTAGAATAGTCGCTCTTTGGAAGGTAGATTAATATAACTAAAAACAATGTAAAGGCAATCAGGAAAAAGGCCGCCTCAAAAAACCTCGCTATAGATTCTATACCATTTCGAGTAAGAATCATTGCCAAGATCAAAATTGGGATCATGATATATTCAAGGGGTGTTTTAAAAAGAAGATACATTTTAGTAGTTTCACCAAATATCCTTATCTCCATCGCAGTAAAAACTATATAGTAAATAAATACAGGAAAGGCAAGAATGGTTCCTAAAACCTTTCCAAACAAAAACTTTAAAGTTTCAACTAAGCCAAGATTTGAATATTTTTTCCCAACATCGGAAATAAAATATATTATAAGCATACAAAACAATCCGCCTAAAATTAAGCTAATCCAGCCATTTGTCTCAACGTCCTTTGCAAGGACAGCCGGCAAAGTAAAAATCCCAACACCAATAGGAGTTAAATATATAATAAGGCCTAATTGAAATGTGGAAATTTTATCATCATTGGGAACCATCTTCATCACCCTGCCTTATTAAATCATTAGGGTCAAAATGCATTGGCCTTCTTTTCATATACCTTAATGGCAGCTTAAACTCTGCATCCTGCATATCTTCAAAATAAAATGGAGCCATAGGTGCAAGAAAAGGTGTTCCAAAGCTTTTTATGTTAACTGTATAAATTAAAGTCCCTATATAAGCAAGAACGATTCCGTAAAGGCCATAAATCGATGCCGCTATCATGAATATAAACCTTAAAAGCCTTAAAGCCGTTGCAAGCTCATAATTAGTTATACTAAAGCTTGAAATTGCAGTTATCGCAACTACTATAACCATAATAGGGCTTACTATTCCTGCAGATACTGCCGCCTGACCAATTACAAGACCTCCAACAATTCCTATTGTTGAACCTATAGGCCTTGGCAGCCTAACTCCCGCCTCCCTTAAAAGCTCAAAGGTGATTTCCATTAATATTGCCTCAATAAAAGCTGGAAAAGGAACTCCCTCCCTCGTTGCTGCAATGGATAGGGCAAGTTTTGCAGGTATTATCTGTGGATGAAAGGAAGTTATAGCTATATATAAAGCTGGTGACAATATAGATAATCCGCCAGCTAAAAGCCTTATAAACCTTACAAAGCTTGAGATAACTGGTCTTGAATAATAATCCTCTCCTGATTGGAAAAAGGCATTCATAGTAACAGGAATGATTAGGGCAAAGGGGGAATTGTCAACTAAAATCCCAATCCTTCCCTCATAAATTGCCGCTGCAACAACGTCTGGCCTTTCCGTCGTTTGAACTTGAGGGAAAATAGAAAAGGCCCTCTCTTCTATAAGCTGCTGCAGATACCCGCTATCTATAATGGCATCTATATTTATTTTATCAAGCCTTCTATTTAGCTCATCCAAAACCCTTTTGTCTACGATATCATCTATATACATTATTGCAATATCCGTCTTTGATCTTACCCCAAGCCTCGTTTGCTTTATTTTAAACCTTGGATCCCTTACCCTTCTTCTTATGAGGGCAGTATTTATTCTAATAGTTTCAGTAAAACCATCCCTTGGCCCCCTTATTACCGTTTCTGCTGAAGGTTCTGCAACACTTCTTGTTGGAAAGGCCTTTGTTGCAATTAAAAGGGCCTTTTCTGTATAATCTATTAAAAGTCCTGTATCCCCACTTAAAACCTCCATAATAAGATCTTCAATAATGTCAACCTCTTTAAAGTCAGTAACAGCCATCGCATTGTCCTTTGTAACCTCAAAAAGCTTACTTTTAATCTCATCAAAGCTTGGCGGAACTTCCCTTGAAGATATCATAAGGGGCATTAGGACAAATTCATCTAAAAGGAGCTTATCTGCCATCCCATCAACGTAAAACAAAAACATCCTTATCTTATCGTCTCCACCCACTTCAAATTCCCTAAAAACAACATCATCGCAATCCTTAAGGATGGTTTTTATAATCTCTATATTTTCATTTAAGTTTTTACTAATCTTTGTCTTAGAATCAGGGGTATATGTATATGTAACTTCCCTTTTTCTTCTCATAAAAATCACTCCATCAAGGAAGTATTTTGGTTACAATATAAAGGATAATTGCTATTGCTATAGAAAAAATAGCACAATACTTTGCAAATTTTGCTTCATAATGCAAGGCTTTTTTGTTATAATCCAAACTGTCATAATATAAAAAAACACTTGAAATTAAAAATAAGACAAAAGTATTAAAATTAAATTGGTCTTTAATAAATTCTATAACCGCCTTCACGTTATCATCTCCCTCTTTTAGTTTTCCAAACTACACAAAAAATATGCAAAAAAGCTGATGGCAAAAGCCATCAGCTTCAGACTGTTGACAAAGTATAATTTTTTAAAGAGAATCCATCGCAAAAAAAGGATTCTCTTTTTTTATGTCGAAATATAATAATATACGAAGTAATAAAGGAGGATAAGTATGCTAACAATCAACAAAGATAAAACTCGTAGAGAACAAGTAGAATTTATCTCTGTTGATCAATTGGTTCCAGAAGATCATTTAGTTAGAAAAATAGAAAAAGTTATCAATTTTGATTTTATATATGATCTTGTAAAGGACATGTATTGCTTAGATAATGGAAGACCAAGCATAGATCCTGTTGTATTAATTAAAATAGTTTTAATTCAATATATGTTTGGTATAAAATCTATGCGTCAAACAATAAAAGAAATAGAAACAAATGTTGCATACAGATGGTTTCTAGGA
>NZ_CAKP01000043.1 GCF_000297115.1 Caloramator australicus RC3 | reverse complement strand
CGAAGCTCAATTCCTTAAAATTCAATACTTGACGATCTAAGAATAATTTTTAACTTTCAAATGGACTCTAAAGATTGTGCTGTTCTTATTCTTTCCGGTCAAACTCAATTTATATCTCAAATTCAAAGGCAACCGCATGAAGCACTAAGACAAAGAATTGTTGTTAATTACTCTTTAAAAGGATTAACCTTAGATGAAGTAAAGCTGTATATTCCATATATGCTTAAAATTGCTGGTTGAAGTGAGCCAATATTCACTGATGATGCCCTCGAACTTTTATATTCAAGCTCTAATGGGCTTTTAAGGCCACTAAACGCAATTGCAAGAATGAGCTTGATTGCTGGAGCTAACAAAAACACAAGAGTTATTGATAGTGAGCTTATTTACGAAGCTCAGACTGAAGTAAATATTTCAGCTTAACCATGAGGGGTTACCCCTCTTTTTTTATGTTCATTAAGGATTAAACATTTTGACTTTTTTTCTGTTTTTTTGTGGTGCAAATTATTTCATCCTTGCATTTTTAGCTATTTTAAATCCTTTTTAGGTTAAATTAATTTGAATTTTTTGAGATGAAATAATTTGCCGAATAACACTAAAACCTTATCAGGATCCAGCCATTTATCATCATAAACTTTAAAAATATATTCCCCATCTTTTGAGGTTGAGGGCCAATACATTAATCTTGCTGCCTCAAATGTTGTGCCGTCAAAGTTATCAAGGCCTAAATCCTCTGCTACTTTTCTTGACACTGCTTGATATTCATCAGGTGTAACTGCTCTTTTAAGAGGAATCACTATCCTAAGTCTTGGATTTTCTTTTGTGTGCTTATGGGTTGAGTATATGCAGTATGCACATTTTAGTTTTTCATCAATTTTATAAAGGAGATCATCTTTTACATGATCGGCATCCAGAGTTATTAAACTTCTACTTATAACATGCGTATTCTTTCTTCTTCCATCTTTCAAACTTCCTCCAACAAAACCTCCAACGTCCTTTATATCATCCTGTTCCTGTTTTGTCATAGCCTTATATTCCTCAACCGTTTCATGCGTTCTTATGGTGCTGCTTAGCTTTTCTACAAGCTCAGACCACTTCATCTCTTTATTTACCCATATCTTTTCTTTTCTATTTCTACCTGCAGCTATGTGTATTACTCCATCGTTTTTAAGCATAAAATATCACCCTCCACTTCATCACAAAATGCATTAAATCTTCTAATCGGTATCCTGTAGTTTTTAGCCATCTTTATTTCTATTACCATACCTTCTGAAACCACATCACCAAACACCCATATTTCATGGCATTTTAAAAGAAGTTTAAGCCCCATTTGCATCCCATCTTGTCTTTCATCTTGGTTATCATCATCAAGAAACGATGTAAAAATTATATGTGGTGCTATTGGGATAAACCCTTTTGAATAGGCAAATCTACAGTATCTTTTAGCCCTTAGAATATTCTTTTCAACATCACCTTTAAGTGGTGAGCAAATATATACAAGCTTTTCATGTTTCATAAAATCACCCTTTATGCATTATTTCTGTATATTTATACATAGTGTTCTATCAATGGTACTATGCCTTTTTTATTCTTCAGTAAATCGTATAGAAATAGGCGTCCTTTCTGCGTCCAGTATGTTTGAATTCTTGTTTTATCAGCATCAATTATATGAGTCTTTGATTGAGTATAGCCTTTATCTGCATATTCTTGATATAAAAGCCAGGTATCTCCCAGTTTGTATTGAACGCCAAGTTCGTGTAAAAGCCTATTCATTGCCTTACCTGACATACCATAGTCCTTTGCTATTTTACTTATTGGAACAAGTGATTTATTTTGAAGTATTAAGTCATAATATGTGGCCTTTGGTTTTAGCTCCCCTATTATTTGCCTGCTCATTGCATTTTCAATCTCAAGCTGTCTTCTCTTTTCCCTTTCAACCTTAAGCTCTGTAAAAAGTCTTATACCTAAATCAGGATCAGCAATAATTTCATCAATTAGCTTATCAGTTGCATAAATTCCGTGTTTTCTTATAGAAGGTAAAACTTCATCAAAAACCCATCGTTCAAAACGTTCTGCTTTAGGTAATTTTGATTTAACAATTAATCTATAAAGATCTCCTTCTGGTATAAATTTCATTTCTACTTCCTGTATAGCATCTGTTCCATCAGCTTTTTTCCCTGTTACTACCCCTACTGAACGTTTCGTGCACCCCCTGCAATGATCCCTTATAGCCTTTTGAGGGTTGGTATATCCTAAAATTCTTGCACAATCTGTCGCTGGAAAATATTCTTTTCCGTCAATTATTAAGACATTTAATTCTCCAAATTCACTGTTTCTGAATACTTCTAAGCTGCTCATCATTACATTTCCCTCTCTTTCTTATCTAATCTTTCATATAAAAGTAAGTTTCAAAACACTCTGCATTTAAAGGAAGTCCCTCTGCCCACTCTATTGCTCTTGTCATTATTTCTTTAACCTCTTCAACTGATCCAAATCCAAGCGGAACATCTAAAACAACCTCATCATGAACATGAAATGCTATCTTATAGCCTGCCCTATCAAGCCTCATCATTGCCTCAGCTAAACAGTCTCTTGCAACTGCTTGGACAATATTTTCAACTAATCTTCCGCCATAAGTTTTTATTCTTGACCACTTCTTTGTCCCTTGCTCTATCCCTTCATAAGTTATCTTAAAGTCACCTTCTATTCTTGCTTTTGGATAGCTAAGATGCCTTCCCGAAGGAAGTTTTATAAATAAAAAGCTGGAATCTGCAAATATCTTAAGACCCTTATTTAAAGTAATTGAGCCTTTAGTCTCTAAAACCTCAGCTGCAGCATCCTCAACATCCTTCCAAAACTTAACTATGTTAGGATTAGCATCTCTCCATGCTTTAACTATTGATGGCAGCTCTTCTTCCTTAAGTCCCATCTTTAATGCACCCATAGCCTTTAAAGCACCAACTCCTCCTTGATAACCACAAGCAAGTGTTGCAACCTTTCCTTTTTGCCTCAAATCATATTCAGGATTTCCTTTAACTATTTTCTCAATTGGAACATTAAACATCCTGCTTGCTGTCATCTCATAAATCTTTCCGTTGCCCTTAAAGGTATCTAAAACCCACTTTTCATCTGCAAGATAAGCTATAACTCTTGCTTCAATGGCTGAAAAGTCTGATACTATGAATCTATGGCTTTCTGAAGGGACAATTGCTGTTCTTAAAAGCTGGGACAATATATCAGGAATGCTCTCATCAAATAAGATTTTAAGGATATCATAGTTTCCACTTTTCAAAAGCTCTCTTGCCTCTTTTATGTTTTTTAAATTATTTCTTGGGAAATTGTGAATTTGCGAAAGCCTTCCTGCCCACCTTCCTGTTCTGTTTGCACCATAAAACTGCAAAAGACCTCTTATTCTATCATCCCTGCATACTGCCCTTATCATTGCTTCATACTTTTTAACTGATGTTTTAGAAAGTTCTAATCTAAGCTTTAAAACTTCTTTCGCATCTTCATCTTTAACCTTTTCAATCAATTCCTCTACATTTTCTTTGGATAGCTCATCTGCCTCTATCCCTTTATTAATAAGCCAATTTTTAAGCTGAATTAAGCTGTTAGGATTATCAAGCTTTGTTATATCTTTTGCCTTTTTTTGAAGTTCTTCTTTTGTTATTTCGCTACACTTTATTGCATTTAGAATAAGCTTTGTGTCAACTTTTACTCCATAATCATTTATCTTTTGATCAAGCACCCAAAGGGTGTGCTCTTTATCTGGGAGTGGATACTTTTCAAGTCTTTTTCTAATTTCTCTTTCAACCTCAACGTCTTTTTTGCAGTATTCTTTAAATGTTTCCCATTTTTCTAAGCTGTGCTCTGGAAGATTTCTTGTTCTTAAGCCATTTGACTTTGAGGGTTTACATGGAACTGAAAAATATTTTATTAAGCTTTTTCCTTCTTTCATCTTTTTATTTTCAAGATTTAAAACCTCTGCTGCATCTTCTAATGTTGTTGGTAGACCTAAATATAACGAATGAACCATTGTGCATCTCCACTGATTAGGGGATAGTTTTAAGCTTAAATATTTTTCAAGACATGTCCTTTCAAAGTTAGCATTAAAGGCTGTTTTAATTATATTTTCATCGGTTAGTGCATTTAAAACTTCTTCTGTTATTTTCTCTCCTCTTTTTAAATCAACTACCTTTACCTCTTCATCATCAAATGCATAGGCAAATAAAAGAACTTCAAATTCTTCATCCTCAATATATCGGTAGACCCCACATTTTGTGAGGTCACACCTACCAAATGTTTCAATATCAATTGACAGATACTTCATTTGCATCACCCTAGAATATCATCATCAGCAAAATCATCTTCAGGCCTTGCTCTCCCTCCAAGCATTTCTCCATCTTCAAGCTTTTGAAGATTTAAAAGTCCGCATCCTATTCCTTTATTACCTGCTTGGTTAAATGGGTAAAAATTTATACTAACTCTTCCATAGCAGCCTGAATATAACTCATTTTCATCTATTATTTCATTTAAATTTATATCCACAATGCCAGGCTTTATTTTTGTTGTTGCGTTTAAAAAATAGTGGTTTTTAAATTCTATCTGATCTGGCCTTTCTATATCCCCATCTCTAATTGGTGTCTTTAAGTTTAAAGGAACTTTTCCTCCCCAAAGATTCTTTCCTAAGTCCTTTGCCGCATCAATTGCCTTATTTATCTTCTCAATTGTCTTTGTGTCTGTCTTTGGAATTAAAATGCATACAGAGTATTTGGGCTCCTGTCCTTCTACAATTGCTTTTTTGTTAAAAACATTTACATAAGTGAATCTTACTTTTCCTGTAACAACCTTTGTATTTTGCTATTTCATCTTTTTATCCCCCTTTTAACTAAAATCTTCTTGTGGTGAATTAAACTCTGGTCTTTTATCAGTTTCTTTTACAAGTGTTAACTTACCTTGAGGCTTTATAACAAAATCACCTAAGATTTCATTAAACTTTTCTTTTCCAAGTTTTCTCTCAAGGGCTGTTATTGAATTTAAGCTCCTTGTGTATATTTCACCTTCACTTAATCCATATCTAAAAAGTTTTTCTACTACCTTTTTTTCATCTATAAATTTTCTATTGGATCGGCCTTCAACTAATTTAAAGCCTTCCCAAACTTTGCCTTCATTTACTGCCAGACTTAAGGCATAAGTATAAATGTCATCTGCCCACCTTTTAATTTCATCTATCCTATTTAATATCTTTAAAACTTCTGTATCATCTAAGAGTGCTTCATTTTTAAAGTCTAATTTAATAAGCTTTAAGTTTTCCTCGGCTCTTTTTCTGCAAGTAAATCTTGCTCTGCAGAACCTGCAGTGCTCACCTGCACAGAACTCTCCTTCACCTTTATATGCAAGTTCTGCCCTTGGTTTTACGAAATTCTCTCCCCATTCCTTTAAGTCTTTAACTTTCACTTCTTCAGTTGTTATAGAATCAAGGCGTGGTTGACAAATTGTCATTTTTACTGTATCAATATCATATAAGCATTCAAATTGGTTGAGGGCTCCTAAGACGTAAAGTCGTATTTGGGTGTTGTCTTGTGCCTCTACTGCTACCCCTCTTCCATACTTTAAATCAACTATTTCTAATAAGTTTTCATCAATTAAAACTAAATCACCTGTCCCAAAGCCTTCAGGAACATATTGGCTAAAATCAAGTCTTTGTTCAATTAATGCAATACCATTTTTAATTGAATTTATCTTCTCAACCGCAAAGCTTATGTAAATGTCAAGATAATCTAAAAGCTCTTGGGTATAAAAAGGACTTTTAGAAAGCTTATTCATCTCAGTTGCGAATTCATCTTTATTGATTTTTTGTATGTGAAAATTTATAAAGACTTCTGCCACCTTATGTGCAAATGTTCCTTCTTCAGCATAGACAGTTTTTTCTTCAGGAAGATTTTCTTCAAGTCTTGCACTTGGTGGACACATAAGCCATCTTTTAGAACTTGAAGCAGAAAGTAGTGCATGTTTTTTCAAAGCTTTTCTGCCTCCTTGTAAAGTTCTTCATAGTCTTCTTCTTTAATCTCACTTAATTTTTCTGCACCAAATTTTTTTATGAGGTTCTTCACTTCCTTCTGCTTACCGCTCTGCGAAATTGAGGCTAATTTGCTTCTTAACTCTTCCAGTGTGATTTTCCTCTGCTCTCTTTTAGGTTTTTCCTCCAATACAGATGAATTATCTGCACCTTCATTGTTCTTTTCATCATTAATTTTTCCCACAAACATTGCTATGCTTTTTATTGCCTCTAATAAATCCTCAGATGCATTTAAAGTGATTTCAATCTTCATCTTCACCCCTCACTTTCAATTATTCTTCTTTAAGTGGGAAAAGTTCGCTTAAATCGACGTCAAGCGTTTTTGCTATTCTTTCAGCAACTCTTAATGTAGGACTTTTACGTTCGTTTATGATGTCATACATATGTGTCTTTGAAATCCTTGATTTTTCAATTATCTCTTGGATTGTCATGTTCTTTTCTTTTGCTATTTCTTTTATTTTGTTCACTTACCTCACCTCCTTTGTTTTAGATATTATCACTTATGCGAACTCAATTCAAATTAATGTGAACCTAAATAGTTCTATTTTTGTGAACTTTTCTTATGTTTTTTCACTCTTGCTAACTTTTTCTTTAATTTCTATTTACATTTAAGAACCATATGATATAATATAAGTAAGTATTAGCGAACCCTAAAGGTGGTGAAGTTATGGATATAGGTGAAAGAATTAGACAAATAAGAAAAGAAAAGAATATGTCTATTATTGATTTGGCTAATTTGACTGACTTATCAAAATCAACTATTTCAGAAATTGAGAACGGAAAAAAGAAGCCAGCCTTTGATACACTAAAAAAGCTAGCTTCTGCATTAAATGTTCCGATGGCAAAGCTTTTAGATGAAAATGAAGAAGATGAGACTATACTTGGTATATCAAAATCTGAAAAGCTTGTTAAGTCGCTTCAAAGAGCTAAGAACCAGCCAAAGGAAGTTTTAGATGATCTTGCTGATTTTATTGAAATTATTCTTGAAAAAGAAGAGAGAAAAAACAAATAACTTAAATTTTCTTTCTCTTTTTTTACTTGTTAACCGAACATTTGTTCGGTATAATATTAGTATATTTAACCAGAGGTGATAAATGATGGGGGATTGCTTGCCTAAAATTGTAAAACGTGAGCGCTCTATTAAGAAAGCTCAGGAAATTTTACTTGAAAACAATATAAACTCACTGCCTGTTAATATAGAATTACTATTTAACAAATATGGTTACACTTTAGTAGATTACGCTACAGCTATAGAATATTGTGGTGGAGTTGATCCTTTTAAATTTAAAGATATAGATGACTGTTTGGCCTCTACATATCTATCGAATAACAGGTATTTAACAATTTATAAAAATGACATTAAGCCTTATGGAAGATTTGTTTGGACCTTGGCTCATGAGCTTGGACATATAGTCCTTGGACATCTTGAAGATTTTGATGAAACTGATGTAAGAAAAACTTTATCTGATAATCAATATTTAATTTTAGAAAAAGAAGCAGATGCTTTTGCTGCAGAGCTTTTAGCTCCAATTGCTCTACTTAAAAATATTCATGGTCTAACACCTGCTATGATTCAAACCATGTGCAACGTTTCTGAGGAGGCTTCAATTTATATTTATGATAATGTTAAAAAGTTTGGACACAAAAATGTGTATGCTAATGTTGAGTATTTATTTTTTGAAAGGTTTTTTGATTTTGTTATGGGGGGAGAAAGAAAAAGATTTTTACCAAGCAGATAATGAAAATGCTATTATATCTTGGTCTCATAAGATACCTGTAAAATGAAAATTAAAGACAAGAAATAAATTAATCCTAGTAAAGCTTTATTGCCTTACTAGGATATTTTAATGCTTTTTTAGAAAAGTTGTAAATGCTAAAATTTTGGCGTTTACTTTTCATCTATAATTCTTAATATTGAAAATGTTTTTATTTATTTTTAAAATTTTAACATTTCTTCGAAGGAAAATAGACATTTTTATCGAATATATATAAATAGGATTTCCCCATTTTTTTGTAATTTGTCGACACTCATCACATTCAACATTTAGGTTGAATTTCCTTTTTTATATTACTAAAAATTAAGTATGTTCAAGGCTTTAAAATTATAAAATTTGCTCAAATAATAGGAGGTAGAATTATGCCATCAATGTGGGAAAATTTTGAAATAGACTGTACTGAATACTTAAATAGAAAATTTGGTGACTATGCAAGCTTTAAACATATGGGGAGATCTGACTCAACTATTCCAGACATTAAAGTCACAACTAAGTCTGGAAATGTTTTTTACATTGAGGCAAAACACTGTCCAGCACAATGCGGTCAATTTGTTTTGCTACCAGATATTGCAAAAAGAACATTCATTTATAGCCCTCTAAATACCACTCCAAAAAATACATATGCAGAACAAATCATTAAGCATATGAATGCTCAATTTGACGAGTTTAAAGAAGCTGGCACATCAGGAAAAGATATAATAATGAACAATGGCTCAGAAATCTTTTCAAATTGGATTATCGATACCTATAGAAATAAGGGTGTTTGCTATTTTATAACAAATAACTATACTATTTTTCCTATTGAAAGATTTAGTGAATATTTTAATGTTAGTGCTAAATATAGAGTTAAACGCAGTGGATCTAGTCATGTTGGAAAGAGTAACATACCCAATATTCTAAGCTACATTAAATCCCAGGGTTATGATATTAAAAGCACAAGAATTGAAGGAGGTAAGCTTTTTGTTGTTTTGGCAGAATCTTTACACAATCAACGTTTCATATTAAACGGATATGAATATATGTTCTCGCTACGAGATTCTGAATATGAAATTAGAAAGCTTTCTAATACATTTAATGCAAATGTCATTTTTTCAATTGATTTAACAGCAAATAAAAGCGGCATCGGCACCGAAGAGTTCATTCGGGCTTTGTTGTAATCTCATTCTCAATGAACTGCTTATGCCTATTTAGTGCATAATTAAATACACTTAGCTGGTATTTTCCATTTGATAAATCTACATTTTTAAGTTTGTTCATATTGTCATTTAAACCTTTGATTTGAAAGCGAGATAACAGGTAAAAAAACTTATCACTGCAATATTGTTTAACAATATCACAGTTTTCTATTGCCTTCTCAAAACGTTTCAAACTCGACACAAGATAACTTTTTATCTTTATCTTATGGTAGCATTGTTTTTAGATAGCCATTATCTGAATTCTATTTCTTTCATTTTTTGCTTCCTCCATGACATTCCCTATCTCTTGACCAATCAGTTGCAATACATCAATAACTACAGAATTACCAAATTGCTTATAGGCTTGATTATCGTTCTTACATATTTTGTAGCTATCAGGAAACCCCATTAACCTTGCACATTCCCTAGGATGCAATTTTCTAATTTTTCCATTAATTAAGTATCCTCCCGTCTTGGAAAATACTCCTCCACCGTTAGCCGAAAGTGTTATCGCTACCCCCTTTACGCTGTATATCCTTTCACCTTGACCACCTTTATTCACTATTCCTAACCTAATTGGTTTGTTACTATATTTATTATCTTCCACTCCATTGAAATAAATATCTGGTCGTTGGACGTATAAATGCTTTACTTGATTTTCATCTTTTATCAAAAAGTCTTCAACATGTTTTTTTAATGGAAAAGGCTTAGGAAAATTAAACTTTTTAATGGCTAGATCATTTCTAAAGCAAACCATGTAAATACGCTCTCTCTTTTGAGGAATTCCATAGTCTGCAGCATTTAAAACTTTATAATAAAATGTATACCCTAACTCTTCCATTATGGATTTAACAACTGATAAAGTTTTTCCATTATCATGGGAAGCAAAATTCTTAACATTTTCCATAAAAACAATCTTTGGCTTCTTGGCTTTCACAATTCTTGCGATATCGAAGAATAATGTGCCTCTACTATCTTCAAAGCCACGCTGTTTTCCACTTATTGAGAAAGCTTGACATGGAAACCCAGCACACAAAATATCGTGTTCTGGAATAGAATATTCATCTATTTGAGTAATGTCTCCGTAAGGTATATCTCCAAAATTCTCAATATAAACCTCTCTTACTGATTCATCTATTTCACTTGAAAAAACGCATTTTGCACCTAGCGATTCTAACGCAATTCGAAAACCACCTAATCCCGCAAATAAATCGATAAATGTAAAGCCATAAAGCGACTTTTTCTTTATATCAATCATAGTGCTCTCCTCTTTAAGTTTAAATTTCGATTACAATTATAGCACAAAGAGCTATAATTTCAAGTTTTTTAATCCTAAAGAGTGTCAAGATATTGTAAGATATTTTTTTGACAACCCAAAGAACTTCTTAATTCAAAGCTTTTGTAAACTCCTAAAACTTATATGATATTTTCATATTTTATTGATTTCAAAACCGTATAAATTGGCGTTACTTTCCCAATGTTTAATATTGTTATATGATTTATTCCTTCACGTGAGGAATTATTTATTCTTTTAATAGTGTCTTTTATCTTATTTTTACTTAATTTAAATGCTTTAATATCTTTCTTATATATACTTATTTCCTTTAAATTACCTCCATTCCTGCTAAATACCCTTAATTTCGACATTATTTTTAATCCCTCTTTACTCCATCCTAATGACCTACTGCTTAATCTCGCCGATAATACATGGCTTATATATCCTTCTGCACTGAATCCTATTACATCCTCGTCTTCTTTATATATTACTATCCCTTCCCAGTTGTTTAATATATGCCTCCTTGCTTCTTTAGCTCTCCCATTTTCTGTCTTAGTTTCTGCTATATTTAATAACTCCTTAAATATCTCCCTTAAAGCCTTCTTATCCCCTTCATTTATCACTCCCCATATCTTTTTCCCATATTCTTCTCTTTTTGCTGTCCCTCTTATTATGTATTTATTCAAATGATATCTATCTAATACAAATGATATCTATCTAATACAAATTTCGCTTTCGGAATCCACTCCATTCCTTCCTTTATACATCTTGCTCCATCTCCTGCTATGTTTATCTTTTCCATACTCTCTATTCCATAGTTATCATATTAAACGTAAGCCTCAAAAACAAAAAGCCCTGATTCCTCAAGGCTATTATCTATCGTATCATTGTGTTGTTCAAATATGGTGGAGGCGAGGGGAGTTGAACCCCTGTCCGAAGGCAGTGAAACCCAGGCATCTCCGAGTGCAGTCAGTGTTTTGACATTCCCTCCATCCGACTCCCACTGACAGGATTCGGATTTCAGTAGCTTCATAGATGCCGACCTATCGCAAAGCTTAGATAGGCCCGTTCCCCACTAGTCCACGCCCTATCCCAAGCCGTGGGCCTCTTGGGTAGGACGACCGCCTTTAATTAGGCAGCTAAAGCTAAATTATCGTTTGCGTTTATTTTTAATTCCCGGTTTTTAACGTGGTTCCGAGCACCACGACTCGCTTCCCGAATTCCTCCTACCCCCGTCGAAAGCCAAGACGCCCCCATAGGAGGTCATATTATATTATAGCAAGTTTTAATATGATTTTCAATGGACTTAGTATAAATTTTTAATCTTAAATTCCTTCTCAACTTCTCTTCTTGCATCACGTTTTGCTATGTCTTCCCTCTTGTCATAAAGCTTTTTACCCTTTGCGAGGGCTAATTCAACCTTAACAAGTCCCCTTACAACGTATAATGATAAAGGTATTAAAGTATATCCCTTTTGGGAAACCAAACCTGCTAATCTTCTAATCTCTGACTTATGCATTAAAAGTTTTTTAGGGCGAAGAGGATCCCTATTGAAGATATTTCCCTTCTCATAAGGACTAATATGCATATTATAAACAAAAATCTCACCATCAACAACTTCTGCATAGCTGTCCTTTAAATTTGCTTTACCTAATTTAACGGACTTAACTTCAGTTCCAAAAAGCTCAATCCCCGCCTCATAAGTCTCCTCTATAAAATAATCATGCCTTGCCTTTCTATTTTCAGCTAAAACCTTTTTTTCGTTTTTCTTCATATCAACACCTCACATAGAACGCTAATGCTTACCCCTTTATTCATCTTATATTATAACAGCTAAATTTGTAAATGCAATAAAAAAATAGAGGCACTTTAAAGTGCCCTACTCCTCGACTAAAACAAAATCTATATTTCTACTTTCTATATCAACCCTATGAACTTTTACTTTAACTTCATCTCCCAGCCTATAAATCTTTCTTGTTTCTTCTCCAATCAATGCGTAAAGGTTTTCGTCAAATAAATAGTAATCATCCGTCATGCTATTAATATGAACTAAACCTTCAATTGTATTAGACAGTTCTACAAACATACCAAAGTGTGTCACGGAGGAAATTATACCTGTATAAATTTCCCCTATTCTTTCTGCCATATATTCTGCCTTCTTTAAATCTTCTGTTTCCCTTTCAGCTTCATCCGCCAATCTTTCCATATCACTTGACTGCTTTGCTGCCTTTTCAACAATTGCTTTTAATTTTTCTATCCTTTTTTCATCGATTTTCCCCTTTAAATATTCCTTTATTATTCTATGAATTATGAGATCCGGATATCTTCTAATTGGTGAGGTAAAATGGCAGTAATACTTTGACGCCAAACCAAAATGTCCTGAGCATTCAGGTGAGTATCGGGCCTGCTTTAATGAGCGCAAAAGAAGCATATCAACTATAGGCTGTTCCTTTTTACCCTTTGCACTCTCTAAAACTTCCTGCAGCATTTTAGGATGAATATCCTTTGCAAACTTTACCTTATAGCCTAAATTGTGAACAAATTCGTTAAAATGCATTATCTTTTCGTAATCAGGATCCTCGTGAATTCTGTAGACAAAAGGAATATTTGCCCAAAACATATGTTCTGCAATAGTTTCATTGCAAACTATCATAAACTCTTCAATTATCCTGTTTGCTATATCCCTTTCATAGGGTTTAACCTCAACTGGTTTCCCTTTTTCATCAAGGATAATCTTACATTCTTCAAAGTCAAAATCCAAAGCTCCCCTTTGCATTCTTTTTCTATTTAGAATGTTACATAGCTCCTCCATTGCTTTAAAATCTTCATATAAATAATCATATCTTTTTATTAAATCCGGATCATTATCCCGCAGTATTTTTGTAACATCTGTATAAGTCATTCTTTCACATGTCTTTATAACGCTTTCGAATATTTCATAATCAACAACTTTACCATTTTGATCAATTGTCATGACGCAGGATAAAGTTAATCTATCAACCCTAGGATTCAAACTACAAACACCATTAGACAACTTTTTAGGAAGCATAGGAATTACTCTATCTACAAGATAAACACTAGTTCCCCTTTTCAATGCTTCTTTATCTAGTGGAGATTTTTCCTTTACATAGTATGTAACATCAGCTATATGAACCCCAAGCTTGAATTTGCCATCAGGAAGTCTTTCGATTGACACAGCATCATCTAAATCCTTTGCATCTTCCCCGTCTATTGTTACAATTCTTAAATTTCTAAGATCCCTTCTTCTTTTTATTTCTTTTTCAGGTATTTCATCTGGTATAGCATTTGCATATTCTTCAACTTCTTTAGGAAATTCCTCTGGAAGATTGTATTTTTTAATAATCGACAAGATGTCAATTCCAGGTTTATTTTTGTTACCTAATACTTCTATAATCCTTCCCTCAGGATTTCTTCTTTTTTCAGGCCATTTTGTAACCTCAACTATAACCTTATCACCATCTTTAGCACCATTAAAGTTTGATTTTGAAATAAATATATCTTGATATATCCTTTTATCATCTGGAATAACAAAGCCAAAATAACTGTTTTTCTCAAAGGTTCCGACAACCCTTGTATTAGCTCTTTTTAAAATTTTAATAATTTCACCTTCAGCTGTTTTGGTCGGTGTTGCAGCTTTAATTATCCTTGCAACTACTCTATCATTGTGCATAGCTCCATTGATGTTTTCAGCTGGGATAAAAACATCCATTAACTTTTCATCATCAGGAATTACAAAGCCAAATCCCTTTTGGTGTCCCTGTAGTTTACCTATCACTAAGTTCATCTTTTCAGGAAGGCCATATTTTTCTTTACTTGTTTTAAAGATTAGTCCCTCTTCCTCCATCTCATCGATAATAGAGAAGAATTCTCCAATTTGTTTTCTGTCGATTTGAAATGCCTTTGAAAGCTCTTCTGCCGACATTGGCCTATAGCTTTCCCTTCTTAAAAATTCTAAAATAGATTCTTTAATTTTGCTCATGCAATCACTCCTTATAACCCCAATTCATTTGCAATTTCCTTCATAGCATCAATAGATAAGCTTAAAAACTCTTCTAAAGAAATGCCTATCTCCTCTATCGATTTTATTTGTTCTCTGTTGGCTCCCTTTGCGAAATCTTTTTTCTTCATTTTTTTAATGACTGAATCAACTGTTAAGCTTTCTAATTTTTTATCCGGCAATACAAGAGCTGATGCTATAATAAGCCCTGTAACAGGGTCAGATGCCCATAGAGCTTTATCAAGAAGGCTTACTCTTGGCAGTCCGTGAACCTCATTATGAACCTTAACGGCATAAACTAAATCATCAGGATATCCTAAATTTTGTAAAATTTCTGCTCCTATTATACTATGTTTTTCTGGAGTCTCATATGTTTCTTCATAGTCAATATCATGAACTAATCCGCATATTCCCCACTTTAACTCATCTTCCCCTAATTTCCTTGCAAGGGATTTCATTACAGCTTCAACGGCAAGCATGTGTTTTATAAGATTTTCATTTTTGACCCTTTCTCTAACCTGCAATAGAGCCAAACTTCTATCCATTATAACCCCTCCTAAGTATTTTTTGACAATTTAACTTTTTTATACATATAAAAGTTTAAATTAAAGACCTGCTTTCGCAGGTCTTTAATTATTTTATTAAGTTTAATAATATTCCACCGAATTTTGCAAACAATGGTGCAAATACAAGTGAAACAATTGTCATAAGCTTAATTAAGATATTCATCGCTGGTCCTGCAGTATCCTTAAATGGATCGCCTACAGTATCTCCAACAACAGCTGCTTTGTGGGCAAAGCTACCCTTTCCTCCATGTTCACCTGTTTCAATATATTTCTTTGCATTGTCCCATGCTCCACCGGCATTAGCCATTAGGATTGCAACTAAAACACCTGATACAAGGGCACCAGCAAGAAGTCCTCCTAACGCCTCTGCACCAAGAAGTAATCCTACTAAAAGTGGAACAACAACTGCTAAAACTCCTGGAAGAACCATTTCCTTTAAAGCAGCTGCAGTTGAAATATCAACACAAGTTTTATAATCAGGTTTTGCCTTACCTTCCATAAGCCCTGGTATGGACTTAAACTGTCTTCTAACTTCTTCAATCATGTGATTTGCTGCTTTACCAACAGCCTCCATAGCCAATGCACCAAAGAAATATGGTAAAACTCCACCAATTAAAAGTCCAACTAATGTCATTGGATTTAAAAGGTCAATTGCCTTTAATTGAACGGCCTGTGAATAGGAAGCAAACAGAGCAAGTGCTGTTAAAGCAGCAGAACCTATCGCAAAGCCTTTTCCTATTGCTGCTGTCGTATTTCCTACGGAATCAAGAGTATCAGTAATTTTTCTAACTTCCTTTGGAAGTTCTGACATTTCAGCAATTCCGCCTGCATTGTCAGCTATTGGTCCATAGGCATCAACTGCAACCGTCATACCTGTTGTTGAAAGCATACCTAAAGCAGCAAGTGAAATTCCATAAAGTCCAGCTAAAACATTTTGGCTTGAACCATATCCTCCCATTATAAAAAAGGCAAGGATAGTTGCAAAAGCAATAAATACAACAGGTAAAACAGCAGAATACATACCTACAGCTAAACCTGAAATTATTGTTGTTGCAGGCCCAGTTTCAGATTGTTTTGCAATCTTTTTAACGTGACTATAGTCTGCGGATGTATACATTTCTGTAAATTGACCAATTAAAACTCCAACTATTAAACCAGCTGTTATTGCAAAAAACGCTTTATAATCTCCAAATACAGTTTTACTTAATATAGCTGAAGCTATAATCACTAAAATACTGCTAACATAAGTTCCATTCTTAAGGGCCTTTTGTGGATTGGAATTTTCATCGCCTTTAACAAACAATGAACCGATAATTGAAGAAATAATACCTACAGCTGCTAAAATTAATGGGAATATTATCCCCTTGTTATCATTAAAAACTATAGCACCTAATGAAAGTGCAGAAATAATAGATCCTACATATGATTCAAAAAGGTCTGCACCCATACCCGCAACGTCTCCAACGTTGTCACCTACGTTGTCCGCAATAACTGCTGGATTTCTTGGGTCATCCTCAGGAATTCCAGCTTCAACTTTACCAACAAGGTCTGCACCAACATCGGCTGCCTTAGTATAGATACCTCCACCAACACGAGCAAAAAGAGCTATTGAGCTGGCACCAAGACCAAAGCCTGTAACTATGTTTGCATCTTTAAAAATCATGTAAAGTGCTCCTACTCCTAAAAGGCCAAGACCAACAACGCTCATCCCCATGACTGCGCCGCCAGAGAAGGCAATTTCAAGCGCTTTGTTTTGGCCTGTTCTTGCTGCATTAGCAGTTCTTACATTGGCCTTTGTAGCAACCTGCATTCCAAAAAATCCAGCTAAAATAGAAAATAGTGCACCAAAAATAAAACATAAAGCTGTTAACCAGTTTATAAAAAATCCAAGCACCAAAAATACAACTATAATAAATATTGATAATGACTTATATTCCCTCATTAAGAATGCCATAGCACCTTCATGTATGTAGCTAGCAATCTCCTTCATTCTGTCAGTTCCAGCATCTGCCTTTGAAATCTTATTTGATAAATAAAGAGCAAATAACAGCGCAATAACACCTGCAATTGGTGCTAAAACAATATTCATTATTGTACCCCCTTTGTGAATATTATTTGCCTGTTAAGTATACTAAAAGCATGGATGTAATAACAAAAAGAATCATGGCAAATACAGTAAGTTTTCTTAACTTACCTTCAATTGTTCTTCCTTTGTTTTTGCCAAAGAAAGTTTCAGCACCGCCTGATATTGCAGTTGATAATCCATAGGTTTTTGCAGGTTGACCTAAAACTGTAGTTATTATTATTAAACTTACAATTACATGGACAATAATAACAAATGTTTTCACCTAAAGCACCTCCTTATTAGAATCAATTCATATTTCATATTTTAACATATAAAAAAATAAATACAATCATAATCATATATCATAATTATTTTATGTGCTATCATAAATTTTAAGCTAAAGGGCAGAGCCCTTTAGCTTATTTAGGGGTACAATAATGTTGGTTATTATCTTTTTACATTGTAGAAGGCCTTTGAACCAAGATATTCAGCAACTTCTCCAAGTTCGTCTTCGATTCTTAATAATTGGTTGTATTTTGCAACTCTATCTGTTCTTGCAGGAGCGCCTGTCTTTATTTGTCCTGCATTAACTGCAACAACAAGATCAGAAATTGTAGTATCTTCACTTTCACCAGATCTGTGGGATACAACCGCAGTATATCCAGCTCTTTCTGCCATCTTGATTGCTTCTAATGTTTCTGTTAGTGTTCCTATTTGGTTAAGCTTTATAAGGATTGAGTTAGCAACGCCCATCTTAATTCCTCTTTCAAGTCTCTTGGTATTTGTGACGAATAAGTCGTCTCCAACTAACTGAATCTTCTTACCTAATCTATCTGTTAATATCTTCCATCCATCCCAATCTTCTTCAGAAAGACCATCTTCAAGGGAAACAATTGGATATTTGTTTACTAAGTCTTCCCAGAAGGCTACCATTTCTTCTGCAGTTAATACTCTTCCTTCTCCTTCAAGGTGATACTTTCCATCTTCCTTATAAAGTTCTGTTGCAGCAGCATCAATAGCTATTGCAATTTGTTCACCTGGTTTATATCCAGCCGCCTCAATTGCTTCAATTATAACTTGAATTGCCTCTTCATTTGACTTAAGATTTGGTGCAAATCCACCCTCATCTCCTATTGCTGTGTTGTAACCCTTTTTTGATAAAGTCTTCTTTAGTGAATGATATACTTCTGCACACCATCTTAAAGCTTCTGCAAAGTTTGGTGCCCCTACAGGCATTATCATAAATTCTTGTATATCTACATTGTTGTCAGCATGCTTTCCACCGTTTAAAATGTTCATCATAGGAACTGGTAATACTTTTGCGTTAACTCCGCCTATGTATTGATATAACGGTAATCCAAGGCTTTCTGCTGCTGCTCTTGCTACTGCAAGTGATACACCTAAAATAGCATTAGCCCCTAGCTTTCCTTTATTTTCTGTTGCATCAAGTTCAATTAATGTTTTATCGATAAGAGTCTGATCAAATACGTTCATTCCTATAAGTTCTGGTGCTATTACATTGTTTACATTGTCAACAGCCTTTAATACACCTTTTCCATTGTATCTTGCCTTATCTCCATCTCTTAATTCTACAGCTTCAAATGCACCTGTTGATGCTCCTGATGGAACTATTGCTCTTCCAACAGTGCCGTCTTCAAGAACAACTTCAACTTCAACAGTTGGATTTCCTCTTGAGTCTAAAACTTCTCTCGCATAAATATCGATTATTTCTACATAGTTTTTCATTTTCATTCCCCTTTCTTATTATTTTTCTATTAAACTATTTCCTGTCATTTCTGCAGGAATTGGTAAGCCCATAAGATCTATTATTGTAGGAGCAATATCAGCTAATTTACCACCATCTTTTAACTTTATATTACCCTCTCCTACTACTATAAAAGGAACATAATTTGTAGTATGTGCTGTATAAGGTTCTCCTGTTTCATAATCGACCATAAGCTCAGCATTACCATGGTCAGCAGTTATATACGCTGCCCCACCCTTGCTTAATACCCTGTTTACAACCTTTCCAAGGCATTCATCAACAGCTTTTATTGCAGAAACTGCTGCATCATAAACTCCAGTATGACCAACCATATCTGGGTTTGCATAGTTTAATATAATAAAATCATATTTATCGCTGTCTATCATTTCTATTACTTTATCAGTTACTTCGTATGCACTCATTTCAGGCTTTAAGTCGTAGGTCGCAACCTTTGGTGAAGGAATCAATATTCTGTCTTCATCCTTATTGGGTGCTTCAACTCCTCCATTAAAGAAGAATGTAACATGGGCATATTTTTCTGTTTCTGCAATTCTTAATTGTTTTAATCCTAAATTACTTAAGTATTCTCCGAAGGTGTTTTTATATTTTTCAGGCTTATAGGCAATTTCAACATTTTCTATAGTTTTATCATATTGAGTCATGCAAACGAAAAACACTTTAAAATATTTTCTCTCAAATCCATCAAAATCAACATCTACAATAGACCTTGTTATCTGTCTTGCTCTATCTGGCCTGAAATTAAAGAATATAACTGAATCGTTTTCCTTTAATGTAGCCACCGGTTTATCTTCTTCAACGATAACTGTTGGAATCACAAATTCATCCGTTTTATTTTCTTCATAGGACTTTTCAACAGCTTCCCTTGCAGATCTTGCAATTTCACCTTCACCTTTAACTATTGCATTATAAGCAAGCTGCGTCCTCTCCCATCTTTTATCCCTATCCATAGCATAATATCTACCTGATATGGTTGCTATTTTACCTACACCTAGTTGTTTCATATAATTTTCTAATCTATCTACATAATCTAACGCACATTGAGGCGGAACATCTCTTCCATCAAGGAAGGCATGAACATAAACATTATTAAGGCCATTGTCTTTGCAAAGTTTTAATAGTGCCTCTAAATGTTCTATATGGCTATGAACTCCACCATCGGATAAAAGTCCAAAAAGGTGCATTGATGAATTATGAATTTTGCAATTTTCTATAGCCTTTAAAAAGGCTTCATTTTTAAAGAAATTTCCTTCTTCTATTTCCTTATTTATTCTTGTAAATTCTTGATATATTATTCTTCCTGCACCAATGTTTAAATGTCCTACTTCAGAATTCCCCATTTGTCCTTTTGGAAGCCCTACATCAAGGCCTGATGCACTCAATTTTGTATGGGGATATTTTTCCCAGTAAAATTTAAAATTTTTAGGATCTGCGTTATCTATTGCATTCCACTCTTTTTTTTCGTTAATTCCCCAGCCATCAAGTATAATTAATATTCTTGGCCTTTTAACCATCTTAATCCTCCTTATAGTTTACAATTGCTGCAAATTCTGTAGCGTTTAAACTTGCACCACCAACTAAGGCACCGTCTATATCGCTTTGTGCCATCTGTTCTTTTATTGTGGATGGTTTAACGCTTCCTCCATATTGTATTCTAATTTCTTCTGCTGCATCATTTCCAAAATTTTCACGGATGTAATTTCTAATAAACTTTATAACGTCATTTGCATCCTCAGCTGTGGCAGTTTTACCTGTTCCTATAGCCCATACAGGCTCATAAGCTATAACCATTTTAGCAACTTTAGCTTTATCTAAACCGTCTAAGTCCTCTTTCAATTGTTCTTTTATAACTTCATATGTTCTATTTTCTTCTCTTTCCTTTAAGGTTTCTCCAACGCAAAGTATAGGCGTTAAACCATGGACAAAAGCAGCCTTTACTTTTTTATTTATAAGCTCATCGTCTTCTTTAAATATCATTCTTCTTTCGCTATGTCCTAAGATTACATATTCTACCCCTAATTCCTTTAGCATTATAGGTGATACTTCTCCTGTAAAGGCTCCGTTTTCTTCAAAATACATGTTCTGTGCTCCGACTTTAATGTTTGTATCTTCAACCAAAGTTATAACCTGGGCTAAGGATGTAAAGGGCGGACAAACAACCACTTCACATTTTGCATCCTTTACCTTATCCCTCAGTTCTATAATAAGCTGTGCAGCTTCCCTTGCAGTTTTATTCATTTTCCAATTACCTGCAATTATTGGTCTTCTCATTATTTTTCCTCCTCAAAATTGTTGCCTAAGTTAAGATAAGGAAGGAAGATACTTAGTATCTTCCTATTTATCATTTAATGCTGCAATTCCTGGAAGTTCTAAGCCTTCAAGGAATTCTAAAGATGCTCCTCCTCCTGTTGATATGTGGGTCATCTTTTCTGAATATCCTAGTTGCTCTACTGCTGCTGCAGAATCTCCTCCTCCAATTATAGTCGTAGCATCAAGTTTTGAAAGCGCTTCTGCAACAGCTTTAGTTCCAACTGCAAATGCTGGCATTTCAAATACACCCATTGGTCCATTCCATATAACAGTTTTTGCATCACTTAAAGCTTCTTCATAAAGCTTTATTGTTTTTGGTCCAATATCAAGTCCCATGTATCCTTCTGGAATTTCAACATCTACTGTCATATGCTCTGCATCTGCCTTAAATTCCTTTGCAACTACATGATCTACAGGAAGATAGATTTTAACTCCCTTTGTTTGTGCTTTTTCAAGCATTTCCTTTGCATATTCTATCTTATCTTCCTCTAACAATGAGTTTCCAATGTTAAGCCCTTGAGCTTTTAGGAATGTATAAGCCATGCCACCGCCTATAATGAGCTTATCAACTTTTTCTAACAGATTATTAATAACTCCTATTTTATCTGAAACCTTTGCGCCTCCTAATATTGCTACAAAGGGTCTTTCAGGATTTTCAAGGGCCTTACCCATTATTGTAATTTCCTTTTCAATTAGAAATCCTGCAACAGCTGGAATAAATTGAGCTATTCCTGCTGTAGATGAATGAGCTCTATGGGCAGTTCCAAAGGCATCGTTTACAAATATATCAGCAAGGGATGCAAGTTTTTTAGCAAAATCTAAGTCATTCTTAGTTTCTGTCTTTACAAATCTAACGTTTTCTAATAGAACAACATCTCCCTCTTTCATTTCAGAGGTAAGTCTAATTGCATTTTCTCCAACAACGTCAGGATCCTCTGCAAGCTTAACTTCCTTGTTAAGAAGTTGTGATAATCTTTCTGCTACTGGCTTTAGGCTATACTTAAGATCATATCCTTCCTTGGGTCTCCCAAGGTGCGACATAAGGATAACCTTTGCTCCGTTTTCAATTAAATATTTGATAGTTGGAAGTGCAGCAACAATTCTTCTATCGTCAGTTATATTACCATCTTTATCCTGTGGAACGTTAAAGTCACATCTTACTATAACCTTTTTGCCCTTAACATCTATATCTCTCACAGTTTTTTTATTCATATATTCCCCTCCATTCTGAAAGTAATGTCCGGCCTTGACCGGACATTTATATTACATTCTTTCAGCTATATAATTTACTAGGTCCACAACTCTATTTGAATAACCCCATTCATTATCATACCATGCAACAACTTTTACCATGTTATCTATAACCATTGTTGAAAGTCCATCTACTATTGATGATCTTTCATCTCCCTTGTAATCCATTGAAACAAGTGGTTCATCTGAGTAACCTAAAATGCCTTTAAGTTCTCCTTCAGCTGCTGCCTTTAATGCTGCGTTTACTTCTTCAACTGTTGTTGGCTTTTGAACTTCGCAAACTAGGTCTGTTACAGAAACAGTTGGAGTTGGAACTCTTAGTGCAAAACCATTGAGTTTTCCCTTTAATTCAGGAAGAACTTTACCAACTGCCTTTGCGGCACCAGTTGTTGTTGGTATTATTGATTGAGCAGCTGCTCTTGCTCTTCTTAAATCCTTATGTGGTAAATCTAATATTCTTTGGTCATTTGTATATGAGTGAACAGTTGTCATTAAACCTTTGATTATACCAAATTTTTCATGTAAAACTTTAGCAAATGGAGCTAAGCAGTTTGTTGTGCAGGATGCATTTGAAATAATATGGTGATTTGCAGGATCATAATCCTTTTCGTTTACTCCCATTACTATTGTTATATCTTCATCTGTAGCTGGAGCTGTTATAACAACCTTCTTAGCACCTGCTTCAATATGAGCCATTGCCTTTTCCTTCTTTGTGAATAAACCAGTTGATTCGATTACGATGTCTACTCCAAGATCCTTCCATGGTAAATTCTTTGGATCCTTTTCAGCATAAATTTTAATTTCCTTACCATTTACAACTATTGCATTTTCCTTAGTTTCAACAGTGCCTTCAAATTTTCCGTAGAGTGAGTCATATTTCAAAAGATGAGCAAGGGTTGGAGCATCTGTTAAATCGTTTATCGCTACTATTTCTACGTCCTTATTTAGTCTTGTTTGTGCAATTTTAAAAACATTTCTTCCTATTCTTCCAAAACCATTAATAGCAACTTTAATTGACATAATATCCCTCCTAAATATGTAAAATTTTTTATTTTAAGTAAAAGATTAAACTTTTACTTGCTATGCAATATGTTAATAATCTCGTTGGCTGCGGCTTCATCTGTTACAAGGGCCATATTAGGATTGTTTACTCTTGTTGCTATAATCGCCTCAGCCTTATTTTTTCCACCGGCAATCGCCACTACATTCTTAATATTTTTCACATCGTAAAAATTTATTCCAATAGAAGGTGTTCTAAATATTGCCTCACCGTTTTTATTGAAATAATACCCAAAGGCTTCTGCAACTGCACCTTTGTCTATCAGCTCATTTATCTGCTCAGGTGGCATTCCTCTTCTTTTTGACATTTCATCGGCTCTGCCTATACCAAAGATTAACAAGTCAGATTTTGATAAGACATCTAATATTTCTTTAACTTCTGGCTCATTTGCGATGGTTTCTAAAGTTTCTGAACTAATATTATCAGGGACATGTAAAAGTCTATAATTTGCATTTATTTTTTTTGCTAAATTTGCCGTTAAAGTATTTGCTTGGATCTCAACATCTCTTCCAATACCACCTCTTGCTGGAAGGACTAACACATCCTTTGTATTAATCTTTGGAAAATTTTCAACAACTTGGGCTACTGAAGTCCCTCCCGTCAACGATATGATTGAGCCTTCATGTATTAGCTCCTTTATATAATTTGCACATACCCTACCCATTTCCTTTAAAACGGTTCTATCCTTTTCACTATCTCCCGGAACTATAATTATCCTTTTTATTTTTAGCAATTTTTGAACTTTTTCTTCTAAATGTTTATAATCATTTAAAACATAGATAATTTCCTTTAGCTCTTCAAGGATTTTCTCACCATCTTTAGTCAAAATCATCCCTATTGGATTAACCTCTACTAATCCTTGATTTTTTAAAAACTCAACTTCTGTTCTTACAATTCTTTCACCTAAATTAAGTTCCTGAGATAATGCTCTTCTACCAACAGGTTGATTGTAATATATAGTTTTTAATATTTCATACCTTTTCTTTAATAGGTCTATCATTTCTGGAATAATCTTTTGTTGTATTGAAAGGACTTTTTTCAAGAAAAAATCACTCCTCAGGTGCTTTAAATATGGGACTTAATTTGTCCCTATGTTGTTAATTTTGTCCCTCTTCCTAAATCAAATATATCACTTTTATTTATTTTTTTCAATAGCCTATTTAACATTTTTATCTAATTTTCTTAAATTTGAAGGTAAAATATTCATTTCCTCCCTATACTTTGTTACTGTCCTTCTTGAAATCTTAATACCCTTTTCCAATAAAAGGTCTGATATTTGAACATCTGAATAGGGCCTTCTTTTGTCCTCATTTGTTATTATTTCTTTTATTAATTTCTTTATTTGCTCTACAGATATCCTATCATCTTCTTGTGAAATCCCCCTTGATAAAAGGTCCTTTGCCAGCATTATTCCCTTTGGTGTTTGGACATATTTATTATTAACGGTTCTACTTATGGTAGATTCATGTAAGTTAGTTACCTTGGCTATATCACTAAGATATATCGTTCTTTTAGTGCCATTTTTAAATAAAAAGTCTTTTTGCTCCTTTGCAATATACGAAATTATTTTTTCGATGGTATTTTTCCTATTCTCTATAGCCTTTATTAGTGCAAATGCTCTTTTAAAATTGTCACTAACAAATTCTTTTTCAAGCGTATCTCCATTTGCTAATAGATCAACATACATTTTATTTATTTTAAGCTTAGGTATTCTCTTATCCATTATTTCCACTTTAATTTCGTCATTAATCTTATCAAAATAGATAAATGCATCTGGAAAAATATATTGTGTAGAACTTTCCTTATATACTAAGCCAGGCTTTGGATTTAATTTTTTAATCACATTAATATAGTAAATTATTTTTTCTTTTTCTAGTCCTAAACACTTGGAAAGTTTTGTATAGTTTAGCTTTCCAACGTCCTCTAAATGATCTTCTATAAGTTTTATTATCATATCATCTGCACAACCTGAGTTGATCAATTGTATCTTTAAACATTCCTTTAAATCCCTAGCACAAACGCCGTATGGTTCAAAAGTCTGAATAGTTCTAATCAATTCTTCTACTTCTTCTGTCCTAACCCTAAGCTCCTTTGATAAATCTCTAATAGAGAGCATAAGATATCCAGCATCATCTAAATTATCAATTATATATTTCCCAATTCTATATTTTTTATTATCGAGTTTTAAAAGTCTTAATTGTTCAAGTAAAATATCCCTAAGAGCTAGCTCCTTATTTTCTATAAATTCTTTTTGAATATTTTCATCGCTTTTCTCCTGATAGGAAGAGCTTTCATGATATGACATCAATTGAAGAAAAAGTTTGTTATCTTCTTCATCTATATCTAAAAGAGGATTTGCCTCAATCTCTTCATAAACATATTTTTCCAAATCCAACACATTCATTTGTAAAATTTTTAAGGATAGATTCATATCTTGCGTTAAAATGAGTTTGTTTTCCATTTTTAAATTCAAGTCAAATTGCAACATATTCTTCCCCCACTGTAAAAAATAATCTAATTTTATTATACAAAAAATAAACAGGCATTGTAGCCTGTTTATCTTTCGCCCTTTGTATATGGAATTCCATCTGCTGCTGGTGGAGTAGTTTTTCCAACAAATCCAGCAAGCATAAGCATAGTTAAAAGATATGGGAAGGAATAATAAACCTCATCTGGAACCTTCCATCCAAATCCCTGTGCAACGATTCTAAAGGCTTCAGCAAAGCCAAATAACAAGCTTGCTGCAAGAGCTCCAAAAGGCTTCCAGTTTCCAAATATCATAGCCGCTAGTGCTATAAAACCTTTACCGCTTACCATACCCTCTCTAAACAGGTTTGTAGCCCCGAGGGATAGCGCAGCTCCGCCTAATCCTGCAAAGGCTCCTGATAAAAGAACGCATAAATATCTCATTTTATAAACATTAATACCTAAAGTATCTGATGCCTTTGGATGCTCACCAACTGATCTAATTCTTAGTCCAAGAGGTGTATAGTAGAGCATTAAATGAAGAAGTAATGCTAAACCGAAGGCAATAAAAACAAACCAGTTAAGCTCTGCTAAGAGATTACCTATTAACGGAATTCCCTTAAAAAATTCCTTAGGATAGCTAAGCTGTGTCACGCCATCAGTTTGACCATCTCTTGCAAATATCTTAAAGAGTAAAAAGCTCATTAAAGCTGCAGAAAATATATTGATTGAAACACCAGAGATTGTTTGATCTGCTCTTAAGTTTATACTCAATACAGCATGAATTAGTGCTATTCCCATTCCTGCTATAATGGCAAATAACACTCCGACCCAAGCATTGTTTGTAAGGAATGATCCTAAAACTCCAAAAAATGCTCCAGCTATCATTATACCTTCAAGTCCTATATTTACAACGCCCGATCTTTCTGATATTACGCCACCTAAGGCTGCAAATATTATAGGAGTTGCCAATCTTAATGTAGCTGCAATTAATGAGACGAATAGGGAGATCGTTATGCTATGCATTCTTGATTGCCTCCTTTCTTCTTTCTTTCAACCATTTGTATATATAATCAGCAGCTACAAATATAATAATTATACCCT
>NZ_CAKP01000044.1 GCF_000297115.1 Caloramator australicus RC3 | reverse complement strand
ACGACAACCATGCACCACCTGTCTCACCGCTCCCTCAAACGAGGGCACCCCCATGTCTCCACAGGGTTCGGTGGATGTCAAGCCCTGGTAAGGTTCTTCGCGTTGCTTCGAATTAAACCACATGCTCCGCTGCTTGTGCGGGCCCCCGTCAATTCCTTTGAGTTTTAATCTTGCGACCGTACTCCCCAGGCGGAGTGCTTAATGTGTTAACTGCGGCACGGAAGGCTACGCCTCCCACACCTAGCACTCATCGTTTACAGCGTGGACTACCAGGGTATCTAATCCTGTTTGCTCCCCACGCTTTCGTGCCTCAGCGTCAGTTACAGTCCAGAAAGCCGCCTTCGCCACTGGTGTTCCTCCCGATCTCTACGCATTTCACCGCTACACCGGGAATTCCGCTTTCCTCTCCTGCACTCTAGCTCCCCAGTTTGAAGTGCAGTTCCTGGGTTGAGCCCAGGGATTTCACACCTCACTTAAGGAGCCGCCTACGCACCCTTTACGCCCAGTAATTCCGGACAACGCTCGCCACCTACGTATTACCGCGGCTGCTGGCACGTAGTTAGCCGTGGCTTCCTCCTCCCTTACCGTCATTTCCTTCGTCAGGGAAGACAGAGCTTTACAACCCGAAGGCCTTCTTCGCTCACGCGGCGTCGCTGCGTCAGGGTTTCCCCCATTGCGCAATATTCCCCACTGCTGCCTCCCGTAGGAGTCTGGGCCGTGTCTCAGTCCCAGTGTGGCCGACCACCCTCTCAGGCCGGCTACCCATCGTCGCCTTGGTGAGCCGTTACCTCACCAACTAGCTAATGGGCCGCGGGCCCATCCCAAGGCGGATTCCTCCTTTGGCTTATGCATCATGCGATACATAAGCTTTATGCGGTATTAGCAGGCCTTTCGACCTGTTATCCCCCTCCTTGGGGTAGGTTACCCACGTGTTACTCACCCGTCCGCCGCTAAGACACCTTGGATTGCTCCTTGGCATCTCCGCTCGACTTGCATGTGTTAGGCACGCCGCCAGCGTTCGTCCTGAGCCAGGATCAAACTCTTATGTTTAAATCCTTAGCTTCTTAAATTACTGCTGGTCGCTTCGCCACTGTTCAGTTTTCAAAGGTCAATCAGCGTTTCTTATCTTATCACGCTTTTACTCTTTGTCAATATCTTTTTCTTTTCTCGCCGCCCTCGCGACGACTTTTATATATTATCATGTATGCTTGTATTATACTTTTATATAATCAAAGTTTATTTAAAATTATATTAACTATTCTTAGTTTTCTAATCATTTCTCCTGTTTCTATTACTGATACACTAGGTTAGGTTGATGATATATCTTAATCTGTAGCTGAATAATCTTATTTATATTATTACATTAAAATTTCTGCTTTTGCTTTAACATCTACTTTTGAAAC
>NZ_CAKP01000045.1 GCF_000297115.1 Caloramator australicus RC3 | reverse complement strand
CTTTACCTTCTTACTCTGTTTTTCGAAGATTTATTAAAAATCTTTCTAACTCTTTTCTTAAAGAAATCATGAAAAATCAAGTTAATATCCTTAAAGATTTAGGCTTTATCGATAATAAATTTATTTCCGTCGATGCTACCCCTGTTAAAGCTAATACTAAATTTAACAACCCTAAATCCTTTTCAAATAACAAATTTTCTAAAAATAATCCCCCTTCTTCTGATAAAGATTGTAAATTAGGTGTTCATACCGCTAATAACTCCATGAATCTTCATCTTTCTGAAGATAAAACCGTAAACTCTAAGAAAAACTATGAGTTCTATTGGGGTTACAAAAATCATGTCATTTGCGATGCTATTTCTGGTCTTCCTATTGCTGAGTTTACTACCACCGCTGATGTTAATGAGGTTTCTAATCTTACTGAAATCCTTGCTTCTACTAATGAATGGTTTCCTCTTGAAGGCAGTTACATCATTGCTGATAAAGGTTATGATTCAAAGCAAAATCATGATTTCATTCGTTATACCCTTAAAGGTCATGCCTTCATTGCCTTAAATAAGCGTGGCACTAAGAAACATAATTTAACATCAAAAGGTAATGTCATTTGCGATGCCGGCTTACCTATGCATAAAGATGGTAAACAATATTTTGATTCATATATTAAGCAAAAATTTTGCTGTCCTTTTAGAACTTCCAAGGATGACTCTTTATGTCCTTGTAAGCATGATAAATACTTTAATGGTAAGAAAAACAGAGGCTGTGTAAAATACATAACCATTGGGACTGATTATAGGTCCTCTATAAATCGTGATTCTATATTTTTTAAAAAAATATATAGCCTAAGAACTGAATCAGAAAGATACAATTCTAGATGGAAAAATCTCAATACTGAGCAAGCTTATGTTAGAAATATTAACTCTGTTACTAATCTAAATACAATCGGACATATTTGTCT
>NZ_CAKP01000046.1 GCF_000297115.1 Caloramator australicus RC3 | reverse complement strand
GTTAGAAAGATTTTAATAAATCTTCGAAAACAGAGTAAGAAGGTAAAGGTTTAAGAATATCAAAGCCACAAAGTTTAGCAATGATTAAATTGTTTTCTAGAAAATCTTTGAGATCAGTAATTTGAGCAAATTTCTCACATTTCATAACGATGAAGGCTCTAAAGAGAGCATGGCGAGAATAACCGGTAGGACCGTATTTAGAGGGGAGCCTATCAGGTAAAGGAGATAAATCAAGATTTTCAAATAGTTTTGTATAGAAATTAATAAGTTTTTGAGAAGTAAAGAGTTCAATAATGTTAAAAATTTCTTGACGTTGATACATAGAGATTTCCTCCTTTTTGTTGCTAAGTTTATGTTGATATATAAATATAATTCGGCAAAAATGGAGGAAATCCTATGAAATATATTTGAGTGATAAAAAAAATTTAGTCCTAACGGGCTAGTAGTTTCAAGGTCTTTAAATTATGCTCAAGGCTATAATCAACTACTAAAGAGGTGAAAAAATGGGAATTTATGTTGATATAGATTTAGATTTTCTAATAAAACCCATAAAACAAGAAGGTGAAAACAACAAAAGATTATATAAAGGTGAAGGCTGTTTTATAGATGATATTTATAACTTTGTATCCAACCTACAAAACCATGGTTTGCTAAACTCAAAGGAAAAAAAATTTTTTACAAACCATAAAAAGTCCTACACATATTGGTGGATAAAAAGAACTACAAATAATACCGTAATCCACATCGATGCCCACAGCGACCTTTATAGAAATAAACAAAAGGATCTTACCCTATTAAGGGATTTAGATATGAACTGCGACGACTATATGTGGTATGCCATCAGGGACGGTTTTATAAATGAAATTTACTGGGTTGTTCCTGATAATTCATATGATTTAAAGGACGAGAAGGTCTACAAAAAATTTGTCCCTCAAAATCTCTTAAAATCATTAGTAGTTGAAGAAAATCTAATCCACTATACCTTTGATGTTTTAACAAGGGTTGGTGAACAAACTATAGATTATTTTGTATTAACCTTTGATAAGCTTCCCTATTTTGAAAATATCGACCTTATAACAGTCGCAACATCACCTGAATTTTACTCTGAAAAGGCAGATGAATATATTTTTAAGGCTTTATATCTTTTGGGAGCTAAGGAGGAGGAAATTGAAAGGATAAAAAATTTTCACCTAGATATAACAAAAGCACCCTAAGGGGTGCTTAAACTATTTTTTTAGGCTCCTCATGTAAGAATTCTACTATTTTGTTATTCTCATCAACAAGAACAATCTTAGGCTTTAGGTTTTTTGCTTCCTTTTCATCAACAAAGCAATAGGCCATTATTATAATCTTATCCCCTGGATGAACAAGCCTTGCGGCTGCTCCATTAAGGCAGATATCTCCTTTACCTCTTTCACCTTTAATTACATAGGTATCTAGCCTTTTACCATTATTTATATTAACTATTTGGACCCTTTCATTTTCCAATATTCCTACCGCATCCATAAGATCTTCATCTATGGTTATACTTCCTACGTAGTTTAAATTGGCTTCAGTGACAGTAGCTCTGTGTATCTTAGATTTTAACATATTTAAAAGCATAGTCATCCTCCTTATGCTCTAACAACTGTATTATCTATTAACCTTGTTTTTCCAATCTTTACTGCAAGAGCTATTAAAACTTCTCCTTCTACTTTATCTACAGGCTTTAAATTTTGATTGTCGACAAATTCCACATAATCTATTACAGCATCCTTTGAGGTTTTAATTAAATTTACCATCTCATCCTTTATCCTTTTTACATCCCTTTCACCATCTATTATCATTTTCTCCGCAAGCTTTAGGGATTTATAAAGAACAAGGGCTTGTTTTCTTTCATCTTCATTAAGATAGGTATTCCTTGAACTCATAGCAAGGCCATCCTCTTCCCTAACTATAGGGCAAGGAACTATTACTACATCCATATTCAAATCCATTACCATTCTTTTAATTACCGCAAGCTGCTGAGCATCTTTTTGCCCAAAATATGCCCTTGTTGGTTTTACAATATTAAAAAGCTTAGTTACAACCGTTGCAACGCCTCTAAAATGTCCTGGCCTTGAGGCACCACAAAGCCCCTCAGTTAAGTTTAAAACTTCAACGTATGTTGAATAGTTTTCTCCATACATATCCTCCCTCTCGGGAATAAACACTATATCGCATCCTGCTGCTTCACATATTTTTTTATCCCTTTCCTCATCCCTTGGGTATCTATCGTAATCCTCATTAGGGCCAAATTGAGTGGGATTAACAAAAATGCTTACTACAACAATATCATTTTCCCTTCGTGCCCTTTCTATAAGGCTTTTATGTCCATCGTGAAGATATCCCATGGTAGGAACAAATCCAATAGTTTTTCCTTCCTTTAAAAGCTCCTTTGCTTTATTCTGCATTTTTATTACACTTCTTATTATTTCCATCCTTAAACCTCCTAATAAAGCCTTTTTATTTCTTCCACTATGTCTTTGTCTATTTTAAATGAGTGAGAATCCTCTGGGAAATCTCCCCTTCGAACCTCCTCAATATATTCCTTTATTGCTCCCTTAATTTCATCGCCAAGATTTCTATATTTTTTTACAAATTTAGGAACAAAGTCGCTGAAAAGTCCCAGCATATCGTTAACAACAAGTATTTGTCCGTCGCAGTATTTACCTGCACCTATTCCAATAGTAGGGATTGATATGGATTCCGTAATTAATTTTGCAACCTCATCTGGAACTGCCTCTAAAACAATCGCAAAAACTCCTGCGTCTTCTAAGTATTTTGCATCATCTATGAGCTTTTTTATACTCTCCTTAGTCTTTCCTTGAACTTTGAATCCCCCAAGCATATTTACCGACTGAGGAGTCAATCCAATATGGCCCATAACCGGAATTTGAGCCTTTATTATCGCCTTTACCTTATCTAAAACCTCAATTCCACCTTCTAGTTTTACAGCATGACATCCTCCTTCTTGAATTAACCTTCCTGCATTTTTTATAGATTCTTCAATTGATATATGATAGGATAAAAAAGGCATATCCCCAACTATAAGGGCATTTTTCGCCCCTCTTGCAACTGCCTTTATGTGATGAACCATATCATCGACGGTAACTGATAAGGTGTTTTCATATCCAAGAGCCACCATACCCAATGAATCACCAACTAAAATCCCATCTATCCCTGCTTCATCTATAAGTTTTGCCATAGAATAATCATAGGCCGTAAGCATAGTAAGCCTTTGTCCCTTTTGTTTTGCTTCTTTAAAACTTGATACTGTCCTTTTCATATTTCTTCACTCCTTAGTAAAAATTCTATTTCATCAAGATTTTTTGCCTTTTCATCATCACAAGATTTCTCCCTTTCAATACCAAGGGCAACAAGTCCGAGTTTTTTATAAATATCCTTATACTCCCTTAAACTCTTTAAATGCATATTTATCGTTTTATAATCCCCTCTAACAATAGGTCCCGTCAAGGCATCCTCTATCCCCTTTTCCTTTATATTTAAAAGGGCCCCCTCCATCAAGGGATAAATAGCATCTATAATAAATTCTTCCTTGATTCCACATTCTAAAAGTAAATCTTTAGCAATTTTTGATATGGCAACTAAATAGTTTGACGCAAAAACTGCCGCTGCATGATACTTTGCCTTATCTTGTTTGTTCAAAAGAAAATATTTTATCTCTGACTTGCCTAAAAATTCCTTTATATTCTCTATATTTTCCCCTTCTAAGGAAAATATAACTTTATTCAATTTGTCATAACAATTTTTATCTGTAAAGGGGTATAAGGGATGAAGAGAATATGAATCTACGCCTAAGTCCCTGCTTCCATTAAAAACATCAGAACTTAGGCATCCACTCATGTGAAATATTTTCTTTCCTTTGATATTGAATTTCTTAAGATTTTCCCAAACTTCTGATATGGCACCATCCGGTGTTGTTATGAATATGTAGTTTGATTCCTCTGCAAGTTCCTGAATTGAAAGAACACTAGACTTAGTAAACTCAGCAGCCTTTCTTGCTGAGTCTTCTGTCCTGCTAAAATACCCTGTAATTTTAAAACCCTTTTCATAAAGATAGCGTCCAAAGGCAGAACCTACCTTTCCAGCGCCAATAAAACCGATTTTCATATAAAACACCTCTTTTTATAAAGTCCCACTCCAAAAGGATGTAGGCTAAAATTATTTTAGCATTTTTTTTTATAAACAACAATAAAAATTCCCTTTAATAAAGTAAAATATTATTGTAAAATAAATACAGTAAAAGTTTGAGGTGATGATATGAGAAGAAAAAGGAAAAGCAAAAGTCCTTTAAGATATATAATCCCATTAACATTTATTTTGCTATCAATCCTTGCATATTTTCTATTTTTTTTCCCAGTTGACATCGATTGTGGTCTTGTTGCAGAAAAAAAGGAACTTAAAAATTATTACAGATTAAAAATAATTTATGATAAAAACATAAAATGGGTAAACATAAAGAAAAAGGATTTTATCGATGCGGCAGCTTATAAGATAAAGTTAAAGGGGATTAGAACTGTCTATTTTAAGCCTTTGAAATCAATATCAGGCAAGGTATATTCTAAAGATATAAATAATATAAATATCGATGACACTATATATAAAATATCCCAAAATATAAATTATTATATAAAAGACAACGATAATTATAAATTAGCCAAAAAAAGCTTTTTAATAGTTGGCCAATCGAGTTATCAATTTATATTGGATGAAGATACTATTAAAGCAATTATCCTTACCGAATTCCCTATTATAGATAAAATACGAGTTGGTCTATCAACCTATAACTTTTCCTCCTATGACCATAACCTTATTACAATTACATCCAAAAAAGGCTTTAGGATATATTCTAAGGACTTTGAAATAGATGTTAAGAAAAAAGAAACTGCAAGCTTTAGAGTATTAGGCAATAAAATAAAAATACTTATTGAATCTCCTAAAGATTCTTATCAAAAAAGAAAGGACATGATAATAACCGATAAAAGGATTTTCATTTCATCTGAAAATCCTGTGTTTATTACATCCTTAAAAAGAGAAAACGGATATACTCCCGAATATTATGGAAATTTAGAAATATTCCTAAAGGACAAAAGCCTTAGAATTATAAACGAAATAAATATAGAGGATTATTTAAAATACGTCGTCCCATCTGAAATGCCTGGATACGGCGGAATAGAAGGATATAAGGTTCAGTCGGTGGCAGCAAGGACCTATGCCCTATCTGAAATACTTGGTGGAAGATTTTCAAAACATGGTTTTAATATAGACGATACAACGCAAAGCCAAGTTTATAACGAAAGACCTACAAACGATCTTTGTATTAAAGCCATAGAAGAAACTAAAGGAGAAGTTTTAACTTATGATGGAAAAATCATAGACGCTAAATATTATTCAACCTCCTGCGGTTTAGGTGCAGCCTATGATGAGGTCTATCAAGAGGTTAAAAATTACAATCCAAAGCCATACTTAGATTTTAATAATTTTACTGACCAAACTATAAGCGAAATATCCTCAGAAGAGAATGCCTCAAAATTTTTCAAGGATTGGACCGTTAAAGCTATCGATTCCTCTTCTCCTTATTTTAGGTGGAAGGTGTCCATCGATTATAGTGAACTAAATAAAGCAGTAAGCGAAAATATATATAATAGATATTTAAAGGATCCGGATAACATTAAGGAAAAATGGTTCCTTAACATATATAAAAAGGCAACATTATCCGAAGAAGGTATAGGAAAAATTAAGGATATTTATATATCAAAGCGTAGCAAAAGCGGAGTTCCACAGGAAATGATTATAATTACCGATAATAAACAGTATAAAATAATTGGTCCTTCAAATATAAAATTTATCATAACTCCAAAGGAATTTGATATTGAAACTATTTCTGGGTTAAAACTTAAAAATATTAAAAGTCTTCCTTCACCATTCTTTATAATAGATAGAATATATGGTCAGACACGAATTAAAAGTATAACCATATTTGGCGGTGGATATGGCCACGGTGTCGGAATGAGCCAATATGCTGCAATGAATCTTGCAAATTCAGGAAAAACATATCAAGAAATTCTAAATTACTTCTATAAAAATATTAAAATTCAAGACATTAACGAAGCTATAAAAAGCAGTATGGAATAAGGCACCTATTAAGGTGCCTTTATTCATTAATCTCAATAGAGGTTTTTTGCCTGATTTTTTCAACTATAGCTGCATAATTTAAAGAATAATACATAATATATGCCAAAACCATTGCAGATAAAGCATCGTAAACGTAATGTTGTTTTATAAAAAGGGTAGATAAAATTATGGAAAAGGATATAACTGAAGATGTAATTTTTAATTTATATGAGATATTTTCTTCTCTGTTGATATAAACTGCTGCTAAAAAGGAATCTAAAACATGAATGCTCGGAAAACAATTATATGGGTTGTCCCTTTTATATATAAAATTTACAGCCTTTATAAATATATCGTCCCCCTTAAGTAGAGGCCTTGGAACAGTTGTTGGAAAAAAATAATATATAACAAAACATAAAGCCATTCCTATTATTATTCCAGAAAGAAGCTTAAAGTATTTTTTCCCGTCTGTTACAGCAAAATACACAAAGACAACAGCCATATAAATATACCAATAAAGATAGGGAACTACAAAATATTTATTAAAGGGGATTATAGTATCTAATGCTGTTTTAAGATGATATACCTTCCCCCTATAGTTATTTAAAATAACATAAATCTTTGTAAGTCCTCCAATGGAAAGCAAAAACAGCAACCTTAAAGCTATTTCTTTATAATTTGTCTTGACCTTTTCTACTATCCTTTCCATAACCATCACCCTAAATTTTCAGCTTATATTATAATATACCACTTCTTCCCTCTTTGTGCAAATAAAAAGGCTAATATATCAGCCTACACAAACATCTTTTTATATTTATATCCAAGATAAATAGTATAGATCGATGTAAAGAGCATTATAATACCTAAAATGGTTGAGATTATAAAAAGTCCCTTAACAAATTCTAAGGATCTTCCATAGGTCTTTGAAAGATCTAATAAAAAACTATTAAAATTATTTCTAACAAGATAGGCATTTCTTATAATAATAACTGAATTTAAAATTGATATCGGCATAACTGATAACCCTAAAATAAGTCCGTTTAAGCTTCTTTTTCTCATTCCCTTTAACCCTAAAAATATAGGCAAAATCATAAGAAGAGGGAGTAAATAAGAAAGATACTGCGGGGCTAATAGCATAAAGAGCATACTGGTTATAGTAAAGCTCAAAGTAATCCTTCTTAAAGGCCTTATGTTATCGTTGAAATCATAAACTGCAGCATTACAGTATCTTATAAAAAGCTCCAATTTATTTTTAAAATCCTTATCCTCCTTTAATAAATCCTTCCCCATATTTAGGATGCTTTCATAAATTATCCTTTTTTCTTCTTTTACTTGAAGTTCTTTATAACTTTCCTTTATAGCGTCAATATCCTTTAAATATTTATCGCTATTTTTTAAATTACTCCTTTGAAGTTTTATTTTAATATCATCTAAGAGCTTTAATAAGTTTTTATCCATATAATCCCTCCAAAAAATGCCTCCCTTTTGGGAGGCATTTTATTATTTGCTATGCTTTAAAAGTGAACTTAAAGTAACACCAACAGCTACTATAATAACACCCCAAGCTAAAATCATGAAGGTTAATGCCGCACCTGACATATTAATCCCTCCTTACGAGGACTCTTCCCTCATAAATTTCCTGTCCATATTTCTTGCCGATATTTCTATAAGCCTGAATAAATCCAATGATTAAAACTGCAAACATTACAAATCTTGCAGCTAAAACCCATGGAACAAGTTGTGGTGTCTTTTCAACAAAGCTTGGTATCCACTTGAAGTATCCAGCCTTAAAGTAGTCTCTTGTTGAGAAACCAAGAAGTATTATTATTGAAACCGGAGTCAAGAATTGGATAAACACGTTGTAGAAGGTCTTTGATACCTTCCAGAAGCTTCCCTTGTTCATTTCTTCAAGTCCTTTTAATCCAAGAAGCCATCCAGTAACTATTACTTCAAGAAGTCCAAGAACTACAAGAAGATAACTTCCAACCCAGTTGTCAAGCTCTGTAAGGTATGCAAGGTCAGCTGTTTTTGTAAGGATTGGTTCAAGTCCAACAGGAAGACCAAATATGATGTAGATTATAAATACCAATACTGCACCCACTCTTCTTGGAACTCCAGCTTCCTCTTCAAGGAGGGCAACTAGATAATTATACATAGCTATAGCACTTGTAAAACCTGCAAAGAATAGTAGCAAGAACCAGAAGGTTCCAAATATTTGTCCTCCCGCCATTTGTCTGAATATATTTGGTAGGGCTATAAAGGACAAACCAACGCCCGCTCCTAATCCTTCAGGTCCTAAGAAGGTATAAGCTATAGGAATTGCGATTGTTCCGCCCAAAATAACCTCAGCAAGCTCATTTAATGAAACCGTTGCAAGTCCTGAAAGAACTATATCATCCTCAGGCTTTAAATAGGATGCGTAGTTTTGGATAATTCCCATACCAAGGGACAATGTAAAGAAAATCTGTCCTGCTGCAGCAAGGGCTGCTGTCCAGTTAAGATCCTGCCATCTTGGTGACCAGATATAGTTAAGTCCTGCAATTGGAGTCCATTCGGGCTTAACTGGGGCACCAAGGGTTAGAGTTCTTATTATCAAAATAATACCAAACACATAAATAGTTGGCATCATGAATTTTGCCCAAGCTTCAATACCTTTTTGGATACCCCTCATAACTGCAAATCCTAATACAGCAAGGGCAATTAGCCAGAATACCATAACCTTTCCTGGACTTTGGATATACTTAACGAAATATTCACCAGTATTTATAGCCTTATCCATATAGCCGCCTGTTGCAGTTTCAAAGGCATATCCTAATGTCCAACCAATTATATGATTGTAATATGAGTTAAGAAGAACAGTAACTCCAAGGGCTAAGGCACCAGCAAGTCCACCAAGAATCCTTGCAACCTTTGGATTTGCACCTTCTCTTGCTTGAAGATAAACCATTGGTCCTAATGTTCCATGACCATATTTACCGCCGTACCTTCCTTGATTCCACTCAACAAGCATTAGAGGAATACCAAGAAGTATAAGTGCTGCAAAGTATGGAATCATGAAGGCTCCTCCACCGTTTTTTGCAGCCTGGTAAGGATATCTCCAGAAGTTTCCAAGACCTATCGCATTACCAGCCATTGCCAATATTAGTCCTAATTTGCTTCCCCAGTTTTCTCTTTTTTCGGACATTTACATCCCCCCTGACTATTTTTTAAACTTAAAAATAATAATACTTCATTTTTCAGAATAATTCAATATTTAAAATTTGTAAAATTTTATTAATTAAACTACTTTGTTACGAAAATAACGTCAGAAAATATCAAAAGGGGGGCAGAATATGTTCGTCAAGTATGCATAATTCTCTTAAAAATCCCGATGTTTCAAATATTTGTTATACTTTTTTAGTAAATATTTAATTTATAATATTAATAAAAATTAAAAAAGATGCTAAAAAGTTAACATTATAAATCTATTTCTAACTTTAAACATTTACCTACCACTGTGAAAGATTTAACATCTAAAGTTTCAGTTTTTAAATCATTGCCATGACTTACCAATAATACTTTATTTGCATCAAGCCTTTTTAACTGCCTTATCATTCTTTTTTTATCAATCTCTATTAGACATATAGAGTTATTTTCTATTTCAGAGGTTTTAAAAATCATTATATTATCTCCCTTTAATATCCTAAATCCCCTCATTGAATCGTCTGGAGCCTTTATGAAAATTATTTTCTCAGCATTATATCCCTCAATCTTTTTATCGATTATAGGAAGCATTTTGTATTCATATATCTCTTTAAAATAAACATCACACACGGGAATTTTCTTTAATATATTTGAAAAAGCCTCCTCCATCTCTTTATTTACTGGAAGGTTTTCATAATCCTTTATATTTTCAACTGGTTCAACAACTTCATCATATAAATCTTCATTCAAACTAACATTTAGCAATTTCTCAATCCTTTTTATCATATCCTCGCTAATTATTTTTTTCCCCATTTCTATTTCCATTATATAGTTTGGAGAAACACCAAGCTTTTTAGCAAGTTCTTTTACACTGATTGAAGATCTATTTCTTGCCTCTTCAATTCTTTTACCTATCCTATTCATATCGTCACCCCATTTTTGTATTTATTATTCTTATTATAACAAAAAATAAAAAATTTATTTATAGGGCAGCTTTATAATAAACTCGGTTCCCTTATTCAATTCGCTTTTTACTGATATTTCACCGTTATGCATGTTAATAATCCTTTTTACAATAGAAAGGCCAATACCAGCTCCCCCTGTTTTTTTATTCCTTGATTGATCTACCCTATAAAATCTTTCAAATATATATGGTAAATCTTTTTTAGGAATTCCTATACCATCATCTTTTATTCTAATAAAAACGCCTTCACTAGTTCCTTTGAGCTCAATATAAATTTTGCCACCTTCCCTTGAATATTTAATTGCATTTGATAACAAATTTATAATAACTTGTGTGATTTTATCTTTATCTGCATATAAAAACACATCTTCAAGGTGAGTTTCTAAAACTAATCTTTTATCTAAAAGACTTTTTTCGAAATTTAAGGTTATGCTCTTTATCAAATCCCTTAAATTTAGTTCATGTTTTTCAATTCTTTCCTCGATTTCATATTCTGCAAGAAGTTTAATATCCCCGATTAACTTATTCAATCTTTCTATTTCCTCAAGACAGCTTCTTAATCTATCCTCTGTCGGCTGCCAAATCCCATCAATCATAGCCTCCACATGGCTCTTTATGGTTGTTATGGGCGTTCTAAGTTCATGAGATATGTCCTGGGTTAATCTTTTTCTTAATTTTTCCTGTTCATCAAGCTTTTTTGAAAGTAAATTTATTGCGTTGATTAATTCATCTATCTCCAAAATTTCAGATTTATAATCTAAACTTTTAAATTCCCCCCTCGACAGTAAGTTCGTAGAATCTGAGACTTTCATAATTGGAGTTGCTATACTCTTAGAAATCAAACTACCAAATAAAAGTGCAAATAGTATAGCTAAAATAGAAACAACAATAGAAACCCCATTTAAGGTATTTAAGAACATTATATCATTATCTGTATAATAGTAGGGGCCATAATATCCTATATATAAAGTTGCAATAAATTGATCCTCTGAGTAGATTTTTTTTATTTCCTCCTTATATCCACCATTAAAATTTGGATACCTTTTCATCATAATTTTTGAATAATGGTCAAGTATATTTTGGCATTGCCCGCTATTGTGAAGATGAGCATCCCAAATAACTCTCCCCTGATTATCTACAAGCTTTAGTATCATACCATTTTCTAATGCAGATACACCTATGCTTTCAATGGATTTTACGTCCCATTTTCCGTCTTTATATTCCTCTTTAACTGAATTCAAAATCTCTATTGTTTTATTATTTATGTTATTGATAATATAATCCCTAAACTGCCTTTCCAAAATATAATTAGTTAATATAATAATAAGAAGAATACTAAAAATGCTAAGCATTAGATGAGACAAAGTTAATTGCCTTTTTAAGCTTTTTTTCATTCTATTCACCACCAAATTTGTAACCTAATCCTCTTATCGTTTTTATATATTTGGGGTATTTAGGGTCCTCCTTTAACTTGTGCCTTAAATTCTTTATATGGGTATCTATTGATCTATCGTATCCGTCATAATCCATTCCAAACACGTTGTTTATAAGCTCCTCCCTTGTAAAAACCTTTTTTGCATTTTTTGCCATATTAATTAGTATCTTAAATTCTGTTGGTGTCAAATCTATTTCCTCCCCATTTAATTTAACTCTGCGTCCTTCACAGTCTATTTCCAAACCTTCATAAATTATTAAGGGTAAAACCTCATCCTTTGACCTTTTAATAAGTGCCTTTACCCTTGCAACAACTTCCTTGGGGCTAAAGGGTTTTGTTACATAATCATCTGCTCCAATATCAAATCCCTTTAAAATGTCCTCTTCCATAGACTTTGCTGTAAGCATTAATATAGGAACTTTTGATTCTTTTCTTATCCTTTTGCAAACCTCCTCCCCTGTAAGATCAGGGAGCATAAGGTCAAGTATTATTATATCAGGCTGTTTTTCTAAGTAAGCCTGTAACCCTTTAAGTCCTGAAGCTTCTGTAAATACAATATATCCTTCCTTTTTTAAATAAGCCTCTAAAACATCGACTATTTTATATTCGTCTTCAATTATAAGCACCTTGTTCATGTGCCCACCTCCTAAATTTATATTAACCTAATTTTATGAACTTTTGTTGAAGATTCTTCATAAAAAACACACAAAAATTTATTAATATGTTTTTGGAGGTGGTAAGATGGGATAAGAATCCATAGAATCAAAGTCAACGATATGACGTGTTCCTCATGTGAAAGGAAGATAGAAAATGAAATAAGAAAACTTGATGGAATCACTTTTGTTAAGGCAAGCTATAAAATGGGAGATGTTACTGTCGAGTTTGATGACTCACTATGTAATCTTGAAAAGGTTAAAATTGCTATCAAAAAGGCTGGTTACAGCGTTGAAGTCGATAACGTAGAAAAAATTTTAGAACTTGTTGTATTAATCTTAATCATGGTTCTTTTATACAGGCTTTCCAATATGTTTAATATAACCTCCGCCCTTGAAGGGGAGGTAACATATTTAATCCTATTCATTATTGGAATATTTACATCCCTCCATTGCGTAGGAATGTGCGGAGGAATAATGCTAAGCCAAACCTTCAATTTCCAAGGAAATAGTAAGTTTTCAAGGTTTACCCCAGCAATTTTATACAATTTAGGTAGAGTCATTTCATATACAATACTGGGTGGGATAATAGGAGCTGTTGGTTCTATTTTTAGTCTAAGTCCTTATGCAAAGGCGTTTATAATGGCTTTAGCTGGCATCTTCATGATAATTATGGGGTTAAATTTTTTCGGGATAAAATTTTTAAGAGGGATATTATCGCCTGTCCACATTAAAGGAATCAAAGGTGGCAAAACCCCATTTATTGTTGGTTTATTAAATGGATTTATGCCCTGCGGTCCCCTTCAAGCTATGCAGCTTTATGCCCTTTCAACAGGAAGTTTTATAAAGGGTGCACTGTCAATGTTTGTTTTCTCCTTAGGAACCATTCCTATTATGTTAACTTTAGGCATTATATCCTCCTTAATTAACAAAAACTCCTCCCAGAAAATGTTTAAATACAGCGGTATTTTTGTGATGGTTTTAGGATTTATAATGCTATCAAGAAGTTTTGCCCTTGCTGGAATTAATATAAACCCATTAAAATATACTGCGCCAAACACTAAAGCTTCAGTCTCACAGTTCGAAAATGATGTCCAGGTAATAAGAATGGATGCCACATATAGCGGATATAATCCTAATGTTTTCATAGTTCAAAAGGGGATCCCTGTAAAATTTATAATCAACGGAAAAGAATTAACATCCTGCAACAATGCAATAGTTATACCCTCTTTAGGAATTGAAAGGGAGCTTACAAAGGGTGAAAACATAATTGAATTTACCCCACAAGAAGAAGGGGATATTGTATTTAGCTGCTGGATGGGGATGTTAAATGGAGTGATAAAAGTTGTAGATGACGTTTCATCAGTAAATCCTTCTGATGTTGTAATTCCAAATCAATTTGGCGGCGGCTGATGTTCAAACTAATGGCTTGGAAAGCCATAAAAAATGCGGCATAGCGCCGCTATTTTTTATAAATTATTTCTTTTTTCCTAAAGTATTCTTCCTCTGAGATTTCACCATTTGCAAGTTTTTTTATTTAGTATCTCTAACACATCGTCTTTATTAGGCTTAAATTCAGGTCTTTTTAATATGAAATAAATGCCTATTATTAAAACAAGCACTAAGGCCATCATCATAAAAAACATGAAAAATGGATAACTTCCACCAAGTCCATATCCAAATAATCCTCTACAAAATCCTCCAAACATTTAATCACTTCCTTTCATCTATTAGAATAAATGCTACAACACCAATCAATATTAAGAATATCAAAATCATAAATTTCACCTCTTGATGGTATTGTAGCAAGCATATGTGGAGAAATTATGTAGTTTTTATTCATTTATTATTTTCAAATAAAATTTTCTAAGTCGCGGTCCATCAAATTCGCAAAAATATATCCCCTGCCATGTGCCAAGCTTTAGGTTTCCGTTTTCTATTATAACAGTTACTGAAGAACCAATAAGTGATGCTTTTATATGGGCATCAGAGTTTCCCTCAATATGCCTAAATTTTTTAAGGTTTGGAACGATTTCATTAAGGCCATTTATCATATCGATTGTAACATCTGGATCTGTATTTTCATTTATAGTAACCCCTGCTGTAGTATGGGGAACAAAAATTATTGCTATTCCATTTTTAACTCCAGATTCTTTAACTGCTCCTTTTATATAGGAAGTAATGTTTATAAATTCCTCCCTTTTGTTAGTTTTAACATTAAATTCCATAGTTATCCTCCTTGTAAATATTTTTTTGTAAAATATAATAATATTATAGAAGCATAAAAATCAAATCATTAACAAAAAATTAATACTTTTTCCACCTTTTCTTCAATTTATAATTTTAATATAAGGCTTGGAGGTGGGAGCATGAGGAAAAATTTTAAGATTATATTTACTACTGCATTAATTTCTTCTTTATTAACAACAAGTATTATGGGTTCTATATTTTATTTTGGATTTTACAATAAAACTAATAAAAATTATACACCCTATCAACCTATTAGCACAAATTATACCCTTACAACATCCCAAAACATAACAAATACCAATACAGGCCTTACTATTCCTCAAATAGTAAAAAAGGTTTCCCCATCTATTGTGGCAATTAGAATGTCCATAACAATTCCAAATAGAATAAATCAAGTAATGTCACAGAATAAATCCGAAGGTTCAGGAATAATTTTTGATAAGAATGGATATATAATGACAAACTACCACGTTGTAGAATACGCAGACCCTAAAAATTCTTATAGTAAGTATACTACATTAGAGGTGTTTTTACCAGATGGAAGACAGGCTAAAGGTAAGTTTATAGGTGGAGATAGGAAAACTGATCTTGCAGTAATAAAGGTAGACCTTAGCGACCTTCCTGTTGCTGAACTTGGGGATTCAAGTAGCATTGAAGTTGGAGAGCTTGCAGTTGCAATAGGAAATCCCTTAGGTCTTGATTTTGCAGGTTCAGTAACAGCAGGTATTATAAGCGCTGTAAACAGAAAAGTCCAAATAGATGATAGAACATTAAACTTGATTCAAACCGATGCCGCAATAAATCCTGGAAATAGTGGTGGTGCGCTAGTAAACTCAAAGGGACAAGTAATTGGAATTAATACTGTAAAAATATCCTCAACAGGCCTTGAAGGCTTAGGCTTTGCAATACCTATTAACGACGCAAAACCAATAATAGATCAGCTTGTTATGTTTGGATACGTAAAAGGAAGACCATTTATAGGAATATCCGGAAGAGAAATTACTGAAACTATTGCAAAAATGTATAATATTCCGCAGGGTGTCTATATTATAGGCGTAACTCCTAATACGGGTGCATATAAGGCAGGAATACAAGCAGGCGATATTTTAATAAAGCTTGCAGGGCAAGAAATTAAAAGCCTTAAGGATGTAGATGCTGTAAAATCTAGATATAAAGCTGGGGATACAGTTGATGCAGTAATATATAGAAATGGGAAAAAGATAGCTTTAAAACTTACCTTCAGTGAAGAAAAATAAGAAAGAGGGGATTTCCCCTCTTTTAATTTATACTTCAGGTAAATTTTCTACATCGTCAAACCTGTTTGAGCCTAAAACTGAATGTATTGCTGGATGTCCATATTCATCAACGCCTAAAATAGCACCTTTTATTTTTCCTTCTTTAACCATTTGGGCAGCTTCGCTTTGACTTACTATCTCTCCACTGTTTAGCTCATAAGATATAATTTTGCCTTCATTATCCCTTAAAACTTTAACAATCTTTAACATATTATCCCTCCTAAGCCTTAATAAATGGCTTTAATTTTATTATTCCCTATAATTTTTATTTGACAGCATAAAAATACTTTGCAAAAATGGTAATAGGTAGTAATTTAAAAGGTTTCTAAGGAAATTAATATTCTCCTAAATCTTTAGACAAACTTTTTATCTTATTTAAAACCCTATTTTTTTCTTGCCCCTTCAATATCTTTGGACAATAATCATTTATATTTTTTGTTGACGATATAGAGCAAGGAATAATATTTATCTCAGTTCCCAAAGTTTTATTTTGGGAACTAAATTTTATTTTTATATTTAAAATGACAGTATCAAAATCCCTTGGCTTTCTATTTCCTCCATAGCAAAAATTTCCTAAGCTATAAGCAATGTATTTGCCTTTATAATTTTCAATTCCTTGAAGAACATGGGGATGATGTCCTAATATTAAATCAACACCATTATCGATTAAAAAATGGGCTATCTCCCTTTGAATTTTATTAGGAAAATATTCATTTTCTTCGCCCCAATGAAAGGTAACTATCAAATAATCGCAGTTTTTTCTTACTTTTTGAACTTCCTTTAATAAATAAGCTTTATAACTTTTAACGTTTAATTTTTCTAAACCAAACAATTTATAACCTAATATTCCTATTTTTATTCCCTTTACATTTTTGATTAAAATTCTTCCATTGCCATACCAATCTAAGCCATTTGACTTTAGAGCAGCCAATGTATCCTCGTATCCCTTTTTCCCATAGTCATAGATATGATTATTGGAAAGATTAACAACATCAACATACCCTTCCTTTAATATTTTTGCGTATTCCTTTTTGCCTTTAAAATTGTAGCTAATCGAAGCATTCTTTATCTTTAAATCCTTTGAATTTGTAAGGGGTCCTTCAAGGTTGGCAATTGTCAAGTCATCCTTTTTAAATAATCCTCTAACATTTTTAAAAAAATAAGAGTAATCCTTCTTTGTATCAAATATATAATCAAAACTATACTTATAGTCCTGACCATAATAATTACCAAGAGTGCAATCGCCAATGGCATTTATATTGATTTCTTTAATATCTTCAAATCCTAAAAACAAAAAAATAATTAATGATATAATAATTCTTTTCATAATTACCACCTTTTTTATATTGCATTTTCTTTAAATATATTATATAATACTTTTGCATTCCCCCCAGGGGTATAATTTTGTAGGAGGTGTGTTTTATGAAAAAAGCTTACGTTGATCCTAATATATGCGATAGATCACCATTCTGTCCTGCAAAAAGGGTTTGTCCAGTTGGAGCAATAACACAAGAGGTAAAAGGCTTTTTTGGTGCATCAACACCAAAGGTAGACCCAAACAAATGTGTTGGTTGTGGAAAATGTGTGCAAGTATGTCCACATAGAGCTATAAAAATGGCTTAATGCTGCCCAAAGGCAGCCTTTTTTATTTCTATTGAAAAATTATTTTATTTGCATTATAAATTTACTTAGGGAGGTGTTATATATGATAAAAATAATAAAAAGAAAAATGAGTCTTGAAGAAGCAAAAAAACTTGGGATTGACACATGGGGAAGATGGAGCTGCGATGTTTCAACATTTGATTGGGAATATGATGAAACTGAAACCTGCTACATATTTGAAGGAGAAGTTATCGTTAAAACAGACTATGAAGAAGTTCATATCGATGAAAACACCCTAGTGACTTTCCCAAAAGGGCTTAAATGCACTTGGATTGTAAAAAGACCTATCAAAAAGGCATATACCTTCGAATTTATTCAATAAATTTTTTCTTCTTCTATATATTTCTTTAATTCAGATATTATAAATTCCCTTAAATTTTCTTCATCATCGTAACTTACATATCCTTCTTTGTTAACAAATTTATAGGAAAATATTTTAGAATAAGGATTTAATTTCCTTATTCTTTTTATATGTTCTTTACTCATTCTAAAGGCACCAACATTAATATCCCTAATGAGATTTTTATCAAGTTCCTTAAAGACTTTTTCAATAAAATCTTTATAAATCTTCTCAAAGTTCCTAACCTTTATAATAGGTTCAATAGAAAGTCTAACCCTTAACCCCTTTGATTGAGCAGCTTTTATATCCTTAAGCCTTAGATCTAAAGATGGCGTTTTATTTTCATAGAACTTGATTACATCATCAGGCAAAAGTGTCCAAGCCAAAATTACATTTTCAGGTATATCAAGTTTAGCTATAAAATTAAAGTTTGAACTTTTAGTCCTTATCTCAAACAGGACATTTTTATTCTTTTTGGCATAATCAATATAATCATTGCAAAAACCCGTTAAACCTTCAAAGGCTAAAATGTCAGAATCATAGGAAAGTGCTACATAAATTTTTTTATCCTTAGTTTCTTCATCAATTGCCCTAAAAAAATCTTCAATATTGACAAAAATAACAATATTCGATGAGTTATATAGTCCCCTTAAATAGCAATACTCACAATCATAAATGCAATTTAAAATATTTGATGTATAAAAGAAATGTTTATATCCAAAGTTTTCACAAAGTTCAGAGCCCTTGTATAAGAATTCATCTCTTTTTTTAGCTAAAATTAACTTTTGACTCTTCTTTTGAAGCAAAAAATCCTGCTTGGGCCTGTTAAATACATCTTTATAATTATCTATAACTATAACCTGCCCATTTACAACTTTTCTTAAAATATCAGTAGTTTTTTCATATTCAAAAACATCCCTTTCAACATATATATGAGAAAAACTATTTAGATAAAGTTCTGATGATTTCATTATAATATTTCTTCCCTTCGTTTTTTGTTTTTACTTTAATTTGTAAAAAAGGTTCTAAAATATTAATGTCCTCTCCCCTAATTTTAAAGGAAATATATTGCTTTATAAGTTCGTTTTTTTGAAATTCCGTTAGATTCAAATTCTGTGAAATCCCTTGTAAAATTGTCTCATCCTTGTCATCCAAAAATTTTTCCCTTTTATTTGCATTATAAAGCTTTACAATAAAATCCTCAATCTTTTCTATATTGTCCTTAATAACATCATACACAAAGTCATGATTTAGTCTTTTTCCATCAAGATTGTCAGAAACAATTTTAATAACTTGAAGCTTATGGGGAGGTAGGAACTTACTTAAGGCTTCGAAAAAAGCACTACCCTCCATATCGCATAAGTCCTCCACCATATCTTTTATAACTATCTTAGAAAAAGTCTCGAGAGTTCCTTCATCAAAGGAGTGTTTTATTAATATATCAGGGTAAAAGCTTCTTCCTGTATCATTATCCTCAATCTTGTTTATTAAAACTGCCTCCCTTATTTTTCTTTTTAAACTTCCAGCAATTCCTATGTTAACAAAGGCTTCACATTCTAAATTGTTTTTTGTAATAAAATAAACTGCAGATGCTGCTGCATTTATTTTACCGTATCCGGATACAATAAGTTTTATATTATCCCCCTCAAAAACTTCAAAATAATTTTCCTTCATATTTTTAGAAAGCCTGAACTTTTCAATTAAAGGCTTAGCCTCGGAATATAGTGCACACTGGATTAAAATCATTATCATCACCTAAATTTATTTATATCAATATTGCAGGATTAAGTCAACAAAATAAGGCACCTTAAAAGTGCCTTATTTTAATTCAATTTTATTAATTTCTTCGAAGGTATTAATGTCGCTTGCCTTTATATACTTATCTGAAATGGTATATATTACGTCGTTTATATATATTATTCTGTGAATTGCCTCATTATAATCAAATCCAATATATTTATCATCACCAAATTTTGTTATATGTGTAATTTTGCCCTTCAGATTTAATCCTTTTTCTACATCTACACCAAATATATATACCCCTTGAAAACTAAACTTTCCATAATCAAAAGGTTTATCTAAATTTGCAGTTTCAAATATAGTAACTGGGAAGGCAAAAATGTTCTTTTCCTTTGAGAAAAGTAGTGCCTTATGATTATATAAAAGCTCTGAATAGCTTCCCCTTCCTCCTATTATAATTGTATCCTGTTCCTTCGGATTTTCAAAATCCGTAATATCAAATAAAGATAATTTTAATCCACTTTCTATAGTTGTAGTAAAAGGCTTGCCATCATATCCCGTAATCTCTACATCCTTTGTGTTTACTCCAAAGCCTATTATATGATTTTCATCATAGGGATGTAGATAGGTGCTGAATCCAGGTATTTTAAGGTATCCTAATACTTTAGGTTCTTTGGGATTAGACGCATCAATTACAAATAATGGATCAATATTTTTATAGGTTACCAAATATACCTTATCTTTTAAAAACCTTGCTGATTTAATATTTTCACCTTCAGCTAAGCCTTCAAGCTTTCCGACAAGATTCATATTCTCATCAAGGATATATAAATTATTAGATGTATCCCCACCTATAACGTTTGAAAAACTAGTGGTAGCTACTCTGAAATAACCATCGTATTCATCCATGGAAAATTGATTTAAAAGCATGCCTTGAATCTTTGCACTATTTGTATACCTTACTCCATCCTTAATATTAAACTTGTAAATTATAGTGTTGTTATTTTGATAACTATATTCGCTTACTGCAACATAAATATTATTTAATGAAGCATAGACATTTTGACCTGAACCTAAATATGTCTGAATGTCTGCCTTATCATCCTTTAATATATCAAATGAAGAAAGCAAAATATAATTAGGTTCAACATATCCAGGGAAATATTTTATGTCCTTAAAGTCTATTTCATTTTCTCTACCTGCTCTATATACGCTATCCTTATACATAGGTTTTATATCTTGATTAGCCCTGTAATCATAAAGATATTTATTTGTTATCATATAAAACTTAGAATTAATCATCCTAGATGTTAGATAATCACCATCAACCTCTATAGTTCTTTTAATCTTAATATTCTTTTTGTTGCTTATATCATAAACTAAAACTTTTGTAACTGGTTTTGTAATAACTATTGGCCTAATTACGTTTTTAATTATTTTTCCGCCTTCTACTGGGCTTCCTTCTTTTCTTATATTAACATATTTTCTACCAATCACTACCAAATTGTTTTTATAGACATATAAATCGTTAGGATAAAATGCACCAAGGTCATACTTAATTTGACTTACGACTTGCATTTCCTCAGCGGGATAAGCTTTAACTATCAACAATCTTTCATTGTTGACTTGATAAATGTATTCACCATCTGTTTTTACAATATCAGACTCATCAACGCCATCTACTTGAACATTTGTGTTAGAATAGTCAGCAGCAGCTGTTTTTAATGCCCTTTCATCCGTCGTGAAGGTTAGCTTATAGAAGGGTTTTATTTTTTCAGATTTCTCTAATAGTTTAATAAAATTTTCATAGCTACCTACTGATGGCAATGAGGGACTATTTTGAGCTGCCAGCTTTACTTTAATATCTTTATATGTTGCATTGGCAAAAACTACTATAGGAAAAAGCAAAATTATAATCATTATTGTTAAAAAGTTTCTTAATCTTATGGGGAGCCTCATTTTTTTCACCTCTTTATTCCTTCTTCACTAAATTAGACAGCATTTTTTAAATTTTGTTCCATTATTTGGTCAAGTTTTAAGTAAATTGTATTTCTATTTCATCCCCATCATATATTTTATCCGTATAGGATGCCTGCCTTCCATTAAGAAGAAGTTTAACATTCTTTACACTTTTTATATCAAAATCTATGTAATTAAAAACATCTATAAATATATAACCATCCTCTTTATTTTCTAACTTTATTTCTTTACCGTTTACTTTAACTTTAATAAAGTTTTCTTTATCTATTATTGTTACCTCATCTCCATCTTTTATTTCATAATTTAAATCAACCAATTTTGAATTTACATAGGCAACTTGACCATCCTTTATAAATTCTTTTATAAAAGCCTTCGCATCCTTCCCATCTACTGCTTCTTTTACGATAATTTCATCCCCATCTTTAACCTCTGCCATTATGTTGGATAGTTCACCATTCAACAATATTAATCCTTGAGTTGGATTTTCCCCATATATTTTCTTTTGCTCCCCATTTAACTTAAAGCTTAAACTTTTTCCGCTTCTTCCAAACAATTTTAAAGAACTTAATCCTACCTGAGCTAAACAATCCGAAATCTTCATTTTTCTTCCACCATAAAGTTTCACCTCTTTGCCATTAACTTTAACTTCAATAAAAGTATTTACATTAGTTGAAGTTAAAGCAATACCTATCGGAGTTATTCCCTCAGGGCCAAGCTTTTTTGTGCTCATGTTAATAATTCCCTTAACAGCTTCAAGGCCTTTAACTACTACCCTTTCCTTTGGAAGATTTAATTGTTGGGATATACATTCTGATATACCGTCTATTTTACTGCCTCCTCCTACTAAAAAGACAGCATTAGGGGATTTCCCATTTAAGTCAATTATTTTTTCACAAATCAACATTCCCATCCTTTTTAGAGCATCTCTTATTGCTTCCTGCAGCTCTTCCTTCTTTATTATCTTTTTATTTCCCAAAACATCTATATATTTTATCTCCTTTTTCCTTGTCCCCATTTCCATCTTAATTTTTTCAGCCGTATTAAAATCTACCACCAAATAATGGCATATAGCCTCCGTAATCTCATCCCCTGCAAAGGGAACCATACCAAATCCAACTACGGTTCCATCCTTTGTAATTGCAATATCGGATGTTCCAGCTCCAATATCCACAAGGGCTAGATTTAAAAGCCTCAGATCCTTAGGTATTATTGCGTTCATTGCGGCAATGGGTTCTAATGTTAGGTTCTCAACCGTCATATTACATCTATTTATAACTTCGTATAATCCATCGACAACTGACCTTGGTAGAAAACTTGCAAGGACTTCAACAGAAATTTTATTGGCTTTATGACCCTCTAAAGACATAATAATATAATCATTTAGATAATAGTTCACGACGGTATAGCCTACGCAATAGAATTCTTCATCAGAATTATCCTTCTCCATCATATTATAGGCACCCTGAAGGGCCTCCATCTCAATTTGGCCTATAATATGCATATCAATGAAGGTATTAGTTTCAAAGTATTTATCCAATTTATACTTACATGTTTTAAGGGTTCTACCTGCTGCTGCAATCGAAACCCTTTCAATCTTTATGTTCAACCTTTCTTCTAATTTATTTTTAACTTTTAAAACAACTTCAGAAACTGCTGCAATATCGTGGACTTGTCCATCAAACATGGACCTTTTTTTGTGTTCTTCTATTTCTATATCTTTTATTATCCTTTTCCCATCTTCAACATAATAAGCAACTCCTATAACAGTTCTTGTCCCTATGTCTATTGCAAATTTTAAATCTTCCACAAAACCACCCTACCTCTTTAATAGTTTTTCATAAATATTCTTCCACATTATAGGCACACTAAGTCCACTGCTTTCAAATTCGTTTATTATATCAAGATTAAATTTTTCAATTGAAATATTCTTGTATTCTGAAAACATTAGAATTAGAAAATCATTAAATTCCTCAACCTTATTTTCCTCACCATAAAGCCTGTATTTAGGTTCAATATAAAAGTAAAAATAAACTAAAAAAGTAAGCAATACATGATAGCCAACCTCTTTGTTTTCCTCGTAGAATTTAAAAATATTATTTGTATAAAACTTATAAAACTCCAATTCATCCTCTGGGTTATAAAAGTAAATTATGGACTTATGGTCTTCCACATCCTCTATTAATCTTAAAATATTAGGTAATGTCCATAAAAGAAAGTTCTTATATTTATCTCCTGTAAGAAAGTTTATCCTACCAAAACTTTTTATTAAATCATTTATTTTTGCCCGCGCATCTTTGCCTTCCTCTAAAAATATACCAAAATCAAGTAGAGAAGTAACATCTGGGCTAGTGTTTATTTTCCTTATTCTTTTAATTAACTTTATCCATTTAACAATATCCTTTACTTCGTTTATATCTTTAAAATCATAATGTTTTTCAAAGAAATCAATAAGCATCCTCGTTGCATCATCGCTAAGCAGTAATTTTTCATTTATTACCCTATTTATTATTTTTATTACTTCCCTTGATGCATTTTCATCATTTATTTTTAACAAATAATCCTTTAAAATTTTTTCAAAATATTCTCTATAAAAATCATCGAACTTTTCTAAAACATTTTCAGTATAAAATTCAAAAAACTTCACTTTATCTTCAGCATTTTCAAGCCTTAATTTAAATTCTTCATATAATACTTCAGAATTTTTGTTTTTTATTTCCCTTCTTAACTGGTAGGATATAAAATCATCCTTTTGATCTATAATTGAAATTAAAATTCCAATGAGAGCAGCTTGTTTTATTTCATTCTCAGACTTGTCGAATAAAATAATAAATAAATTGCTAAAAAACTCCGGACTATTTGATACCAAATTTAATAAAGACTTGATCTTATCTATATCCTCAAATATTACATTTAAAGATTTTTCTATTAAACTTCTTATCCCTTCATTTTTTAAAGCCTTTTCAAAGGTATAATCAAGTTCAAGTAGAGATTTAATTGTAATGTATAAATAAAAGTAGTGAATTTTTGAATCTTCGATTTTATTTAAAATTGCATTGATAAATTCTATTCTTTCTTCCTTTAAGTTTGATTTGATAAAATAAAGTCCTTTATCCTTTATAATATTAAACAGTTCATCAATTTTATCGATAAAAGAATTTAAGTCTATATCTTTTAATATCATCTCATCTAAAAGAAATCTTATTAGCTCTTGGCTTCTTTGAATTACAAATAAATTATCAGAATCTAAATTTTTTATTAAAAACTTTAGCATTACGTCACAATCATAAGCATTAAGCTTTGTTATTAATACTTCAAAATTTTTTTCTAATGACTTAAATATTTCAAATATATTTTCATCAGGTAAATTAAAGGAAAATACTATAATTCTAATTAGAATTTCCCTATCTATTTCCTTTGCATCTATTCCTATTATCTTGTATAACCAATATAAATTATCTATATCAGGGCCAATTTTTTTTAGTTCAAATTGTTCTAAAAAATTATGAAAATCAAATAGATAATTCATATTAATGGTATATGCCAGTTCAATCAAGTTAGTAACCTCATATCCTCTGCCTTTTAAAATTTTACCTTCGTTTAAATTAATAGCATTTGAAGTGTTTATTCCCTTCACAAATTTTATATCAACCTCTTTAGGGAAAGCCTCATCTGTTGTAAAATATATATCCTTTGCAAATTTTATTGGGAATGCATGATATAGGGCTACTAACAAAGTTTTATAATCGTCAAATATTATATTAACCTTTTCTCCATCTATCAGTTTGGAAATTAAAATGTAAATCCCTCTATTCTCCGAAATAGTTTTTAAAGCCTCAATATTAAACTCATTTAAAGTTATATCCGCATATTGAGAATATTCTATTTTACAATCAAAAAGTTTAAAGGGATAAAAGTCTATATCGTCAAATAAAAGGCATTCTACTGTATAATCGTTGCTACTTCCTTCCTTAGAAAAGGCTCTTGCAAAGCAGTATTTGCTATTATTAAGTTTAAAATAATAAAAATATTCAAAGGGTTTATTTATATCCCTTTTAAATATTTTCTCAAGTTCATCTATATGTCCCTTTGCTCCTTCAGAATATTCTACTGCTTTAAACCTAATTAAAATAAATTTCTTTTGATATTTTAAAATAACGTAGTCGGCCCTCATCATAATCCCCCTTTATTTACATTTTATCCTTTAATAAAGTTAAATTCAAATAAAAAAGGCCCAAAAATTTGGACCTTTACCACTTATTATAATGTATTTTTTGCGGATCAAACCTATCAACTTCCTGCATTTCCTGATCAGGATATCCTACAGCTACTATGGATAATGGGATTACATTTGATGGAATACCGAAGATATTGGATATATCCTTAACCCTTGTATCATCTGGATATACTCCAATCCAAACAGTTCCAAGCCCCTTATCCGTTGCCTCAAGCAGGATATTCTGAGTTGCAGCTGAACAATCCTGAACCCAAAAACCCTTATACTTTTCTTTATTTAAGTCGCCACAAACTACTATAGCAACAGGAGCTTCATAGAGCATTTTAGCATATGGATGAACATCTGCAATTCTTTTTAAAACATTTTTATCATCAACAACTATAAACTCCCACGGCTGTTCATTTCCTGCCGACGGTGCTGCCATAGCTGCCCTTAAAAGGTCATCTATATCCTCTTTAGCAACAGGTTTGTCAAGATATTTTCTTATGCTTCTTCTTTTAAAAATTTCATGCATATAATCACCCCTTCATTTTCTTCTGTATATTATTTTCCCTTTTAAAATTAATTTTTATTAAAATAATTCAAACCCGCTTTTTTTAACTCCAAATTTAATTAGGTTACCTTTTATTTGGTAATAACCTATTTTATCATTTAAAGATAAAACCATTCTATGATCATGCCTTTTATTTGCCTCGATTATCCATATATTATAATCCTCATCTACTATAACGTCTATCCCTACATCGCAAAAATTTCCGATAGTATCCATAAGATTGCATACCTTTTTGCACTCCTCTTCTATAGCCTTTTTTATTCTAAATACTTTATCATACCCTAACCCCAATTTATCAGCAAAAAATTCTTCAAATTTTAATGTATATCCGAACCTTTGATAGTTTGAACAAATTCCGTCTCTTTTCCCAAGGCAAACTATCATATACGTTAACTTCCATTTTAAAGTATCATCCTTCTGCATTACAACTCTTATATCTGAACACCTATTTTCGTCCTTAATAGGTTTCACAGCTCTTTGAATAAGGTAATTTTTGAAATTTAATGTTTTCATCAAATCATCTAAACTTTTATATGCAGAATATGATTTATCAAATTTACCCTTTAACATATATTCTTCCTGCGATTTTATTATTTTATATATATCAATCCCCATACTTCCGTTTTGCTTTTTTAAAAATACTTCTTTATACTGATTTAACATAAATTGTAAATTTTCTTTGTTATACATTTTTGTCTCAGGCGTATTTACTTTATCTTTAATTAAGTTATAGAATTCCCATTTATCAAAGTAATATGAATTATAAAGTAAAGTATTATTTAATAAATATTTCCTTTGATTTTCATTTAATCCTATTCTCCTAAATACAAAGTAGGGCAGAGGCAAAGTATCATAAATAAAATTATTATCACTAAAGGGATTAAAATAAAATCCCGTAACAGTCCCCTTTTTAAAATCTATTCCATCTAGAGCAAATAAAAAAACTACTCCATGAAATCTACTATAAAGTAAAAAATATGAAATATAATCATCTAGATTATCCTTCAACGTTTCTGTCCTTTTGTCTACTAAAATTCCTATCAATGGACCTATTTTTATAGAGTCTCCAATAATAATTTGATATAATAATTTTTCTTTAATTAAAAGTTCCTCCTTCAAAGATTTAGGAAAAATTATTTTATTTTTTAATTTTTCATCCCATCTTAATTTTACTTTAACATTTTTACTGCCGAAATATATATTTTTTTCAATAGAGTCAATTTTAAAGGGTAATAAAGCATATCTATCCTCGTTGAATTCTATTCTATAAATCATCTAACCATCCCCAAAACCTGACAGATAATTCAAATAATCCACTATATTAGCCTTTGTATCATAATATAAAAGAGTATTTTGTGCATCTAAAGCAATGGTTGCATCCGGATCCCGCGAATTTATTTCTATTAAAAAAACATTATGATATTTATCAACGCCAATATCTATCCCTAAATAACCCATATTATATCCCAAATTATCCAAGCAATCACATATCCTCCTGCAAAAAATGTCTATCTTTTCCTTGAGTAAAAAAGTATAAACATCCAAAAATCCCATGTTATTTATAAAAAAGTCCTCAAACATATAAGCTTCTCCACCGCTTGAAACATTTGTTACAACGCTGCCTTGTGGAGCCAACCTTACTACAATTCCATTTAAAATCCAAGTATTACTTCTATCCTTTGTCATTATACATCTTAAATCTAAACTCCTACCTTCATATTCAATTAAATCTATACCCTGTTGAAGAATAAAATTTCCACTTTTAATATATTCATCGATTACATCTGCTTGATGAATATTTATTATTGCAGTTTTATTTAACCCTTCTTCTCTAAATCTTAATTTAATATATCCTTCTTCCTTTGAAATTTTATATACCTTCCTTCCCTGAAGGCCTAAAATAGGTTTTGCATAAATTATTTTAAATTTATCTATCATTTCAAATAAATCACTAGGATTTTTATAAAGAATTGTATATGGGATGTGTGCTTTTAGATCTTCAAATTGCGATAATAACTTATATACCTCATATTTATTTAAAAAATGACTATTAAAATAACTTTTCCCTATAATGTATTGTAGCATGTTTTTTTCAAACAAACTTAAACCAATCCTTCTATAAACAGATAAAGGGAATGGAAGTTCTGCCTCCTCAAATTTACTTTTTTCTGGATTAAAATAATATCCCCTAACGGAAGAATCCTTTATTTTATCTAAGGAAAAGACTATTAATAAACCCTTGGTGTAGTTTATTGCAAATCTTTCCATCCTACTTAAAAATTTTAAAGTTAATGCGGAAAAATTCCTTTTGGCAAGTATTCCTACAACCGGTCCTAAAATAATCATTTCACTGTTTATTATCTTAAAATCATAATCAACTTCCTTTATCTTTAATAAATCTGCTAAATCTTGACTTATAGCTAATTCTTCTTTTGTGCTTTTTATAATAGCTCTTGATGTTAACTTGCCATGGCAAATTTTAATTTCTTTATTTAAATTGTATTTTTCTTGAATTTCTTCAGGAAGATAAATGCAGCCCTTATCTTGAATAATTTTAAGTTTCATCTAATCACCTTCAAATTCGGTTAATGATTTTGCATAAAGAAGTGGATTATATCTAATATTTAAATATGTCAAATAATCCATCTGCTTAAATCCTTTAAAGCTTGGGAAAACATTAACCTCTATAACCCAAAAATTATCTTCTTCATCTAAAGCAATATCTATCCCAAATTCCCCAAAAATTTCACCCATAGTATCTAAATAACTACATAAATTTTTGCAAAAATCGATTAAGCTTCTCTTTTCCTCCTCCGCTCTATCGTTAAATAAGCTTTTGTAAACGCTATCTATACTATGGGCAGTAGCTCCTTTTGAGATATTTGTTACCATGGTATTTATCTTGGCTACCCTGCATTCAATCCCGGAACAGTCCCATGCTTTGTTCTCACCCTTTTGCATTACAATTCTAATATCAAAAAAACAGTCTTTATATTTTTTAAGCTTAATATATTGTTGAACTAAATATTTATCGCTCAACAATTTGTTTTCCTTTAAAAAGTTCATAAAAACATTTTTTTCTATTTTAAGTATGGTATCTTCCTTTTTTCTATAATCATATATTTTTACTTTATCTCCTTCCCTTTCAGCTATTAATATACCTCTTCCTCTTGAAAGATCTATAGGTTTAAAAATTACCTTTTCAAATCCCTCCAACATAAAAATTACATTTTCTTCATTAGATATTTTTGTTAAAGGCAAATGTCTTTTAAAATAATCGCCCTTTCTCAAAAACTCGTAAAGTTCATATTTATTAAATCTATGGGAATTAAACACCCTATCATTAAGTTCTAATCTCAATCTTTTAATAATTAAATTACTTGAATGAAAATTTCTTCTATATACGACATCAGGAAATGGGAAAACACCATATTCCCATTTTAAATTATTAATGTTGTAATAAAGTCCATAAATTTTTCTATTTTCCCAATCGACAGTGTTAGGTGAAAAGGCATATATTAATCCTCCAACCTTATCATATATCCCAAATCTGTCTGAATATTTTTCCATATGAATAGGACTATATAAATTATTGTGGCTGCCAAGCAAAAATCCTATAACAGGCCCTATTATTATCGAATTTTCTTTAACTATTAATCTATATTTTAACGTTTCTTTAATTAATAATTTTTCCTTTAAGGAGGAACTTATTTTTATCTTTATAGGATTTTCGTAGGTAGAATTTAAGTTCTTCCCCATTATTCCTATAGCCTTAGCAGTCTCTCTATTCTTACCAAAATGGACTTGCATATAATTTTTTAGATTATCAAAGGGTAGATAAATTACCGACCTTCCATCATTAACAGTTTCAAAAACAACCCACATAATAAGCTCCCCTTTATTCTAATGCAAAGCTTAATTCAATAATATTTTTATATATTTCATTTTTTATCTCCTCATTAAATAAGCTTATATCTGCTCCGCCCATTCTTAAAAAATATGGATTTTCGCCTAAATCAAATATAAAATCGAAATAAATCAAAAATAAATTTGGTAAAAATTTCTTAATATAGTCAAACATCTTGATGCTTAATGCCTCAACTAATTGTGTAATATTTGATGATAAGTTATATTTTTCAAACAAGGGTATCTCATAAATTATTAGGCTTTGTTTTTTACCTGATTGAAGGTATATTCTAATAATAAAAGGCTGATTATTCTTAATCAATTTAGGTGAATCTATAACTAAAAATCTTTTCTTTTTAAGAACCCTATTTATACTATTTTTAAAACCTAATTTTGACACTCTTTCAATATTGTTTTCTTTATAAATCTCATAATATTCTCCAGATTTTTCAATATAAATAAAATTCTTTGTTCCTTTAATAGGAATAATTATATTATTTTTTATAGAACTGGCCTCTAATAAGATAGTATTCTTATCGATGAGCCTATAACTCATAAGATACGATTTAAAAACTTCATTTGAATTTAATATTTCATAAATCATATATTGATTAACATTATTGCTAGAATTGAACATTTTAATTTTTTCATCTTCAACTAAATTTCTTAGCTTTTTAATATTTAATCTATTATACTGGATTGAAAAATTAAAGATTATATCGGGTATTTTGAAATAGTCATATATTATAATATCTTTTTTAATTAATATTCCTTTTACATTGTTTTTTTCATAGTCTAAATCTTGTATATTAAAAGTCAAAACTTCCTCATTCTTAACATTTTTTTCAACAAAATCTTTAAAAAAGTCCATATCTGAATTATTACACAAAATTCCAATCAACTTTAATCCTCCATAAACTTCCTTCTTAAATTAGCTTATGTAGGATATAATAACTTTGTGATTATTCAAAATTAATATTATCTATCGCAGATATCTTTTATTATGTTCTTTATAGGTATTTCAATTAAAATATTTACCTTGTAACCCTTATTCTTTATTTTTAAGTCTCCCGAAATTAAATTTAATCTGTTTTTAATTGATTGCAAAACATAATAGCTAAGGCTATTTTTATTGTTTATAAAATCCTCAAAATTACCTATCCAATCAAACTTCAACATAAGAAGATAAATTTTCCCATATCTTTCATAAACATCAAGATATATAGAATAATTAAAATGAAACACCGTATAAAGAAGCTCTTGAACAATTTGCAATATTAAATTATTTATAGTTTCATTGAAATACCTCACTTTCCCAATTATTTTGAAATTAATTAGAACCCTATTTTTTTCACTATATTCCTTGAATATCTTTGCTAAGTTCTCATCTAATTCCCCATCATTATTTATGGTAATCCCCATAAGCTTTATTAAAAGATCTATCTCATAGATTACTTTATCGATATAAGATATTTCTTCATCCCTTTCACCATATTTTGAATTCACCTTTAAACTTTCTTTTATATTTATTAAAGCCATTTGAATATACTCCTTTAAAATCAAATTATTTTTTTGCCTTTCAAGCATATCATGTTCAAGCAAAAATATCCCATTGATCCTTGAATCCAACTTCATTTTTGCTTTATTTTTAAACTCGTTAATGGGTTTAAAAATATCCGGAACATAAACATGGGGATTTTCTTTATCGATGCCGATAAGATTAAGGAGTAATACCGAATCGCTCTTTAGACTATTTCTTATTATGCTATAATAATCATTATACATGCTTGCCCTTTTAATATCCTTTACTATTATCCTTTTATCCTTTTTCGCATGCTCCCTTGCTACTACTAAAGTATTGTCTATAGAACCGATGTCAAAAATGTATATCTCATCAAAAAAACTAATATCATAATTTAAAATCGTATCTAACAACTTCTCATTATTTTTAGTTAAAATAGCTAAAGTTAGCTTAGGTTTCACCTTTGAAACTTTAAAATTATATTTTTTATAAAAAAACAGCCTTAAAAAAATCACAATTCCCAAAAGTATTAAAAGAGCATAAACATAAATATAATTCATATAGACCTCCAAAAGGATTTGTTTTCTCATAAATAATTATTCTTATGCACCTCTTTGTATGCCTTAAAAATAAAGGGAACGCCAAAGCGTTCCCTTTATTTTATAATGATATTTTTATTCAGACCTGCATTTATCTTAATGCATAATGCTTCTCCGAATTTGTCCCTTGTCTTAAAATACCCTTCTCCTTCAAAGCTTAAAAGCTCTTCTAAATTATTTAATTTAGTAATGCTTATATCATTTACTTTAACTTCATTTAAATTATTCCTGTGTAGTCTAATCAAATAATATTTTAAATGTGGCTCAAAACTTCCTTCTTTTTCTGATATATTTACTTCAACATAGTCTTTAGCATCTATGGCACCTATCCTTTGTTTAAAATATTCTCCCTTCTCATAGTTATATGTTTCTCCGTCATCATCGTAATAGTCAAAAAAGCTCCACTTATAATCCGGGAATATATCTAAATAAATATTCTCTATCTTCTTTTCCTCAACATAATTTGCTACATCCTGCGTTGGAATTATAGCACCTTTTTTTATAAAAAGAGGAATATCTTCAAGGGTATCTAAATTTACTTTATATTTAATATTTTGTCCACCTTTATATACTGTTCCTTTAAAATAATCTATCCATTCCCCCTCAGGAAGATATATTTCCTTTTCTGTTTGCCCCTCCTCAACAACAGGAGACACTAAAAGATATTCCCCAAACATCCACGCATCCACATAGTTTATTACATTTTTATCCTTAGGATAATCAAATACCAAAGGTCTTACAAGGGGGAAACCTTCATCATACAGTTTTCTTTCATAGGAATATATATACGGAATTAATTTATACCTTAATCTTATAGCTTCTCTACATAAATCCTCTGCCTTTTTGCCGAATACCCATGGCTGTCTTTGCTGATTTAAATCACCGTGCACCCTAAATATAGGTGTAAAGGCACTAAACTGAACCCATCTTATATATGTCTCCTCTGAAGGCTCCCCTCTAAATCCTCCAGTATCCATTCCCCACTTTACAGCTCCAATGTTCACTGAACTTAAAAGCCTTTCCCTTTGAGCTGCCATAGTATAAGAAGATGCATCTATATCCCCTGACCAAATTCCGTAGGAATATCTTTGGGAACCTAAAAAGAAGTTTCTATTCAAAGACCATACCCTTTTGTTAGTGTAATCCCTTTGTCCTTCATATAAAGCCCTTTGCATATTTAAAAACTGGGTATTGTTAACCTCATCCGCCTCGTCATTCCAATAGCCTATTATTCCTGAATCAAAGGCCTCCTTTGTATTTTCAAAAAACCATTTTCTAACTTCCTCTTTAGAAAAGTCAAGGTCATTAACTAACTTCTTTGAAAAATAATCCTCATAGGGCTTCTTATCAACAAAATATCCCTTTTCTAAAGCAAATTTACCTGATTTTGTATCAATATGAATCCTTGGTTTAAAGATACCTGCAAGTTTAATTCCTTTTTTTCTTAAAATTTCCGCTAACCTTCCACTTTGACCGTTTGGAAACTTTTTTTGATTCCATCGAAATTCCCCTAATTCTTCTCCCCACGCCTTCCAATCAAAATCAAGGACAAATGCATCTATAGGAATTTCCTTTTTTCTGTATGTATCTATAGTCTCTATAAGCTCCCTTTCATCTATTCCCCACTCAGTATTCATAAATCCTATAGACCATTTAGGAAATAAAGGATATCTTCCGCTTATTTTAAACAAAGCCCTAAATATATCCTTAGGCTCCCCAAGGAAAACAAAATATTCAAAATCCCTTTTAGAATTACCTAAAAACTCAACATATTCATCATTTATATCAAACCATGCCCCTTCTGAATCAGAATCAACTAAAATACCATAACCAGACGTTGACCATACAAAGGGCCCACCTGCATGTCCTTGTTTTCCTGCAATTGCATTTCCCCCACTGTTTCTTAATATCAGTTTAAAACTTGATTTTTGATCTACATTAAAACTATCTATTCCATAAAAGTTATCCCCTGCATTGTGGATAAATTTCACCTTATCTTTATATGTATTTTTTTCATCTTCCTTTAATATCAATTTATTCTCATCATCAAATATGCTAATCATTCCTGTATCCTCATTTATTTTTATCCTATAACCATCCAATTCTATATCCCCTGAATTAAATTCAAAATCTTTCTTTGTAACCTGTGTCTGAAAACCCTGAATTACCAATGTATCCTGGCTTTCTTCACCTTTAGGAAGATAATTAACTCTTATGATATTATAATCATAAAGTTCTATTATTTTAATATCCTCTCCCTTTTTAATAACTATCCGATTCCCTTCCTTAAATACTTTTATTGAACTTTTAGATCCCAACCTACTCCTTAGAAAAATAAAGGCTAATAAAATAATAAAAAAAACTAATAAAAATGCTGTCATCTCTTTTTTCATCATAATCCCCCTTATGCAAACGATTACTCATACATTATAGCATATTTAAAGCTAATAAAAAAGCATACTTTTCCTTATAAAAAAGATTTAAGGGTAGATACTTTTGTACCTACCCATCATTCTACATCTGTAGGCATATTTTCTTATTCTTGAGGTATATTATTTTCCTTTTGATCTGCATAAACTTCCTTTAAATTTTGATAAAAATTTGCAAAGGATGCATTCATATATGGTTGTAACCATAAAAATCCGATACCAAGTGTGAGAACACATAAAAGAACCCAGCCTATGAAACTAAGATTTAGGCAGAATAACTTCCATCTAAAGCCACGCATCATTTCTTTACTTTTCCTTATGGCCTCCATTGCACCGATTTCAGGATTATCACTTATTATATAAAAAGCCATAGAATAATTGAAACCAGCGATAATTCCTGGAATTATAAAAAGCAATGTCCATAAAAAAATTAATATAGCAATAAGAAGTTGAGTTAAAAATGCCGTTTTAAAATTTTTAAAGCCGTCGAATAAATTTTCAAGTTTAAGTGGTTCTCTTCTTGCTAATTTTAAAAAACTTATAGCAAGCCCAAGGGCAAGTGGTCCAGAAATTATAATACCTAAAAGCGGTCCAACATAAGGAATAAATCCAATAATGCTTCCTATAAGTCCTGCTATTACGCAAATTAATATTGCCACTCCCCAATTTCCCTTTAACTGCTCTCTTGCTGCAGCTTTTAGTTCAGAATTGCTTTTAATTAATGCTTGGTTGACTACCATGAATAAATCCTCCTATTTAAAATTGTTAACTATTATTAACATAATAGCTATTTATAATTATATATATTATTTGCATCACACACAAATTTTTTGTAATTTTTTAGAAATCCTTTTTATGCCAACAAAAAAGCTGCTGAAGATCAGCAGCCTTTTCTTATGTATTATTCTTGAACTGGAGCTCCTACTGGACAAACATTAGCGCAGTTTCCACAATCTATGCAAGCTGATGCATCGATAACATAGATTGTATCTCCTTGGCTTATGCATGAAACAGGGCATTCAGCTGCACATGCTCCACAGTTTATGCAAGCATCTGTAATTTTGTATGCCATATTTTCACCCCCTATCACTTTTCAAATATATTTTATCACAAATAAAATAAATGTCAAATGTTCCAATTACTCTTCTAAAAGGTCGTTTAATCCCTCTTCTCCTATTTCTTCTATTTCCTGCTTCAATTCTTCCTCCGATATTTCTTTAAATTCATATTCTCCTTCAATAAGTTCCACATCATATATTGAATACGCCTTTATTTCAACCTCGTTTTCCTTATTAAGTTTAACCTTAACCCTTTCATGAACGATGCTGTTTTCTACAACTTCTCCTTCGCCATCAGGGGTCCTTACAATAGAACCAATGGTTGGAGTTTTTTTGCGAATTTCTTCGTAGGTTTCCTGTTCATAGTTTAAACAGCACATAAGCCTTCCACAAACGCCTGATATCTTAGATGGATTTAATGATAAATTCTGCTCCTTTGCCATTTTGATTGAAACAGGTTCAAATTCCCCTAAAAAATGGGCACAGCACATAGGTCTTCCACAGGGTCCAAGACCTCCAACCATCTTCGCCTGGTCCCTTACACCAATTTGCCTTAACTCAATTCTAGTTCTAAAAATAGCAGCAAGGTCCTTAACAAGCTCTCTAAAATCAACCCTTCCCTCTGCCACAAAGTAGAATATAACTTTATTGTTGTCAAAGGTATATTCTACATCAATCAGTTTCATAGGAAGACCATGCTCAGCTATTTTTTTAAGACATATATCAAAGGCGGTCTCTTCCTTTGCTTTATTTTCTAAATGTTTCATTTTATCCTCATCGGTTGCAACCCTCAACACCTTTTTTAAAGGAGCTACAATATCCTCCTCAGGAACTTCTCTTTTCCCGATAACTACCTCACCGTATTCAAGACCACGAGCTGTTTCAACAATAACATAATCCCCTATATTTATGTCTAAGTTGTCTGGATCAAAATAATATATTTTACCGGCCCTTTTAAATCTTACGCCTACTACTGTTACCATATTAAACCTCCTGTATATTCAAAAGCATTGCTTCGATTGTAAGTTGATAATTTGAATAATAGTTCAGTTTTTCTTTTGTTCTTTTGATTATATCAATTATCCCATTTATTTTATTATAAGAAAGTATTTTGCTTTCTTCAATTATTCTTTCAAAATAATCTTCATTTATCAGAACATCCTTATTGTAAGTAATCTTATACATCAAAACATCCCTAAACCATGTTATTAGCATATCCAGTATTTCATAAATATAATCCCTTTTATCATCAAAGAATCTTACTATTTCCGTCATCTCCAAACCCTCAATATTTGTAATTTTAGTAGCAATTTTTATTACATCGCTTCTTAAATTAGAATATTCCTCATTTAAATATTTTTCAGCTATTCCTACTATCCCATCGCTCAGCTTTGCTATAACCCTTGCCTTTTCACTGTTTACTCCCTTTTTAATCAAATATCTTTGTATTTCTTCACTATCTACTCTATTTAAACTAAAAATTTGGCACCTTGAAACTATAGTTTCCAAAACTGAATTTAAGTGATTAGCTGTAAGAATTATTATTGTATCCTCTACAGGTTCCTCTAAAGTCTTTAAAAATTTGTTTTGAGCTTGAATAGTAGTATTTTCAAAGTTTTCTATTATAACCACCTTTTTATCCCCTTCGTAGGGTTTTATCTGAATCCTTTCTATAATTTCTTCTATGTCTTCAACACCTATAGTTTTATCCTTTTTTGAAAGTATAATGACATCAGGATGATTGAAATGCTTAATCTTAATGCATGAAGGACATATTCCACAGGCATCGTTGGTTTTACATAATATTTTAGCTGCCATATAAAGAGCAAAATTTCTTTTTCCAATCCCCTCAGGTCCCTTTAAAATATTAGAATTTACAAGGGAACCGGATTTTAATATTTTATCAAAGACCTCCTTAAGTTTATTTTGTCCAACTACTTCAAACAAGCCAAATCACTCCTAAAACTTTTCAAATCTATCAACATCTAAAACAAATACAGTTGCCCCTCCTATTGTAACCTCCATAGGATTAGGAACAAAAACTCCAGCTGTTCCCATTACAGGTGATGGAGCAGAAATGATAGTTTTTCTAGTCTTACATACATTTTTAATTATATCTAGAACCTCCTCTACCCTTTCCTTTTCAACACCTATCATAAGGGTAGTATTTCCTGATTTTAAAAATCCCCCAGTCGTTGCAAGCTTTGTAACTTGAAACCCTTTTTCCGTTATATTATCAACAAGCTCATAAGCATCCTCGTCATGGACTATCGCTATAACAAGCTTCATAATAACACCCCTTTATAATATTTTTTTAACTTCTTTATAAATATCCTCATGTATATCCTCAATAGTCCTTAAGTTTCCGTCTCTATAGCATTGAATTTTCTTCCAGCCATATTTTTCAGCACAAAAAACAGCATTTTTATAGGATGTTAAAATATACTCTGAATTTTTTTCATGTATGTCCTTTTTAATGTCCCCCGACATCTTGCTCGGTCTATCTTTAATTAAACTTAAACTTATATCCGGAGGAACATCGAGGAAAATAACAAGATCCGGCTTAGGAAGATTAAATTTATTATATTCAAGGTCATAAAGCCAATCCAAAAAGTATTCCTTTTCTTTTAAGTCGTTTATCTTTGCTGCCTGATGCACCATATTGGATGTTACATATCTATCTGCTATTATAACTCCATCAGCTTTATAAAACTCCTCCCATTCCATCTTGTAGCTTGAAAATCTGTCGACAGCGTAGAAGCATGAAGCCGCATAGGGATTAACATCCTCAGGATTTTTGCCAAAATCTCCATTAAGATACATTTTAATTAAGGAACTTGATTCACTTTTATAGTTTGGAAACTCAACTTTTTTAACCCTTATTCCTTCCGCCCTTAGCCTTTCAAATAACCTTTGGGTTTGAGTTGCTTTGCCGCTTCCATCTGTTCCATCTATTATAATAAGTTTTCCCATTTACTACCCTCCGTTTACTACTAAAATATATTCTCCATTTACATCGTCTATTCCGTTTAAGGTTATTCCGCTTGATTTATACTCATCTATTAAATCTATTATATCTTGAGTTATAATTTCCCCCGGAACTAATATTGGAATGCCAGGAGGATATGGCACCACCATCTCTCCGCTTATTAGTCCCTTTGCCTCCTTAATCTTTACCCGTCTTTTAGGCATATAATAGGCATCCCTAAGGGATAGGACTTTTTGATAGTTAAGATTTTTGCTTGCAAAGTCAGTATTTTTGTGTCCTTGAAATTTATCTTTTATCTTTAACAATGCCTTCCTTAGACTATCATAAAATTCCTTTTTATCTCCGACGCTTCCAATAAGAACTATGTTGTAAAGATCCGACATTTCAACTTGAATATTGTGTTCTCTTCTTAAAATGCTTTCTAAAGTTTTCCCTCCTAAATTTGAATTTATCACTATCCTGGTTCTATCTATGTCATAAATATTTGCTTTTTCGATATAATTTTCATCTAAAATCTTAAAGCCATCAACATACCTTATATCCCTTTTTAAATCTTCTATATATCCAATAACCTCATCTAAAAGCCTTTCTCCTTCCCCCTCCATAATGCTTCTTGCAGCGTCTATAGAAGACATTAGTATATAGGAAGGACTCGTAGATTGAAAGATTTTTAGCATATATTTTATTCCTGTTGAATCAACTCCATGATTTACATTTAAAACAGCCGTTTGTGTTAAAGATGGCAATGTTTTGTGAAAGCTATTGACAGAAACATCAGCACCAAGTTCCATCGCACTCTTAGGGAGTTTAGAGTTAAAGGGGAAATGAGCACCGTGGGCCTCATCCACCAAAACAAGTATATTAAACCTATGGGCATATTCTATTAGCCTTTTTAAATCCAAACACGTTCCGTAATATGTAGGATAAGTAAGTACTATAGCCTTTGCATCCTTATTTTTTTCTATAACCTTAAAGGCTTCATCTAAGTTTATTGAAACCGGGATGTTAAAATCCTTCAATACCGAAGGATTTATATATTCAACTTCTAAATCACCCAAGAAAGCTGCTGAATAAACCGATCTGTGGCAATTTCTTTGAATTATAATTTTATCCTTAGGTTTTGTAAGGCCAAGAATCATGCTATAAATCCCTGAAGTGCTTCCATTTACAAGCATAAAGCTTTCCTTAGACTTAAGACATTTAGAAAGTTTCTCCTGAGCATCCTTTATAATTCCCTCTGGTGAGTGGAGATTATCAACTCCCTCAACTTCAGTAAGGTCCATATTAAAAATATTTTCCTGAATTATCTTTAGCTCTTTAAATTCATTAACATTATTTTTATGCCCCGGCATATGAAAGGGAATATTCTTCTGATTAATATATTCTAACAAACCATTAATAAGCGGCGTATCCATAGAAACCTCCTTAGTTCTATTATTTTCAATATATCATATTGCGTTAAACTTGTGAACATCTTAGGCATATATTTCTTATTAATGTAAATAATATTCCTGAGGTGAAATTATGTCAAATATCGAAAGGAATCTAATAAAGGGTTATATTGAAAGCTCAAAGGAGAAGCTTTATGCACTTTTAGATGATTTATATAACATTAATATCGATAAAGATCACGAAAAAAAAGCCTTTAATATTCTAACAACATTTTTAAAAGAAAATGGCTTTTTCATTAACAATAATATTCAGCAAATAGAAAACACATTTATTGCGGAAATAGGAAATGGCAGCAAGAAAATAGGCTTTTTTTGCGAGTTTGAAGTCCTTAAGGAAGGATATACAAATGGTCATAATATTCAATGCGTAATGAATATAGGCAGTGCATTAGGCTTAACAAGGGTCCTAGATAAAATCGATTCTAAAATAATCATCTATGGACTTCCTAAGGAAGAATCTTTACCCTTAAAAATTACTTTATCAAATAGACATATATTTGATGACTTGGATTTAATAATTTGTGCCCATCCAGGTGAAAAAACTTACGAAAGCGTAGGCTCAATGGCCATGAGCATAATGAAATTTGAGTTTGCTGGAAAAAGAGCAAGTTTTAATCTTAATCCTAATGAAGGAATATCATCTTTAAATCCTATAATTAAATTTTTAGACATCATTCAGGATCTTAAAAGCGAATTTAATTCCCATCTTGTAAATTACGTCATCAACTGCGACAATCAAGATATCTTCATAATACCTGAAAAATCAGAATGCACAATTGGAGTAAAGGCTACCGATATGATGGTTCTTGAAAAGATAAAGGATAAAATAATAGAAAGTGCTAAATTTATTTCTAAAGTATACTCCTGTGATTTTGATTATAAAGTTGAATCAGAGTATATGCCCTTTAAGAAAAATGTTGAACTTATAAAGCTTACCTCCCATAATCTTAAGGAATGCGGCATAATAAACATTCATGGTCCGTTGTCTTCAGCTTTAAGTTTAGACATAGGTCTTATAAGTCATAGGATTCCTACAGTTCATCCTTATATTGGAATATGTGAAAATGGTGAAAGGTATGGAACCATAGAATTTAAAGAAGCTACAATAAAAAACTATGCAAAGGACATGATGATAAAAGCATCATGTGCCCTTGCACTTACAGCCTATGACTGGATTTTCAAATCCTCTAATTTGCCATAATAAATAGACCTTAGGATTATTCTCATATCATCGAGGGTAACATTAACAGGGTTTACCCTTGTTGACCCCTTCATAGAGTTTTCTAATAATGATTCAAATTCATTTAAAAATTCTCCTTCATCAAGGCTAGCATCCTTTAACGATAAAGGGATGCCTATTTTTCTATTTAGTTTTATTATCTCTTCTATTATATCATTGCCTATCATGCTGCTTATGTTATTTAATCTTTCTTTTACCTTTTCATCCCTTGAATTAAACAAAAGCACATAAGGAAGGGCAATAGCGTTTAAAAGACCATGGGAAAGGTCGAACCTGCCACCTAACGCGTGGGAAATTCCATGGGCCATCCCAAGCCCCACATTTGAAAAGGCACATCCTGCCATAGAGCTGTATATGTGAACCTTCTCTCTAAACTCATAATTTTCATATTCATAGGATAAAGGCAAATATCTAATTAAGCCCTTTATCGCACCTTCAGCTAAAACTTCAGTAAATTCATCTATATTTTTATTTATATAGCATTCAATTGCATGGGTTAAGGCATCCATCCCAGTTTCCGCTACTATATTTTTGGGCATTGAAAGGGTTAAAGCAGCATCTAAAACAGCGACATCAGGTATAAAGGCATCACACTTTAACCCTATTTTTAAATTCATATCATCATAAGTTAACACCGATGCCCTTGTAACCTCAGTTCCCGTTCCTGATGTTGATGGGACTGCAATAAGTCTTATCTTTTTCTCTCATTTTAGGAAGGATCAAATTATCAGGATTCTTTATATCAAGTTCTGGATATTCATAAAATACCGCAGCAGCTTTAGCAACATCTATAGGAGAGCCTCCACCTATTCCTATTACTGTATCAGGTTGAAATTCCTTCATTTTTTCTATAGCATCCAATACTGTATTTATTGATGGGTTCTTTTTAACTTTGCAAAACAATTCATATTCAGCATCTACATCACTTAAAATATTCGTAAGTCTATCAATAGCGCCATTTTTAAACATCGAATTCCCACCCGTTACAATAAAGGCCCTTTTTATTTGCAGTTCTTTAATATATTCTAGTGAATCTTTCCCAATTATTATGCTGTTTCCATGTAGTTTAATTTCCTTCATAGCCCGCCTAAAAGGCTTCACCTCCTAATTTTATTTAGTCTTTATATGTATTATCCATTATTAAAATATTTCATAGTGTAAAATTATTGTAGGACGAAAAAGGACAAAAAATTTAAAAGAGACAACCCCTGTGGTAAAATAAAAAGTGGAAAAAACACAAATCAATAAGGGGGTGTCTCTTTTGAATAATATTATACAACATGATATTATACAACAACATTTAATAAATTTCACTACTAAATTAATAAAAAATGTAGAAGAAATGCTGTCAAAAGAATGGGATTTTACAAAACTTGTTGAGGTAGTTAAAGAATCGACTGATGAACTTGGAAGGAATATAATAAAAGACTTTTTAGAAGAATTAGATAAAGCGATTAAAGAAGATGATAAGAGAAAAAAGGAATGGATAGTTGAAAGAAAAGACAAGAAAAGTATTATTACGCTCCTAGGAGGAATAGAATATTCAAGAACATACTACAAATCAAAGAAAGAGCGGAGAATATAGATATTTACT
>NZ_CAKP01000047.1 GCF_000297115.1 Caloramator australicus RC3 | reverse complement strand
CTTTATACCATGAGTATAAGGCTGGAATTTTTTTATTAACAACTAGAAATGATTTATGGAGTGAAAGATTGTATATATAACTGAGTTGCGTAATATTCTTAGGAGAGCTGAATGAACTGTTTTGTGTGTAAAGGGAATTTAGTAGTAGATGAATTTGTTAACTACTATAAAAATGAAGTAGCATAGAAGAGAATTTAATTTAATAAAATTAAAATCCGTGTATCTGGTGATTACTTATTGAAGAGAATTGAATATTAAGATGGAATAAGACAACTTGACATGATTTTTATAAAGGCTATAATTAAAATTGTTAGGATTTTCAATAAACTTACTCTTATGTGTTTCTTTATATACGTCTGATTTTATAAACAGGCTATATTTAGAAATACATTGGAGGTGAGGTTTATGAATCAAGTGGTTGCACTTGAGAGGATTGAAAATCCTAATTCAGTAAGAAGGTTTGGTTTTATTCCTGCCATTCTTTATGGAAAAGGAGTATCAAGCCCTCAAAAGGTTAAGATTGCAAAAAAGGATGTTTTAAAACTATTAAGACACAATAGTAAAAATTCAAAGGTTTATGTTGATTACAAAAATAACAAGTATTTTTGCGTAATAAAGGATGTCCAATTAGATTATTTAAACAAAGACATACTTCATCTTGAATTTCAAGCAGTTCATGAGGATGAAGTGGTAAAAATTGAACTTCCTGTAATTTTTGAAGGCGAGGAGTTTTTAGAGGCCAAGGGATTTATATTAGAAACATATATGTCCAAGATTGAAGTTATGGGAAGATTAAAGGACCTTCCTGAAGTTATCAAAATAGATGTTAAAGACAAAAAATTAGGGGACAAGATAACTATTGAAGATTTGAATTTAGGTGAAGAAATAAAGATATTAGAGGATTTAGATAAAGTAATCGCAGTTGTATCTAATTCTGAAACAGAAGATATTGCAAGTTAGCAGGCTTATAGCCTGCTATGTGCTCCATTAGCTCAGCGGTAGAGCAGCTGATTCGTAATCAGCAGGTCGCCGGTTCGAATCCGGCATGGAGCTCCAGATTTTTCAAGGCTTTTACAAATTGCAGTAAGTTGCAGTAAGCAAAAAATACTGCAATTTTACTGCAACGGGAGAAAATTTATTTTGCAGGTTGTTATTTAGCAGCCTGCATTTTTATTTTGCCGCTGTTCTTGATATGTGAAATGATTAGAGGAGGATGAAAAGGTTCGGAAGAATGTTCCGACCACTGGAATTGTTCTTGATATGTGAAATGATTATGCAATAGGTTCATACCTTCGACCAGAAGTGGGCGAAAAGATGAATTGATATTGAAATACATATTTCAGCAATAGAATAGACGGCATAGCAAGGGGTAATAAAACGATACAGCCTTTTTCTAAAAAAGAAAATGGGTCGGTATTTTACCGGCCCATTTATTTTGCTATTTTTAGCTTAGTTATTTCATTCCAGTTCTTAGATGTTACATATTCGATAGCGTTAATATCATCTCTAATGTTATCAAGTTTTTCTTTAACTTCGGTTTTAAATTCTGTAAGGTCAGCCACTTGCTCAAATACTGCATTTAATTTTTTCTCCATGTTATCAAGTTTGTTGTTAATAGGCTCAAGCTTTTTATCAAGCATTTCTTCAATTGCAGCTAAAAGATTTTGATTATCCATATAAAAACACCTCCGGAAGTGATATAAATATTATAACACAAAGGGTAAAGGACATAAATAATCACTTAGACTTTTTATTTTTATTATCTACTTCAAACAGATGATTAATTTTCATAGCTGCAGCTTTTTTAACTTCCGGTAAAACATGAGAATATATATTAAGCGTTGTTGTAATATCCTTATGGCCTAAAATTTCTTGGACTACTTTAGGATGTTCGTTAGCCTCAAGTAGCCTTGTAGCATAAGTATGACGCAGAGCATGGAAGTTTATATCAATATTAGCCTTTTCGATAATGCGATAAAATGTTCTTAATAGGTTTCTTGGGTCAATAGGTTTACCAAGTTCAGTGGCAAATACAAGGTTATTATCTTCGTAAACTTCACCAGCTTTTAGCTTTTCTTCAAGTTGCCTTTTCCTATGCTCCTTTAATTCCTCTATTGCTGCGGGTGGTAATGGAATAATCCTAATCCCGGAGCTTGTTTTAGGTTCTTGAAATATTAAAATAGTATTTTTCTTTATACTTGGGTCAAAGTTCTTTACTCTTTTCAATGACCTTTTAACTTTTATTGTTCCTTCTTTCAAGTCCACATTATCCCACGTAAGAGCTAATAGCTCACCTTGTCTTAATCCCGTTGCAAGTGCTATAATAAAAGCAGCCTTTAAACGTTCTCCTTCAAGGGCTTGTAAAAATCTTTGTTGTTCCTCAAGTGATAATACCCTAATTTCTTTTTTTCTTTGCTTAGGTAATATAGTTGCCTCTGTTACATTACGGGCGACTATATTATTTTTTACGGCCTGTTTTAATGCACCATGTAAAAGGGTATGAATATATTTAACGGTTCTTGGTGATAGGCCTTCTTTTAGCTTTTCATTGTAAAAAAGTTGTATATGCTCAGGCCTTAACTCTTTTAGCTTATAATGTCCTAATGCAGGGTTAATGTGATACCTAATCAAATATTCATAGCTTTGCAGCGTTGAAGGTCTTAAGCTGCTTTTTTTATACTCAAATAGCCAAGTATTAAGCCAGCTGCCTAATGTAAGTTGTGAAGGCTCAACTAATACACCTGCGTTATAGGAATTAATGGCCTTATTAATCTTATCGGCGACTTCCTGCCTTGTTTTCCCGTAAAAAGTAAGTCTTTTTAACTTCCCGTCCTCTTTTCTTCCAAGCGTAATTTGACCGCACCAAGTCCCGTTAGGACGCTTATATATCGTTCCTTCGTTGTTCCCTCTTTTCTTAGGCATTTATCACACCTTCTTTTATAGGTTTAAAGTCAATGATTAAGTTTAAAAACTCTATTTTTAGTTTATCGTCAAATGTAAATTGTTCGGGTTCGGCATATTCGTTATTTCCCTGCAGCTTATAAACAAGTATTTTAAAAGTATTAGGATTAATAATCCAGTATTCTTTAACTTTAAATTGGTTATACAGGTTTAGTTTTTTAACATAGTCAATGGCAGCCGAGGAAGGGGAAACAATTTCAATGATAAAATCAGGACTTCCAACAATGCCTTTATCGGTTAGTTTGCTTTTATCACATACTACAAAAAGATCCGGCTGCACAATGTTTTTAGATGAATAAATATCCTCACCTTCATTAATGAAAATAACGTCCAAGGGTGAGGAATAAACTTCACATGGTAGCTTGTTAGCTTTTAAATGATTATTGATTATAGTTACAAGCTCCACAATAAGTTTTTGATGTATTCTTGAAGGAGAAGGAGACATATTATAAGGCACACCATCAATTACTTGAATATTTGTATTATCAGGAAGGTTTAAATAATCTTTAAATGTAAAAGGATTAAATGCAGCAAGGGGCATTTATAACACCTCTTTTAGATTAATTTTTTTACTTAAAGGGGGTCGCAAGTTGCGATACCCTTTAATGGAATCCGGTTATTGCTGCAGAGCTGCGATATACTATGTTTAAGGTTGGTGATTTAGCGGGGTGAAAATTTTACTTAATGTCCGACTGATTTTTTATTTTGATTTTATATTTTCCTTTAATTCCATATTTTTTATAGTTATTTTTAAAAATTTCTACGATTGAATTTATTATTGCATTTTCTATTATTTTAATAATTCCTTCTTTGGAATAATGTGAAGAAATAAGTTTAACTGAGTTTAAAAAAAGAATTTCTGGATTTTCTTTTGGTTTTAATAATTGGTCAAGTTCTCTTCTAACAATGTTACTAATCTCATTTGAAAATATTAATATACTTTTTTTTAAAATGTTGTTTATATTATTGCTTATAGAGTTTAACTCAGTATTTTGGGCAATTGTTAGATATATTTTGGAGTGATATTTTGAAGGGTGAAAATGCTTTATTTTTGTTTTAATATTTTTATATTTTTCTAATGATTTATAAATTAAATTTTTACAATCATCTTTTAGCGATATTAGTTTTTCATAATAAATTTTTATTTCTTTAATTGCAGCTAAAAAAGAATCAGACAAAAAATTATCAAATTCATATATTGTTACCATTGATTTAAATAATTCTATTAAAAACAATATAAATTCATCATTATCAACATGATGTTTAACGTCTAAATTTCTTTTAATCAAGTCTCTTAAATATTCTTCTTCTGGGGTTTTAAAATCACTTCTTCCTATCAAATAATCAGTTGTAACTCCGAAGAAGTCAGCGATAGTTACAAGATTTTCATAGCTTGGCTCTCTTTCTCCTCTTTCGTAATTTGCTAATGTTGAATAAGGTATATTAAGATTTTCAGCTAATTCCCTTAAAGTCTTTTGTTTTTCGTTTCTTAATGCCTTTAACCTTTCACCAAAAACAATTTTTATACTGCTCATTTTTTCACCTCACTTTGAAAACAATTATATAATATTTTTTCTTAAATGTAAACAACAACACTTGACATTATTCAATAAAGAAACTATAATAAAAATATAATTCGTTATACGAAACATAAATATAGGAGGGATAAAATGAATAACATTCAAGTTAACGTTAAAAGGATTAAAGAAATTCGAATCAAAAAAGGATGGACAATAAGAGACCTTGGGGAAAGAGCAGGGATAAATTATGCAATAGTTTCAAAGCTGGAAAATGGCAAATCATCACCAAGGCCAAAAACAGCAAAGGCCATAGCAGACGCATTGGAAGTTGATTTTGACGAGATTTTCAAAATCGTATGACACCATAAGTAACGAGGGAATGACTTCCCGGGTTGGAAAGACATATAAACGAAAGGTGGTGATAAAATGTGTCAATACATCCAGCAGCAAGAAAACATAATTGAAGGCCTAATCAACGACATAAAGAATCTAAGTTCTCAAAATGCGGAGCTTATGATAAGGCTAAAGATACTTAAGACGGAAAATGAGCTTTTAAGAAGAAAATTAGAGCAGCTGGAGAGCTGCAGGGAAAATTAAATCACAAAAGAAAGGGGTTTTAAGTATGTCAAAGTTATCACTTGAGGAAAGGGAAACAATAATCCTATTCAACGAGAAGGACAAAGAGGCAGAGATTTTCACTTATAACAGGGCCTTAATCACAAACTTAAAGAAATTAGCTAAGGAAAGACCAGATGAAGTGCAGCTAAAGAAGAATAACGGAGAAGGTGGACTAACTTTTATAGTGCCTAAAGCATGGTTAGTAATTAGAGCAAGAAAAAAGAAAAATTTCACAGAAGAAACAAGAAATGCTTTAAGGGAGAGAGCAAAAAAGTTAATGGCAAGAGCATAATTTAAAATCGATTTTTGCACAGAGTTGCACAAGAACTTTTTATCATTCGAGGGTATAAAACACCGAGGTAATACATTTACACCTTTAAAAAATTTTATATCAAAAAAGTGCCTATTTTATAAGCAAAGGAAAGGGGTCTTTGATATGGAGCAAAAGCAATATGAAATTTACACAGACGACGCATTGAAGGAAAAGATACAAAGGCTAACGCTAAACATTGATGAGGCTGCAAAGTTGTTAGGTGTAAGTTACAATACAATGCTTAACTTGGTGCATAGGAAGGACTTCCCTAAGATACAGGCAGCTAAAAGAAGAATCCTAATCCCTAAAGAGGCCTTCTTTAAATGGGTGAATGAGGCAGCATGGAAGGAATAAAGGTTCGGAATATTCTTCCGGAGCTGCAGCCATGAAAGGTGGTGATAAATTGACAAGGCTTGAGAAGTTAAAAATGCAGCAAATAAGGTTATTAAAAAGGCTTGTAATGAAAGATGTAATTGAAAATCCTATGAAAAAAGAAAAGATAATTGAAAGGACGCAAAGAATAGTAAGAGCAAGACAAAGGTTAGAAAAAAGAATAACTGGGAGGGTTTAAGGTGGAAACTGCTAAAGCTGATGAAGTAAAGTTGGACGAGCATATTTTGAAAATCACAATTAATGGGGTTGTAATATATGAATCTGAAAAGGTTAAAAGACTTAGAGAGTTAGGGATAAAGTTCTTTCAGGTAAATGATATTTACTATAAGGGGGACAAGCAAAATGAAAATATCAGCAGCAAAGATAAATAAATGCTCCTCTTTAAAGGAGCTGCAGCAAAGATATAAACGTTTAATTGTTCAAAAGGTTGCAGTTAAGATTAGCTTTAAGTTTATAGTAACATACTTCAACGGTTGCCTTATAGTAGTTGTTAATTCAAACGTTCCAGAGGAAGAATACATAAACGACCTAAAGCAGGCCCTAATAAATGCAGCAATAAAAAAAGAAACTTCCATAAGGAAGTAGAAAATAAACTTACCAGCAATTTAATTATAATATACCATGTGCAAGAAATAAAGATATTGACATTAAAAATTTTTAAGGAAGGGTTGAGATAATGAAAGAATATAAAACAATATCTTTAAACAGGGCCGCAGTTTTATTAAGCTGCGGCATTAAGTTGTTAAGAATTGAGGACAGCAAGAAGGGTAAACAATTTGTATTTGAATATAGTCCAAAAGTTGATGAGTTAATTAATGATTTCTTAAACGGCAGCTTAAATTGTAATATTAAGGTTTTTATTGATAATATACGACAACTAAAAGATATTTTGCTAAGCTAATTAATAAATACCATAGTGCAGGAGGTTTAATAATGGGTGAATATATAAATTACTTTGCAATACCAGAAACACTTTTTGAATGTCAATATTACGAATCGCTAACAACGTTCGAAAAGCTATTTTGTATTGAGTTATTGAATCAATTTAATCAAACAGAAGAATTTTATAAATCAGATTTTGAGTTTGCAGCAAAGTTTGGGGTAAGCACTAAAACAATACAGACAGCAAGGAATAAACTTAAAGATTTTGGCTTATTGGAATTTAGAGCAGGTGGAATAACTAAAAGGAAAAAGTATTTGGCGACAGGATATAATTATTTTGGTTTTCATGATGATATTAAAAAAATAAACAATGGTGAATTAGAAAAAAGGTATTCTAAAATAGACCGATTCACATTTGAGGCCTTAATATATTATGCTGCAGTTAAGAAAATAACCTTAGAAGAAGTTTTAACGTATATTGCATTGTTTTATATTTATGATATGCAAGAAGGGACAGATAGTTTTAGGGTTACAAAATCAAAGTTATCAGAGCTAACAGGATTAAATACAACAACTATTGTTAAGTGCATAGAGGGACTTTATAAGAAAATCCTTTTTAATGATAATACAGCTCATTTATTTGAGTTTAAGTTAGGCTATCACGTTATTGATATTATGAAGTTTAGTTATTGGGCAAGTCCAGAGAGAGGCAATAATCTATGGTTATATGAAACAATGAAAATGAGGATAGAAAAAGAAAAAGAAAAGCTAATTAATGAAAAGAAGGCCAAGAATTATAAAGGACTTGTTAGAAGGTTTTATGAAATGGCAGGAAAGAGGATTCAAACTAATGTTATTGAAGAAGGAGCTTTAAAATTAGCAGAAATTGAAGGATATTTTGTTAATCAAGAAGAAATTATTAAGGCTATGGAATGGTATTTAAACAATTATTGCAGCAGTGAAAAGAGGACGATTAATAAATTTGTTGAGTATGTAAAAGCTAATTATTAATTATCACCATAGCGGGAAAACCTTAACTGGATACTTCACCAGATGAAGGGTTATGTAGAAGTGGTTATGTGGAAGTGGTTATGTGGAAGTGGTTATGTGGAAGTGGTTATGTGGAAGTGGTTATGTGGAAGTGGTTATGTGGAAGTAAATTAGAGATAATCTTTAGTTTACTTCCACACATTAAAAATAATAATAAAATATTAAAATAATAAAAGATTAAAATAATAAAAGATTACAATAAGTTGTTGTTGTTTATTATATATGTGGAAGAAAACTAAAGATTAAAAATCATCATCAGCAATTTAATTTTTAGTAGTTGTTATTGTTAAATTACAATTTAAGGGTTATTAATGGGTAAACTATATTAATCATGTTAAAGTCAGTAATACAATTTAAAGGAGTTGGTAAAATGGAAAGAAGGTTAAAAGTAGTTAGGGAATTAAATAAGCATTATGCAGTTATAAGGACAGACATATTAGAAACAAGTTTAAGCATGGAATCAAAAGTATTGTATTTTGTGTTAAGCATAGCAGCAGACCAAGGTAGAGATGTAAACGATGATATGTTAAAGGAGCTAACAAGTATAAAAACAGATGAGATTCTATACCAAGCATTAGATGAATTGGCTATTAATGGACTTGTAAAATATAACAAGTTAACTGGGATAATAGAATTAATTGATTAGGGGTAGGGGGATATAAAAATCTACAACTTTTCAATAGAGACCGGGCGTCCCAGTTTCGTTTATAAAAAATTCCCTAAATGAAGTTAAAGGGGGTAAGGCTATTAGGAAAATATTATAATGGCCTAAGGATACCGAGCGGCCAGCCTTCGCTTAAAACAAATTTGTAAAATGAGATTTTGAAGGTAATTTCCGGCCTTATGCAAGGTTTTACACTTACGTTGGAAGGCCTTGAGGCATTTCATATAATTTCAAGGCGTTGCCCTTGCAAGGCTTTAATTTAACAAGTTCAAGATACCTCACATAGGTAGGGAGATTGTGAAAAAATGTGAAATTTTCAAAGTGGAAAGAGCAAAAACCGACGTAAAACCGACATTGTTGGATTAGTGCCGGCCTTATGCAAGGTTTTACATTCTGGCAGCAGGGCCTCAAGGCCTTTATATTTTAGCTGCACAAAACACCACACCTGGGGGAGGGGGTAGACGAAACTTGAATAAGGGGTAAGGGAGAGCCGCAGGAAAATAAAAACCTTCCAGCAGGCCGGAAAAACTTAAAAGGTGGTGAAGGCCTTGACTAATGAAGAATTATTTGAGCTTTACTCAAAGGGTAACACGAATGTAAAAGAGCAGCTAATTATAAATAATCTTAACTTAGTCAAATGTGCAGCCAAGCGATATTTTGTGATTTATAACGTTAGAGATTATAAGGACATAGATTATTACGATTTAGTTCAAGCAGGGTCAATAGGACTTATGAAAGCAATAGACAAATTTAATCCTTCCTTGGGATGGAAATTTTCAAGTTATGCATATAAGGTAATATCAACGGAAATAAGAAGGGTATTAGATAGACACGAGGATACATTGAGCCTTGATGAGAATATAGGGGATGATGACGACGATACAACGTTAATGGATGTAATAGAGGATAAGAGCATTAATTTTGTTGAGGAGCTGGAGCTGAAAGAGTTAAAAAAACTATGGGATATATTGGCCCAAAAATTAAATGAAAAGGAGATAAAATTTTTAAAGCTAAAACACATAAACAATTTAACGGAAAAGCAGATATGTAGAATCCTTGAGATACCAGAAGAAAAGGCAAGGCAGTTTAGTGAATCCGTATTAAGAAAAGCAAGGTCAAAAGCAAAGTTGTTAAGAATATTGTTTGATGATTATTTAGACAAAAGGACGAGCTATCTAAGTGCGGTTGATTATTCGATACCTAAAGTTAGGGAAGGTTATTATTACGGCAGCATAGTAGAAAGTATTGTTTTAGAAAGAGAGAGATTAAGGGAAAGGTTTGGAATAAACCTAAAAACTAATTTCAATGGGTAAGCAAAAGATTGTGCAGGCCTTTAGCCAACGGATTTTTTGGTTGGCTAATGAAATTACTATAAGTTGAATTCAAAATTGGATTGAGTAATTATATTGAGTAATTATATGGATTAGGTTCTTCCGGGGATACAAATTAAAGCGGTGGCGATTTGACCGCTATATTTTGTTAGGCATAAAATAAAAATTAACGACTTCCTTCCTAAGGGGGTAACATTATGGAGCTAACAGAAAGGGAAAAGTTTTTATTGGTAGCTGCAATAAGCGAATACTTAGCTAAGCTTAGGCAAACATCTTATTATTTGGAAGGGCTTGGTATAAAGTATCATAAGAAAAAGATAGATGATGTTAGATTAGAGTTAATGCAACTCAGGGAAAAGGTTGCGGATGGGGAATGGGAGCAGTATTTGAAGGATTATATTGAAAGTTAATAACTTTACATTAAACGAATGTAACGATAAAATAGAATTAAAATCAGATACAATTTAGCCTGTGGTAGCACTCCCTATTGAGTGTGTAGAGAAATCCCACAGGCCCTTATATTTAGCCTCCCTAATATTGGGGGGCTTATATTTTTAGTCACAAAATCGCATTTTTTATTTTTATCATTAGCAAAAAGTGAAATTAGAGAGGGGAAAGAGCGGGGAAATTATAAAAAACATTAGAGGTTGCCTAATTATATTGGGTTATCTTTGGAATAGCTAACAAATGCTAACATTATGCCTAAAAATAAATAATGATATGTTAATTGAAAAGCGACAAAAAGAAGACAAAAAGGCGACAAAAAGCCACACTTTAAAAGATGACGGGATGAAACATCCCCCCGGTTATGATTTAGGGTTGAATGCCAGCGATACCGGGCGTCCTACCTTCGTAAACCTCACAAGGGTTTTATATAGGGGGGTGTAGTTATTACATTTATTGCTCCTCTTTTAGATTAATTTTCTCCATTTTTGGGGAATCGCAAGTTGCAATACCTTTTACTCAGATAAGTTTTTTTATTTCAGCTCTAACCTTAGGATTTCTTAGTAAGTAACGTTCCTTTTGGTTGCTCAACTACAACAGAAATTAAAGGAGCAAAATTATTAGTTTTAACTTAATTTAGTTGGATATAAGAATATTTGGGCTAATTTAAGAGCTTTTATGTGAAAATAAAAATTTTTAGCAATAAATAATAACTTGTTCGTAAAGTTCTATATAGTCAAATAAGGTTTGATTTATTATAATTAATACTACGGGGGTGCAAGTAATGGATAATGAAAAAGTATTAGATTTAATGCAAAAAATTTATGAGGAAATGCAGCAGGGCTTTAAAAGTTTAAATAACAGGATGGATGAGTTGGAAAATGAAGTTAATAAGACCAAGCTAATAATAGAAAATGACATAAAATCCAAGGTAGCAGTATTATTTGAAGGGAATAGCAGTTATAAGGAACAAGTAGAAGGTAAGTTTGAAGAAATAATAAAGGAGCAGCAGGGAACAAGGGAGATTTTATCTTTATCCGTAAAAAGTTTAGCGGATGATATACAAGGAATTAAACATGATATTGACGAGTTAAAACATAAATTTGATAAGGTTGAGAAGGTAACAATACAAAATACCTATGATTTGGCATATTTGAAAATGGCAAAGTGAAAAATTTTACTGCAATAAATATAAAATAGTGCTAACAAACATAATAAAATCAAGGCTTATTTTTTACTGCAATTTACTGCAATAATACTGCAACGGGATTAAAAATTAGTGATTTTTTGTGAAGTGGAACAAATTAGCAATATTAAAAAATATAGATTTTTCAAGGGTTCTAAAGTTTAATGCTTGTCCTAAAAATTGTCTCCCACTATTTCGTAATCAGCAGGTCGCCGGTTCGAATCCGGCATGGAACTCCAGTGTTTTCAAGGCTTTTGGTAATTCTGGTATAATCCCAAGTCAATACGAATCTATTAAACAGAAAAAAGGGGTCGAGATTTTATCAACTCCTTTATTATTTTGTTATTTTTAGTTTAGTTATTTCGTGTCAGCTTTTAGATGTTACATATTCAATAGCATTTATATCGTCTCTAATGTTGACAAGTTTTTCTTTAACTTCTGTTTTAAGTTCTCTAAGGCCAGTGAAATAGGATTAACTTTATTATTTATAATTATTTAATAAATTGTTTTTAACTTCTAAGATGACGTTTTTAATAATGTTAAATAGTGGTAATATTAAAAGTAAGAATAAAAATGTAAAAATATAAAGGAATATTAAAATTATAAAAATGTCGAAAAACGTCGATAAAAAATATCTTTTGAAAAAATTTAATATAATTTATAATTATACTAAAATAAATAATTAATTTAATAAGTTGAATTTGTGTCTTCAAGTCAAGTAGATACAGAAGAAGTAATAAAGACATCGAATGAAGTCGAAAACTTTATCAAAACTCAAACTAATGCGGTAGAAAATACAGTAAAGGTATTTGCAGAGATCTTAGAATCAGTAAGTGCGATAACACAGGAAAATTCTGCGGCAGCAAAAGAAGTTGCAGCATCATCAGAAGAAGTGGCTTCTACAGCACAAAATTTAAGTTCGTTAGCTTTAGATTTGTCTAATGCAATTAATAGGTTAAAGTAGAATGATAAATGAGCATAGGCAGAGGAATAAAATTCCTACTGCCTATATTTTAGTAAAAAATTAAAGTGAGGGATACAACATGAGACTTGCAATCTTAACTCAAAATTTGGAAGGAAAAATATTAGGAAATACTGTTTATAATGAAAATGGAGTTTTATTTTTAAAGGAAGGGTCTGTTTTAACTTTAACTGCTATTAAAAGGCTTCAAAATATGGGAATAAATACAGTATATATTAAGGATGATGATAACGATAATGATAATGAAATAATAGTTCAAGAAACAATAGAAACACAAATAAAACTTAAGCTTATAAAACTTTTAAAAGAAATTTTTAACGATGTTAAAGTTAAGAATTATGTTGATTATGATAAAGCATATGAGATTATTGATACAATTATACAAAACATTAATTTATCAGAAAACGCTATACTAATAAATAATCTAACAAAAAGTGATTCTTTATCTTATTTAAGTATTCACTCAATTGATGTTGCAATATTATCAATAATTATTGGGACAAATAAAAAATATGATATGAAGAAAATTATTAATCTTGGTTTGGCTGCTTTATTGCATGATGTAGGCAAATTGATTGAAAATAATAAAGAACATCATACTATATTAGGATATAATTTATTAAAACAAAATAGCATGTTTAAACCGACAACATTTACAGCAGTATATCAACATCACGAAATGGAGGATGGAAGCGGACCATTAGGTTTGAAAGGTGATAATATATTCGAATTTGCAAAAATTATAAATATTTCTGATTTATATATGAATTTAATAAGCAAAGAAGGAAATGTATTACCACATGAAGCAATTGAAAGAATTTCTGCTCTTGGAAATAAGATAAATTCAGAGATATATAGGAATTTTATTAGCTCGGTATATTGCTATCCAAATGGGTTACGAGTAATATTAAACAATGGCTTAGAAGGATTAGTAATAGCTCAAAATAAAAATATGACCACAAGGCCGATAATACGTGTTAAAGAAAATGGAAGATACAATTATTATAATTTAGAAAAAGAACTTACGTTATTTATAGAGAAAGTAATATTATAAATCATGTTAAATTAGAGAAAATAGCTTTTGAATCAACTTAAAAACAAATAAAATAAATCAAAAAAGTCGTCATTGATTTTAAAGCTTTTATAAAATAGAGATTTTTTTATAACGCATAGTAAATTATAAATAAAAGGTGAAATTTTAGCTGTTATATCTCAAAATGAAATAGAATTTTAATTTGCAAGTTAAGCAGGCTGCTTTATGTAGTCTGCTTTATTTATGATTTTAGAATATTTCAGAGAAAATTGATTTTGAGCTTGAAGCAGAATATTTAATAGTTAGGTAATTAATTTTAAATTTTTTATGGATTTTACATGATTATTTATCGTTTTTTTGGTGATATATTTTTATGGGATAATTTCAAAAATCTTCGTCTATATAAGTGAATAAAGAAAGGGGGATAAACTATGAAAAGTATTGGAACCATATCAAGTGCAATAGGGTTTATTTTTTTAGGAGCTTGGATGATAATAAAAAGAATTGATGCTAATTTAGGGATGACCATGCTAAAGTTTTGGCCTTTACTTTTTGTTATTTTAGGGTTGGAGCTTATATTTTTTAGCTTAAGAAAACGTGAAGAAAGGATGTCACTAAACCTTTTGATAGTTTTAGTTATTCTAATTTATATTGCAGTTAACGGCTTTTATTCTTATAGTTTAAATTTTTCTTCTAAAATAGTTAATTTTGATTCTTTTCAACTTAAACCTTTTAATTCATTAGATAGTAAAGCTATAAATTTTAACAGTTCTTTAGAGACAGTAGAAAACAATGTTCTGATAAAAGCTGATAATTTAAAGGTTAACATTATTGAAACAAATGAAAAAAAGATAGAAGTTGAGGGCAAAGTTTATTTTCCTAAGGGCAGCTTTTATAACAAATTTGAGCCTACTTTAGAATCCTCAGAGGGATGGACTAAAATAGAGTTTTTTAACAACGAGATAAAGGGAGTAGAATTAACCGTTTATGTTCCAAAGATAGTTAATTTAGAGGTTGTTTCTAATAATCTAAAGTTTTCAAGCAGTGCCAATATAACTAAAGTAAAGATCGATTCTCAAAATGCCGATGTAAACATTTCTAAAGCAAAAATACTAAGCTTAAACGGTCAGAATGTAAATTTAAACGCAAAGGATATATCCAATACCGTTGAAGTTTGGGGAGTAAATGGAAATGCAAATATAAACGGAGAATTAAAAAATTTAACTAAACAGCAACAGAAGTCGCCCACTTCTGTAAGTGGGTGATGAATGTTGATTGATAAATTCTTCCTTTATTGTATAATCAGTATTATAGGAAGGAGGTTATGTAATAGAATGGATTTAGACAATAATAATCATTCATTATTCTTATTGTATTATCATCTTGTTTTGGTAACTAAATATAGAAGAAAAGTTATTGATGATAATATATCGAATAGACTAAAAGAAATATTTGAAAAGATACAGGATAATTATAATATCACATTACAAGAATGGAACCATGATAAAGACCATATCCATATATTATTCAAAGCACATCCTAATACTGAGTTGTCTAAGTTTATAAATGCATATAAAAGTGCTTCATCAAGATTGATAAAGAAAGAGTATCCTAAAATAAAAGAGCAATTATGGAAAGAATATTTTTGGTCAAGAAGTTACTGTTTACTTACAACAGGTGGGGTGTCAATTGAAGTAATTAAAAAATATATAGAAAAGCAAGGGAAAGAGGTGTAACTTTGCTAAAGGCTTATAAATACAGGATATATCCAACAAAAGAACAAGAAGAATATTTTGCTAAAGTATTTGGTTGTGTAAGATTTATATACAACAAAATGCTACATGACAAAATAGAATACTATAAAAAAACAGGGGAAATGCTAAACAATACACCTGCACAATATAAAAAAGAATATTCTTTTCTAAAAGAAGTAGATAGTCTTGCACTTTCCAACGCACAACTTAATTTAGAAAAAGCATATAAAAAATTCTTTAGAGATAAAAAAACAGGATTTCCAAAGTTCAAGAAAAAGAAAGGTTACCAGTCTTATACTACAAATAATCAAAATGGAACAGTAACACTTGAAGGTAGTTATCTAAAAGTTCCAAAGTTAAAGACAAAAATAAAAATAAAACAACACAGACAATTTGAAGGAAGAATTAAATCCGTAACTATATCAAAAACGCCAACAGGCAAATATTATGCTTCTATACTTGTAGAAGAAGAAATTAAAGAATTACCTAAAATAGATAAAAAAGTAGGTATAGATTTAGGAATTAAAGAATTTGCTATTTTATCTGATGGAACAAAGGTAGAAAATCCAAAATGGTTAAGAAAAACAGAAAAAAGAATTAAAATTATACAAAAATCATTATCAAGAAAGCAAAAGCAAAGTAAAAACTATGAAAGGACAAGACAAAAACTTGCAAAATTATACGAAAAAATATCAAATCAAAGAAAAGATTTTCTTCACAAATTATCTTCTAAAATTATACACGAAAACCAAGTGATAGTTTTAGAAGATTTACAGGTAAAAAATATGCAACAAAATCATAAATTAGCCAAAGCAATAACAGAAGTATCATGGGCAGAATTTAGAAGGATGTTAGAATATAAAGCAAGATGGTATGGCAGAGAAATAATAATAGCACCACAAAATTATGCATCAAGTCAAACATGTAGTGAATGTGGATATAAAAATCCTGATGTAAAGAATTTAGCATTGAGAGAATGGAAATGTCCAAAGTGTGGTGCAGTTCATGATAGAGATATAAATGCAAGCAAGAATTTGCTAAAATTAGCCATGTGATTGGTATATATGGGGAAGGAACAGCCCTTTGAGCGTGGGTAATCTGGTAACAGAAGTTACCTTGACCACGAAGCCACCACTTCTATAAGTGGGGGTAGTTCACTGAAGGGAACTTTAAGAACACACTACTTCACATATGGGGTTATTTTAAAGACGAAGCAACAGTAAAGGAAGAAAATAAGTTTTTTAAACTAATGAATAAAAAAGAATTTTATAAAGCAAAGAAATTTCTTTATAAACTGTCTAAAAAATATAAAGTTCAATATCTGATAGACTCATATTATTTTATCTACGATAACCTTTATATACAAAAAGAGCTGTCGTAACGACAGCTCTTTTTTAAAATAACCCTGCCAACATACTTCCTAGTAAAACTCCTAAAACTCCTAAAACTCCTGATAATGTAGCTGGTGCTGGTAAGGGAAGTCTAAGCTTTTTAAAAATTGCTCCTAATATCATACCAGCTAAAACAGATAATATTATTATCTTCATGCTCTCAAGCCCCCTATCTTATCTACTACAATTGCACCAAGCCAAACACCAAATATCCCCATGAAAGCTGGTATATTTGGAGGGGCAGGGATGGGTAGCAACAATTTTGAGAAGATAAATCCTACAATCATTCCTGCAATTATAGACATCATAATTTCTCTTAAGTTTTGCATAACAAATTCCCCCATTAGAAAAAATTACATAAATTTCTTAAAGACACAAAAGGAGAAGGCATAAACCTTCTCCTTTTTAATATTAAACTTGGTGACCCCTAGGGGATTCGAACCCCTGTTACCACCGTGAAAGGGTGGTGTCTTAACCACTTGACCAAGGGGCCAAAATCTTAAACTTAAGTGCCAGGCACTTAAGTTTAAGTTGTTACCCGGCAGTCACCTACTCTCCCAGGCCGTCTCCAGCCTAATACCATCGGCGTAGGTAGGCTTAACCTTCGTGTTCGGAATGGGAACGGGTGTTTCCCTACCTCCATCACCACCGGATCTTCACTGCACAATAAGATCAAGCCCTCGACCTATTAGTACCAGTCAGCTAAACGCCTTACGACGCTTACACCTCTGGCCTATCTACCTGGTAGTCTTCCAGGGGTCTTACCGCTTTCGCGTGGGAAATCTCATCTTGGGGTGGGCTTCGCGCTTAGATGCCTTCAGCGCTTATCCCGTCCAAACTTGGCTACCCAGCTGTGCCATTGGCATGACAACTGGTGCACCAGAGGTTCGTCCATCCCGGTCCTCTCGTACTAAGGACAGCTCCCCTCAAATTTCCTACGCCCGCGACGGATAGGGACCGAACTGTCTCACGACGTTCTGAACCCAGCTCGCGTGCCGCTTTAATGGGCGAACAGCCCAACCCTTGGGACCTACTTCAGCCCCAGGATGCGACGAGCCGACATCGAGGTGCCAAACCTCCCCGTCGATGTGGACTCTTGGGGGAGATCAGCCTGTTATCCCCGAGGTAGCTTTTATCCGTTGAGCGATGGCCCTTCCACTCAGAACCACCGGATCAC
>NZ_CAKP01000048.1 GCF_000297115.1 Caloramator australicus RC3 | reverse complement strand
CTATTGTTTGGAGGTCTACACTTTACTATATTTGCAATATAAACTTCTTCTCTTTTAAGGCCAATTGCTTCTATCATTTTTGTTAAAAGCTGTCCTGCCTTTCCAACAAAGGGCCTTCCTGTTTTATCTTCGTCTTCTCCAGGTCCTTCACCAATAAACATTATCTTAGCATTAGGATTTCCCTCTCCAAATACAACCTTATGTCTTTTACTGCTTAACCTGCATTTTTGCACTGCAATACTATACTTTAAGTTGATTGAGTTTGTCCTCCATACGTATCACCTAATTTTGCTGTATTTATTTATATATCTGATT
>NZ_CAKP01000049.1 GCF_000297115.1 Caloramator australicus RC3 | reverse complement strand
AATTTATCCCTGCTCTTTCCCCAAGGTCTCTTATTGTCCATCCTTTTTTGATTCGAATTTCTTTAATCCTTTTAACGCTAACTTGAATGTTATTCATTTTATCCCTCCTATATTTAT
>NZ_CAKP01000050.1 GCF_000297115.1 Caloramator australicus RC3 | reverse complement strand
ATTAAAAAAACACTCCATATTCTGCCATTATTTACTAAAAATATATTGTGTGGATTAACACCTATATTAATTATAGTCTGTCCTGGGCCTAAACCCAGAAACAATGAATCTTTAGCTAATTTAAACGTCTGTTTTGCTAATTCAAGCCTTACTAAATCACCACCGTATAAATTATTATATAAATATGAAGTAAATCTTGTATCTAAATAAAAGTACGTAACACTACATATTGTAAGTATTAATACACTTAATATAAGCAGAAACATTATTATATTTTTATTATTTTTTCATAATAAATAGCCTTGAGCATAATTTTAAAGCCTTGAAATTACTAGCCTGCTATGGCTAAATTTTTTTATCACTCACAAATATATTTCATAGGATTTCCTCCTTTTTTGTCGAATTATATTAATATAACAACATTCAATTTAACAACAAAAAGGAGGAAATCTCTATGTATCAACGTCAAGAAATTTTTAACATTATTGAATTTTTTACTTCTCAAAAACTTATCAATTTTTATACAACCCTCTTTGAAAATCTTGATTTATCTCCATTACCAGATAAGGTCCCCTCTAAATACGGCCCTACTGGGTTTTCTCGCCATGCTCTTTTCAGAGCCTTTATTGTCATGAAATGTGAAAAATTTGCTCAAGTTACTGAACTTAAAGATTTCTTAGAAAATAATTTAATCATTGCTAAGCTTTGTGGGTTCGATATCCTTAAGCCTTTACCTTCTTACTCAGTTTTTCAAAGATTCATTAAAAATTTGTCTAACTCTTATCTTAAAGAAATCATGAAAAATCAAGTTAATATTCTTAAAGAGTTAGGTTTTATTGATAACAAATTTATTTCTGTTGATGCTACTCCCGTTAAGGCTAATACTAAATTTAATAATCCTAAGTCCTTTTCAAAAAACAAATTTTCTAAAAATAATCCACCTTCTTCTGATAAAGATTGTAAGTTAGGAGTTCATACTGCCAATAACTCCATGAATCTTCATCTTTCTGAAGATAAAACCGTAAACTCTAAGAAAAACTATGAGTTCTATTGGGGTTACAAAAATCATGTCATTTGCGATGCTATTTCTGGTCTTCCTATTGCTGAGTTTACTACCACCGCTGATGTTAATGAGGTTTCTAATCTTACTGAAATCCTTGCTTCTACTAATGAATGGTTTCCTCTTGAAGGCAGTTACATCATTGCTGATAAAGGTTATGATTCAAAGCAAAATCATGATTTGATTTCTAATTCGTTATACCCTTAAAGGTCATGCCTTCATTGCCTTAAATAAGCGTGGCACTAAGAAACATAATTTAACATACAAAAGGTAATGTCATTTGCGATGCCGGCTTACCTATGCATAAAGATGGTAAACAATATTTTGATTCATATATTAAGCAAACTGGGACTGCCAAGGCACACAGGGG
>NZ_CAKP01000051.1 GCF_000297115.1 Caloramator australicus RC3 | reverse complement strand
AAACAACTGGGAAGGGATAGAAATATATAAAGATGACGATGATGTAATAGGATGCAGCGCAGAAGGGCATGTAAGCCATGTATTATCGGCGAGATTAAGCAGCAGGCCATTAGGATGGAGCAAGGAAGGATTAAAGATAATGGCAAAGCTAAGGGTATTTAGCAAGAATGGAGGAAATTTAAGGGAAATAAGTGTGTTTAAGGAAGATGAAAAAGCCTTCAAGGTAAGTAAGAAGAAAATAAAAGAAGCGATAAGAAAGATAAATAAATCTTCACGTGAAGTTATGAATAATATAACGATATTGAACATAGGGAAAGTAACGCCAATTTACAGGATATTAAAATCAATAAAATATGAAAATATAATTTAAGTTTTTTAAATTTAACAAACGCCTTGAAACTAGCTAATTTAAGGGGTTGTCTATAAAAATTAACCTACAATATCTTGACACTATCAATCTTAAAATTTTACTTGACATTTTTGCTAAGTTTTCATCGCTTATATTCAATTTCCCCTTTTCTAAGAAATTCACGATGTCTTCAATTTTATCAAGAAGAATATCAATGTCTTCTTCTATCTTTTCTAGAGCAACGGATTTTGCTAAAATAGTTGCTATTATATTAAAGTGATAGTCTTGGATTCTGTTGATGATTATAGAGTTGTAGGTAACTTCGAATTTAGCATTGGGATTAACGATCAATTTAAAGTCCTCTTTAATCATGGAAGGAGGATTATTCCTTAGATTTTTGTCTATTTTTTTTAGATAATTAATGACATCTTGTGTCTCATGAAAGGCCATATTGACACAAACAATGCTACCAAAAGAAAATATAAAAACGAGCTTATCATCGGGTTTTGCTAATATACCTTTAAGATTTCTTTCCCTTAGAATTAAAGGTTCTTCCCATTTGAATTTTTTATTTATACCGAAGTGACCGGCGATTTCATTAAGATTTATTTCGTTGCCGATAGTATATGATATAAAATCATAACTTGCCATTCTTTTCACTCCTTTGGATATCTCATATTTATTTTTCCTTAAATGGTAAAATAAATACTTTCAAAGCTTAATAATTACAGCTAGGCTATGGAAAGATGGACAATTCTGTGTTATGATTTTGTTATAGGCTAGAAAGGGGGAGTAGTATGGATTTAACTAAAGCATTAAGCTTTGAAGAATATTTAAACGATTTGACAGAGGAACAGAAAAACGTATATTTTAACTTTTATAATAACATTTTTTTAGATGAAGATAATATTACTTTTATTGAAAAAATACAAGAAACTGTAAACTTAATTGTTTTTTCTGAAGGTTATTGCCCCGACTGTTTAGTAACATTGCCTATATTAAAAAGGATAATGGAAATAAATAAAAAAATCAATGGCTATTTATTTAAAAGAAATGGCAATGAAAAAATGCTTTTGGATATGGTAGGAGAGGCAAGAATTCCTACTATTCTATTATTTGACAAGGATTTCCAACCAAGAAGTTTTTATATTGAATTTCCTAAGGAATTTAAAGAAAAACTTACAGATTTAAAGGATGATGAAAAAAAGCAGTATATACTAAAGTTTCGAGAGGGGAAATATGTAAAGCTTATTGAAAAGGAGATAATAGAGCTGTTAAAGGATTTGGCCAGCTAAAGCTGGCCTTGCTTTATTAGTTCCTTTTGCTCCCTTGCCATGTCTTTTATGCGTGGTTTTACGCTTCTTGAAACAATAACTTTTCCAAACCATAATAATGCCTCATCATTTTTGCCTAGTCTTCTTGCAATTTCTCCTATTAAATACATTAGAGTATGCTGATCCAAATTGCAAATTGGAAAGCTTTCCTTTTCAAAGGCTTCCTTAAAACCAATTAATGCAAATTCAAGAAATCTTAATTCATTTTCAGAATCTTTTTTTAATCTATACATCCAGGCTAATTTAAGACAATTATATGCCTTTTCGCTGCTTTTTGAATTTTTTACAGCACAATTTAGTAATGAATATTTATATCTTTCTATAGCAATATCAACATCATAAACATTAGGATAAGCTTTAGGTTTAAATTTTGGGGTAATATTTTTTAAAATGAGTTCTATCTGATAGCTTCTAATTTTATCGAAATAACTTATCATTGCACCATAACCACAATAAGGACAAATTACTACATCATAAAAGAGAGGATTTATATTTTCATAAAGGGGCATTAAATCCGTATCTTTACCTATTAATCTTATTTTTCCTATTTTTACAGCTCTTGCTTTAAAGGAACGATTACAAACTGGACATGAATAGGTTTTGTCATAAAGGAAATTTTCTTCATTTATTTCTTCAGATTTTTTTATTTGACTTTCATCTTTTTTTTCATCATCATAAAGTTTTATTTCATTAAGATTATTAAAGCCAAATTCCTCAAGACCAGAAAATATTTCCTGCATAATATCATCCTTTCGTATGCTTTTTTTCAAGGTTATAAACAAATGCTATTATTTCAGCAACAGCCTCATATAATTCAACTGGGATAGGCTTATTTAAAGGTAGTTTTGATAATTCATCGGCTAAATTTTCATCTTCAACTACTGGGACATTTGATTTTTTTGCTAATTCTAATATTTTTTCAGCTATAAAGCCAGAACCTTGAGCAACAATTTCAGGAGCTTTATATGTTTTTTCGTATTTTAGAGCTATTGCTTTCTTTTTCATACCTTCACATCCAATTCAACTATATTATCAATAAAAAAATTATTTAAATCAACTATTGATATTCGTTTGTTATTTTCAGTTATTTTAATAATAGTATTTTTATGCCCCTTAATCTTTAGTTTATTTACTAAATCATCAATGTTATTTATAAAAATATCTTTATATTCTTTATTAACAAAAAATTTTATTGACAGATTTTGAAGATTATTGATTATAAATATATTTATATCCCCAAATTTTTCAGAGGAAATTCTCAAATAAAATTTGGAGTCATTATTATCTATGTTGTTTTTAAATTTATCTTTTTTTTGAATTAGTAAATTTTTTAACACATTATCATTATCATAGAAATTGAAGTAGTAAATGTCATAATTTAAACATATTTTTTCAAGTAATTCTTTTAGAGCAACTAAACTTTTTAGTTGTTCTAAACAATTGCTTGAGCTTTCCAAATTAATTTTACTTATAAAAGAACTAAAATCAACGGTTTTGTTTTTTGATTTTTCTTCGGATGAATTGATTACTTCGTTTAAATCAATATCATCAATAAAAGCTAGAATATTAAATACATTGTCGATACTAATATCCAAATCATTTTCTATAAGAAAACATAGATGATTTATGTTTACTTCCCTTAATTTATCCAAAACATTGCTAATGTTCTTGTATGTTTCCTCTGCATGTGTTATATTTTCTGTGGTAAACTTTTTTATAAGGGAAAGAATTTTATCATTATCTAATTTTTTTAGAGATTTAAAAAAATTAATATACTGATAAATTAATGAAATATAAAAATCATTTGCAGGAATATTAAATTTAACTAAAGTTTCGATTATTTCTTTGCCTATTTCTTTTGGGATATTAAGCTTGTTTAGAATATCTAAATAATCATTTTTATTTGATTCAATAACATTATAAGGTCGTAATAAAAGAACGTTATCTTCAATATTTTCAATATAAAATTTTATAAACTTGTTAGATTCTATATTTGACATGTTTCGTATAATTGCCTGTAAAGTTTGACCGTTAGGTAGCTGCAAATATCCTATGCCGTTATCTTTAGTTAATATTTTTGCGTATAAGGTTTTTCCAATTTGAATTTTTTCAATCGAAGTTTTATAGTTAAGGCTGTTAATGTTAATTATTTTCATGTTTATCACCTTTATATGTTATCGGAAAAATAATAAAAAAATAAAGATGGGATGTGAAGATATGGCGTTATTCGCATTATCGGACTTACATTTATCTTTTTCATCAAATAAGCCAATGGATATTTTTGGGGAAGTATGGGAAAATCACCATTTAAAAATTTTAAATAATTGGAATTCAAAAGTTATGGAAGATGATGTTGTCCTTATTCCTGGTGATATATCATGGGCCATGAAATTCGAAGAGGCATTATTAGACTTAGAATTCATTCATAATTTAAATGGTAAAAAGGTTTTGCTAAAGGGAAATCATGACTATTGGTGGAGTTCTATTTCTAAGCTTAATTCTTTATATGAAGATATGTTTTTTTTACAAAATAATTTTTATTCTTACGAAGATTATGCTATATGTGGAACTCGTGGCTGGATAAACATAAATGAAGATGACGAAAAAAATCAAAAGGTTTACAATAGAGAACTTATAAGGTTAAGACTGTCATTAGAAAGTGCAAAAGGTTATAACAATAAAATAGTTATTATGCATTATCCTCCAATAACTAAAATAAGTGTTGCACAGGAGTTTATAGATGTCTTAAAAGAATATAAGGTAGAGAAAGTCATTTACGGTCATATTCATTATGATGCACGCCACATTTGTGTTAATGGATTTGTTGATGGAATAGAATATATTTGTGCATCTGCAGACATAATTAATTTTGATCCAATTAGGATATTTTAAAAAAATGTGGACAAAATAATTATAGGAGGGATCAGCGATGAAAGAATTAAACTTAAGGATTCCTTCTATGCATGATGAGATGTCTGCTAAGAAGGTTGCAAGTATTATTGAAGGTATAAGAGGTATTGAGGACGTAAATGTGGATTTTCAAAGTGGAACAGTTAATGTCTTTTATGATGAAAACCAGGTGATAGATGAAAAAATAAAGTATGTTATCACCAAAAATGGCTTTGAAATAAAGTAGGCAAAATATCCCCAATTGGGGGATATTTTTTTGCTGCTAAAGCTGATATAATTTAGATATAAGGTTGTTAGGGGGGACATTATGGATATTAGCAGAATTTTTAATCAGGTTTTGGTGTTATTTTTTATTATGATTGTGGGCTATGTAGCAAGAAGAAAAGGGATAATAGAAAAGAGTTTAAATAAAGGCATTACGGAGCTTATATTAAATATTACATTGCCTTTTATGATAGTATCCTCCTTTAATTATGAATTTTCAAAGGAAATGCTATTAAATGCAGCAAAATTATATATGATATCTTTAGTTTTACATTTATCTTTGGTCTTGATAAGCAAATATATTTTTTATAAATACGATGAAAATGAAAAAAGCGTTTTAAGGTTTGCCATAATATTTTCTAATTGTGGATTTATGGGGTATCCAGTCGTTGAAAGCGTTTTTGGGAAGATAGGTATATTTTATGCTGCAATATTTAATATCAATTTCAATATATTTATTTGGACAATAGGAGTTATGCTCTTTAATTCCAAAGGTGAAAAACAAAACTTTAAAAAGGCCTTTTTGAATCCAGGAATGATTTCAGTAATAATAGGGCTAATTTTGTTTATATTTTCAATTAAACTACCATTTGCAATTCAAAAAACTTTAGAAATGGTAGGTTCAACGACAACACCATTATCGATGATAATTATTGGTTCTATGTTAGCAGAGGTTGAATTCAAAAAGCTTTTTAATGATAAAAAGCTTTATTATATTACATTTTTACGACTAATAGTTGTCCCCTTAATTACATTAACTTTATTAAAACTTTTGAATTATTCAAGTTTTTTATTAGGAATTCCTGTTTTAATAATGGCTATGCCTGCAGCAGCTAATACTGCTTTGTTTGCGGAAAAATATCAAGCTGATACCAATTTAGCATCAAGATGCGTTTTTTTAACTACAATTTTATCAACATTAACTATTCCTTTAGTTATGTTGATGCTAAATTAATCCCTTTTCTTTTTTGATTTCATTGAGGGTTTTTGAGGTGACATTAGATGGATCTATTTTAAGCAATTTTATTGTTTCTAAAATGAAGCTTTCATCCTCCGACTCAATTTCAATATACGGAAAGGGGAATTCTTCTTTATTCCATGTGTCAAAATCTATAATGCAGTTATTAAATAAAAAGCTTTCACGGTGCTTAGTTGCTTTTTTCAAAAAATTAATGCCTATGCTTTTTAAAAAGTTTATGCCGGCTTCTACTGAATTAATTACAACATCCTTCTCAATTGTTTGCCTTGTTAAATTCTTTGAAATGATTAATTTGGAAGTTAAAATTATTTTTTCAGTATTATCAATTAGATTTTTTGTTTTTCTTATTCTTATATATCCATCATTTTGGATGGGCAGATCAAAAAAATAATTTTCTTGAAATTCTTCTTTAATTTTTTTTGCATTAAGGTTTATTAGTAGCTCTTTTATTTGTTTGACATCGATATCAATAACTTTTACTTCTATTTCTTTCATATTTTCTCTCCTTTTCATTTTGAATTTATTTTGATTATATTGTAAAATATTGCATAAGACAACTAAAAGGGGGAATTTTATGGACAAATTTTATGAACAATTAATAACGACATCAAAAAGTGCTGTTTACAAGTTTTTGAATTTTTTAATGTATTGCTCCTTTATTTTTGCAGTTTTTTATTTTCTTTTAGCTGCTCTTTTGTTTAGCATGCTTTATTTTATTGCAGCTGCAATAGTATTAATATTGGGATTTGCTTTTAGAATATTTAGAAACAGACAGTATAAAGAATACGAATATATTTTTACTAATGGTAACCTTCAAATAGACACAATCTATAATAAATCAAAACGCAAAACATTAATAGATGAAGATGTAAAAAATTTTGATGCTTTTGGCAGGGCTGATGAAATAAAAGTTTCGGATGATTATAAAAAAATATTTTGTATTCCTTTTGACTGTAAATCGGAAATATATGTATTTCTTGCTAGTGGAAAGAGGGCTGTTTATATAGCACCCGATGAAGAGATGTTAAGGCTAATTAATCTGTATAATGTGAGGAGAAGATGGTAAAATGAAGGGGATTAGGGGTAAAATATCGATAATATTTTTCATTATAGTTTTATTATTTAATTTTTCATCCTGTTCAAAAAAGAGTGTAGAAAGAACAAAACAAGACGGAATGGTTTTTTATGAAGTTTTTGTTAGGGCTTTTTATGATAGCGATGGTGATGGGATAGGGGATTTAAAGGGACTTACACAAAAATTGCCATATATTAAATCACTTGGAGTTAATGGTATTTGGCTTATGCCTGTTTTTAAATCCCCAAGCTATCATGGTTATGATGTTTCTGATTATTATAATATAAATCCTGAATATGGGACAAATGAAGACTTTGAAAATTTTATTAATAAAGCACATGAACTCGGTATAAAAGTTATATTAGATCTTGTTGTAAATCATACCAGCAGTAAACACCCTTGGTTTTTAAATGCAGATTCCTCACCAAAGAGCAAATACAGGGACTATTACATTTGGGCCACACAGGATACAAAATTGAACGAACCTTCGGCTCTTGGAACAAAACAGTGGTATAATAAAGGAAGCGGATTTTACAATGCTATTTTTTGGTCTGAGATGCCGGATTTAAACTTTGATAATAAAAAAGTCAGAAAAGAGATAAAGAAAATAGCCAAATATTGGCTTGACAAGGGTGTAGATGGCTTTAGATTAGATGCAGCAATGCATATATATCCACCTAATAGGGTTCAGGATACATTAAATTGGTGGAAGGAATTTGGAGATTACTGCAGGAGTATAAAAAAAGATGTATATTTAGTCGGTGAAGTTTGGAGTAGTGAAAGGGCTATTGCACCATATCTTAAATATTTAGATTCTTGCTTTAATTTTAAACTTGCGGAAGGAATTATTGATGCAGTTATAAAAGGAGATTCATCAAAATTACAATATAATTTGCCTTTTATATATGATGAATATAAAAACTCCTATAAGGATTACGTGGATGCACCTTTCTTGACTAACCATGATATGGATAGAGTAATGAGTAAGATCGATGATGTAAATAAAATGAAGCTTGCAGCAAGCATATTATTGACTATGCCTGGTAACCCATTTATTTATTACGGGGAAGAGATAGGGATGAAGGGCGAAAAACCTGATGAATATATAAGGGAACCCTTTAAATGGGGGAAAGAATATGTCCCTGGTCAAACTAAATGGATAGATTCAGAATATAATGTTGGAGATTATGCACCATCGGTGGAAGAACAGGATAATGACCCTAAGTCATTGTTAAACTTTTATAGAGACATGATTAAATTCAGATTAGGTAATGACATTCTTTCAAAGGGAGACATAACCATCATAGAAACTCAACCTGAGATATTGGCTTATTATAGAGCAATAAATAATGATAAGTTATTTATAGTCCATAATTTAACGGGCAATTTAGTAAATACTGAATTGAAATTGGATCAAAATGATAAATTAAAAGGTGAGACGCTTAAAGGGGATGGAATTGTTCGAATAGAAGATAACAAAATAAAAATAAATTTAAAACCATATTCTACTGTAATAATAAAATAAAATTTTTTGTTAATAATTTTAGTTATAAATTGTAATATTTCTTTTTTATGGGATAATAGTATGCAGCATCTATAAAATTTTGAGGTGGTAAAGTTGAAAAAAATTCTTGCTGTTGTTTTAATTGCTGTAACGGTGATGGCAGGTATTGCATTAGGATCATTTTATTATATAAACAAAAAATTTATGTTCCATCTCCTAAAGATTTTTTTAAGCATAACGATGGACAAGGTGCCAATCTTAATTATAATGAAGAGAAGGGTATTTTTAATATATTGTTAGTTGGCTTGGACAAACGTAGTGAAAATGATATCGGAAGAACAGACTCAATCATCTTAGCAAATATCAATACCGAAGCAAAGACAATAAAGCTTGTTTCTTTTATGAGGGATATGTATGTCCCAATTCCGGGGCATGGACTTAACAGAATTAATGCTGCATATTCGTTAGGTGGGCCTGAACTTTTAATGAAAACCCTTCAGCAGGATTTTAATATTGATGTTAAGTATTATGTGTCCATCGATTTTAGGGCCTTTCAAGATTTAGTTGATAAATTAGGCGGTATAGATGTTGAAGTTAAGGATTATGAAGTCAAGGAAATTAATAAGTATATTAAAGAAGTAAATGGTTCAAAGGCAACATTATTAAGTGGACCTGGGTATCAAAAACTAAACGGACAGCAGGCACTATCCTATAGTAGAATAAGAAAGGTTGGTAATGGAGATTTTGAAAGAACGGAAAGACAAAGAAGGGTTTTAACTATTTTGATTAACAAAGCAAGGAATGTAAGTATATTTAAAATTCCGGATCTTGCTTCAACGGTATTAAATTATATAAAAACGAATATTCCTACTGGAAAGCTTATGAACCTTGCATATACTGTATATAGATTTGGTAATACACCTGTAGAAACAATAAGGATTCCCGCTGATGGAATGTTTGAAAATATGAGGGTAAAAGGAATGGCTGTTCTTGTTCCGGATTTAGAAAAGAATGTTGTTTATTTAGAAAAGTTTTTATCATCACAAGGAATAGCATTTTCAAATTTGCCTTCATATATGGCTAATAACTTTCATTTCAATGACAAGCCGATAGATAACAGGGGAAAGGTTAGAAATGTTATAAAAATAGTAATTCCTAAGGAAGATTTAACACCCACGATTAATGAAGATGAAACAGAACTTGAAGAAAGCATTATAAATCCTGGTAGCAATAATAATGTTAATAACAATTCTGAAGTTATTGTTCCTTCAGAATAATATAGGGCACCAAAAGGTGCCCTATATTAATTCATAATTATAGAGTTTAGTATTTTCAAGTTTGATTCTTGATTTAATTTAATTTCCCTTGGTAGAATTAAGGATAAAGGATTGGAAGGCTTGCTTTCGCCAGAAACATCAATTCCTATAATGGTATATTTTTCTTTAATAAAATTTAAAATATATAAAAGTTCACTTAATTTCATTTTACCCTGGTCCCAATTCGTAACAGCGTATTTAGGGTCTAATACATCCTTATCTATGCTTATATATACTTTTGAAATTGAAAAACTTTTAAGTAATGATAAAGTTTTTTTGAGAAAATTTTCATTGTATTCAAGAAAAGTAATTTTCTCATTCAAGTTTTTTGCGTTAAACTTTGATACTCCTAAAACAAGAATTTTGCAGATATTTGGTAATTTAGATGCTTGAGTTATCCACGAACCGCAGCTTATAGTTCCATTAGGCATATCATTGCAATCACAATGGTTATCAAAAACTATAAGGGAAAATTCATATGGAATATTTGATATGATAGAGTAGGTAATATGGTGATAATCTCCAGAACCAATGAAATTTATGCTTCCCATGGTGGGAATCAATTTTTTACTCAATTTTTGTAACTTATCGAGGGATGAAATTAATTTTAGTCCGGATATATTTGTAAAGTCCAACACCTTCCCTGCCTTTGCAATTAACTCGCTTTCATAAATTAAGGTGTTATCAAAGTTAATGATATTTACGCCATTTAATCTCCCCATCAGAACACCTCCAATGAAGATTTCATAGTGTAAAATTATTGTAGGACGAAAAAGGACAAAAAATTTAAAAGAGACAACCCCTGTGGTAAAATAAAAAGTGGAAAAAACACAAATCAATAAGGGGGTGTCTCTTTTGAATAATATTATACAACATGATATTATACAACAACATTTAATAAATTTCACTACTAAATTAATAAAAAATGTAGAAGAAATGCTGTCAAAAGAATGGGATTTTACAAAACTTGTTGAGGTAGTTAAAGAATCGACTGATGAACTTGGAAGGAATATAATAAAAGACTTTTTAGAAGAATTAGATAAAGCGATTAAAGAAGATGATAAGAGAAAAAAGGAATGGATAGTTGAAAGAAAAGACAAGAAAAGTATTATTACGCTCCTAGGAGGAATAGAATATTCAAGAACATACTACAAATCAAGAAAGAGCGGAGAATATAGATATTTACTTGATGATGTTATAGGTATAAGGAAACAATGAGAA
>NZ_CAKP01000052.1 GCF_000297115.1 Caloramator australicus RC3 | reverse complement strand
CAACTATTATAGTATCAGGTGTTATAACTCCCTCCTGAAGTCCTGCAATGGCAACCAATGGTTTAAATGTGGATCCTGGTGGTGCAGTCCCATAAGTTGCATAATTAAATGTAGGAAGAGGAACTAAACCAAAATCTCGACCCTGTGGCCACAGATACTCTACAAGCTCCTTTGATGGTGACCCTTTTTCTGCAAACCAATTTGGATCAAATCCTGGCCTACTTGCTAAAGCTAAAATTTCTCCAGTTCTTACATCAACGACAACTGCAGCGC
>NZ_CAKP01000054.1 GCF_000297115.1 Caloramator australicus RC3 | reverse complement strand
AATAACATATATTATTTGTGTATTACAACTTATATTAGTTAAAAAGTTTGTTTTGTGTAACAACATATGTTACAATAACTATGAGGTGAAAGTATGGAAAAAGCTTTTAAATTTAGGCTTTATCCTAATAAACAACAAATAGAGCTCATAAATAAAACCTTTGGTTGTGTTAGGTTTGTATATAACTACTACCTTGCTAAAAGAGAAGAAGAATATAAAACTAAAGGGATAACATTTAATTATAACAAATGTTCTGCTGACTTAACTAAACTTAAACAAACTAATACATGGCTAAAAGAAGCAGATAAGTTTGCACTTCAAAATTCGCTCAAAGACTTAGACAAAGCATTTAAGAATTTTTTTGAAGGTAGAGCAAATTATCCAAAGTTTAAGTCAAAGAAATGTAAATACCAAAGCTATAGAACAACATTTACAAATAACAACATTGAAATTAAAGGAAACAAAATCAAACTACCCAAATTAGGCTGGGTAAAGTTTGTAAAATCAATGGAAGTAGAGGGTAAAATACTAAATGCAACTATAAGTAGAACTCCAACGGGGAAATATTTTGTTTCAATTTGTTGTAGTATAGAAAAAACTACAGAAAAGTCTAAAACTAACAAAGTAATCGGTATAGATTTAGGAGTAAAGCATTTTCTGATAGATAGTGAAGGCAACAAAATATCCAATCCTAAATATCTTATAAAGTTAGAAAAAAGACTTATTAAGGAACAAAGGAAGCTTTCTAAAAAACAATTAGGTAGCAATAACTTTAAGAAACAAGCTAAGAAAGTAGCCAAAATACATGAGAAGATAAGAAACCAAAGGAAAGATTTTTTGCAAAAGTTGTCCTCTAAAATTATAAACGAAAACCAAGTTATAATTTTGGAGGACTTAAAGGTTAAGAATATGTTAAGAAATAACAAACTATCAAAGTCCATATCAGATGTAGCATGGTCAAAATTTGTAAACATGCTTGAATATAAAGCATTATGGTATGGAAGAACAATAGTAAAAGTAGATATGTTTTATCCATCAAGTCAAATATGTAATGTATGTGGTTATAAAAATGAAGAAGTAAAAGACTTAAACGTAAGGGAGTGGGAATGTCCAATATGTAGGACAGTCCATGATAGAGATGTAAA
>NZ_CAKP01000055.1 GCF_000297115.1 Caloramator australicus RC3 | reverse complement strand
CCACATCAGCTTATATAATGGTGACATCGCATGAATCGGTGTTCCTGTCTTTGTGTAATATTTAAGACCTACTCCATTGATTTTATAAGACTTCACATAACTT
>NZ_CAKP01000056.1 GCF_000297115.1 Caloramator australicus RC3 | reverse complement strand
AGGCTGAGTGGTTGATCAAAGAGATCAACCGCAAGGTGATAATCCCTTCAATCAGGTCAAGGTCATTTCTACTAGGGGTAAGCAGCGCCCCAGAAGTTGCAGAAGATATAAAAGTGATAATCCCTTCAATCAGGTCAAGGTCATTTCTACGTTAGAAATTGCATTGATTTTAGTAAAATAGTTACAGCAGTGATAATCCCTTCAATCAGGTCAAGGTCATTTCTACCCATATAGATCTATCACGCCGACTGGAAAATTATAACTTGAGTGATAATCCCTTCAATCAGGTCAAGGTCATTTCTACTGTAATAATAATCAGGAGGGCATAAATCCCTCCTGATTTTTAGGTGATAATCCCTTCAATCAGGTCAAGGTCATTTCTACAAGATATAATTGTAGAAGAGGGGTACAACACACCTCAAAATATCGGTGATAATCCCTTCAATCAGGTCAAGGTCATTTCTACAATAAACTAATTTTTTGTCGGTAGGTTTTATTTAGCCTACCGGTGATAATCCCTTCAATCAGGTCAAGGTCATTTCTACAAAGACGAAGTTTTTATATTTTCTGGCACATTTTCGAACCTGTGATAATCCCTTCAATCAGGTCAAGGTCATTTCTACAAGCATATAAAAAGCTACTACAAAAAGGATTCAATCCAGCAGTGATAATCCCTTCAATCAGGTCAAGGTCATTTCTACGATTTCTGGTGAAGGAAAGCCATTCACAGTTGGCATGATTGTGATAATCCCTTCAATCAGGTCAAGGTCATTTCTACTTTTAAAACCACGCGAAGTCTTCGGCATCTGGGTAAAAGAGTGATAATCCCTTCAATCAGGTCAAGGTCATTTCTACGGTGAAAAAATGGCACCATTGACAGGAAATTACGGCATGCAGTGATAATCCCTTCAATCAGGTCAAGGTCATTTCTACGGCACCCCTCGGGAGGCATTGAAAAATCTTGCCTGAGAATATGGTTTTTGAAAACCTATTTAAAATCGCTTTTTTTAGCTGCTAAAATAAGTTTTATTCATCGGTTGTATATTAAAAAAATCGCCTCTCAAGCTTTGATTTTTCTGCGATGTAGAGGTTTTCAAAAAACCCCCTATGTATAAAAACATTTTAGGGGTTTTTTGATTTGTTTTTCTATATTATTAATTCTACCAAAATATTCAAAATCCTTCTATTTTATTAATTATTTTTCTTATTAAAAATAAATAGCCCCAAACTAAAAAATTAGTTCAGGACTATTTTTTTTAAATATATTTCACATAAAACAAATCTTTTCTCCTAATAAAAGGCTAATTACTTCTTCACCCTATCACAATACACCTTAATTGCCTTACTCATAAATCCTGCAAGGCCAGGTTTTACATTATCTATGTTTTGTGTAAAGCCTTCATCTGTAATATAAAGCTCTCCTAAGCCTCTAAATATTTCAAATCAATAATCATTTAAAAGCTAACAAGCTGTCATATGAAGCTTATTTCTCCACCTTAGACGTTATTTGCATTAATGAATGAAAAACTAAAAGAAGGTTTATCACCTAAAACTATAAGAAATATACATAACATCATAAATAAAAAATACTATTCCAATATTTCAAAAACCTAAAAAGCTCCGATATTAGGATTATTACTTTATCACTCGCAATAATAGAGGAATTATATATTCTCATGTTTTACCGGAAGTTAAAAAGGCTGCAGCTATGAAAATTAATCATCTGTTTGAAGTAGATAATAAAAATAAAAAGTCCAAATGATTATTTATGTCCTTTACCCTTTGTGTTATAATATTTATATCACTTCCGGAGGTGTTTTTATATGGATAATCAAAATCTTTTGGCTGCAATTGAAGAACTGCTTGATAAAAAGCTTGGACCTATTAACAATAAACTTGAAAACATGGAGAAAAAATTAAGTGCAGTATTTGACCAAGTGGCCGACCTTACAGAGTTTAAAACCGAAGTTAAAGAAAAACTTGATAACATTAGAGATGATATTAACGCTATCGAATATGTAACATCTAAAAACTGGAATGAAATAACTAAGCTAAAGATAGCAAAATAAGAAATAAATTTTGTTATTTACTTAAATAACTTAACAAGGGTGGGCATTAAGATAATTGCCCACCCTTACTATTGATATAGAGTCAAAATCTTAAACTTAAGTGCCTGGCACTAGTAAAAAACCCTACAAGCATAAAGCTTGCAGGGTTTTGGTGCGCCCGGAGGGACTCGAACCCCCGACCAACTGATTTGATTAAATGCTATTTATAAATTTCTATAACTGCCTAAAAGTATTGAAAAATCTAGCTTTTTTCACTAAGGCTTTTTATAAAAAAACTACCTTTATCTAAAACTAGTGTGGGAAAAGTGTGGGAAAATTTTAGGCTTTCATGAACGCTATATAAGTGGAAATTCCTGCAAAAAGAAAAAGCCCGATGGGGCTTTTGGTTGACGAATTTGACATTTTTACCTTGTTTGGTTGACTTTGTAGGTGTCAACTAATTCATGATTTTTATGCAAAATCCTCAGTATTCTTGCTAAAACAGATACTTCAATATATTTCTTATAGTACTTACTTTGAACCCTCTCCCACTTATAGAAGTGGGAGATTCTTTTTAGTTAGAGCCATTTACTTTTACTCTAACAGGGTTGTTCAAATACCCTCTATCCCTATCCATTACTGGACTTGGGACTACTCTTTTAAGTATGTTTAATGCCCCGTTTACATCTGCGTTTAAAGTGTTACCACACTTACAGGTATATAGCCCTCTGTATTTTCTGTTAGACTTATTGATAATGCCACACTTAGAGCAAGTTTGTGAAGTATAATGTTCATCTACAAATGTTACGTCTATACCTTTCTCTTTTGCTTTATACTCTATCATACTGCATAGTTTACCAAATGGGATTTTGTGTAGTTTTTCATTATTTTGGCTACCTATATCTATGTTAACTATACTATGGCTTAATTTGCCTATAACTATAGTTCCTATATTTTCTTGTAAAGCTTTTCTTACAATGAATGTTGATACTTTGTGCATATAATCTTTAAGGTAGTTTCTTTCTTTTATGATAAGGTAGTGCATTTTTTTAGATGTTGTATGTTTACTTTTAGTAATAACGCTTTGTAATTGTCCCTTTTTCTTAGAAAATAACCTAAGCCTTGACACAAGAGCTTTGCCATCATATATAGTTGCAGTTTTGTTTGTAGTAACTATTGTTGCAAGATTTGTTATTCCTAAATCTATTGCCATAGTTCCAGTAAGGTTAAGCTTTCTATCTGATATAGACTTTTTATATACGACATGCATAACATAAGTTGTATGCCCATACAATCTATGTGGCTTAATTTCAATCTCCTGCACATCCTTGAGCGATAAGTTTTTCGGCAAACTTATCCATAGGTAATTGGACTCAATAGAATGTGCAGTTTTAAGATAATCCTTTGTTTGTTTAGACAAAGATAATTTGACTCTGTCCCCTTCTATTTTAAATCCTTGCTTCTTCCATCTTACAGGGAAGTGTCCATCTTTAGGTTGGAAACGTGGTCTTTTAGTGTGTTTTTTGTAACAGTTTCTCCAAGCAATTTGTAGTTTTTCAAGAACTGCTTGTGCTGATTGTGAATGAAGGTTTTTATACCAAAAAGTATCTTTAAGTTTAGTCTTCAACTCTTTAGGTTTGAGAGAGCTATTTATTATATTGTGGTTAGCAACATTCCAAAGTTTAGAAGCAGAATAAGTTAAGTGGTTTAGTATTATTTTTTGTTCATTAGAAAGTGCTAATTGTATAACCATAACTCTTGTAACCTGCACTATAACACCTCCTTTCGTTTGTATTGTTTAAAACAATTATATATTTTTTTATCATATTTTACAATTCATCTCCCACCTATAGAGGTGGGAGTCTTCTTGTTAAAATTATGATAAATCTATTTTTGCCTTTCCTAGTTTTGTCCATTTTACTTCTACTACAGGATTAACTTCATGCTTTTTTTTAATAGTTCTTAAATCTTCATAAACTTTCTTTTTCATATTAGCTGGACAAGTAATTGCCCCGAGTACCATAACATTACTATTATCATTAGGCAAATGACAGCTTTCATCACAATATATATTATAAAGAGTGCCCATGTATCTTCCCCCCTTTAAAGCAATTCATTAATAAAATTAGATATCATTTATAATTATAACCACCAGAAATTTAAAATTCAATTATATATAAAGAGTTCCTGGCACCAGCTTTCGCCAGCACCAGGATATAATTATCTACCTTCTTTCCTTGCCAATATATCACTTTTGAAAAATAACCTGTCTCTTTTCATCTCTTTTATAGGCTTTATTTTGCCTCTTTTAATTAAATCATTTAGATTCTGCCTGGAACACCCTAAAATTTCAAGTGCCTCGGATGTGTCAACTATTTCATTCTGTATAAATCTTTCAAGCTCTTCCCTGGAATTAAATATAAGCTGCATAAAGTCACCTCATTATTATTTTAATTCCTAACAATAGAAACAATACAGCACTTAGTCCAAGTCCTATCCATTGAATTATACTTAAGTTACTAAAATTCATGTCAGATATCCAAAGCAATACAAGTAATATAGCAATTTTGTCTGTAGAAGTTAATCTTTTTATATTCATATTTTTGGGTGGCTGTGATATAATATTATTAGGGTATAGGGGAGCGATGCTCCCCTGGGTTCATCTCTTGCGTCTCTCTTTTGGGGGACGCTTTAAATTTTTAATTTCAATTATTAGTTTGATTGATGTAAGAATTGCTACGACTGTTAGGGCTATTTCTTTTATTGTCTGAACTACAGCCACCTTTTTTCACCTCCTTTCTAATTCTATTATATCACATATATTTACTATCGTCAAGTAGTTTATTAAAAAATTTTTACTATTTTTCTCAAAAAATATAAAATTCCCCAGCAATTATGCTGGGGTCACATTGTTATCTTTATAAGAATCGTTTATCTTCCCATCATCTAAATAATCCTTAGCCTTCTCATATAACCAATGAACAATCTTCCTCATAGTTGCTTCTGATATAAATATTGTCCAGCTCTTAGGCAAGAATTGATAAGCTTTCTTCACAACCCATTCTTCTTGCTGCTGGCCACTATTTAAAACTGCATCCTTGGCCAATCTTTTTGCCTGCAACATAAGTGCATAAGCAGTAGCCTTGAACTTTTGCCACTCAAGTAGAGCATAAAGCAAAATTGCAATTGCAATAACAATAATAAATCTAAATTCCCATGCAAAATTTAAAATTTCATTCATGATTTTACCCTCCTTAATTGATTATTTTCACATAATCCTTGCAAACCCAGCCTTTGTTTGTTCTATACCAGTCGCTTTTTTCTTCGAGTATCTCAATTATGTCGCCTTTTTTGTATTGCCCGACTACTTTAAATTGAGTTCCAGCTCCTACTCTAATGTTTAATACGTTTGCTAATACTTGTCCTTTTTTAGTTTGCTTTTTTTCCAACTGCTCCTTGAACCACTGCCACTTTGCCCAGTTGTTCGCTGACATGCTTGCAGGACATAGTTTCCTTGAAGCGTCATAGTGTCGCACTACTCTCTCAAGCGGAATGTTGTATTTCTTCATCAAATACCTTGTCAGCTCAATAGCGTTTGCAAGTGCTTTGTTGTAGTCTCCATCAGCGTTGACACATATTTCTATACCTATACTGTTTTGATTAGTAATACCAAATCGTCCTCGTCCATCTCCTACATGCCAAGCAGCGTATTTGTCGTCTATAAGCTGCAATATCTTTTTGTCATCAACAAAATAGTGTGCCGAAGCATTTCTGTTTCCACCATTGAAATATCTAAAATGAGCTTCTGCATCAGCTCCTTTGCCTTTGTTGTTTGTGTCGTGTATGACTATATACTCTATTTTCTTGCCATTTCTGGAGCTGAAATTGTATTTGATTAGTTTCTTTTCAATGTTCATACTATCACCTTCATTTTAGAATTTGAGTAGCCTTGAGCATAATTTAAAGACCTTGAAACTACTAGCCCGTTAGGACTAAATTTTTTTTATCACTCAAATATATTTCATAGGATTTCCTCCATTTTTGCCGAATTATATTTATATATCAACATAAACTTAGCAACAAAAAGGAGGAAATCTCTATGTATCAACGTCAAGAAATTTTTAACATTATTGAACTCTTTACTTCTCAAAAACTTATTAATTTCTATACAAAACTATTTGAAAATCTTGATTTATCTCCTTTACCTGATAGGCTCCCCTCTAAATACGGTCCTACCGGTTATTCTCGCCATGCTCTCTTTAGAGCCTTCATCGTTATGAAATGTGAGAAATTTGCTCAAATT
>NZ_CAKP01000057.1 GCF_000297115.1 Caloramator australicus RC3 | reverse complement strand
CATAAATTAGCCAAAGCAATAACAGAAGTATCATGGGCAGAATTTAGAAGGATGTTAGAATATAAAGCAAGATGGTATGGCAGAGAAATAATAATAGCACCACAAAATTATGCATCAAGTCAAACATGTAGTGAATGTGGATATAAAAATCCTGATGTAAAGAATTTAGCATTGAGAGAATGGAAATGTCCAAAGTGTGGTGCAGTTCATGATAGAGATATAAATGCAAGCAAGAATTTGCTAAAATTAGCCATGTGATTGGTATATATGGGGAAGGAACAGCCCTTTGAGCGTGGGTAATCTGGTAACAGAAGTTACCTTGACCACGAAGCCACCACTTCTATAAGTGGGGGTAGTTCACCATAAAATTAATTGCATGTTTTCATATTTTTATATAATATATTTTAAAAGCACTTTTATGAGGTGATCAGATGCGAAATTTTACTCCTGAAGAACATTATATAAATGCAAGGAAAATGGCCCTAAAGGAATATTCTAAAAATGCTTCCTTAGGTCAATCAGGATATCTTCCATCCTTAGAGGGGATACTTAAAAACACCGAAATAATATCAGAAATAAATATAGGGATAAAGGAAGTCCCTTTAAAGAAGATCATAGGAACATACACCTATTTAAGGAGCAGGTCCTTTGCTAAAAACTTTATGCCCATATTAAACCCTAATACAGAGTTTCAGAAAAAATGGGTTGCATTATGCACAGCCCATTTAGATGAAGGAATTAGAGATCCCATAAAGGTTTACGAGTATTTAAATTGGTATTATGTCGTTGAAGGTAACAAAAGGGTTAGCATATTAAAATATTTCGATGTATATTCAATTTATGCAGATGTAACAAGATTAATTCCAAAATACGACGAAACTAACCATGAGATAAAGCTTTATTATGAATTCCTTAATTTTAATAAGATTACTGGTATTCAATCGATATATTTTTCTAAGCTTGGAAGCTTTGATAAATTATTAAGGATATTAGAGAATTTTAATCCTAGTGAAATAAAATTTGAAGAAAATAAGTATAGATATTTTGAAAAATATATTTATATGAATTTTAGAAGATTATATCTTAACCTTGGTGGTGGCAAGCTTCCTATTACAACTGCCGATGCCTTTTTAGAATATTGCAATATATATGGATTACCGATTGAAGTTACAGATGAAGAGTTAACTCACAGAATAAGGAGTATAATTCAAATATTAAAATCAGTATCATCGATAGATGAAGAAATAAAGACAACACCGTATATAAATGAACAGAACATTATATCCACTTTAACTTCTTTAGTAAACATCAAGAAAACTTTAAAGGTTGCATTTATTTATGCAAAGGATCCAGAAAGCTCTGGTTGGACTTATGCCCATGAATTAGGCAGAAAATATGTGCAGGAGGTTTTAAAGGATCATATAACAACTGAATACTTTGCCAATATTCCCCTTGATGATACTTCATATGATGCCATAAGAAAAGTTGCCGAAAAAGATTTCGATGTTATATTTACTACAAGCCCAATATTTTTAAATTCAACTGTAAAATGTGCCATTGAATTTCAAAACATTAAATTTTTTAACTGCTCAGAATTTAAGCCCTATTCTAATGTAGGGAATTATTTCGGCAGAACCTATGAGCCAAGGTTCCTATCAGGACTTATTGCTGGTGCCTTAACAAAAACAAATAAAATAGGTTATGTAGCTACAAGTCCTGCTCCAGAAGTAGTTTCTTCAATAAACGCCTTTACTCAAGGTGTAAGGCTTATTAATCCCTTTGCTAAGATTCTAGTATCATGGACCAATGAATGGTATAGTAAAGTTAAAAACGAAGATGCAGATGATAAGCTGATAGAACTCGGAGCTGATATAATTGCAAATATTACCATTGATGAGGATCATCCAATTACAAAGGAATATGGTGTATATTCTATGCTAACTTCTATCAATGATAAAAAGCCCGATAAATATCTTGCCGCTCCAATTTGGAGATGGGGAATATTCTATGAAAAAATACTAAATAGCATATTGAATGGAAGCATAAAGACGATTTCAGACCTTTTTAATAACACCAACCGTCTTGTAAACTTCTGGTGGGGAATCGACTCTGGCGTTTTAGATATATATTATTCAAAGGATAATATTCCCCTTGAAACCCAAAAACTTGTTGAACATATGAAAAGGATGGTTATTAGCAATATATATCACCCATTTACCGGCCCTATTTACGATAAGGATGGAAATCTTAGGATTGAACCTGACGAGATTGCAACCCTTGATCAAATACTTAATATGGACTGGTTTGTAGAAGGTGTCGAAATAATTTAGGGAGGCATAAACCTCCCTAATATTCTAAAATGTAATATTGATACGCATTTATTATGGTTGTGTTCTTATATTTAATAATCCTTTCCTTGTTACCATAATTAAGATGCATATGACCGTGGATAAAATATTTAGGCTCATATTTATCTATAAGCCTATTAAAGGCCTTAAACCCTTCATGACATTTATCGTCACCATCTCCAAGGCCATAGGCTGCTGCATGAGTTACTAAAATGTCAAATCCGTTATGCCACCAAATTCTCGGCCTTAGCTTTGCAATCCGCATTTCCATTTGTGCCTCTGTATATTGAAGTAAGCTACTATTGTAAAATTTGCTACCACCAAGGCCTACAATTCTTATTCCTTTGTATACAACCAATTTATCATCTATACATTGACATCCCTCTGGAGGATTGGTCAAATAATCAGTATCATGGTTGCCATGGACATAAAGCAAAGGTGCCTTTATCATCGTTACTATAAAAGATAAATATTCAGATTTTAAATCCCCGCAGGATATAACAAGCTCAATATCCTTAAATCTTTCTGGATTAAAATAATCCCAAATATATTTTGATTCCACATCCGAAAGAAGTAGTATTTTCACGCTAACCCAACCTTTTTAAGTTGTCCTCTTTATCAATTATTTACTCTAATCTGCCTCCTTGTCAAGATATTAATGCTTGTGGTGAAATTAGAAAAATTTAAATCCTTTACTATCTTCACATCGTTACCTTGATCTTGTAATTTGAAATATTTAATTATTTTGTCATATGTGGTTTGATCTATTTTATTAACGTTTTTAAGTTCATTTAAAATCAGTATCCAATATTTCGAAATATTTTGATCATACTTGACTGTAATGGTTTTATTGCTTTCATTATCTTTAAATGAACTTTTATATATATTATATTGCTGATCTACAACGTTGTATTGTTGAATACTATTATCCCTATCAAGCTTATCTACCATTATATTACCATATATAGTTATATTATTGGTTGATTTTATATATAGATTATTTTTTGAAGCTATTAATACTTTATATCCATCATAGTTTGAAAGGTCAATATCGATGTTGCTACTATTGCTATTCTTATCAAGATAAATATAGATTTTATTAGCATTATCAATTACTATAACTTCATCATGGTTTCCAACAACTGAAAAATCAACATAATCATCAATTTTTTTAATCGGTTCATTTTCATGACTTGCAACTACTAAAGGTTTTTGAAATAAGATATTATCAGTTATAAGGGGAAGATTCCCTTCAACAAATCCCCCGCCTTCTGGCTTAAATTCGCAGTTGAGCAAAATATAATTCTTAGTATTGTCTGTTTTATCCTTAGAACGTATTATTATGGTTTCCCTTGGGTAAGATTCTGAAATAAGATTGAAATCCTCAAATGATGAATTAAATTGGTTTCCTAAAACCTTTGAAAACTCAAGATCTTTAATTGCTTCATTATATAAAAGAATTTTAAAGTCTACGTTTGGATAAATAGGAGACAGTATTTTATTATAAATATATTCAACGGCTTGTCTCCAATAATCTATTTCAATTTTTTCATTTAACATCTCAACCTGAAGATTTAAATTTAAAAGTTGATCATCAGCTTTATCCACTAAATATGTCTTTAAATATTCTTTATATTTTTTTATATAAATTTTACTTAAATTTTCTTTATAAGCATTATAAGCTGCATCATCATTATTGGGGTTGTTATCATTAATCTGAGCCATATATTGATCATATATTATTTTAACTTCAGGGCTTTCTGTATTAACATTTCCATCTTTAAAGCAATATTCATAGGCCTCCCTTCTTGCTTTTTCCGAAAAGGCCTCAAGAATAAACAAAGTTAATTCAATTGCTGAATCTCCATTGTAGAAGTTCTCATTTTTTGAAACAAAACTATCGCTTTGTTTGTAGGATGCTACTGAAAATTGCAAAAGTCCAACGCTTAAAGTCAGAAGGATGGAAAATATTAATATCACAAAAATCAATGCAGAACCTTTTTTCATAAATATCACTCTCATTGCATTATCAATATTGTTTCCTGCTTAACCGTTTCGTAATTATTTAGAGTCTTATTTAATTTCTTAATAATAACATTAATTTTTTTATTTTTCTTATTTTCTCTGCCTGGTCATTTGGGCTTTCTACTTTAAACTTTGCTATTTCACCTACATCCTCAAAGTAAATTTTATACTCAGCAATCCCATTTTCTAGATGCTCAAAGTATGAGTTTGAAGGATCAATCTTATATTTTTCTATATAAATAGTCATTATTTGCCCAACATCAAGTTTGTCTGAAGATGTTTTATTTATTTTCATTATAAAATCCGACATAGTAAAAAGTGGAATCATCAGTATCCCTAATATTGCAATAGATACTAATACCTCAATTAATGTTAAACCATTAAATTTTTTAATATTTTCACGTCCCTTCCTGATTATTTAAAGGGATTTGTCTTCCCTATGCTATTATTTAAATCAGTCCATTCCCTCTCAGGTGCCTTTTCATCATCATATCCAAAGAAGTATAAATCAAACGTTGAATCTAATATCCCCGTTGACTTACCAGAAATCGGTTTTAACAAAATATTATCTATCATATATAGGGTATTAAAATCCTTTGTTTCTTTTAACATTTTTTTAAAATTTTCATAGTTAATTTGCGTATTTAATGTTATCTTATAAAAAAATATTTTGTCTATTTTTTTATTATTTTTTTCAAAGATAAATTGCTGTTTCTTTTCAATTGGAATATCACCAATTCTAGCGTCATATTTTCTTAGCAAATTTAAAGAATCTATTAATACAAATTTCTCATCCAAATTTTTTGGTAATTTCAATGAAATATCATTATATTCTTGATTGATTTGTTGCATTTTTTCCTTATTTGAATTATATATAATAATTGCTTTATTTAACTGTTCCTCCTTGCTTGTAAGCTGGATATTTTCCTGCTTTAAAGCTTCAAGTTTTGAATTTAGATTTTGGTAAAAATAATAATATAAAACACCAATCAAAAGCATTATTAAAATAAAAATCAACTTCTTATCTCTCTCCGTCATATCGCTCACTTCCTAACTATATCAGCTGTTATTGTAGTTCTAATCTGACCCTCATAATTAGTTATCCCATTAATGCTTATATTTTTAAAACAATCATAGTTTTGTAAGTTATAAATAAACTGAGCAATATTTTCCTCTTTATTTGTAACTACCATCATAGTTAATTTTTCTTTTGATATGTTTAAATTTTCTATTTTTAAATTTGTCGGAATTTTACTTTCTATTTCTGTTAAAATGTTGTATAATGAATTATTACCTTCAATTATATCCTTCATAAATATTTGTTTATTTTCAAGTAACCCCTTCATTATTTGAAATCTTTCAATTTCAGATTCAATATTTTTATACTTTTCTATATTTGATTTAATTTTATCATTCATAGTTTTATAGGAATTGATATTAAATAACATAAATAATGTGATAATTGCGAAAATAAATATTTCAATTCCTATAAGCCAAAGATATTTTGCAAAATTAAAATCTTTATGTTTTCCATATCTATAATATGCCTCTAGGAAATTTATGTCCTTATCTTTTAGCAGCAAGCTGTGGTTAAACATAAAATCTCTCCTTAACTCTAAAGTAGCCCTGCAATTGGAACTATAAAGGAATTTAAGTCATAGTTTTGAGTTAAATTATCCAAAAATTGAAGATTTTCTAAAACTTGTGTTTTGACGCCTGTTTTTTGTTGCAGAAGCAAACTCAAATTAAAATACTTTGCAAGCTCTCCTGTTAAAATAATTGAATTAATATCTGTTCTTTCCTTAGCAATATAAAACTCCAATAGTTTATAAATATTCTCCAAAGCTTCATTTAATATATATTGATCTTGAATAAAATCTTCTCTATCCTTATTTTTATACATTTCAATAAGATCAAATGGGAAAGTTTTAGTCATTTGAATTACGTTATCCTTTACTATCACCGCAGTTAAAAAACTCCTTTGCAGATTCACAATCATAGAAATATTATTAGGAGCCATTTCAATGGATTGCCCCATGCTTTTTGATAATAATTTTGCAATCACATTAGGCTCAATGTCTATTTTGTTTATTTTTATATTTAATTTGTTTGCTATACTAATAACCTTTTCTATCATCTTCTTTTGAAGCGCAAAAACTAAAATTCTTTGTTTTTTAATAATTTTATTTTCTTTATAGGTATTTATTAATTTATAATCAATTATATATTTTTCTAAATCAACAGGAAAATATTGGGATGCTTCAAATTTTAAAAGATCATATATTTTATCCCGTCTTATATTAGGAATTACTATTTCTCTAACCAATAAATTTGATACACCAGATAGTATGATATTTAAGCTCTTTTTTGTTAATTTATTTTCTGAAAAAAACTTATTTAGTTTTTCACAAACTTCAATTTCATCTAAATCCAATACTGATTTATTTATTCCTACGTCAAAACTTATTTCTCCTACTCTTTTTATATTAACTTTTTTCCCCATTTTACCTTCTATTACCTTAATATAATTATTACTAATTTCTACGCATACTTTTTCAAACATAAAAATCCCCTTCAATTTCTAATTGTATAGCTTAAAGTATATGTTTTTATTGTTTTTTTATCTTTAAAATCCACAACTAACGTAATAGTAATAAGCCGATTTTGTTTTGTAATATTAAGTTGCTTTATGTTGCCATTTAAAACTAGATTATTAGAAGTTTTGTTACTTTGCAAATCCGTTTTTTGAACGTATATAGAGTTATTACTATAGGTAACTTCTATTTTAACTCCATTAGACGTATTTTCACTAAACAAAACTTGATTATTATTTTTGGGCACTATAAATATCAACTTGTTATCTTTAGCATCAATCGTTTCCTGATAGGATGATTGAAGCGATGTAAAGATATAATCTAAAAATGATTTTGCTTGAGTTTCAATATAGGCTTTGTTCTTTTCTCTATAGGCCATTTTTATATTGTTAATTAAAATATTATAACCAACTTCTAATACTATAAATAAAATAAGTGCAACAACTAACATTTCAACAAGTGTAAAACCTTTTTTTCTCATATAATCATCCCTATTTAACCTTTATGTTTCCTGGTGGAAGTGAGTTGATTTCTATCACCTTTTTTATTGATGGATTGTTCCTTTCACATATTTCTACATATAAATTTTCATTTTCTAATTTTGTTCCATCATCGTATTTAACTATTACATTGCCATTTGATGAAAACATTATTGATACAGAATTTTGAAGTGTCAAAGTGGAACTATCATTTTTTATAATAATGTCAACGTTAACTAACTCTATTTCCTTTTGGGCATTATTTCCTTTAAGTTCAACATAAAATTTATCTCCGATTTTTTTAATTTCTACATGCCAACTTTCATAATCCATCTCTTTACTTGAATTTTCATAAGTTTCCTTTAACATTGATGCAATTTCATTAGCATAACTATCAACCCTTGAGCTTTTACCTAGCCTAACAAAATTAAGTGTTGTTACTGCAGCGATGATACTAATTATAGCAAGAACAATTATAATTTCAACTAATGTGAAGCCTTTATTCATGTGAAACCACTTCCATTATTTAATTAATTTAAACCAGAGGTAAACCAAACCTCTGGTTTATTATTAATAATTCGCTTCTGGATTTGGATATAAAATGTGATAATTGTCTTGATTATCTTTAACACCTATTGTTAAAATTCCATTAGCAGCATCATATTTATATTCAAATTCAACATCATATTTCTTTGATTTTGGTATTGAACTAATATACTTGTTAAGGTTACTTATATTAGTAGTATTAACAATTTTCCAAGCATTTTGTGTATCAGCTAATGTAATCTGCCCTTCTGCAACTCCCTGGGTTATTGCACCTGCCAAAGCTTTCGCATTTGCAATATCAGCAGTTGATTTTGACTTATTTATTGAATTTAATGCTTGTGGAACAGCAATACCTGCTAAAACAGCTATAATAGCTAAAACCACAACCATTTCAATCAATGTAAAACCTTTCTTTTTTCTCTTTTCCATAACAAAACCCTCCTAACCTAAATTCATGTTACCATAAAGTTTAAACATCGGTAAAATTATTGAAGCTAGCATAAAACCTACTATTAGTGCTAAAAAAACTATCATGACCGGTTCAAAGACTGCAGTTAGCCTTGCTACTGAGTTTTCAACTTCATTTTCATAAAAATCTGCTAATTTTGTAAGCATCTCTTCTAAAGTTCCACTCTCTTCCCCAGTTTTTATCATAACAGGAACAAGAGTTGGGAAAATCTCTAGATCTTCAATTGGTCTACTTAATCCCTCACCCCCCTTCACCCTTTCAGCAACATCTTCAAATTGCTTTTCTATATAGGCATTGCCTAATAGTTTTTTTGTTGTATCAATCGCAGCAACTAAAGGAACTCCAGCATCGATTAAAGTAGAAAGAGTCCTTGAAAATCTTGCGATTGATGCATTTAATGATATATTCCCTATTATAGGAATTTTAAGCTTTAATGTTGAAAAAAATATACTTCCTGATGGTGTTTTTTTGTATATATTTATTAAAATAGATATCAATATAATCATTATAAGAAGCATCAACCAATAATTCTTAATAAATGAACTTGTAGATAGAATAAATTTAGTTGTTGGAGGCAATTCAACGCCTAAATCATTAAATAGCCCTACAAATGTCGGAATTACAAAAATCAAAAGAAGATTTAGCACAATTACTGCAACTAATAAAACTATAGCTGGATACATAAGTGCATTTGTAACCTTTTGCTTGAGCTTCATGTCCTTTTCAAAGTGGTAAGCCATTTTCTCAAAGGAATTATCTAAAGATCCACTCACCTCTCCTGCTTCTACCATATTAATAAGCAAATCTGGAAATACGTCTTTATTTTCCATCATCGACTCAGATAATGTTTTCCCCTTTTTAACATCCTCATATAGATTATTTACAGCCTTAACAAGCCTTTTATTTGAGAGCTGATTTCTTATTACCTCTAAAGAAGTCAAAAGTGTAAGCCCCGCTTCCAATAAAGTTGCAAGCTGTCTACAAAACAAATATAAATCCTTTGAAGATACTTTGTTTAAAAACTTAATACTTATCTCCTTGTTAAATAAATTTTTCTCACCAATGTCAATAATATAATATCCCTTTGATTTTAATTGTGATAAAGCAGTTTCAAGGTCATTAGCTATAACATTACCCTTTATTCTTTTCCCTCTGCTGTTAATTGCTTCATAAAAAAACTCCGCCATAGTCATCCCTCTTTTAATCCATAGAATAGGTTACCCTTAAGTATTCCTCAAAGGTTGTTTCCCCCATCAATACCTTCTGTTTGCAACTCTCTTTAAGTGTAACAAGCCCCTTTTTAACTGCTAAATCCTTTAATTCATCACTGCTGGAAGTTTTTAAAATAGAATTTCTTAATTCTTTATCTATAACCAATATTTCATAAATGCCTGTTCTTCCCATATATCCTTTATTGCCACAGTATGAACATCCTTTTCCTTTATATAGCTTTATATTTTGAATATCATTAATACCTAAAGCATTAATTTCTGTTTCATCCGGAATATACTCCTCTTTACAATGGGGACATATTCTTCTTACAAGCCTTTGGGCAATTACACCAACCAATGAAGAGCTAATCAAATAATTTTCAATCCCCATATCCACAAGCCTTGTTACGGCACTTGCTGCATCGTTTGTATGTATAGTTGATAGAACAAGGTGTCCAGTTATCGCTGCACGAACTGCTATTTCAGCAGTTTCTTTATCTCTAATTTCCCCTATCATAATAATATCTGGATCTTGTCTTAGAATCGATCTTAAAGCTATCGCAAAGGTTAATCCAGCCTTTGGGTTTACTTCGACTTGATTTATACCATATATCGTGCTTTCTACAGGGTCTTCTACTGTTATAATGTTTTTGCTTCCTGTATTAAGTTCTCTTAAAATCGTATACAAAGTTGTTGATTTTCCACTTCCTGTAGGACCACTAACTAAAATGATCCCATGCGGGGATGAAATTATTTTATCAAACAGCTCCAAATCGTGTTTTAAAAATCCTAAATTGGTTTTATCCTTTAAAAACGCCCTTTTATCTGCTATCCTTATTACTACCTTCTCACCATAAACTGTTGGTAAACTTGAAATTCTCATGTCATATTCCTGTTCAAAATACGTATATGAAGTTCTTCCATCCTGCGGAATTCTTCTTTCTGCTATATCCATATTTCCTAAAACCTTTATCCTGGCAACAAGGGCTGAATGAAGCTCAATTTCCATCTTCATAATTTCATAAAGTATTCCGTCGATTCTAAATTTTATCTTTAGCTCCTCTTCAAAGGGCTCTATGTGAATATCGCTGGCCCTTTGATTTATTGCCTGTTCAAATATCGAATTTACTAATTTTATAATCGGCGCAGAGGCTGATTCATCTTCAGCAGCATTTTTATTTCTTTCAGTTTTAAATACCTTGCTTTCCTTCTTAAATTCCTCAGCAGCTTTAAGGGCCTCTTGTTTGCCATAATACTTATCTATTTGTCTTTTTATTTCATCGGATTTTGCTATAACCGGTTGAACGTTTTTACCGCTATAAATTTGAACATCTTCTATTGCAAATATATTTAAAGGATCAGCCATTGCTACATATAGCTTGTCCTTTTCAAGCTTAATAGGAATCAATGTATGTCTTTTGGCAATGCCTTCAGAAATAAGCTTTACTGCATCTTGTTCTATTGGAAATCTATCAAGCTTAACATGGGGTATTCCAAGTTGAAATTCTAAAACCTCAATAATTTGATCCTCTGAAATAAACCCCTGCTCAACTAATATTTCCCCAAGCTTTTTCCCACTACTTTTCTGTAATGTTAGAGCCTTTTGAAGCTGTTCTTGGGTTATTAAACCTGCCTCTATTAAAACTTCACCTAGCCTCTTTTTAGTTTGCATAGACCATTTCCTTTCGGTAGTTTAGTTCAATCTCTTATTGTAATTATAAGGTAATTTTGATTTCTTGTAAATAAACCCTTCGTTTTTAAAAAAACATATTTATTGAATAAATCTTCATTTTTTGAGATAATATTAGTAAATTCAAACCTTGAGGTGATTTCTATGGAAAATATAAATATTTTTAATATTCTGAAGTATGAAATGGATAACTTGTTGTATAATCATATTTTAAATCAAAATATTAATCTAATTAAAAATTTTATTAACGATGACCTTATAGAAAAATTAGAATCCCTAGTAAGGAATAAAAAATTTACAGCAAAAGAACTTTATAATGAAGTTTACGATAATATTAAAGTTTTAGGTCCAATTCCCGAAAACTTCTTGCAATATTTATATGAATATACTCTATCTAAATCCTTTCCAAATGCTGTAACAATAAAATTATATGATGATTATTCATTGGTATGCGAAATATTTTTATTATTATTTTCTATTTTAAATAGAATTCAAAAATATTACGATGATAATTCTTGGCAAGGAAGGTTTCCACTGATATTTTTAAATGAAGACGAAATAGATAGCGAAATGAGAACAGAATATAGCAGGTTCTTAAAGGCATTCAACAGTGAATACATTTATGAGCTTATGAAATTACATAAAGAGCTAACCCAGCATAATACCTTAGATCATATTTGCGGCGTTCATTCTCTTGCACTATATATTGCAAGACAGGTAAAGGCTTCTGGCCTCCCTATTAGCCTTGCTAAAATTTCAGGAGCAGCCGCCGGTCACGATATAGGTAAATTCGGATGTAGGCCTCAAGAGTTAAAAAAAATACCCTACCTTCATTATTACTATACAGATATGTGGTTTAAAAAGAATAATATCATGTATATAGGCCATATTGCCGTTAATCATTCCACTTGGGATTTAGAACTTGAGAATCTTCCAATCGAATCATTAATCCTTATATATTCTGATTTTAGGGTGAAAAATAAAAAAATAGGTGAAGGACAAAAGATGCATATTTTCTCTCTGGAGGAGTCCTTCGATGTAATATTGCAAAAACTCGATAACGTCGATAGAAAAAAAAGAAAAAGATATAGAAAGGTTTACGCAAAATTAAAGGATTTTGAAGACTATTTAATTAGCCTTGGTATAAATGTCGACTTAGAAAAGAGTCAACCTAAAGAAGAGAAAAGTAAAATAAACTATTCACTACTACAAGGCAAAGATGTTATAAATCACCTTAAGTTTGCTGCAATTTATCACAACATCAATTTAATGCATCGCCTTCGCGACGAAGCTTCACTAAATCTTATGCTGGAGGCTGCAAGAAGCCTTTCGGATAAAAATAATCTTAGGGAATACCTAAGTGTATTTGAGGAATATTCCCAGTATTTAACTCAACATCAAAAGATATTAATGCTAAAATTCTTATACGATGAAATGTTAAACCCAGAAGATGATATTAGAAAGCAGTGTGCCCAGCTTATAGGAACATTAATTGCCACCTTTGATGAAGAATACAGAAAGGAAGTTCCTGAGGATATTAACATAGAAAATCCTTCAATTACTAGCTTGGACCTTTTAAAACAATATATTAAACTTTTTTTAAGCCCCGATGAAAGGTTATTAGACTTACATAAGGGATGGATTGGCTACAATTTTAGCACAATGCTATCGTCGCTATTTAAAAACTGTAGAAGAAATCAAGTTAATTCTTACAAAGAGGTTTTAAAAGAAATTTACAAAACTTCACCTCCTAAATACAATTTAATCTTTATGATAGAGGCAATTAAATATATTCCTATAACTGAAGATGATGATATTTTTATTGAATTTCTCCTTAACAATTTTACATCAGACAATTTAGTTTATGTTTTATCCGCCCTTGATACAATAGATAAACTTTTAGAAAAATACCCGACTATCCCTAAAATGAGAACAATAAAGGAACATTTAATTAAAAATATGAACAGCAATTATTTTGAAGCCGAGGAATATATTAAGACTAAAATACTTTTAAAATTAGGTTATCCAATTGAGCTCGATATAAATAAATACGAAAACAAGATATCAGATATTTCCCTTAGCAACTTAAAAACAGCTACCAGCTGGATTGTAAAAAGGATTCAAATAGAAATGCTCTACGATTATGCCATAAGCAATATTAAAACCTCAGGGCTTTATATTGCAATTCACTTCTGCAATATATTAAAGGTTAGTGCCTATGAAAGCGTTAGAAATAAAGCAGGAGAAATGCTTGTTAAACTTATTCCATATCTTACAATGGAACAGCGAAACGACATAGTTGTAGAATTATTAAGGGCACTTGAAATTGAAGGTTATCAATTTACTAAATATATCCCTGAATATTTAGGCCAAATAGTCCTATATTTAAAACCTGTTGAATTAAATGAGGTTGTTGATGACTTTGTAGAAAAAATTAAAACTGCAGGTGTGCAAATAAATACACTTCTTTTAAAGACCATAGGTATATCTATAGCTAACTATTTTAAATATAAAATAAATTTTTACGAGGACAATAACCTATACTATCATAGATTAAATAGGCTATTAGGTGTTTTGATGAATGGCCTTGTCCATTATAAAAATTCTATAAGAAGGACGGCAATTAGTGTAATAGGAAAAATCATATTTGAAAATAATACTCTAAAATTTGAAGAAAAAGTAAAAATATTTAACTTAATCGCTAAAAAGCTTTTAACTTTGATTCCAGAAGATAAAAACGACGACCTTCAATTTTTCTCAAATTCAGCATCGTTAAATCATATTTATAGGTTTATCTCAGAATATATAAATACAATAGGCAATATTGAATTAGAGCCAGAAAATAAAATTGCCTTTTTCCCTGGAAGTTTTGACCCCTTCTCCTTAAGCCATAAAGAGATTGCAAAGGCGATCAGGGATTTAGGATTTACTGTTTATCTACAAGTAGATGAATTTTCTTGGTCAAAGCAAACTCTTCCAAACCTTTTAAGAAGAAACATTATAAATCTTTCAGTAGCAGATGAGCTAAAAATTTATATATTCCCAAAGGATGTCCCGATAAACATAGCAAATGTTAATGACCTTAAAAAGCTTAAGGACATTTTCCCTCATTCAGAAGTATACCTTACCGTTGGCAGCGACGTTATTAACAATGCCTCTGCCTATAAAATAGCTGAGGGCGATTTTAACATTTATAATTTCCCACATATAATATTTGAAAGAAGGAGTCTTTTACACACTCCTACAAATGATAGTTTAAATCTACAGGATTATTCAAAATTTAAAAAGGACATAATTAAACTTTCCCTTCCCCCACAATATGAGGATATTAGTTCTTCACAAATTAGAAATTATATAGATAAAAATAAAAATATATCTGCCCTTGTTGACCCCTTAGCTGAAAGATACATTTTTGAGAATGGTTTTTATAGAAGGGAGCCACAATATAAATCGATAATTAAAACAGTATCAATTGATATTGCAGTTTACGATGAACCAAGCAGTGAATTGATTTCTTTGCTTTCTACATTATTTAAGGATAAACGTGAACTTTATAAACAAAAATTAATATCCATGTCACAAAAATACAATGCAAGATTTTTAGTAATAAAGGACATAAAAGAGGATAAAATATTAGCCTTCTCTGCCTTCCATTGGCTAAGAAGTTCATCTTTATATTTAGAACTTTTTGACGCTATTGCAACTGAATATATAAGAGAAAACGCAGTTGGCAGAATAATAATGATTGATGCACTTTATATTAATAAAGATAATAGTTATAAAAATATTGATAAAATACTTTTAACCGAAACTTTAGCCTTTTGCATCGCTAAAGACTATGATTACGCTATTTATAAAGATTGTTTAGAACTAAATGACGAAGAAATCATAAATAATTTAGCTCTATACGGTTTTATAAAAATTCCACATTCTGATGATGTATATGCAGTTAATATGAACTCCCCCTGCACGATTAATCTTGATATTGAAAACGTTTTAAAGGAACCATTTAGAAGTAATTCAAACATCGCTTTAACAATTGAAAAAACACGCAAAAAACTTTTAGAGGCCCTTGTAAATCTATATCCTGGCAGTTTACTCTTGCCTATCGATATGGATATTGTTCACGAAAGTTTAGTAAGGAAGATATGTAAAGAAAATGGTGTATCAACTATTCCTCAAAAGGATAAAAAATATGGCCCCTTTATGTGTGTTCCCTTTGGCAATTTTTTAAATAGATACATCGTTCCAAATACAGTCACGAAATCATTACACACTGAAAAATTTTTTGAACCAGATATGAAAAGCTTTACTATAAAAGCCTATCCTTATTACCTTGAAATAGAAAACCAGGTTAAAATGATAAAATCCTTTAATAGACCGGTAATCTTAATTGATGATGTTCTGCATAAGGGCTATAGAATTAAGGCATTAGATCCTCTACTAAAAAAAGAAGATGTAAAGGTTCATAAAATTATCGTTGGTATACTTTCAGGAAGAGGAAAAGAAATAATGGACGTTCAAAAAAGAGATGTTGACTGCGTTTACTTTATACCTAAACTTCGTCATTGGTTTAATGAAAATTTACTTTATCCATATATAGGTGGTGACATTCTCTGGAGGGGTGAATATCCAAAGAGAAATTTAATTGCATCTGTAAACTTAATTTTACCCTATACATCTCCTACATTTATTAAAAAAGCATCAAAAAAGGCTATATATGATTTATCCAAAATATGCCTTGAAAATGCCTTTGATATATTAAAGGCAATAGAAGAAGAATATCAAAATATCAGGGAAAGGAATTTAACTTTATCAAATCTTGGAGATGTGTTTATTTCTCCAAGATATCCAGACCACGGTAAGGATATAAACTTTGATCTGAGCCTACCTCCTTCACATTATCTTAAAAATGACATTGAGCTCCTTGAAAGAATGGAAAACATTCTTATTCGCGAATGAGGTGTTGATATGTATTATTATAAATTACAAGATAAGTCTATTTTTTCATCTGATAAATATAATCTACCTTCTATTTCAGAAGAACAATGCTTTAAGCAAGATATAATATACTTCTTTGGCAGAATGCCTTTAGCAAAATCAAGGAGAAGTTTCGTCGTAACTTCTCCTAGTGAACTTTTTCTTAAGGAAGAGGATATTGAAATATTAAATCAAAATATGGATTTTTATGAATTGCCACAAGGGCTTATAGACAAAATAACCCAAAGAAAATTGATTTATATAAACACTAATTATAGTGATTGGCAAGATTTTTATTCCTTCAAGGCAAACTTTAATAAAATAAACATAATTGGTCTTGGAGATGTTGGTGGAATTTTGTTAACAGGTCTTAGATTGATGGGAAAAAATATTATTGAATCCATAGGCATTTACGATAAGAACATCGAAAAAATGAAAAGATGGTTCTATGAAGCTAACCAAATTCTTGAGCCCTTTAGTAAGGATAAATATCCAAAAGTTTCAATCCTCAATGAAGAAGATATATTTGATTGCGATATATTGATATTTTGCGTAAGTTCCAATGTCCCCGGACTTGATGAAAAGGGCGATGTTAGAATGCTTCAGTTTGAAGGAAATTCAAAAATAATAACGCAGGTTGCTAAAAATGCTCGTAAAAATGGTTTTAAGGGTATCTTTGCCGTAGTTTCTGATCCTGTTGACCTTTTATGCAAAGTAGCCTTTGTTGAAAGCAATAAAAATGAAAATGGCACTTTCGACTATAAGGGGCTAAAACCCGAACAAATAATTGGTTTTGGTCTTGGTGTTATGAATGCAAGGGCCAGCTTTTATTCAAAATTAATAAATGGTGCCGAAAATTACGACACAGAAGGAAGAGTTTTTGGACCCCATGGTAAGGACATTGTCGTTGCAAACAGCATTGTTAATTATGATGATGAGGTTTCAATTGAACTTACAGAAAGGGTAAAAAATGCAAATATAGATGTTAGAATGACGGGCTTTAAACCCTTTATCGCTCCCGCCCTATCTTCAGGGGCTCTATCGATTATTTCCCTAATAAAAGGGGACTGGTTTTACGGCTCTACATTTATTGGAGGAACTTATTTTGGTTGCAAAATGCGTATTAATAAAGGTTTCATTGAAATTGAAAGGAATCCTTTAAACGAAAGGTTATTAAATAGAATAAAAGAAAGTTATAGGAAACTAGGTGAAATTATATGATATTTGTCATTACTACTCCTAAAAAGGGAAAAACATTAAACAATATGCTAAAAAGTTTTCTCTCTGATAAACCTTATAAAATTATGATAGTGTCAAGATATTGTAGGTTAATTTTTATAGACAACCCCTTAAATTAGCTAGTTTCAAGGCGTTTGTTAAATTTAAAAAACTTAAATTATATTTTCATATTTTATTGATTTTAATATCCTGTAAATTGGCGTTACTTTCCCTATGTTCAATATCGTTATATTATTCATAACTTCACGTGAAGATTTATTTATCTTTCTTATCGCTTCTTTTATTTTCTTCTTACTTACCTTGAAGGCTTTTTTCATCTTCCTTAAACACACTTATTTCCCTTAAATTTCCTCCATTCTTGCTAAATACCCTTAGCTTTGCCATTATCTTTAATCCTTCCTTGCTCCATCCTAATGGCCTGCTGCTTAATCTCGCCGATAATACATGGCTTACATGCCCTTCTGCGCTGCATCCTATTACATCATCGTCATCTTATA
>NZ_CAKP01000058.1 GCF_000297115.1 Caloramator australicus RC3 | reverse complement strand
TAGGCATTCCCGGTAGTTCTCCAATATAGGGTAAACCATCACCAGTTATTCCAAATATGCCATTAAACTTATATTCTATTTCTATATCCTTTATTTCTGGGAACATATTCTTAAGTTTATTAAATAACTTTTTTATATTTTTCCTCTGCCACCCTTTCATCCTTAAGATCAGCCATCTTGCTATGCTCACCGCCAATTTCTATATCTTCTCCACCCATCATAATTCTATTATCTTTAGTTGTTCTAAAATATGTATAGTAATCTTCTGTATCTCTTATTATACATCTTTCAAACCATCCGTTAAATTCTTTAATGGGTTTTGTAACAAGTGTAAAGCTTCTTGTCAACTTAACTCTATAGGGTTTAGGTAAGTATTTTCTTCCTTCGTATCCAGCTGAAATTATGTACTTTTTTTGTGTAATAGTAAAACCGTTAGATGTTGTTAGAATAACCTCATCGCCTTTAAACTCCATTTTACTAATATAAGTATTCTCATAAACCTTTATGCCGCGATTAAAAGCCTTTCTAATAAGATAATGTGTTAATAGGTAAGGATTTATCTCACACTTAAATCCAATCTTTTCGAGAATCTTCTTTTATCATTTCGGCAATCATTTCGTAAGTGCTATTTCCTGTTCCTATTTCTTGTTTGAATAATTATTGTTTCTCCTTTT
>NZ_CAKP01000059.1 GCF_000297115.1 Caloramator australicus RC3 | reverse complement strand
CTATCCCCTGTGTGCCTTGGTAGTCTCAGAATCAATAAGGGGGTGTCTCTTTTGAATAATATTATACAACATGATATTATACAACAACATTTAATAAATTTCACTACTAAATTAATAAAAAATGTAGAAGAAATGCTGTCAAAAGAATGGGATTTTACAAAACTTGTTGAGGTAGTTAAAGAATCGACTGATGAACTTGGAAGGAATATAATAAAAGACTTTTTAGAAGAATTAGATAAAGCGATTAAAGAAGATGATAAGAGAAAAAAGGAATGGATAGTTGAAAGAAAAGACAAGAAAAGTATTATTACGCTCCTAGGAGGAATAGAATATTCAAGAACATACTACAAATCAAGAAAGAGCGGAGAATATAGATATTTACTTGATGATGTTATAGGTATAAGGAAACATGAGAAGGTGGATAAAGAAGTAAAGATAAGGCTTGTAGAGAATGCAATCAACATGTCCTACGARGAWAGTAGCAAGGTAACATGCAAAGAGAAGCTAAGTAGGCAAACGGTATTTAATGCAATAAGGCAGGTAGGGGAAGTAGAGGTAAAGAGAGAAGTAAAAGAAAAAGGAAGGTAAGGGTATTATACATTTTAGGATTAGAGATCATGTTGCACTGCAGAATGGCGAAAAGGAGATGCCAAGGCTTGTCTATGTTCATGAAGGAAGGCAAGAGAGGAATGGA
>NZ_CAKP01000060.1 GCF_000297115.1 Caloramator australicus RC3 | reverse complement strand
ATTTTGCTTATACAATAGGGTATTGTCTTTTCTAACGACATAGGTTAAAATGTTCTTAGGTGAATTTTGTTTTGGGGATACCGGAATTAAGTGTTGTTTTTCGAGTGCAAACACTTCTTTCGGTATTCTTTTTATTGTCCCATGAACGTTTGCATTGCCTGTTCTATCGAGCCATTCTAAGCAGGATTTATTAAATGAATCTATATCTTCAAAAATTCTATGTTTTGCAAAATTATTCTTAACATATTTCACTACCGCTTCTATTTTCCCCTTACTTTCTGGGTCATATGGTCTACATAATCTAATTTTAAATTTCATAAAGTCCACATATTTTTGAAATTCTTCAGTATATATTACATCACCAAAGTTTTCATCAACTGCAAGAAGCCTATCTTGATCATAAACAATCTCTTTAGTGCTTCCACCAAAGAATTCAAATGCTTTATCGTGTGCTTCGATAAAATCAACAGTAGTAAAAGGCTTGGCCTGCCAGTAGGCAAACTTCATTCTTGAATGTGATAGAACCATGGCAAAGCAATACAGCTTTATTCTTGAGCCATCTATAGTATCAACCCAAATCTGACCAAAATCCACCTGTGATTGGAATCCCATTTCTAATTCTTCTACTGCTTCATATTGTCTTTTGTGTCCCTGCTTTGGTATTTTGTATTCACTTCTCAAGGAACTTATATATGCCCTTACTGATCTTTCAGAACACGGAACATTGCCATATCTTTCTTTAATCCAGTCAGTTATCTGAGCCGATGATAAATCAGGATAAGTGCTAAGCCATTGAAGTATCTGATCCTTGTAGATATCAAGCTTTTTCTTTTTTCTCTTTCTGTTTAAATCTGAAAATTCATCAGGTGTCATGTTGAAGTATTTACTAACCGTTTTGTAATCCACCCCCAGATATCTTGCAATTTGAGACTTTTTCAAGCCATTTCCCTTTAGGTTTTTGATTTCAGAAAACAATCTCCATCCCTTCTTTTTACCATTTATGATTCCCACAATATCTCCCCCTGTTATCTTAAACTAATTAAATTTTAACAGGAGAAGATAGTTGCTGTATATATTACTGGTAAATTTTCGGGATTTTTAACTTCCGAAATCTCTCCATTTTATTTTACCACTTACAATATATACAATTATATAAAAATTATATATTAGTGCAAAAAAATATGAATATAACAAGTTATATAATAAACTTGCATCGCTTTGGTGCAAGTTTATTTTTTAGGAGGTGGAAATTTGAATCTTTTGAATGAAATAAAGAAAATAAAAAATATTGACCTTGAGGGAATCGATGAAGAATTGGAGACTATCGATGAAGAAGTATTAATAGGAATAGAAAACAAAAACATAATTGAAAGGGCTGTAAAAAAGAGCCTTCAGGGAATCGAATGGATATCCCAGGAATTAGAGAGCTTGTCTAAAAACATTGAAAAGCTAAAGGAAAATGAAATAAACTTATTAAAAGCCGTTATATATATTTATGACTACATCGATGGAATAATAATGGCTTTAATTAAGAGCGGAAAAATTGATGAAAAAAACATATACTTAATGGACAAGGCTGCAGAAATACTTAACAAATTTGAAAGCGAATTGAAAAAGGCAGGGGTGATTGTGGAAAAAAGTGAGTATAAAAAGTTTGACACCTATCTGCATGAGATAATTGCAACGGAAAAGAATGATGAATGGGAGGAAGGAACTATTCTTCATGTTATCAAGAAAGGTTTTATTTATAACGGCAAAATTTTAAGAAAAGCAAAGGTTATAACATCAAGTAAAGGAGATGATATAAAATGGCCATAATTGGAATAGATTTAGGAACATCCACCTGCGAAATTGCTTATTTTAAGGATGGTAAGCCGCAAATAATTTTAAACGACAAGGGTGAAAGGATAACCCCCTCCTATGTTGGGATTGACACCAATGGCGACATAGTTGTTGGTCAGGATGCAAAGGACCAATTTATAGGGAGACGACAATTTACAACCATGGAATATAAAAGACTTATGGGGACAAATGAGAAGATTAGATTAGGGGATAAACTTTACTTTCCAGAAGAAATATCTGCCATAATGCTTAAATATTTAAAGGAATGTGCAGAAAAATATTTAAAAGAGGAAGTTACCGAAGCTGTAATTACTGTTCCTGCAAATTTTAACAATAACCAAAGGGAAGCTACTTTAAATGCCGCTAAACTTGCTGGGCTTAAGGTTGAAAGACTCATTAATGAGCCAACAGCAGCTGCCCTTGCCTTCGGACTTAAAAATATTGATAAAAATTTAAAGGTTTTAGTTTTTGATTTTGGCGGTGGCACATTAGATGTTACTGTTCTTGAAATATTCGATGGGGTTATAGATGTAATGTCAAGCTATGGGGATCCATTTCTTGGAGGAAAAGACTTTGATGAGAGACTATGCGAATTTATAATACAAGAGATGAAAAGGCGAATTAATTTTCATGTAGCACAGGATGATTTTTTGACTATGTCTAAAATTAAAGCTGCAGCAGAAGAGGCTAAAAAGAACCTTTCCTTTGATAAGGAGGCCTTAATTGTTATCGAAAACGTATATAGCAATGGAAATATTATTGACTTTAAGATAAAGATTTCGAGGGAAGAGTTTGAAGAAATGGTTTTTGACTTAGTTGAAAGGGCAGGATACATCATAGATAAGGCGTTGGAGGATAAGGATTTAAGTTATGATGATATAGATTTAGTGCTTATGGTTGGTGGAACTACAAGAATACCCCTTGTTAGAAAATATGTAAAGGAAAAATTAAATAAGGACATAAAGACCGAAATAAACCCAGATGAGGCGGTGGCACTAGGTGCAGCCATTCAGGCAGCAATTATGTCAGGTAAAATGGATGAAGAAAAGGGTTTAATGATAACGGATATTTGTCCATACAATTTAGGAGTGGCAAGCGTTGCAGAGATAAATGGTCAGCTTTTTGCGGATGTATTTTCAAAGATAATTGAAAGAAATACTACTATTCCAACGTCTAAATCAAAGGAGTTTTATACCCTTTATGATAATCAAACTGAAGTAGAAATAAAGGCCTATCAAACGCTTGATAATGATTGCTTGTTCGTTGATGATGCAACCTTTATTGGAAGTTTTCATTTAAGCGGTATACCGGAGAATAAAGCTGGTAAAGAAGCTATATTAGTTGAGTTTTCCTATGATTTGAATGGGAATATAAAAATCACTGCTACGATAAAAAGCAATGGAATATCGAAGGATTTAGAGATAAAAAATCAAAGCAGCCTATCTTTAGATCAAGTTATTGAAAAGATGGATGCCATTGACGATTCATGGAAAAAATCTAGATTAGCTTCAAAATATAAAATAACAATCGAAACAGCTGAAAAAAAGATAAAACAAATGGATGATATTAAGTTGAAAAATGAACTTTTCGATTTGGTTGTTAAACTAAAAGAATATATAAAAAATGAAGATGAAGAAAATGCAGATTTAATTGACGGAAGGATTTTGGACTTTATTTTAGATATCTAAAACGGAGGGTTTAATGTGTTACAAAGTATCATAAATAAAGGCTTTTATTATGCCAAAAAGGGAGATTTGAAAAGGGCTCAAAGAATTTTTGATTTTATCATAAAAACAAGGGAATATACTCCTGAAGTATTGCATGCTTCAGGAGTGATACTTTTGTATTATGGTGAATTTAAAAAGGCATTAAAATTATTAAAATTCAATGCAAAAAACAACCTTTATCAACCCTCTAAAGAGATAGTAGAAAATATTGAAGAAATTAAAAAATATGTAGAAGATTTTAATAAGGCTTTAAACGAATTCAAAATGAACTCATTTAATAAGGTAATAGATTTGTTGGAGAACTATAGACAAAGAGGATTTTTAACTTATGATGCACAAAAGCTTCTCACGTTGGCCTATTATAAGCAAAAGAGGATAGATGATTGTAAAAAGCTGTTAAAGGAGATAGATGAAATATATCCCTTTAATGATTTCACTAAAGAAGTATATAAAGAACTAAATGGACTTTATTATAACGCTAAAAAGTTTTATGAAAAGGCTGTAGTGTGTTTGTTATTAATCGTGATGCTTGGTCCGATGTATTTTATTGGCTTTAGAAATAAAGAAGTGAATAAACCGAAAAAAATACATGCTTATCATGTAAATGACAAGTTTTATGAACTTTTGAAAAACTACTTAGAAGGGGATTATTGTGGGTTTGAAAAAACAAAAGGAAAAACGGATTTAAGGGGATTTAATGAAAAGGAACTGTTGATTTTTAATCTAATTCAGAAGCAATATGAACAAATTGATTTAAGTTACTTTTACAATCAGGGGTTGAAAGCGTTTAGGAAGAAAGATTATAAAAGAGCATCAGAGTATTTTGAAATTGCAAATAAGATTCAAAGTGATAGTTACTTAAAAGAGCATATATTGTTCTTCTTAGCTTCTTCTTATAAATATTTCGATAAAGAAAAAGCCATTTGTTACTACAATGAATATATAAACAAATATATTGACGGATGTTATAGAGCAGAAACTTTATATACATTAACGTTAATATCAACTGATAAAGCTGAAGCCTTTAGATATGCTTTGCAGATTGAGAAGGAATATAAAGATACGATTTATTATAATTCAAAAATAAAAAAGATTTTGAGGGAATATAACTAAAAATTGAAAAGACATGTTTTTGTTAGTAATATATGGAATTTGTTAAAATTATTTGTTATAATAAATCTAGGCAAAAGTAATCAAAAAACCCCCAATCACTTTTTATACATAGGGGGGTTTTTTGAAAACCACTACATCGCAGAAAAATCAAAGCTTGGGAGGTAATTTTTTCAATATACAATCTGTGTATAAAACTTATTTTAACAGCTAAAAAAAGCGATTTTAAATAGGTTTTCAAAAACCACATTCTCAGGCTAGATTTTTCAATACCTCACAAGGGGTGCCGTAGAAATGACCTTGACCTGATTGAAGGGATTATCACTTGGAAGCAGCTTTTTTTCTTAGTGTGACGTTATCTTTGAAGTAGAAATGACCTTGACCTGATTGAAGGGATTATCACTTTCTTGAAGTTTCTTTAATAATTCTAAATTTGCCATAGTAAGTAGAAATGACCTTGACCTGATTGAAGGGATTGAGCAGCTTTTGCTGCTATTTTTTTGTGCAAAAAAATATGAATGTGCAAAATTATAAAATTGACCTAGAGGAGGTGAAAGTTTGGAGGATCTTTATGTTGTTAAGCAGGGGTGTGTTATAAAAAAATTTGATGAACAATTTTTGGTAACAAAGGGCGGGATCAAAATATTTTCTGTTCCTACTTACAAGGTGGACAAAATATTATTGTTCGGCAATCAACAAATAACATCTCAAGCTCTTGCTTTAGCCTTTGAAAACAATATTGATGTTTTATTTTTATCGACAAAAGGGAGACTAAAGGGAAAAGTATACCCCAATATATCAAAAAATGTTTATTTAAGATTTGCACAGTATGAGTGTTGGCGTGATAAAGAAAGAAGATTAAAATTAGCAAAGATATTTATAAAAGGGAAAATTGTTAATCAACAAAATTTATTAAAGCGATATAAAATCTATGATGAAAGATTGGAAGGATTAATGTTAAATGTTGAAAGAGCAAAAGATAATGAAGAACTATTAGGTATAGAAGGATTAGCAAGCAAATATTATTTTGAAGATTTAAAGAATATAATTCCCAAGGATTATAACTTTGATGGCAGAAACAGAAGACCACCTAAGGATGAAGTGAATAGCTTATTGAGTTTAACATACACGATGGTTCTTAATGAAATAATTTCTCAGGTTGAAAGAAATGGCTTAGATAGCTATGTTGGCTTTTTACATAGTATAAAATATGGTAGACAATCTTTGCCATTAGATTTACTTGAAGAATTTAGACAGTATTTTTGTGATTTATTTATTATTAAACTTTTAAACAGAAAAGAGATAACAAAATTAGACTTTTATTTTGATGAGGATGGTGTTTTCCTTAAAGAGAATTCATTAAAAAAATACATATTAAAATTTAATAATGAAATGGAAAAGGTAAAACCTTTAATAAAAAATCAAATTAGTCTTCTTAAAAATTATTTTATACGAGGTGAAGAATATATGCCTGTGGTGTTAAAATGATTAAAGGGATCATATCCTATGATATTAGTATAGATAGGTATAGAAACAAATTAAGCAGGATACTATCCAACTATTGCACAAGAATACAATATAGCGTTTATCAATTTGAACTTGATGAAAAGATATATAAAGATATGCTCAAAAAAATAGAAGCCTTTTATAGAAATTACTTAAGATATGCCTATACATCGGCAAATATAGATGACATTACAAGAAGTATTTATATATTTTTATTATGTGAAGGGTGCTTTAATAGGAAAATCGTTTTTGATAAAAGAGTCAAAAATTCTAATAGGGAAATGATAATATGAAAAAGTATATGATAAAAAACAAAAATAAATTCCGCGAGGTAGTAGTTTATGAAGATGATGAACTTAGATTAAGAAAAGAATTAAAAGAAAAGTTAGAAAAATATTTTATCTTTCCACCTTGCGTATTTTCATTTATTAAAGGCAGATCTGCTAAAGATGCAATAATATTAGCCAAGGAATATATAAATCAATACGATTATTTTTTCAAATGTGACATAAAGGATTTTTTTCCTTCAATAAATATAGAAAAACTTTTGAATTTACTTAGAAAAAGGGTAAATGATGTTAAATTTTTTAAAGAATTAGAAAAATTAATAATCGAAGATAACAAAATAGCTGATTTTAAAGGATTACCTTTAGGAAGCCCCTTAAGTCCTATTCTATCTAATGTTTATCTTGAAGAATTTGATAATTATTTTTATAAAAATAAAAAAATACGATATCTAAGGTTTTGTGACGACATGATATTTTTTAGCAATGCTAATATATATGACGAGATTATTAACAAACTAAAAGAATTAGGTCTAAACTTAAATGAAACAAAAACTATTTTAGGTGCTAAGGGAGATAGTGTAAAGTTTTTGGGAATTATAATAAATTTTAAAAAGGTAAGGGTAGATGATGATAAAATGAGGGAACTTGCAAGCAAAAACCTAAATATTCCAGGTTATTATAATAATTTAATTGATAATAACGATTTAATTGCTTTGTTAGATGCAGTAAAAAATAAAGATGAAGAAAAGTTTATTTCGGTGTTAAGTGAACTTAACAAAGAATTATTAAATGATAATGTGATAGAAAGATTAAAGAAAAAAATAGAAGTTCAGCTTGGTGAAAAACATAAATTGGCTTTTCAATATATACTTTTTAATAACAAGGATGAAATTATAGAAAAATTAGTAGAAGAAAACAAATTTTATTTAATTGAGGGATTTGAAGAACTCATAAGGCAAATAGAAAACAAAAACAAGTATATAAGAGAATTTATTAAACTGTTTTCAGGGAGAAAGAGCGTATATTTTGTAACTAAAAATGGTAATAAAGATTACCAAAAAATAAACGGAGAGATAGATGATGCATTAGTAAAGAAACATTTTAATGGACTAATAACTCTTGCTGTAAGATTAGACTGCGAAAATGGAACTAGCAATAAGCTTGTTTTTGATATTGACTGTGTAAATGATGTGCAAAAAGCCTTTAATGTTGCAAAAGAAATAAAAAGGGAATTGATGCATAAGGGATACGAATCATATATCGAATTTAGCGGTAAAAAGGGTTATCATGTTTGGACTTTCTTTAAAGAAACTATAAAAATAAATTTATTAGAAAAAATAGCAAAAGAGGTATTAGAAAATGTGAATTATAAGGATGTGAATATTGAAATAAAACCTAAAGAAAATATTATAGTTGATACAGAAAATGTAATTAAATTGCCGTTAGGATTGCACCCTGAAACTTGTAAAAGGACGGAATTTTTAGAAATTAGCAGCCTTAAAGATATAAAATTAAATGAATATTATAGTTATGCCGATGACAATGTTTTCTTTGAAAATTTAAGGCAAAATTACAATGAAGCTTATAAAATAGCGGTAAATTGTAAAGTAATAAAATATTTGCTGGAAAACGGTATAAGAAAAAAGCATTTGACTCATTTTGAAAGGCTTTTACTTTTATATGTATTTAATTACATAGAAAAAGGGAAGGACTTTATCCATTTTTTGATGAGCCAAATGGATAATTATAGTTTTAACATCACAGAGAAATTTATTAACAAAGCACCCGAAAGGCCAATATCTTGTAAGAAAATCAGGGAATATATGAAGGATAATGATATAATATCAGAATGCTGCTGTAAATTTGAAATACCAGAGGGTGTTTATTCAAGCCCAATTCTTTATTCTGATAATGCAGAGTTTTTTAAAACATCTGTTGAACTTTCTATAAAAGAAGTAGTTGATGAAGTATTAAAATTAAAATCCCAAAGGGAAGAATTAGACAAAAAGATAACTCATTTAGAGAGAAAGCTAAATGTTTTGTTTAATATTTTAGGCAAAGACGAAGTAAATATTGATATTGGAAAATTAAAAAGAATAAGAGAAAATGAAGAAAGTAAATGGATTATTGATATAAAATTTTGAATAATGTGGAATTTTAGACGAGATATTGTTATAATTATACATAGGAAAATCAATCAAAAAACCCCCAATCACTTTTTATACATAGGGGGTTTTTTGAAAACCACTACATCGCAGAAAAATCAAAGCTTGGCAGGTAATTTTTTTAATATACAATCCGTGTATAAAACTTATTTTAACAGCTAAAAAAAGCGATTTTAAATAGGTTTTCAAAAACCACATTCTCAGGCTAGATTTTTCAATACCTCACAAGGGGTGCCGTAGAAATGACCTTGACCTGATTGAAGGGATTATCACATCACCTCCTCTCTTTTTTCTACAAATGTTTCGTATGGAATAGGTAGAAATGACCTTGACCTGATTGAAGGGATTATCACTAAAGCCATCGGACATTATTGTTTGCACCTCCTTTACTGTGATGTAGAAATGACCTTGACCTGATTGAAGGGATTATCACAAAACTGCAGCTTCAAGTTGTGATATCTGATTATCAATATTAGTAGAAATGACCTTGACCTGATTGAAGGGATTATCACATGAGGTTGAGGCGCGACAGTCCATTGTGACTGTCGTAGAAATGACCTTGACCTGATTGAAGGGATTATCACCTGCTACACTATCTTGCCGTCGCAACACACTGTTGCACTTTGGTAGAAATGACCTTGACCTGATTGAAGGGATTAATAGAATTGTTCGATTATGCAGAAAAATATGAATGGGTAATGTTTTATAATTGGATCAAGAAGAGAGGTGATTTACTGGAGAAGGGCATTTGTGGGGAAAGTCAATTTGACTTTATGTGCGAATTTTTCGCACATAACATAAGGCTTTTTAATGCCTTATGTTAAGGTAGCAATCTTTGGTTGCTACCTGGCTGAACTTTTTTAGTTCAGCATAAAGGCTTGAGCATAGCCTTTGCATTAAGAAAGGAGAGATAATTATGATCATTTAAAATGCAGCGCTAGGCAATGGTGCTTAGCATACCAGCTTATAGGCTGGAGCCAATAGGTATCAAACCTATTGGCATTTTTGTTTTTTAAATAAAAAATCTATACAATGATGCAAAAAAATATGAATTTATAAATGCTTATAATTAATTTTGTGATAAGTTTTGGTTGTGAGGTGTTATAAATGAAGGATTATTATCAAATTTTAGGTATACAACAAAATGCCACCCAAGATGAGATAAAAAAGGCTTATTTTAAAAAAGTTAGAATCCACTCGCCGGAAAAGGATCCTGAAAATTTCAAGTTAATAAGGGAAGCATACGAAGTTTTATCCAATGAAAAGCTTCGAAGGGCTTATGATACAAGTGGATATCAAGAGGAAGCTAAAAAGAAAATTGAGGAAGCAATTAAACTTATGGATGAAAATGAATTTGAAAGGGCATCAGTTATTTTACAAAAATTAATGGATGGTGATGTTCGCTTTGCTATATGCTATGTATTGATGGCTTCATGCTATGTAAGGTTAAACTGGCTTGATAAGGCAATAGATATTCTTGAAGATGCTCTACAGGATGATTGCTTAGATGTAGTAGAACAAATTGATATAGCTTTTATACTCATAAATATATTGATTAACTATAGGATGACACACCGAGATGTGAATGTTGTAGATTATATAGCTAACATATACTACGAGGCTGATGAATATGTTAATTCCAAAATTATATCCTTTATCAATGAATCTAATGAGACAAAAAACATAAGGGCTATGTATTTTATATATGGCTATATAATTATTTAAATGAAGAAAATGATGAAGATGAAGATGAGATAATGAAGTATGAAGAAACTGCGTGGGATTATGTTGATATTTTAAGGGATTTAGACAGCCTATACAGGGATAGAAAATTAGATATAGAATTTAAAGATCTTCTTATCTATTTACACGAATATAGACTTATGGCAGAAGAACAAGATAGTAGAAATGTATTTAATAATATAGTTGTCAAATTATATGGTATTGGTGTCGGAAGGATAACAAGAAATATAGAAATTCTTAAGACTTATTATAATGACGTATATGAAAAATACAGTAAAGAATTGAATACTATATTGGCTACAATAAAAGGAATTAAAGAAAAGGAAGAGCAAAATCAACAATCCTTTAAAAGTAATTATCAATACAATCAAACCGAACCGACAGTTAAACAACAAACACAAAATAAAAATGATGATGGATACGGAGGGTGCTTATTTCTAATATTATTGCTAATATTTTTCTTGTTTCACTGTTAATTTAAAGCTCTATGTTATTGACAATAAATATAACAATTGTTAAAATATAGATGTAACAAAATATAAATTAAAAGCACTCTCCTATAGATTTTGAAATTTAAAGTGGGTTTACGCTATAAGTGTGCCCATTTTTAGAAAATAATCTATAGGAGGTTTTGTTTTATGAAGGTAAGATTCCAATTGCTCTCATGGCAAAATGTTAAAAGCGATGTCATCTCAGTTTTCAATCTTAGAAAGGCAGAGGTTGAGATTTTGGAGAGTTTAATTTCCAAAAAAGATGATGAAAAAATCCTTGCTATGGTTGACAGATTAAGCAGAAAGAAAAATTTACAATGTAGCATCGATAACACTATAAAGGCAGTTCTTAAGGAGAAGATGACATATCTTAGCGGCACCAAGAATTTCAATAGCTATGATAAAGTTAATCAAAAAATTTTTCAAATACCGATAAATCCCCTTTATCTTGACAAAAACTCAATAGGGCTAAAAAGCTATAGGGTATTTATAGATTTTCTAACAAGATTAAGTAGCATAGATAGCACCACTGCACTGGATGAAATAATCGATGCTTTGGAATTAAAATCTGAACGCAAGGGATTAGACAACGTTAATTTAGAGCTAAAATCAATAATCCTTAGCAAAAGCAGCGTTTATTCATATTCAGGGGATAAAAAGATACTTAATCTAATTGAATACTTATCAAGAATACAAAACAGCGGATTAATAAAGGAAATTGAAAAAATATTATTCTGCAACAAAGGGAAGGTTGAATTTGTAGATAAATATGCAGAAAGATATGTAAACAAGATATTTATAGAAACAAGAAGAGCAGAGTTTGAAGCATACAAGGTGTCAAAGGAAGCTCTAATAAGAGCAGCATGTGTTCACTATGTTTACAACATATTATGCAGCATATGCTATAAGGCAGCAGTTAAAAGCGCTGTAATTATAGTAAACCAAGGCGCTTAAAGCCTTGGTTTACATCATATATGCATTAGTGTTTATAGATACTCATTATTGATTTTAAATTAAATTTTATTAAGATATAATAAAGTTAAGTTAATTGAATTGCTTATTTGAGGAGTGAAATATTATGATAATTAGCGCCAGCAGGAGGACGGATATTCCTGCCTTTTATTCAGAATGGTTTATGGAAAGAATCAGAAGGGGTTATGCAACATTTGTTAACCCCTTTAATGCAAATCAAATAAACAAGGTATCCCTTAAAAGGGAGGATGTCGACGTTATAGTTTTTTGGACAAAAAATCCAAAACCTTTAATGAAGCATTTGGATGAGATCGATAGATTAGGATATAAATATTATTTTCAATATACACTAAACAACTATTCAAAGGTTTTTGAACCTAATTTACCTCCTTTTGAAGAAAGAATAAAAACTTTTAAAGAGCTATCCGATAGGATAGGAAAAGAAAAGGTAATATTAAGGTATGATCCGATTATATTATCTGATATCACTCCATTTGAATTTCACTTGAATAGCTTTAGTAGGATAGTCAAGGATTTATCAGGATATACCAATAGGGTAGTTATAAGTATCTTTGACGATTATAGAGGGGCATCGAGAAGGTTAAAAAAGGCAGGAATAAATGTATTTGAAAATCCTTTTAATCATCCAGAGTTTAGGGAATTTATTAAATCTTTGGCGAGTTTAGCAAAGGCTCATGATATGGAAATTTATAGCTGTGCAGAGGTTGTAGACCTTGAAGAAGAAGGGGTTTTACATGGCAAATGTGTAGATGACGAATATATTAAAAAGGTGTTTAACATAGATGTTACAAAAAAGAAGGATACGGGACAAAGAAAGGAATGTGGCTGCGTTGCAAGTAAAGATATAGGAGTTTTTGACACCTGCCCCCATAAGTGCATCTATTGCTATGCAAATATGTCCGAAGCTTTGGTGGATAAGAAAAGAAGGGAGCATGATCCTAATTCCCCATCTCTTGTTGGATGGCATGATGTAAAAGAAAAGGAAGATTATGAGCAAAAAAGTTTTTTTGATCTTTTGTGATTTTTTGCTTTAAGGAGTGGTTTTTTTTGAATATTGATGAAGTTCTAGAAAGGATAAACGATGAGATAAAAAAGGAATACTTGGAGGATAAAAGGGTCGAAAGGGTTATAAAGTTTTGTTCTGCTCTATGTGCAGGAATAGCTCTTCAACCTATTCCTATCGCTGATTTTCCTATATTAACAACCATCGAAGTTGCCATGGTTATGAAGATAGGGAATATAAGAGGATTTCAAATTTCAAGGGATAGAGCATTAGATATATTAAAGGAGATTTTAGGTGTTGTAGGACTTGGATATTTAGCAAAGTCGGGAATAATATTTGCCTATAAAACCTTCATTCCCTTCTTAGGAGGATTTTTTACCATTCCGTTAGTATATGGTGCTTGTTATGCTATAGGAAAGGTTGCGGACTTTTATTTTGTCCAAAAAAGATCGGGAAATCCTATAAATAAAAAACAACTTCAAGTTATATACAAAAGAGAATTGGAGGAGGGGAAAAGGATAGGGAGTGAATTAAAAAATGAAAACAAAGATAAGTAACTTATCAAAACATATAAAAAATATTTACGGCAAAGTAAAGGATGATCACCTTAAGCCAATTTTTATATCCTTATTAAAATCAAAGGATGATTTTCAATATACCTTTGATACAAAGGACCTTTTGGAAGCTATAAGGAGGGCTTATCCTGATCTTAAGGATTCATCAGTAGAAGATATTGGGAGGTATATAAACAGCTTAGACGATGCACAGCTTAAGGGGTTTATAAACAACCTAAAGGGGGTTTATCATGAGATAAAATTTGTTGAATTTGAAAATAAAGATAAAGACCACTACTTTGCAAAGCTTTTTACTGAAACAAATCACCCAGGTTCTGATGTTATTCTTTACAATACAAAAACAGGAGAAGTTGAATATCTTCAACTTAAGGCGACGGATGATATAAACTATATAAAAGAAGCAATGGTAAAATATCCTGATATAAGAATTGCTTCAACTAAAGAAGTGGCAGAAAGGCTACATATAGATACTACTGGTATGTCAAATGAAGAAATAACCAAAACAGTTAAAAGGGAAATAGAAAGAATAAAAGATTATGGGGATAAAGATTTAACAGATTATATTCCCAAAGGCTTGTTTTGGTATACGTTGTTTCAGATATATCCTTTGTTTTTAGATTATAAAAACAAAAAAATATCCTTTGAAGAATTAAAAAATAGTTTAAAAACTATTTTAGGGTATAGGCTTACCAATTTTTTAATCTTTAGCATATTACTTAGTATTCCCTTTGTTTCCAATATAACAATGCTTTTTTTAATCTATAGCCTTCTTAAAGAAGGTTACGATATTTTTAAAAATTAATAAAATATATTCACAAATATACAAATATTTGGTAATATCGAGTTTAGGGGTGGTTTTATGGGTAAAAAGTTTATTAGCATTCTTGGAACAAACGATTACCAAGAAACCATATATAACTTGGGGGATTTTACATTTAAAACATCATATATTCAGGAATTTTTAACAAGGTATTTTTGTAAGGATTGGGATAAGGAAGATAAGGTGATTATATTTTTAACGGAGGATGCAAGAAAATTAAATTGGAATAACGAGCTAATATCAACAAGAAGATTAAAGACCAAATTAGAATCTTTAAAGGATGAAGGATATGGCTTTACAATTTTGGACAAAGATATACCAGAAGGAAAGAATGAAGAGGAAATATGGCAGATTTTTAGATGCATATTCGATGAAATAGAAGAAGGGGACGAGGTAATATTTGATATAACCCACGGATTTAGATCTTTACCAATGCTTGCTCTAACTGTTTTAAACTATGCAAAGGTTGTTAAGGATATAAAAATATTAGGAATATATTATGGGGCATTTGAACTTAACAAAAACAGGGATTCGGAATTTATAGTGCCTGTTTTTGATCTTACTAATTTCGATTCAATACTTGAATGGTCCTATGCAGTTAATGCATTTTTGAAATACGGCAATGCAAAGCATATAAGCGATGTTGCAAATATAAGCTTAAGGGAAAAGTTGATTCAAAGGGATCCTGATGCAATAGCAGTAAGGAATTTTGCTAATTCATTAAACAATTTCACAAGCGCGATTTTAACTTGTAGAGGAAAATTCATAGAAGGTTTTGGAGCGGAAAAGTCAATTTATTCAGCATATCAAAATATGAAAAACAATTTGATGGATGTTAAGGATAGATGCTCAAAGGGACCTTTACAAATGCTACTTCCTTTATTTGATAAAATAGAGAAAAGGACAAAGAACTTTGACTCGCGGGACAATTTACACATAGGCATTGCAACTGTTGGATGGTGCATAGAAAATGATTTGATTGAACAAGCTTATACTGCATTAGATGAAGCTGCTATTACATATGTTTGCCAAAGATTTGGATTGGATGAAACTAATTCTATTCACAGAGAGGAGATAGTTGCAAAAGCTCTTAATATAAAGGCTTTAAATAGACCAAGGGACACTTGGAAGATTGATAAGGAGTATGAAGAAAAGATAGCCGAATTGGTCGATAAAATCGATAAAGATTTTGCAGATTTTTATCAAAGTATAAAGGGAATAAGAAATGATTTAAACCATTTTGGATATACTGACAATGTAAAAAAGATTAGCGATTTTAAGAGGGAGATTAAAAATTTATATGATAATTTTAAAAAAATAATATCAGATAAATAGGCCCTTTGGGGCTTTTGTTTTTTATTAAAAGATGTCGTAAAATATAATTATATGCTTCAAAAGAAGGTGAAATATGTTCGGGTATGTTGTCCCTTTAAAGAATGAGCTAAAAATAAAAGAATTTGATATTTTTAAAGGATATTATTGTGGGATATGTAAAAGTATAGGTAAAATTAATTATCCGACTAAATATTTTTTAAATTATGATATGGCCTTTTTAGCTTTGTTTCTATCTTCCATAGAACATGAAAGGCAAATTCCATTGAGAAATTTCTGCCCATACAAATTTAGAAAGGTAAATTTCTATCTAAATGAATATATAGAATATGCAGCCTTTTTAAATGTCTTTTTGGTAAACAGAAAGCTAATGGATAATTATAAGGATAACAATAATATAATTTATTATTTAGCTTCAAAGCTTATAAAAGCAAATTATAGTAGTTCTATAAAGGAGAAATTAAAAAACATAGATAAATATCTTCATGAAATATTTAAACTTGAAAAGGAAAACTCATCAGACTTAGATATTTTGAGCCATTATTTTGGAAAGGTCTTAGAGGAGATCTTTGATGTTTTTGATGATAAGAGAAAAATAGCCCTTAAATATTTTGGATATAACCTTGGGAGATGGATTTATGTTATAGATGCTTTAGATGATTTAAAGGAGGATATTAAAAAGGGTATATATAATCCTTTAAAAGATAAATTGGATATTGATGCTGTAAGGTTTGCACTTTATAGTTACCTTGATAACCTAACTAAGGCTTATGAAATTATGGAAATAAAAAAGAATAAGGGGCTTTTAGACAATATTATTTATTTAGGACTAGCAGATAAAACTGAAACTGTTTTAAAGGGGGAAAATAAAAATGAAGGATCCATACGAAGTTTTAGGTGTAAGTAGAAACGCTTCAATAGACGATATTAAAAAAGCCTATAGAGAACTTGTTAAAAAATATCACCCTGATAAATATCAAGATAATCCTTTAAGGGAGCTGGCAGAGGAAAAACTAAGAGAAATTAATGAGGCCTATGAGTTTTTACTTAAAAATCATGGACAAGGTAATTTTAACTCGGGTAGTTATTCCTATTCTAATGATTCAACATTTCAAATCGTTAGAGAATATATAATGAAGCAGGATTTTTACAATGCTGAAAGGGAGCTAAACAAGATAAATACGAGAAATGATGAATGGTATTATCTCATGGGGATTGTATATATAAACAAGGGCAACTATTCTCAAGGGTATAGTTACATAAAAAGAGCTGTTGAAATGAATCCATATAATCAGGAGTATAAAGACGCTTTAAACAGGCTAAATAATACATATAGGATGAACAATAGCCAATATTATTCACCACCAAGAAATACAACGGATGATTGCTGTGAAATATGTGCGTATCTTTATTGTGCTGATTGTCTTTGTGAATGCTGTGGTGGGGATTTATTATCCTGCTGCTAGGGTGGGATATTATGGATAGAACAAGAAATTTGACCTATAATGGACTAATTATAGCTCTTACGGTAGCTATTTTATACTTTGGTGCATTTACTAAAAGTAAGCTGTCCTTTTTAGCTATTGCAAGTTTTTTGCTTGCTATTTCAGTAATAGTTTCAGGGATAAAGGGCGGAATTTTAGCTATAGTAGCAACTGATATCCTTTCATTTTTGCTTATTCCGAATTTATATTATAAACTTGTATTTATTCCTATTTCTTTTTATCCGATAATAAAATCATTAGCAGAGAAAAGAAAATACAGTTGGGCTTTAAAGTATGCTTATTTTAATTTAAGCCTTTTTGCTATGTTGATTTTTGGGAAAATATTTCTATATCAAAACTTTTCATCTACAAATTTACCGATTTTTATAATTGTTTTGTTAATTTTTGAATTAGGTTTCTATTTTTATGATTATGCCTTTACAAAGTTTGTATTTTTCATAGTTAGGAGGATTTTTTGAATTTGTCGTCGACCTCCAATCCTGCAAAAAGTGCTGGGGATCGACGACAAAAGAAAATGAGCATTTTCAAGGGTTTGAAGATTTTGTTAACAAAAAATTCAAAATTGACAAAATCTTCAAACCCAGTTATAATAAGCATTGAACGGGTTCTTAGCCTACCTATGAGGGATTGAAACATATAATTATTGCGCTTGACCAATGGATATTTGACAGTTCTTAGCCTACCTATGAGGGATTGAAACAATAGATCAGTGATTTACCTAAAATAAGGTGGTGACTGTTCTTAGCCTACCTATGAGGGATTGAAACTCATAAATGAGGTTTCCTTCATTTCGATAAATCCACTCTGTTCTTAGCCTACCTATGAGGGATTGAAACTCAAAATGTTATGTAACTATAATATTTTGATAATCAGTTCTTAGCCTACCTATGAGGGATTGAAACCCGCATCCAGCCCCGCATATTCGGACAAGTCAACGAAGTTCTTAGCCTACCTATGAGGGATTGAAACTGTGTTGACTAGGGGAACACCCTAGTCAATCAATCTCAGTTCTTAGCCTACCTATGAGGGATTGAAACTCATATTTTAATTTTAGCTCCCTCCACAATATCGCTTCGTTCTTAGCCTACCTATGAGGGATTGAAACTCGATACTTTTTATAAGGTATTAAAGAGGGTGATTAGGGTTCTTAGCCTACCTATGAGGGATTGAAACTCGGGCCTACCGCTTGCACCCGGAAGGTGCAAGTTCAGTTCTTAGCCTACCTATGAGGGGATTGAAACAAAGTAAAGGAGGTTAATAAAAATGAAAAGTAATTATGAGTTCTTAGCCTACCTATGAGGGATTGAAACTCCAGCTCACCAACTATGCGACACTTGTTCTGTCGCATGTTCTTAGCCTACCTATGAGGGATTGAAACAATCTAAAATTGTGCTTTCGTTATCTGTCGCAATTAGTTCTTAGCCTACCTATGAGGGATTGAAACCTTGATGAGGCATATTTATATTTGGATTCAAGAAATGTTCTTAGCCTACCTATGAGGGATTGAAACTCGGTTTGCCCGCGCGCATGTTCAACGAACCTTGCGCGCGCGTTCTTAGCCTACCTATGAGGGATTGAAACGAGGAATTAAGATAAATCAGACTGGAGGTGATTCAAGTTCTTAGCCTACCTATGAGGGATTGAAACGAGGAATTAAGATAAATCAGACTGGAGGTGATTCAAGTTCTTAGCCTACCTATGAGGGATTGAAACGTAAATGCTTTGCAGGTATTGTTTAAGCCAAAATTTGAGTTCTTAG
>NZ_CAKP01000061.1 GCF_000297115.1 Caloramator australicus RC3 | reverse complement strand
TGAAAGTCCACAGCTTCGGTGGCATGTTTTAGCCCCGGACATCTTCGGCGCAGGACCTCTCGACCAGTGAGCTATTACGCACTCTTTAAATGTATGGCTGCTTCTAAGCCAACATCCTGGTTGTCTTTGAGATCCCACATCCTTTCCCACTTAACATGCACTTCGGGACCTTAGCTGGTGGTCTGGGCTGTTTCCCTCTCGACCACGGATCTTATCACTCGTAGTCTGACTCCCAGGGTCTCAGTTTAGGCATTCGGAGTTTGATAGGGTTCGGTAACCTATACGGCCCCTAGCCCATTCAGTGCTCTACCTCCTAAACTTACGCCCTGAGGCTAGCCCTAAAGCTATTTCGGGGAGAACCAGCTATCTCCGAGTTCGATTGGAATTTCTCCGCTATCCACAGCTCATCCCATGGTTTTTCAACACCAACGTGGTTCGGGCCTCCGACAAGTTTTACCTTGTCTTCACCCTGTCCATGGATAGATCACCCGGTTTCGGGTCTACGGCATGTAACTTTTCGCCCTATTAAGACTCGGTTTCCCTTCGGCTCCACACCACAGGTGCTTAACCTCGCTACATACCGTAACTCGCTGGCTCGTTCTACAAAAAGCACGCCGTCAGACCTTAACGTCCTCCGACTGCTTGTAGGCACAAGGTTTCAGGTTCTCTTTCACTCCCCTCCCGGGGTTCTTTTCACCTTTCCCTCACGGTACTATACGCTATCGGTCACCAGGTAGTATTTAGCCTTGGGTGGTGGTCCACCCTGCTTCCCACAGGATTCCTCGTGTCCCGTGGTACTCTGGATCAGGTCCTTCTACCTTCCCCTTTCGCCTACAGGGCTCTTACCTTCTATGGCGTGACTTTCCAGTCATCTTCGACTAGGTTCCAGTATACTCTATGACCTGTCCTCAACCCCAGACTTTCGCCTGGTTTGGGCTCCTCCCCTTTCGCTCGCCGCTACTTAGGGAATCGATTATTCTTTCTTTTCCTCCGGGTACTTAGATGTTTCAGTTCCCCGGGTTTGCCCTCCTTAGCCTATTTTGTTCAGCTAAGGATGCATGGCCTTTGCCATGCGGGTTCCCCCATTCGGACATCCACGGATCTCTGCCTGTTTGCGGCTACCCGTGGCTTTTCGCAGCTTACCACGTCCTTCTTCGGCTCCTGGTGCCAAGGCATCCACCTTGCGCCCTTACTAGCTTGATCTTTATTGTGCAGTTGTCAAGGTCCTGAAAGGTCTTTTGACCTCCCAAAACCGAACAGTGGCTTAAAGCTCCTTAGAAAGGAGATGATCCAGCCGCAGGTTCTCCTACGGCTACCTTGTTACGACTTCACCCCAATCACCAGCCTGAGACCGCCAAGGCACACAGGGGATAGG
>NZ_CAKP01000062.1 GCF_000297115.1 Caloramator australicus RC3 | reverse complement strand
AATAGCATCATGGTGCTTTATATCGCCTGTTATTAATACATCACATCCTTTATTTAAAGCGTCTCTAATAAAGGATGATCCGCTTCCCCCTACTATTCCTATCCTTTTAATCTTTTTATCTAAATTACCTACTATTCGCACATTATCAACATTAAATTTTTGCTTTATTAAATTGATAAACTCTTTTAACCTAATTTCTCCTTTTAAATTTCCCACTCTTCCTGTTCCCTGCTTTAAAGAATTTTGTAAAGGATAAACATCATAGGCTACCTCTTCATAAGGATGAGCTTTTATCATAGATGATATAACCCTATTTAAGTCCTTTTCTTTAACAATAGTTTCTATCCTTACTTCTTCAACATATTCTATTTTATTTTTTTCTCCTATAAAGGGATTTGAACCCTCCAAAGGCATAAACGTTCCTTGCCCCTCTACATTAAAAGAACAATAGCTATAATTTCCAATGTGACCTGCTCCTTCAGTCAATATTGCATTTCTAACCACATCAGCATGGAACTTAGGAACAAAAACAACAATTTTATAAAGTTTTATTTCCTTATGGGGCGACAATATCTCGATATCTTCTAACTCTAAAAGCTTGGCTAAAAAATCATTCAATCCTTTCTCTGCATTATCAAAATTAGTATGAACTGCATATATGTTAATATCGTTTTTTATTGCCTTTATAATTATACTGCCAATATATTCATCTGTCTTAATTTTTTTAAAGGTGTAAAAATTAAAGGATGATGGGAAATTATCATATCACATCCTAGTTTTATGGCTTCATCTATGGTATCCCTTGTAACATCTAACGTAAATAATATTTTGTTTATGTTTTTGTCTTTATCTCCAATTAACAAACCAACATTATCATAATCCTCCGCAAGAGAAGGGGGAAACATTTTTTCTAAGTAGTCTATAATATTTTTAGCACTTACATCCATTCTCCCACTTCCTTAAACTCTAATAATAATTGATTTAATTCATTATATCTTTTATTATCCTTTGGAACTGATCTTAAAATTTCTTCTAAATTTTTTATTTTATAATTAATAAATTCTCTTAAAACTGGATGTTTCTTTTGAATTAAAATTTTCCCAGTATAATAAAACACTTCTTTTTCATAAGGAGGTTCACTACCATTTGATACCTTTAATATATGATAAAACTTTTCATCTTCTTTTACTATATCCTCATCAATTATTTTAAAATCATTCTCATTCAAATATTTCCTTAATATTTCTGGATATTGCATGGGCTGTAGGACTAATATTTTTGTTGATCTAACTATTTCTTTGCCTTCCTCTAATATTTTTACGATTAAGTTTCCGCCCATTCCAGCTATTAAGATTGTGTCCGCCTCTCCTTTTTGAAGTGGATCTAGCCCATCCCCTATCCTGGTCTGTATCTTATCTAAAACCCTATATTTTTTAAAATTCCTAATAGCAATTTCTAAAGGACCTTTATTTATATCTGTTGCAATACCTCTTTTACAAAGCCCTTTGTTAATACAATGCACAAGAATATAGCCATGGTCTGTTCCTATATCGGCTATGCAATCGGAATTGGGAAGCATATCCACTATATGTCTTAATCTTTCAGATAAAATCATGTTTCACCTCCAATTATGCACCCTTTTCTTTATCCTTCACTACATACGGCAAATCCATAACGAAATTATAAAAGTCCATATAATTACCTTCAAAGTCAGCAAAATATTTTATGTTCTTTTTATTTAATATGTTATCTTTTATTAAAAAAGTCTTTACTCCAATTTTTGATGCAATCAAATCCTCCTCAACATCATTACCTACCATTAAGCATTCCTGGGGTTTTTTATTTATTATGCCTAAAATTTCTTCATAATACTTTATATTTGGTTTACAATAGTGCATAACTTCAAAGGATGTTATAAATATAAAATCCCTTTCGTCAAGTCCTGCCCACCTTAATCTTTCGATTATAGCTTCCTTGGGGAAAATGGCATTTGTTGCAACTACCAAATCATATCCTTTTTCTTTTAAAATATCAATGGATTTAACAATGTGTTCTTGGGACTTAAAATGTTCACCGATAGTTTTATACTCATTTTTGTAAAAATCATCAATAATGCTTTCTACTACTTCATATTTTATTTTGGAGTATTCTGTAAATTTTTCCATAAATACCTGTTTGTTAGTCCTATTAAAGTCTGAGTTCCTAATCATATCAAAGGTTGCATCTAAAACAAATTTAACTGTATGCTCAGGAGACAAAAAATTTTTCAATTTAAAGCAAAGTCTTTTAAAATATTCCTTTTCAAAAATATCCATATCCATGGGCAATAAAGTTCCATCTAAGTCAAACAATATTGTATTCATAATACCCCTCCGTTTACCACCTAAAAAATTACGGCTTACAATATGTAAGCCTAATCTAAATAATCCTTTAGTTTTTTGCTTCTGCTTGGATGTCGTAATTTTCTAAGAGCTTTTGCCTCGATTTGTCTTATTCTTTCGCGTGTAACTTTGAATTCTTTTCCTACCTCTTCTAATGTTCTTGCACGGCCATCATCTAAACCAAATCTTAATCTCAATACCTTTTCTTCCCTTGGAGTTAAAGTATCTAAAACATCCATAAGTTGTTCCCTAAGCATCGTATACGCTGCAGCTTCAGCAGGCGCTGGTGCATCCTCATCAGGGATAAAATCGCCAAGATGGCTATCTTCTTCCTCCCCAATTGGCGTTTCAAGAGATACAGGTTCTTGAGCTATTTTCATTATTTCTCTAACCTTATCAACTTCCATATTTAATTCCTTTGCAACCTCCTCTGGAGAAGGTGCTCTACCTAATTCCTGCAATAGCTGTCTTTCTACTCTTATCAATTTATTTATAGTTTCTACCATATGAACAGGAATTCTTATTGTCCTTGCCTGGTCAGCAATTGCCCTTGTTATAGCCTGCCTAATCCACCAGGTAGCATAAGTAGAAAACTTATAGCCTTTCCTATAGTCAAATTTTTCCACAGCCTTTAAAAGTCCAAGATTTCCCTCCTGTATTAGATCAAGGAATAACATTCCTCTTCCAACATACCTTTTTGCAATGCTTACTACTAGCCTTAAATTAGCTTCTGCTAATTTTTTCTTTGCCTCTTGATCTCCCTGTTCGATTCTTTTTGCAAGCTCAATCTCTTCTTCTGCAGAAAGAAGAGGAACCTTTCCAATTTCTTTTAAATACATCCTTACAGGGTCATCGATACTAATCCCTTCAGGTAAAGTTAAATCAAGATCTTCCTCTAATAATTGTTCTGGGTTAAAGTCATCCATATCATCGATAACTTCAATACCCATAGATTCAAGTATTTCATATACCTTCTCTATTTGTTCTGGAGATAATTCAACATTTTCCAATGAATCCATTATTTCTTTATATGTCAAAACCCCATTCTTTTTACCCTTTTCAATCAATTGCTTTACTATAGACATTCTTTTATTGTTAGCTTCGTTCTTTTGATTATCCTTTTTCATAATTTCAACCTCCCTTCAAAACCTAAAGCAACGATAATTGCCTCTTCAGTTCTTCCAATTGCCTAGTCAAGTTAAGAAGATCATTAAAATCATTGGATCTTTCTTTTTCTTTTATTTTTAATTTAATATTTTCAATTTGTCGTTCTATCTTAGCCCTTTTTAAAGTTCTTATAAGTCCTTCTACTGTCTCAAAATCCATTTCAGTCAAATCTTCTTCAGCAAAGATTAAAGCCACATCCTGAATTTCATTTTGTTCTTCAAAATGTTTTATTATGTCATTAACTTCCTTTAATCCATTTTCCAAAATTAACGTAGCAACCTTTTTATATGAAGGAGTTATAAAATCCTCCCTATTAACCTTTTGTAGAATATATTCCTTTATATCATCATCCTTTAAAATTAACATCAATAGTTTTCTCTCTGCCTTCTTATATCCAGGTTCCATGAAAGTATTTCCACCAATATTATTATTTCTATTCCCATAATTGTTATTCCAATTATTAGTTTTCGTATTTTTGACTTTATTTAATTGGTCTAAAATAACCTCAATACTTATTCCCGTTAGTTCATAAATTTTTGCTGCATAGGAATGAACCTCAACTTCATTATTTAATATTTTTAATATATCAATAACTTCTTTTATAAAATTGCTTCTATCTCTGGGGTCATCAAGATTTTTGTTTTCTTTAGAAGCATAAATCAAATGTTCTATTGCAGGAAGAGATTTTTCAATTAGCTTTTTAAATTCTCCAACCCCAAAGGTATTTATATATTCGTCTGGGTCCTTCCCCCTTGGAATATTTATTATTTTAACATTTAATCCTTCTGAATGAAGAACTTCAATTCCTCGCAATGTCGCAGTCCTACCAGCTGCATCTGAATCATAACAAAGATAAACTGTATTGCAATATCTTTTTATAAGCCTTGCCTGTTCCTTAGTTAGAGCAGTTCCTAAGGTGGCTACTGTATTTTCTATTCCATGTTGGTGAAGTTTAATACAATCCATATAGCCTTCAACTAAGATAAGTGCATCTGGAGTCCCCTTTTTCAGAACAAAATTTAATGCATATAAATTAGTCCCTTTTTTAAAGACCGGTGTTTCAGGTGAATTCAAATACTTTGGCTTTGAATCATCAAGAACTCTTCCTCCAAAACCTATTACTCTCCCCTTATGGTCAAAAACCGGGAACATTATCCTATTTCTAAATCTATCATATATTCTATTTTCTTTTTGAGAAACCAGTCCTGCCTTAATTAATAATTTTTCATCGTATCCTTTTTTCTTAAAAAAATTAATTAGCCCATCATATGAATCTATGCTATATCCAAGACCAAATTTCTGAATTGTCTTTATATCCAGTCCTCTATTTAACAGATATTTAATCTTTTCGCTATTTTGTTTTAAATTATTATAAAAGAACCTCGCAGCCTGAATATTTATTTCATAAATTTTTTCAATTTCAGTATCCTTATTTGAGCTAGTATCAAGAGTTATATTTACTCTATCAGCTAAAAATCTTATGGCATCAATATAATCGAGGTTTCTAATTTTCATTATAAATCCAACAACATTACCTGCGGCTCCACAGCCAAAACAATGAAATAGCTGTTTGTCAGGTGAAACACTTAATGAGGGTCCTTTATCATTATGAAAGGGGCATACCCCCATAAAATTTCTTCCAACCCTTTTTAAGCTTACATATTCAGAAATAACATCGACTATATCATTCTTTTGCATTATATTATCAATTACTTGTTCTGGAATACGCATAGAAGCATCACCTGACATATTAATATTATTTTTCTACATCGAACATCAAAATTCCTTCTTACGAATATCTAATTTTATAGTTTTCTTTGACACAAATAAATAATATTCGACATAAAAAATAAAATTCCTGCTAGTTAAAAAAATTTTTAAAATTTTATTTGCCAAGGCATAGGGATAAAAATCTTCGTAAATTCATGAATAGCATATCTATCAGTCATACCTGCTACATAGTCCAATACAGTTCTTTCTAAACCATAGATATCGATTTTGTCATAATATTCTTTTGGCATTGAATTTGGATTATCCATATAATGAATAAACAATTCTTTAATTAGGTTTTTTGCCTTATCTTCTTCCTTTTTTGCCTCTGATGCAATATAGACGTTATCAAACATGAATTGTCTAAGTTCCCACGTTGCTTCGCCGACTTCACCTGTTAATTTTATTTCACCGTATTTTAAAGCATGTTCAATCACAGCTGTAATCATTTTATTTATTCTTTCTGAATGTCCCTTCCCTAAAACTTTAATGCATTCTTTTGGCAGATCCTCCACTGTTAATATTCCTGCCCTAACTGCATCATCTATATCATGATTTATATATGCTATCTTGTCAGCCAATTTAACAACCTTTCCTTCATTTGTTTGAGGAATAAGTTCCCCTGAATGACACAATATTCCATCCCTAACTTCGTGCGTAAGATTAAGACCTTTTTCCTTCTCAAGATAGTCCACTACTCTTAAACTATGTTCATTATGTTTAAAGCCTGTTGATGAAATTTTATTGAGTGCATCCTCCCCCGTATGACCAAAGGGCGTATGTCCAAGATCATGCCCTAAGGCAATGGCCTCCGTCAGGTCTTCGTTTAATCTGATTGCCCTTGCTATGGTTCTGGCAATCTGGGCAACCTCTAATGTATGAGTTAATCTAGTCCTATAGTGGTCACCCTCCGGTGCAATAAAAACCTGTGTTTTATGCTTAAGGCGTCTGAAGGCTTTAGAATGTATAATTCTATCTCTATCTCTTTGAAAATCAGTTCTAACTTTACACTTTTCTTCTTTTTTTATTCTTCCTTTAGTATTTTTACTTAAAGTAGCTAATGGTGATAATATTTTCTCTTCCAGCTGCTCATATTGTTCCCTCAAATTCATAGTATCACCTACACAAATATTTTTTATTATATATATTCTACATATTTGTCAAGAAACCTTCTTTTAAATATATAAAAATTAAATCATTTTTTTTAGATATTTCTTTAAATTACTTTAAAATTCTCAGTATTATTCATTATGTCAATTTTATCCTGTTTTTATTCAAAAAAGCACTTCTAATTAACATAATCCCTCTTGTCATTTCATATAATTCAATTGAAATATTAAAATGGTGATAGTATGGAAAATATTAGCTCTGTTGAAAGAGCGATTTATGAAAAGGATATAATAATAAATAAAATATTATCTAATTACAACATTGAAGTTTATTCAATAGAAAACATAAAAATAAAAGAAACTGACAAAGAACGAGCTGTATATAAAATAGCTACAAATAAAGGTGACAAATGCTTGAAAAAGGTTTATTATGATGAGAAAACACTCCTTTTCATATATTCAGTTATTGAATGGTTAAACATAAAGGGCATCTTAGCCCCAAGATTTATATCAACTAAAAAGGGATTAAAATATGTTAATTACCAAGGTAACCTATTTATTTTAACCGATTGGATAGATGGCCGAAAATGTGATTATGATAATATTGATGACATAAAAAAAATATCTGAAAATCTTGCTAAACTCCATAAGTCCTCTAAGGGTTTTTTCCCTATAGAGGGAAGCAAGCTTTTAATCAACGATAAAGACTATTTTAAAAGCTACAATAAGCATTTTAAACAGTTAATAGAATGTGCAAATCTTGCATATAAGATTAAGGACAAATTTTCCAAAATTTTTTTGGATAGTTTTGATTACTATTTAAATTGCGCAAGGGAAAGTCTTTATATTTTGTCTAGCCTTGATTTCAATAATTTAGGTGATGAAATCAGCAATGGAGCTATATGTCATCTTGACTATGTAAATAAAAACTTAATTTTTACTCCCGATGATAAAGTTTATGTAATTGATTTTGATAAAACTCGCATTGATTGTCCTGTTCATGATATAAGCAGCTTTTTGCACAGAATATTAAAGCGAAAAAAAACTGCCTGGGATTTTAGTATTTTTGAAACTGCAATAAATAATTATCAAAATGTAAGAAAATTAAATAAAAATGAAATGATAGCTATTTATGCATTCCTTTTATTCCCCAAAAAACTTTGGAAGGTTTCAAAGGATTATTATAAAAATATTAAATATTGCAATAAAGGACAATACATTGATGAATTAAAATCAGTTGTCAAATACAGA
>NZ_CAKP01000063.1 GCF_000297115.1 Caloramator australicus RC3 | reverse complement strand
AAATAAGTGTGTTTAAGGAAGATAGAAAAAGCCTTACAAGGTAAGTAAGAAGAAAATAAAAGAAGCGATAAGAAAGATAAATAAATCTTCACGTGAAGTTATGAATAATATAACGATATTGAACATAGGGAAAGTAACGCCAATTTACAGGATATTAAAATCAATAAAATATGAAAATATAATTTAAGTTTTTTAAATTTAACAAACGCCTTGAAACTAGCTAATTTAAGGGGTTGTCTATAAAAATTAACCTACAATATCTTGACACTATCAATTTGAAGGGCGTTATTGACAATAATAATTAAATTAAAGTAAAATAAAACGTTGCACAATTTAGTTTAAGTTTGGAGGTTAATATGGATAGATTTGTAAGGAACGATGTAAGAAACATAGCAATTATTGCCCATGTTGACCATGGGAAAACAACACTCGTTGATGGAATGTTAAAACAAAGCGGTGTATTTAGAGTAAATGAAAGGGTAGAAGAAAGGGTTATGGACTCTAACGATATAGAAAGGGAAAGGGGAATTACAATCCTTTCTAAAAATACCGCTATATTTTATGGTGATACTAAAATAAACATTGTTGACACCCCTGGCCATGCCGACTTTGGAGGAGAAGTAGAAAGAGTTTTAAAGATGGTGGATGGAGTATTGCTTCTTGTAGATGCCTTTGAAGGCCCAATGCCACAGACAAGATTTGTCCTTAAAAAGGCTCTTGAGCTTAAGCTAAAGCCTATTGTAGTTATAAATAAAATCGATAGACAAGATGCAAGACCTAATGAAGTTATAGATGAGATTTTCGAACTATTTTTAGAACTTGGTGCCGATGATGAGCAGCTTGACTTTCCAATAGTTTACTGCTCTGCAAGGGATGGTATTGCAAAATACGAACTTGAGGATGAGGCAAAAGACTTAAAGCCGTTATTTGACACAATAATTAACCACGTTCCTGCACCACAAGGGTATAAAGATGAGCCGCTTCAAATGCTTGTAACAACAATAGACTCAAATGATTATGTAGGCAGAATTGCCATAGGGAAAATAGAAAGGGGACGGATTAAAAGAAACCAACAGGTTGCAATATGCGGTAAGGATGGAAGCGTTAGAAATGGGAAAATTGTTACTCTTTATACTTTTAATGGCTTAAAAAGAGAAGAAGTTGAAGAGGCCTTCCTTGGTGATATAGTAGCAGTTGCAGGTCTTACTGACATTAATATAGGAGAGACTATAGCTGATTCTCAAAACCCCGAGCCCCTTCCTTTTGTTGAAATTGATGAGCCAACGATATCAATGACCTTTAGTGTCAACGACAGTCCCTTTGCAGGAAGGGAAGGGGAATACGTTACAACAAGGCATTTAAGGGACAGGTTATTTAAGGAACTTGAAACGAACGTAAGTTTAAGAGTAAGCGAAACAGATTCACCAGACGCCTTTGAGGTTGCAGGAAGAGGAGAACTTCATCTTTCTATTCTTATTGAAACGATGAGAAGGGAAGGATATGAATTTCAAGTATCCAGACCAAGGGTTATTTATAAAGAAATAGATGGGGTATTGTGTGAACCTATTGAGCTTTTAACGATAGATGTTCCAGAGGGATATGTAGGAGTTGTAATTGAAAAGCTGGGTTCCAGAAAAGCTGAAATGATAAATATGACTTCTGCTATAAATGGATATGTAAGGCTTGAGTTTAAAATCCCAGCAAGGGGCCTTATAGGATATAGAAGTGAATTTTTAACAGATACTAAGGGTAATGGAATAATGAATCATATATTTTACGGCTACGAACCTGCAAAAGGAGATATACCGGAAAGAAATAGGGGAGTTTTAGTAGCCTTTGAAACAGGGGAAGCAGTAACCTATGGACTATATAATGCACAGGAAAGGGGAAGCCTTATAATTGGCCCAGGAACGCCTGTTTATCAGGGAATGATTGTTGGAATATGTTCAAGGTCGGAGGATATAGATGTTAACGTATGTAAGAAAAAACATGTAACAAACATGAGGGCAGCAGGTTCAGACGAGGCTCTAAGGCTTACTCCACCTTTTGAAATGTCCCTTGAGCAGTGCTTAGAATTTATAGCGGGGGATGAGCTTGTTGAGGTAACGCCAAAGAGTATAAGGATGAGAAAAAGAATTTTAAATCCTGAAATGAGGAAAAAAGAGGCGAAAAAGAATAAGTGATAAAGGCACATTCATGTGCCTTTATTTTTTATGGAAATTTTTATTAACTAATGTTAAAATTGTTTAATAACGGCTTTGGGGGGAATTGTAATGAAGGATGATACTAAGGCTATATTAGCCTTTATTGCTGTTTGTATTGTGTGGGGTTCAACATACCTTGCAATAAGAATTGGAGTTTCAGAGGTTCAGCCTTTTATTTTTGCAGGGATAAGGTTTACTTTAGCTGGCAGTTTAATGCTTTTGTATGCTAAAATTAAGACTTTAGAATTTCCTAAAAGCAAAAGGGATGTTTTAAATATAACAATAGTTGGATTATTCCTACTTCTTGGAGGACATGGTTTAGTTGTTTGGACGGAGCAATGGGTGGCATCAAGTATAGCATCGATTTTAGTTGCAACTGTCCCGCTATTTATTGCAATTATTGAACTATTTGTTCCTAATGGAAGTAGATTAACACTAAAGGGATGGATTGGACTTATTTTAGGGTTTATCGGGGTTGTTTTTCTAACCTTTACCGATTCAAGTTCGGCAATAGATGTGAAGGGAGCCATTCTTTTACTTTTAGCATCGCTTCTTTGGGCAGTAGGTTCAGTTTACCAAAACACATTTAAAGCGACGGGATCAACAGTTTCGCATATAGGGATAGAAATGGTCGTAGGAGGAATTTCGTTATTGATTGTAGGACTTTTATATGGCAATATAAATTTAGATATTACATTAAAAGGAATTAGTGCCCTTTTATATTTAATCGTTTTTGGATCATTAATTGGTTACAGCAGTTACATCTACATTCTTCAAAAATGGCCTCCATCCAAGGCAGGAACCTATGCGTATATTAATCCAATAGTTGCAGTTATATTAGGGGCTTTGATTTTGAATGAAGCCATAAATTTAAGAATAATAATTTCAACTTTTATAATTTTAATAGGAGTAGTTTTAGTTCAGACATCTAAGAATAAAACAGAAGGAAAGGAGACTTGGAATGATTAAAGCGGCTATATTTGACATGGACGGAGTTTTGATTGATAACTATGAATACCACTGCATTGCTTGGAAGGAGTTTGCAAGAAGATACGATGTGGATTTTAAAGATGAGGATATTATTAAAAACTTTGGAAGAACCAACAAAGAGATTTTTGCAGAAATTTTTAAAAGGGAACTTAAGGATGATGAAGTATTGACACTTGGTGAAGAAAAGGAAAGGGTTTACAGGGAGGTTTATAAGGATTATATAAAGGAGGTTGATGGTCTTACAGAATATCTAAAGTTTTTAAAGAATAAGGGAATAAAGGTTGCGGTTGCATCCTCAGCTCCAATTCAAAATATAGATTTTATTTTGGACGGGTTAGATATAAGAAAATATATAGATGCAATAGCCCATGCGGGGATGATCAAAAGGGGTAAACCAGACCCGGAAATATTTTTAAAGGCAGCTGAACTTTTAAGGGTAGAACCTAAAGATTGCATTGTTTTTGAAGATTCCCTTGCAGGCATTGAAGCAGGAGTTAGAGCTGGAATGAAGGTTTTTGGAGTTGCAACAACTTATCCAAAGGAAAAACTAACGATGGCCCACGATGTAATCGAAAACTTTAAAGAAGGAAACCATTGGAATATATGATGGGATGGATAAATATGAAACTAATTAAGGATATTTATAGGGCACTAAGACTTTTTTCTCTTAGTATTGCATTTGTTTCAACTGCCTGCGGGATAGTGATTGCATATAAGTTTGGGCATTTGTTTAAGGATGGAGTAATTGATTTAATTAGCAGTATAGCTGTAATTTTTACATTAAAGGCAGGGCTATTAATACAAGCTGGGGTTAATCTTGTTAATGATTACTTTGAAGGGAAAACAGACAAACTAATTGATGATGACAAAAAATACCCCTTCTTAGGGGTAGAAAGGACTAAAACGGAGATAATAATATTTTTAGTTGGAATGGCCTGTTTTGGAGTTGCAGCCCTTATTGGCCTTTTGCTTGTAGTTTATTTTAAAAACATTACTTTGCTTATCATAGGGACAATTGGTCTTATAGGAGGATATGCTTATACTGGTTATCCCTTTAACTATAAAAATAAGGGCCTCGGTGCTTTGTTTTCATTTATATTAATGGGGCCATTAATGGTTGTTGGAAGCTACTGCGTTTTTGGAAATACAAGATTAATGGATGTCGTCTTAATTTCCTTACCCTTTAGCTTTCTAATACCAGCCCTCCTTATTAGCAATGAAATAAGGGACTATGAAAAGGATGTAGAAAATGGAATAAAAACCTTTAGTGTAAGATTTGGCTTAAAAAATGGAAAAAGGGCTTATTTGATTTTAGTTATTTTATCATATGCATCGATAATAATACTTACTTTATTTAAAAGCTTACCATCATCTTCACTATTAACGTTTTTGACGGTGTTTAAGGCATATAAGACTTATAAGCTTCAATATACAAATAAAAGGGCCTTTGTTCCTAATACAGCATATTTGCACCTTATGTTTGGAATAATATATTTAATAAGTTTATTATGAGGTGATAGTATGGATGCTGTGGATATTTTAATTAATGAGCATGTTTATATAAAAAAAGTATTAGCTGCTATAAAAAGGGATTGCGAACAGCTTGTTGAAGGTAAAAATGTTGATATTAACTTTTATAGACAGATTATCGACTTTGTAAGAAATTTTGCAGACAAATACCATCACCAAAAGGAAGAAAAAATGCTGTTTAACATAATGTCAGAGAAAAATGAGGCACTAAAGACTGGTGCAATTCAAGGGATGCTTCTTGAACATGACCTAGGAAGGATGTATATAAGAAATCTTGAAGATGCACTAAATAAATATGAAAATGGAGATAAGAGACAAAAGGCGTATATAGTAGCCAATGCAATTTGCTATGCGATGCTACTTGAAGGGCATATAGAGAAGGAAGATAATGCAGTATATATGACGGCAAGAAGAGTTTTAGATAAAAAAACCCAAGAAAAATTAACGGAAGAATACGAAAAAATCGAAATGGAGGAAGAAAACATAAAGTTTAGAAATAAATACATAGAATTTGCAAACAGTCTATAATGGGGGGATTTTATGAGAAGTTTTGCAAGCGACAATAACGCTAGGGTTCATCATGAAATTTTAGAGGCAATAATAAGGGCAAATGATGGGGATGTTATATCCTACGGAGATGACGTTTATACTCAAAGGGCAATAGAAAAGTTTAAAGAAATATTTGGAAAGGATATTGATGTATATTTTGTCTACAACGGAACTGGGGCTAATGTTTTAGCATTAACGGCAATAACAAAGCCCTTTAATGCAATAATAGCATCACCGATGTCTCACATAAATGTTGATGAATGTGGTGCGGTAGAAAAAAGTTCCGGTTGTAAGATAATTACGGTTCCAAGTTCTGATGGGAAAATAAGAATCGATGATATCAAAAAACTTTTACATGCAAAAGGAGTAGAACATCATTCACAACCCAAGGTTATTTCTATAACTCAATCTACTGAAGTTGGAACAGTTTATACTGTTGAAGAGATTAAAGAAATTACAAAATTTGCCCATGAAAACGATATGTATGTCCACATGGATGGGGCAAGAATAGCAAATGCTGCGGCATCGTTAAACAAAAGCCTTAGGGAAATAACAAAGGATGCGGGAGTTGATGTTTTATCCTTTGGCGGGACAAAAAACGGAATGATGTTTGGAGAGGCAGTGGTGTTTTTTAATAGAGAGCTTTCAAAGGATTTTAAATTCGTAAGAAAACAAGGAACGCAACTACATTCTAAAATGAGATATATTTCAGCACAGTTTGAAGCTCTTTTATCTAATGATTTATGGCTAAAAAACGCAAAGCATGCAAATGAAATGGCACAATATCTTGAGGAAAAGGTTAAAGAGATAGATGAAATAAAATTAACTCAAAGAGTGGAGGCAAATGCTGTCTTTGCAATTATGCCAAGGAAGGCTATAGAAAAACTGCAAGAAAAATATTTCTTCTATATATGGGATGAAGAAAAAGATGAAGTTAGATGGATGACATCCTTTGATACAAAAAAGGAAGATATAGATCTGTTTGTAGAGGAAATAAAAAGGGCTATGAGAGATTTTTAGGAGGTTGTATGGATTTAATAAAATCTTATTTATTATTAATTAATATCATATCCCTATTAGTAATGTATATGGACAAGCAAAGGGCTAAAAGGCGCAAATTTAGAATTTCTGAAAAGAGCTTATTTTTACTTGCTTTATTAGGCGGAAGCGTTGGGATATTTTTAGGGATTCATTTATTTCACCACAAGACAAAGCATATTAAATTTACTGTTGGCATACCCATGATAATTATTCTTCAAATGTATTTTATCATTAGGTATTTCATTAAATAAAAAAGATATAGTCTTTTCAGGCTATATCTTATACTTTATTATCCCTTTGTATATTTTTCCCATAGGACATAATGTTGTGCACCAGGTTCTGTTTTTATAAAATACCTGTAAAGTCAATGCGATAAATACGATAAAAAGGATAAACTTAAATAGCTCTGCCCAAAGCAAAAAAATATTTCCCCAATTATAGTATAGGATAAAAAAGATATAGAGGAAAAAGACGATAAAAGTTAAATATTGAATGGATTTTGGAAGCTTAAGAAATTTTTTATTTTCCTTAAAAGAAAATGCATCCGAAAGGGCACCTAGTGGACAAAAATTTGCACAGTATGTTCTTTTTTTTGTTATTATAGTTAATGTTATACCGAAGATGAAATATAAAAATATAGCAAACCACATTCTAAGACCACACATTAAGAAAAACATTATTCCTAACGATGCAATTTGTGTATTTTTGAGTTTATCATTTGTCATAAAAAATCACCCCCGAAATACCATATAGGGGTATATTAACAAAAAATATGATTAAAATCAATAGTGATGGAGGAAAGGTATGGAAAGGATTATTATTAAAGAGATTTATATCCCTCAACTTAACAGGAAAAGAATTACAAGAATTTATCTTCCAATCGATTATTTTGAAACCCAAAAAAGTTACCCAGTTCTTTATATGCATGATGGACAAAATTTGTTTGACAAAAGCCCCTATTCGGGATTTTCGTGGGAAGTTGATAAAAGCCTTGATATACTTCAAAGGGAAGGTTATATTGATGGGTTAATTGTTGTAGGATTGGATTGTAATAGAGAGGGTCATAAAAGGCTTGACGAATATTCCCCTTGGGAAAACTTCGAGGTTCCAAAACTTTTATCAAGGTTAGATATTCCTTGTGTTGGTGGAGAAGGGGACCAATATGTAGATTTTATAGTTCATACTTTAAAGCCTATAATAGATAGCGAGTTTAGAACTTTAAAGGGAAGGGAAAATACTATAATTGCAGGAAGTTCTATGGGAGGATTTATATCCCTTTATGCAGGGGTAAAATATCAGGATGTTTTTTCAAAGGTTGGTGCATTTTCAACGGCAGTTTGGTTTTCTGAAAGTGATTTATTAAATTTTATAAGGGAAAATAAAATAAGAAATGATATGAAGTTCTACTTAGATATTGGGACAAAGGAAACCAGCGATGAAAAGGTCAAGGAATTCCCTGATATATATGTTAAGGGAACATTGAGTGTTTATGATGAGCTTCTTAAAAAACTTCCAAAGGAAAATTTAAAACTTGTTGTCGACGAAGGTGCAACCCATAGTGAAAAATATTGGGCAAAAAGGTTTCCGGAATTTATTAAATGGATTATAAAATAGCTCCTTTTATGTTGAAAAATATCGGAAATATAAGTAAAATTAATAGGGAATGCTATATTTTTGGAGGTGTTTTGATGGAGAGAGTAAGATTTGCCCCAAGTCCAACAGGGCATTTGCATATTGGCGGTGCAAGAACAGCACTTTTTAATTATCTTTATGCAAGACATACAGGCGGAAAATTCATAGTTAGAATAGAGGACACAGACCTTAATCGTTCAACAGTAGAGTCAGAAAGAGTAATCATCGAAGGCTTAAGATGGCTCGGAATAAACTGGGATGAGGGAATTGAAGTAGGCGGAGAACATGGGCCATATCGTTCTACTGAAAGGGTAGGGATATACAATCCATATGTTCAAAAATTATTAGACGAAGGAAAGGCATACCTTTGCTACTGCAGCGAAGAGGAACTTGAAAGGGAAAGGGAAGAGGCTCTAAAAAGAGGTGAAATGCCAAGATATTCAGGAAAGTGCAGGCATTTAACACCTGAACAAAAAGAGGCCTATGAAAAAGAGGGAAGGAAACCAGTTGTAAGATTTAAGGTTCCTGATGATGAACTTATAGTTGTTGATGATATCGTAAGAGGAAGAGTAGAATTCCATTCAAAGGATATAGGGGATTTTATTATTGTAAAGTCAGATGGAATTCCTGTATATAATTTTGCTGTAACTATAGACGACCACCTTATGGAAATTACTACAGTTATAAGAGGAGAGGAACACCTTTCAAATACTCCAAGACAAATTTTAATATACAAGGCCCTAGGCTTTGATGTTCCAAGGTTTGCCCATGTTTCATTAATTCTTGGGAAAGACAGAACAAAGATGAGCAAACGCCACGGCTCAACATGGGTGGAACAATATAGGGATGCAGGATATCTGCCTGAAGCTATAGTAAACTATCTTGCCCTTCTTGGATGGTCTCCAGAAGGAGAAGAGGAAATATTCTCTCTCGAAGAGCTTATAGAAAAGTTCGATCTTAATAGAGTGGTTAAAAATCCTGCTGTATTTGACCTTGATAAGCTCAACCACATAAATGGAATATACATTAGAAAGAGCCCAATTGAAAGGATAGTTGACCTTGCCATTCCTCATCTTGTAAATTCAGGATATATAACAGAGGAATTTGCAAAGGAAAACAGAGAATGGATAACAAAGGTTGTTGAAACTGTAAGGGATGGACTTCCTTTTGTTGGAGATATAGTAAACCATGTTCACATATTCTTTGGCGACGAAGTTAAAATAGAAAACGATGAAACCCATGAGGTTTTAAAGCAAGAACATGTTCTAAATCTTTTAGAGGAATTTGAAAATATGGTAAAGGAAGCTGAAAGTATTGATCTAAACTTTGCTCAAAATGTATTTAAGGAGTTAAAAAATAGAACAGGTGCAAAGGGTAAGGCGTTATTTATGCCAATCAGAGTTGCCCTTACAGGCCAAATGCACGGCCCAGAACTTGTAAATATAATTGACATCCTAGGAAAGGATAAAATATTAAAAAGATTAGAATATGTAAAAAATAACTTGCTGTAAAAACTAAATCCCCTTAAAATAAGGGGATTTCAGATTGTAGACAAACTCTCATTGGTGTTTGGACTTTGCAAGAGCCCTGTGAATGGATTTCAAAAAGGCATCTCTCATGAGCTTTAGCAATTCTTGCTTTTCGACTTTTCAAAAGTCCGTAATTCTGCACACGGACGTGCAGAGCCGAGTGGCCGACACGGATGTCGGCTCACGAGGGTAGGACTTTTGAAAACAAAGAAAAACTTAGAATTGCTTAGCGAAATGAGCGAATGCCGGGGAAATCCTTCACGGGGCTTATCAAAAAACAACTTTTTCAACAGTCTGAAATCCCCTTAAAACAAGGGAATTTATGTTTCATATTTGAATTTTTATAGTATAATATATATAAAAGGGTTGAAAATTTTTTAATAACCCATAAAATAATATACAAATTGCTATGATGGGAAGGAGTAGGAAGGCTTACCTTAAAGAGAGCTGCTGCCTTAGGCTGAAAGCAGTGGCAGGGAATCTTCTGAAGGGTGCGCCCCGGAGCTTTTCTGCCGAAAAGGGTAGGCAGAGACGGTAATACCGTTATAATTCTAAGTGAGGCTTTGCCTAAATAGAGTGGAACCGCGGAGTCCCCTTCGTCTCTATGATGAAGGGGATTTTTATATATTAAATTATTTGAAGGGAGATGAAGTATATGACAATAAAGATTTACAACACAATGACAAGACAAAAGGAAGTTTTTAATCCAATTACACCTGGCGAGGTTAAAATGTATGCCTGCGGACCAACTGTATATAATTATTTTCATATAGGTAACGCAAGAACATTTATTGTATTTGATACAATAAGAAGGTATCTTGAATACAGGGGCTACAAGGTAAAATTTATTCAAAACTTTACCGATATCGATGATAAACTTATAAGAAGAGCTAATGAAGAAGGAACGACTGTTAAAGAAGTTGCTGAAAAATATATAAAGGAATACTATAAAGATGCCGACGGATTAAAGATTAAAAGGGCAACAGTAAACCCAAGGGCGACAGAGTTTATTGGCGAAATCATTGCCTTCGTTAAGGACCTTGTAGATAAGGGATATGCCTATGTAGTCGATGGTGATGTTTACTTTGATACTACAAAATTCAAAGAATATGGAAAACTTTCCCACCAAAGTATTGAAGATTTAGAGGCTGGTGCAAGAATCGAGATAGATGAAAGAAAAAGAAATCCAATGGATTTTGCCCTTTGGAAGGCTAAAAAGGAAGGAGAACCAGCATGGGAGAGTCCATGGGGAGAAGGAAGACCAGGCTGGCATATTGAATGCTCTACTATGGCCTGCAGCCTACTTGGAGAAACCATCGATATCCACGGAGGCGGTGCAGATCTTATATTCCCACACCATGAGAACGAAATAGCACAAAGCGAAGCAAGAAATGGAAAACCCTTTGCAAACTACTGGATGCACGTTGCTTACTTAAATGTTAACAACCAAAAGATGTCAAAATCCCTTAACAATTTCTTTACAGCAAGGGAAATACTTGAAAAGTATGATGCAGAAGTTGTAAGATTATTTATGCTCTCAGGACACTACAGAAATCCAATTAACTTTAGCATAGAGCTTTTAGATCAGGCAAAGGCAGCCCTTGAGAGACTATATAATGCAATTGCAAACCTTGAACACGTTATTGAAACCTCAGAGGATAGGGAACTTACTGCTGAAGAATTAGAATTTTTCAATAGGCTTGATAGCTTTAGGGAAAGATATATCGAAGTCATGGACGATGATTTTAATACTGCTGATGGAATTTCAGTTATATTTGACCTTGTAAGGGAAGTTAACACAAACATTAAAGAGGGTTCACCAAAGAAGCTTGCACAAAAAGCCCTCGACCTTATAAGGGAGCTTGGTTCACCACTTGGAATACTTGAAAAATCAACAAAGGGAAGCCTTGATGAGGAAATTGAAAGGCTTATAGAAGAAAGACAAAAGGCAAGAAAGGAAAAGAACTACGCCCTTGCAGACAAAATAAGGGATCAGCTAAAGGAAATGGGAATAATACTTGAAGATACTCCACAGGGAGTAAGATGGAAGAGAATATAGACAATATATTTCCGTTTAATTATGGGTGGGCAAATTTTTCAATGCCCGCCTTTGTTTATTTTTTATGGATTTTAAACCATTAAAGAAAGCAGATCAAAACTTTGTAAAACTATTATAAAATTAAAAAGCTGATTTAAAGAGTTATATAAAACTAAAAATTTATCTTATAAGATACTTTTACTATGGTAAAAAATTCTTAATTTTACAAAAATAAATTCTTGAAATCCCTTTATATTATTATTATTATTATTATTATTATTATTATCCTTGTAATTCTATCATGAAAGGGGTTTTATGATGCACACACTTAAACGTCGCATTTCTTTTATTCTAATCTTCACGCTAATTTTTTCTTTTATCAACATCAAAGTATTCGCAGACATTTTTAACAGTTCATCCTCAGCAGAAGATGCACCAAATATCTTAGAAATTCCTTAAAAGAAGCAAAAATAATCAAATTTGATTCCAATATCTTGACAGAATTACTACAAAAAAATACAACGGAGCAGAAAGGTTTAGATACGAATATGATGCAAGCGGAAATTTAGGCTATTTAGATGACCTTGTAAATGGGGTAAAATATAGATATGTATATGATATTTCAGATAGATTAATAAAGATAGAGGATTCAAATGGAAACAGAAACCGATTTAGATATAGCCTAAATAGTGAAGTTATTAGGGTATCAAATAGCTTTAACAATTACAACGATTATGATTTGGCAAAGGGTAAAGTTTCAGATGCCTCATCGGTGCAGGATAGGAATAGTGTATATTCATTTGATAAAGCATTTGATGATAACAGCAATACAAGATGGTCGAGCCAGTATACCGATAATGAGTGGATATATGTTGATTTAGGCTCAGTTAAAAATATAAAAAGGGTAATATTGAATTGGGCAGAAGCCTATGGGAAAAGCTATGATATACAGGTTTCAAATGATACTACTAATTGGACCACAGTATATTCAACAAATAATGGTGATGGTGGAATTGACGATATAAGTCTTTCAACAAGCGGAAGATATGTAAGAATGCTTGGAAGGGTTAGAGGAACTTCCTATGGATATTCCCTATATGACTTTGAAGTATATGATACAAGCCCTAACTTTACATTTTATAACTACGATAAAGATGGTAAAATAAAAGATGTATCAATAAACAGTGGTGGCAAAATATCTTATCAGTATGACATTTTAGGAAGACTATATAATAAAGTTATTTCAACAGGCTCAGCATCCTTTACAACAAACTATAGCTATGAAGCTGGAGCATACCAAAACTCAACAACAAACAGGTTAAGCGAGATTGACAACAACGGTAAAAAAAATAAACTACACCTACGATGCAAATGGAAATATTGAAACAATAACCCGGGATGGGAAAAGAATAAAATATTATTACAACGAGCTAAATGAAGTTATAAGGGAAGACAATCAAATATTAAACAAGACAATAGTATATACTTATGATTTAGGTGGAAACATTTTAAGCAAGGCAGAGTATCCGTATACAGAAGGAGTGCCTGAAAATCCTACAAAAACAATAACATACACTTATGATGATTCTAACTGGAAGGATAAACTAACAAGCTTTGATGGCAAGACAATAACCTACGATGAAATAGGAAATCCCCTATCCTATGATGGCTATACATTTACATGGGAAGAAGGAAGACAGCTAAAGTCAATATCAAAGGAAGGCCTTAATATTTCCTACAAATACAACGACCAAGGAATAAGAACCGAAAAAACTGTAAATGGTGTTACAACAAAGTATTACCTTTTAGGCGATAAGGTTATACTTGAAACAAACGGGTTAGATACAATCCATTATTCCTACGACAGCTCTGACAACCTTGTTTCTATGAACCTAAATGGGGTAGAATATTACTATGTAAGGAATGGACAAGGGGATGTAATTGCTCTTATTGACGGGCAAGGAAATGAAGTTGTAACTTATACCTATGATAGCTGGGGTAATATAATTTCTATTGATGGAAGCCTTGCAACAACTGTAGGGGTTAAGAATCCGTATAGATATAGAGGCTACAGATACGATGAAGATACGAAGCTGTATTATCTACAAAGTAGGTATTACAATCCTGAGTGGGGTAGGTTTATTAATGCGGATGCGATAGTTGGGGAAAAGGGAGAATTACTATCGCATAATATGTTTGCATATTGCAGCAACGACTCGGTAAACATGGAAGACCCAAATGGTTATTTTGGTATAAAAAGTTCAATAAATAAACTTAACCATGCTGCTCTTTATGTATATACATTTGTTATTTCAAGAATGTATGTAATTCAGCAAAGATTTAGCAGTGTTAAAGAAAGTATTGGAGTAACATTTAATAAAATAACGAATAAGAACAGTGTACTCAAAAAAGCTTCTGAAGCAGCTTTTAAAGCCGCAAAGAAAGTTGATGATTTTACAGTATCAAATAAGCATTTAATGGATGCAGGAGGGAGATGGCAAAAATTTGCAACTAATAATAAAATTTAAGTAAATGTATGGATTAAAGAAGCTTTATACTCTGAAAATGCAAAGTTTATACCCAACAATCAAAATGGTTCGTATAAAGTAATTACAGATTTAGGTAAAACTATAGGAACAAAAGGAGAAACAAAGATTCAAATAATTATAGGAGGTGACGGTAAGATATGGACAGCATATCCAATAAAATAGAAATAATTTTTGCTTTTGATAAAAATAAAGTAGTAGATAAAGAATTAATAAAATCTCGAAATTTAAAAGTTATTGCAGACATAGAGGGAGAATTGATAATCTGGGTTAATAATAAACTTTTTTTTCAAGAACAATATATCCTATTGCTTGAATTATGGATACAACTTACTAAATGGATGAAAAACAATAAGAATGGCAAAGTACAAGATTTTAAATATGAAACAATGGATTATAGTTATGGTCCAATTTTAGAGTTCATTAAACAAAAGAATAATTACTGGAAGATTTATTCAGTATGGCAAAAAACTGAGATTAATGAAATTATTCAATTTAATGAATTAGCTTTAACTATAGAAAATTTTCTCAATAAACTAAAACAACAATTGTATGCTGAATATAAAATTAATATGATGGATTTTATAGCATATTAATATTTAGCTTATGTTATTTAAGGTTTTTAAGATTTAAAAATGGATCTAAACTAATGAGACACTTTTTTTTATAGAAAATTAAACCATTTTCTGTTTATTAAATTTGTATCGACATCAGCGGCATATAAAAAACAATACTAATAATTTGTTAAAAATAATATAAGCTTTGAATTTCGCAGTGTAGTTGAATATATAAACAACTTAAGCTTTACCACAAGCTATTCATATGATAAGGACAATAGAGAAAAGGAAATAACCCTTCCAAACGGAGCAAAGGCTATAAATAATTATGACATTTTAGGAAGACTATATAATAAAGTTATTTCAACAGGCTCAGCATCCTTTACAACAAACTACAGCTATGAAGCTGGAGCATACCAAAACTCAACAACAAACAGGTTAAGGGAAATTGAAAACAACCGTAAAAAAGTTTTTTAGGGACGGTTCATTAAAATTATCAACTCCCGACTAAAAAAACAACTAGTAAAAGATAAAAAACTTAAACTTAGGTGCCTGGCACC
>NZ_CAKP01000064.1 GCF_000297115.1 Caloramator australicus RC3 | reverse complement strand
CTTTCTTCGTAGGACATGTTGATTGCATTCTCTACAAGCCTTATCTTTACTTCTTTATCCACCTTCTCATGTTTCCTTATACCTATAACATCATCAAGTAAATATCTATATTCTCCGCTCTTTCTTGATTTGTAGTATGTTCTTGAATATTCTATTCCTCCTAGGAGCGTAATAATACTTTTCTTGTCTTTTCTTTCAACTATCCATTCCTTTTTTCTCTTATCATCTTCTTTAATCGCTTTATCTAATTCTTCTAAAAAGTCTTTTATTATATTCCTTCCAAGTTCATCAGTCGATTCTTTAACTACCTCAACAAGTTTTGTAAAATCCCATTCTTTTGACAGCATTTCTTCTACATTTTTTATTAATTTAGTAGTGAAATTTATTAAATGTTGTTGTATAATATCATGTTGTATAATATTATTCAAAAGAGACACCCCCTTATTGATTTGTGTTTTTTCCACTTTTTATTTTACCACAGGGGTTGTCTCTTTTAAATTTTTTGTCCTTTTTCGTCCTACAATAATTTTACACTATGTTCATTACAAATTTGTCTTTAACAAATTTATAATAGTAATGAACCGTCCCTTGAATTATTTCATAAATGTCTTTTTAGGAACTATAATTTTCATCCCTGGTTCGATATAATCCGGATTTTCGATATCATTTAGCTTTACTATATCCTCTACTTTGGTTCCGTATTTTTTTGCTATCTTCCAGAGGGTGTCATGGGGCTGAACAGTATATATAACAAGGCTTGGCATGTTCTTTATCATTTCTGTTATATCGATTTCTTTTAGGGATTTTAATATATCATAAACGCTCTTTTTGTAAAGCTTCATATGGCATACAAGGTTAGCCTTTACGTTAACTTCCTTATCGGCAAATTTTTCATAGCTTAGGCTCTCAAGTTTAACTGAACAGGTTGGAAGCATATCTATTTTTGCCATAGGAATATCTAAAGTAAACTTAAAGGGGAGTTCCTCTTCATATCCTTCAAGTTCTGGTTCTTCCTTTGCCTTTACATAAACAAGATTACATCTTAAAATACCTTCACAGGTAGCTTTATCCTCTAAAACCTTAACCTCGGTTATCACTGGCTTTGCATCGACATATTTAACTTCAACAATTGCTTCATCCTCAGGAACAGTTATTCTATCCTTTAAAACCTGTGAATCCGTAGCCTCATCATGGTATGAAAAGCATTTTATGTTTTCCTTCTCAAATTCATACCTTGAATCAGACGAGTAGGCATCCAATATATTTTGTAGCTGCCTAGTCGAATAAACTTTAACATAAATTTCTACATTTGCCTGAACTGAAACTACCTTTCTTTCCCCTTCTTCGTTTTCTGAAACCTCTGCATAAGTTTCTTTAACTTTACACATAACATCGATCTTCATGTTTGGTTTTACTTCTTCAGCTACAACTTCATGGCTAAAGGGGATGTCTTGCTCTAACATAAAGTATTCTCCATCCTTGCTCTTAACAAGCATTCTTGCCTTTGCCGTTGCGTTAACTAAAACTTTGCCATCAAGAACTTGATAATCTCTCTTATAAACAAAAACCTCCGTCTTAGCTATTTCTTCTATTTCCTTTTCAGAATTTATTTCTGCCTTTATCATGGATTCTTCCTTTACATCCCTTAAGTATTCATCTATTTCTACGCTTTCCCTTAGCATCTGAACATCCTGTCCCTTGATGTCTACAATAGTTTCCTTTGTCGCTCTATTATAAACATGTCCTTTAAGATTAATAACAGCGTTAACCCTTATTTTTTTATTTGTAGTAACCTGATATTCCATATGTTCTATTTCTGCTTCTACTTTTGGGCTGTGTTCATTTCTTGCGCCTGGGATTTGGATATTATGGGTAAAATTTGAGGATGCTTCGACTTTATATATGTTCCTTGTATCGTTAGAGGAATAATAAACTCTAAAGTTCATCCTCCCTTCAACTATTACCCTATCCTCCACAACCTGACAATTTAAAACTACAGCCTCTCCATCACAATAAAGAACTTTAGAAACATCTCCATCCCTTTCGGATATTACTATATCCCCATTAACCATAGTCTGGGATTGGCCTTCTCCTATAAGCTCCTCGTAATTTATTACATCCTTTACATATTCAACTGACAATTTAATCCCTCCCACCCTAATTTACCTAATATAATATATATTCGCAAAATTAAAAATATTACTTCTTTCTTAAAAAATGTTGACATAAAATTTTATTTCTTTATAATAATATTTTGTCGATAACCTTTGTTTATCCCCCTAAAAAATAGCTGCCAAACCCATAACCCCACAGAAAAGCCGCCTTTTGGCGGCTTTTCTGTTACAAAATAAAATGAAGGCCAAAAGGCCTTCTTTTTACATTGCTACGTTTTTATTCTTGAATATTATCTGGACTGTTTGCGTCAATATATCTGAATAGCTGTAGGATATCGTTCGAGTTGTATTATCGCTTCCTTCGACTTTTACTATGAATATATGAGGATATGTTTTCTCAAGGATGCCTTCTTTTACCGTAAACTTTTTGCGACCGTTGTTAGCCTTAACAACGACCCTCTCTCCAACATGCTCATCAATATCTTTTTTGATGGCATTTAAAAGATCTCTTCCTCTCATAAGAAACACCCTCTTTCCACTACAATATTTTACACCATTGAGGGTGTTTCGTCAATAATTAATTTAATTATTTTAACAAGTTTTTTACAATGTGTCAACAAAAGAATTAATGTCTTTTTCTACAATCATTCAAATATAACTCTCTTTTTTCTCTTTATTATTCATTTAATCTTTTTATTATTATCAACTATAGAGTTTGACAAAGATTCTATTAGAAATTTATCCCGTAAAACTCACAAAGGGCCTTATATATACAATCCCCGATTTTTTTATAACCCTCCTCATTCAAAATGGCTCTATCCTCCCTGCCTGTCATATACAGGCATTCTAATATAATCCCGCTAACCTTGGATTCCCTTAAAATAAAATAGTCCCCAACCCTTACCCCTCTGTTTTTTAAGTTAAGATCTTTATTAAGATTTTTCAAAATAAGATTTGAAAGTTCTATGGCCTCCTCATCATCCTTATAGCAATAGGCCTCACTTCCATTTACTGTGTCGTTATAAAAATGATTCATGTGAATTGAGATAAAAAAATTTGGCCTTTCCTTGTTGATGATATCAACCCTTTTTTGTAGGGATAGGTATTCATCCTTATCCCTCGTCATAACTACACTACAGGACTTTTTTTCTAAATATTCTTTAAGATAAAGTGAAACTTTAAGATTTATATCCTTTTCAGCTATATCGGATATATTTCCCGTATCATCTCCACCGTGTCCTGGGTCGATTAGTATTTTTTTATCATTAAAGTTATTTAAGATATAATCCTTATTCAGTTTAAAAAGCTCTATCCCTGTATAATAGTATTTTAAAATATCCTCATAATTTTTTCCCATCTTTGCCATTGCATCAGCACCATCAAGGCAAACTCCAAGTCCAAGGCCCTCACCTATTTCTTTAACTCCGATGCTTTTTTGTAGAAAATACAGCCTATTGCTTTTTAAATTCAATCCTTCTACAAAATCCTTACCACTTAAATCTTTATTCATAAACTTTAACTTTTTTATTCTCCCCATGTCGTCCCTTTCAACCTCTTCTATAAGTCCCTCTACTTTTTCCTTATAGCTAGAAGAGGAAAGGTTAAAAAGCTCCATAATCCTTTTAACTTCAACTTCCACTTCATCCTTCTTTGCCCTGCATAAGTCGCAAAAAACCCTCCTTAAATATCCTATATGGTATCCTAAAACATCCTCTGAATTTGCAGTTGCTCCAGAACAATTTTTAGTATAATATAGGTCAACTATCCTGCCATTATATTTTGCAATTATTCCAGCAGTTTCTTTAATAGCCTCTATAAGCTTATTCTTTAACTTATCATCAAGTTTATCGAATTCACCTTTATTTAAACTTAAATCCTCCTTGCACCCCTCTAAATTCCTTATATTCCTTGCAATTTTGCTCCTTATTAAAACAGCAAGGGCCTTTAGGGTTTCCCTTTCATATTCATATAGTTCTTTAATTTTAGCAAATAAATATAAAGCTGCTTCTTCAAGTCCATAAACTTCATCTTTAACTTTAACTTTAATATCCTCCATATGACCACCCCTAAATCTTGTGGGAAGATTCTCTGTATTTTCCTCTGGTTTCTAAACCACCTATACCCTTTTCGCCGGTTATGGTGCTCTCTAAAACTTCATTTGGGGATAAAAACTTTGTTATACTGGAAAAGGCGATTTTTTCGCAGACAAAAACAGGATCCATCGCATGGATTAAAACCCTTGATGGTGAACTAGCAAAGTTTGCACCTGCCTCAATTAACACTTCATAATAGGATTGGCAGGCCCCTGCGAATATAACAAGGTCGTCATAGGAGGGTTCATAATCCCTTGCCCTTTTTACCGCCTCAGCAAAATATCTTGAATTTCTATAATTGTTTATATCCTTAAAATTCTGTGCCCCCTTTGCTATGCTGTCATGCCCTGTTAAAACCAATATGTCGGGTTTTATCTCCCTTAAAAGGTCTATAATCACGTTAGGCTGTTCTGCTTCTGGAACAAACCTTCCAACGACATTTATGCCAAGCTTTCTATAACCTCTAAGGCAAATATTTAAATATTCCTCATCTCCATCGATGTGCAAAACCCTTCCTGGTCTTCCTACTATCCCCTTTTCTTCTTTAACTTCCCCCCTTTTACCTTTAAAGGGAACTTTCCTGCTTAAAAGAATCTTTTTAATCTTTGCATTAACCTTTCTATTAAATACCTCATCATATTCTGCAATCTTGTTAAGATCCGGCCTTAAAAGGTCCTCCCCAAGGGCATCTGCAATTATCCTCAGCTCTATTCCTTTTAAAATATAAAGCTTTGTTCCATCCTCTCTTTTTACGATTTGAGTTATTTTAAAATACACATCCCCACCATAGGATTTTCTAACTACTATATCCCCTACCTTTAACTCTTCCATAAACATACTCCAAAGATTTCTATAATACCATAATATGTAACAATCCTTTCTTTTGACAAAAAAATCCGGGAAATTTCCCGGATTACATATTATAGGAAAACTCTTTTTAGTTTTTGGTTTTGCAAGAGCCCCGTGAATGGATTTCAGAAAGGCATCTCTCATGAGCTCTAGCAATTCTTGCTTTTCGACTTTGCAAAAGTCCGTAATTCTGCACATGGACGTGCAGAGCCGAGTGGCCGACACGGATGTCGGCTCACGAGGGTAGGACTTTTGAAAACAAAGAAAAGCTTAGAATTGCTTAGCAAAATGAGCGAATGCCAGGGAAATCCTTCACGGGGCTAAGAAAATAACTTTCAACAGTTTTTAATCCGGGAAATTTCCCGGATCAAAAACTTTCTAAAAAGCTTATATACTTATCCTTCTCGTCCAAAATCTCCCTTAGCTTCTTAATAAAGCTTGCCTCACTCCAGCCTGGTTCTTTGTAATAATACCTATTTGCAATCCTCCAAAATCTCTGCGGGAAGGCAAGTAGTGCCTTTAATACTTTTAATTCATCAACACTAATAGGCTTTACGGCATTATAGTTATCCACTATTAAATTTGCCTTTTCAAGGCTCCAATCAACCCTCTTTAGAGCCTTTACCATTAATGTTGCAAGGTCATATATTTGAATTTCCTCTTTACAGTAATCAAAATCGACGATGTAAACATCCCCATTGTCTTTTATAAGTATATTGTGATAGGTAAAATCATGATGGCAAAGGACTTTATCGTTTAAGTCCTTCTGGCATACCCTATTATAGGCATCAAGGTCTAATTTTTCTATCGCCTTTTTTGCAAGTTCTATATAAAAGTCTACGTTATCAAGATATAAAATATCAAACTCCGTCTTTTTCTTGTTTTTCCTTGCGATATCCTTCATCTTGTTTAAAGTTGTAAGCCTTTTTTCAAAGGTATAGGGAAGTTTTCCAATATCATTTCTTGCCTTTAAATTATCCTCTGGAACAAAACTCCTTGCAGCAAGATGAAATTTTGCCAAAGTTTTTGCTGCAATCTTTAAATCCTCATCATTTCTAAAATCGCATTCCCTTCCATCTATCCATTCAGTAACTACATAAAGATCTTCATTTACGATGGCATAGGGAAGACCCTTTAGGGATAATTCGTTTTTATCAATTTTATCAAAACCGTTCTTTATAATATGTTCCTTAGCCTTATATATATACATAAGCTTATGCGGACCGTAATTTACCTTCTTTAAGCATTTGTTTCCCTTATTAGTTTTAATCAGATATACTCCCCTCTGGGGAATAAGATCCCTAATCTCAAATCCAAACTGTGTAGAAATTTCAGTTTCCCTAACCATTTTACCACCCCCTACTAATGTTTATGTTTTTTAACTTTTTTTATGTATATTCACCAAATCAAAGATTTCTTCATAATATAAACTGTATATAATTAATAGGTGATCCTATGAAAATCGGAATAGACTCAAGAGCTTCCATTTGGTATAGAGGAACGGGCATTGGCACCTACACTTATCAGCTAATTAAAAATATATGCTTAATTGACAAAGAAAATGATTATCTTTTATTTCTTCCCAAGGACAAACTTGATTTTGAGCTTGATGAAAATTTTAAGGTTAAACATATTGAAAAAAGCGATAAGGAGACCTTTTGGGAGGAGGTTGACGTTCCAAACATTTTAACCGATACGGGTATAGAAATTTATCACGTTCCCCAAAATGGAATAGGCCTTCCCTATGAGAAAACTTGTAAATTTGTAATAACCCTTCATGATGTAATTCCTTATAAAATGCCTGAAACCGTCGGACCCCAATATCTTAAAATATATCTTCAGGAGATCCCTAAAATAGTTCCCCTTTGTGATGGGATAATAACTGTATCAGAATACTCTAAGATGGACATCCATAAAACATTGGGCTATCCTTTAGACAAAATATATGTAACCTATCTTGCTGCAGAGGATATTTATAAACCAATTAATAAGGAATATTGCAGGAAAATTATTAAAGAAAAATATTGCCTTGAGGGGGACTTTATCCTATATGTTGGTGGATTTAGTCCAAGGAAAAATATAAAAGGGCTAATTCAAGCCTTTAGCCTTATAAAAAATAAGATAAAGGGATTTAAACTTTTGATCCTTGGAAAGAAGGGTCGCTCCTACTACGATTACAGGGACCTTGCCCTTAGCCTCGGACTTAAAAATGAATGCCTTTTCCCGGGATTTATCCCCGTTGAGGACTTACCACTTTTTTATAATGCCTCCTATATGCTAATTTACCCTTCCTTTTATGAGGGATTTGGCCTTCCGCCCCTTGAGGCTATGGCTTGCGGAACGCCTGTAATTGCTTCAAACACCACATCCATTCCTGAAGTTTTAAAAGAAGATGCCCTTTATGTAAATCCTCAAAATCCTTATGAAATAGCAGAAAACATTTTAAGATTAATTGAGGATAAAAAGCTTTATGAAGATTTAAAACTTAAGGGACTATTAAGAAGCTCCTCCTACTCATGGAAAAAAACTGCGGTGGAAACTTTGACTGTTTTTAGCAAATTGTCGAAATAAGGCTCTAAATTTAGGGCCTTTTTTTGTTTTTTGTAATTGAGGACAGAGCCAAAATATGCTATTATTATACTTAGATTTTAGGGCGGGGGGATATTAATGGACCTTACACTAGTTCAAGAAACGATAAATAGGATAGAAGGAGTTTTAAATTGTAAGGTGGTTTTTGAAAATGATGAAATAAGTGAAATTCATGTCCTTGCAAACAGCTCAAGATCCCCAAAGCAGATAGCAAGGGACATAGAATCCACTTTATTTGCAAAGTATGATTATAAGATAGATAAGAACAAAATAAGCATTGCGGTAATTCAATCGGATGATATGGTAAGCCCTAAGAGGGTTAAGCTACATAGCGTATTGGTAAAGACTTTGCTAAATAAGATTGAATATAGCGTTATTTTAACCTATGATGGCATTGAATATTCCGTTGAAGGTTCAGGAATAAACACTCAGGCAAATAGGAAAAAGCTCATCGCAAAGGCAACCTTAGAGGCTGTAGAAAAGATTATTGGACAAGAATACCTATTCGATGTTCAGGATGTTTTAGTCAACACAACAAACACTGTAACTGTGGTTACGGTAATAGTTAATGCGCTTGTTACAGGCAACGAAGAAGCCCTCGTTGGTTCTGCCATAGTAAGAAAGGATTTAAACGAAGCAATTGCAAGGGCAACACTGGATGCAATAAACAGACGAATTGAAAAGATAACTCAATAGTGTGCAAAAAGGCCGATTATATTTATCCTTTTCCTCTTTAGCGGAGCAACGCAACAGGCAATAGCGGAGCCCTGTTAGCCAAAACGCAAAGGGGGTAATCTGCATGAAGAAAATATTACCTGCAATCATAGCTCTTTTAACACTTGCTTTAGCAGGTGGATCAGTATTTACATGGGTGTAAAATATAATCGGCCTTTTATTTTAGGAGGGAGATTAGTGAAAAAATTAAAACAATACTTATATTTGTTTATTTTATATACATTAGCAATAGTTATTTTGATTAGTGCGTATAAATCAAATTCTATTCCTTTTAGTGAAAACTCATTAGGAATATTGTTATTTATAATATTATCTATAATTACAGAGTCTTCTTTAGTAATATATAAAAGATTAGCAATAAGCCCAAGTTTTGCAATATTTTTTGCCTCAATATATTTGTTTGGAACTTTTTATTCAATGATTATTGCTGGATTAGGAGTAGCTTTAAGAATTTTCAAACAAGGTGAAAAATATCTTCACATACTAAACATAGAAATAAAAAAATTATTATTTAATATAAGCAATGTAGTTATTTCAGTATATTGTTCATCGATATTAACAAACAAATTAATCTCACAATTTGAAATAACAAACAATGCTATTGTAGATTTATTAAAATTTTTACTGATTCCATTAATATTTTTATTAACAAATGCATTAATAATATCAACATTATTCTCTATATTAACAAATGACTCTTTTTTAAAATTTTTAAGTCAAATTTTCTATTTGGATTCTTAAACATTTTTTCTATGGCTCCTTTAGGATATTTTTTAACTTACTTATATAGCACTTCTAACGTTATAGGCGTTATAGTAGTTATGATTATCATTATTTTTACAAGATATACCTTTATGCTCTACATCGAAACAAAATCCAAATACATGGAAACCATCGAAGTTTTGATGCACGCCCTTGAATCAAGGGATAAATACACAGAGGGACACTCAAGAAATGTAGCAAGGATTGTTGAAATGATTGCAAGGGAACTTAAGTTTAGTGAAAGCAAAATAGAAGAGTTAAAGCTTGCTGCATATCTTCATGATGTTGGAAAAATTGGAATTAGCGATGCCATCCTTAACAAGCCTGGAAAATTAACTGAAGAAGAATATAACATAATAAAGCAGCATCCTGAAATAGGATACCAAATAGTAAAGAATATTAAAGACCTTGGAAGAATACCAGAAATTATAAGATATCACCACGAAAGATATGATGGCAAAGGATATCCGACAGGTAAAAAGGGTGAAGAGCTTGGAATTGACGTTTTCATCCTCCAACTTGCCGACTCCATAGATGCAATGATGACGGACAGGGTTTATAGGAAGGCCCTTTCGCAGGAGGAGATTATGAGGGAGATAATAACAAACAGCGGAAAGCAGTTTCATCCAAAGGTAGTTGAGGCCTATCTTAGAGCCTGTGAAAAACAAAAATCCTGTAAAGAAAGAGGTTAGAATATGCTATTCATTCTTTCTGCCATCTTAGGAATTATAATTGGTCTTTTACTTAAGGGAGATATTAAAAGACTTGATGGTTCAGATTTAAAGGGAATATATATCCCAATCATAGCCTTTTCAATTGAAATAGTTTTATTTACCCTTGTAAGGAAGGGCATTATTGAAAGAGGACTCATAACCTACATATTTTATCTTCTGCAATTTATATTGATTTTCATATTTGCTTATTTGAATAGGCAAAACAAAGCCATCGTCACGATTGCCATTGGATTTTTATTAAACGCCCTTGCGATATTCCTAAACGGCGGTGCGATGCCAGTAAATCCTGATTCTGCTGTTGCAGCAGGTCTTTATCCTTCAAAGGATAATATAAACATCGCAAAGGAAGGTTTATACGTCCTTCAAAATGAGAAAACCTTGTTTTGGTTTTTAGGGGACATTATCCCCGTTAAATTTATAAGAAGTTATGTCGTTAGCATAGGCGATGTATTTATATGCATTGGAGTTATATATTATATAATAAAAAGCATGAAAGGGGCTGAGTAATCAGCCCTATAACCATATCTTTTTAAAACTTTTTAAAACCCTATCCTTATCATCCTTATATGCTGCCTTTCTGATAAGCTTTTCTACATATTCATCCTCATCCCACTGCTTTGTCCTTAAATAGTAATCCCTTGAAATATCATAAAAATCCTTAGGGAAAAGAAGATATGCATAAAGAATGTTTATTTCCTCCTTAGTTAATTTGCTTATTTTGTTGTAATTATCCAATATTATATTAATCGTTTCGATTGTAAAGGCGTTATCCTTTAAAGCTTTATTTATAAAATTAGCAAGGTCGTGAACCCTTGTGTCCAAAATACAAAGATCAAAATCTAAAAAATAAACATTATCATCGTTTCCCATCAAAACATTATGATGGGCAAGATCATGGTGGCAGAATACATAGTCCTTTATATGCCTGTCCTGTGTCCCTTTTAAATAATCCACAGCCTCCTTAGATTTTTCAATATTTATATCCACATTTTCCAAAAATACTTTATCAAATTCGGTTTTATAGTAGTGCATACTAGCTATTTCTTTAAATTTTTCAAGATCCTTTATTCTATTTAATAATCTTTCCACCATTTTGCCAACCAAGCTTTTTTTATCGTAATAGCCGATATCCTTTGAAGCCTCATGAAACTTAGCAAGGGCCATCGCTACATTTTTTAAATCCAATGGGTTTTGGTAAAGGGCCTCTCTACCTTCAACGCAGTCTAATACAACATATACCTCATCGTTATATATTAAATAGGGCTTTCCCTCCTTTGTAAGTCTAAAATTTATAACGTAGGGATAATTCTTTCTAATTTTATTTAGGGAATTATATATAAACTCTAAATCCTCTAAAGGATACTTAACCTTTTTTAATATCTTTATCCCCTGATTCGTCGTAAGAACAAATACTGACCTTACGGGATGTGCCTCATTAACTTTTAAATTAAACTCATCGAACATCCTGTCATCTAAAAAAAAGTCAGCAAGGAATTTTTTGTCCTTTGGCATTAAATCCACCCCTTACACCCCCAAAAGGTTGCATTGATTATCCCTTAAAAGTGCCTTTTCAAGTTTCTTTTCGTAATCTATTTCCTTGCCCTTTAAATATTTTGAAACAAGCTTTAGGGTATTATATGGGAAGGACACATAGGCCTTTATATATTCTATTGAATTTGAGTTCAATGCCCTATACTTTTCATATTCAGATAATACTATATCAAAAATCTCTTTTTTGCCTGTCTTTTGAATTCCCCTTTTTATAAGCTTTGCTATATCCTCTTCTATCATATTGTAGCCTGAATCAAATATTTCAAATAAATATATTCCTCTTTTTGTTTTTATCGCTGTATTCTTTGAAATGGTATTAAGGCAAACTTCCCTTTTTTTCATGCTCTCCTCTAATGCTGAAAGATATTGAATACTCCTAAAGGTTTTCATGACTTCCTTTGCCCTTTTATAAATTTCCTCCCAATAGGGTTCAAGGGCAGCTTCAAAGGAGGTTTTATTTTCACTATCCTTTATTCTTTCAAAATCCTTTAAATACCTTTTATATCGCTCTGTTAATTTCCCCCACCTTACATTTATCTTAATTCCCGGTGGTGGAACAAAGCCCTCCGAAGCTCCATGGAATTCAGAAAGGACTTTACAAAATTCCTTAATACTTTTCTCCCCATCTATCTCAAAGGGTCTTCCTTCAACCTTTTCCGTATCGATATATAGCTTTTTATTTTTTATGGTATATAGTTTTCCTTCCTTGTTATATCTAATTTCAATTAGATTTTTAAAACCATTCTTATACAAATATTCCTGCAATGTCCTTGCAAAAACAATCTGCCACTCTTTGCAATCAACTTCCCTTAACATCATCCCACCCCTAATGTCTTTTTTTCTTTTCTTTATTTTGTCTTTCCATCATCCTTTGAATTTCCCTTTCTATCTCTTCTTTTTCTCTTTTTAATTTTTCATACTTTTTCTCAAGCTTTTTAAGTTCCTTTAGTTTTTTAATGTCTTCCTTAATATCCTTTATCCTTTTTTCCATTTCCTCACTCATATCATCACCTTAAAATATTGATTTAAAATTATTTAAAAATCTAAATCTTTCCTTATGGTCATCGGTAACCTTTAAAAGCTTTTTTAAGAAAAACTCCTCATCCCAGGGCTGCTTTTCAACATAATATTGAAGTCCTACCTGCCAAAAATCCTGAGGAAATTCCATAAAACAGTATATCAAGTAAAGTTCATCTTTATTTATTGGGGTAAAATTTGAATAAATCGAAATTATATATTCTAATGTATCCATGCTCCAATTTCCGTATCTTAAACTTCTTATTATGATGCTTGCAAGATCATGAAGATGGGAATCCATTATGCAGTAGTCAAAGTCGATAATATATATATTTAAAAAATTATCTATTAAAAAATTATGATTTGCACTGTCATGGTGGCAAAATTCCTTTAAAGCCTTATGGCTCTCCATTATCTCAAAATACTTTGATTCTTTGAGATTTTTTATAGCGTCAAGGGCTTGTTTGTAATGAACATCAATATGCCTAAGATAAATATCATCAAACTGAGTCCTCTCAACCTTTGAAACTATTATGGATTTAAAAAGTAATAGCTGATTTAGCCTTTTTTCAAACTTTTCAATCCATCTTCCATAAAGGTTTCTTCCCTTAACCTTTTTATATTGAAAATTTCTTGATTTTATATGCAGCTCCCCTAATGTTTCAACGGCCCTTTTAAGTTCGACTAAATTTTTAAAATCAACATGCCTTGAGTTAGTCCAATCTGTTAAAAATGCAAATCCTTCATTTAATTCAATATAGTCATCACCATCCTTTGTTTTTATTATTGGAAGAACTTTTTTAAAACCATTATTTATAAGGTGCATAATACAGGAGATAATAAACTCAAATTGTTCTTTGTCATACTTTGAGACCTTTAAGCAATACTCCCTCTCGCCTGAGGTTATTTTATAAACATTTTTGTATTTTTCTATATTTGAAACTTTAATACTATATTTATTTTCTATTAGCCTAATTAATTCTTCCATAAAGCTCACTCTCAAAAGCAATTCTATTTTATAATATGTAAATATTTAACTTGTGTGATTAAATCCATGCACAAAATTAACCTTATTGTAATATAAATAAAATATAAGCATAATAGGAGTGATTAAATGAGGATTGCAATAGATGCAAGGGGATATAATTGGTATGCTGGAACCGGCATTGGAACATATATTCAAAATATAATTAAGTATATATCGATTTTGGACCATGAAAATGAGTATCTTCTCTATTGGCATGGCGGAAACTATGATAAGGTTGTTAAGGAAAATATAAGGGCATGCATAACCTCAAGAAGGGGGCACCGTTTTTTTGAGGAACACTTTATCCCCCAAAACTTAGTAAAAAACAAAATTGACGTGTATCATCTTCCCCAAAATGGGATAGGATTTCCCGAAGAAAAAAAAACAACAATAATAACCACCATCCATGATCTCATTCCTTATATAATGCCTGAGACTGCAGGAAAGGGTTATCTTAAAAAGTTCCTAACGGAGATGCCCAAAATCATCCAAAAATCCGATCTTATAATAACCGTATCCAATTACTCCAAAAAAGATATCATAAGATTTTTTAACGTCGACGAATCAAAGGTTAAAGTGACCTACCTTGCAGCAGAAAAATATTTTAAGCCTCTTGATAAGGAGCTTTGCATAAACTATCTTAAATCAAAATACAACATAAACTTTGATTTTCTTCTTTACCTTGGTGGATTTAGCAAAAGGAAAAACGTAAAATCCATAATTTTAGCCTATTCAAATCTTTTGAAAAATTTAAGCAAGGACATAAGGCTTGTAATATTAGGACAGGCAAAGGATGAAAAGGATGAGCTCGAGAAAATGTGTTTTGATCTTAATTTAATTGATAGAGTTGTATTTACAGGATATGTCCCCTATGAGGACCTTCCCTATTTTTATAACGCCTCAACTATTTTTTTATACCCTTCCCTATACGAAGGATTTGGCCTCCCACCCCTTGAGGCAATGTCCTGTAAAACTCCTGTAATAACGTCTAATGTGACATCCATCCCAGAAATCGTAGGCGATGGAGCCCTTTTAATCGATCCTAAAGATATATACGCCCTTCAGAAAGCTATAGAAGAACTCCTTTCCAATGATAAACTTCGAGAGGATATTGCAAATAAAGGATATGAAAGAAGTAAACTTTTCACATGGGAAAAAACCGTTAAAGAAACATTAAATATATATGGTGCCTGCCACTTGACTTTTTGACATTTGGACATTTCTATTATTTTCCAATAAAAAGCACCAATTACTACATTAAGCAATTGGTGCTTTTATCATTTCTTTTCTTCATCTAACACATTTTTAACATCAAAAACCCCGGCCTTAATAAGCCTAAATATAATTTCCGAACGACATTCTATAATATCCTCAAGCTTATCTGCAACCTTTCTCATATCAAAAACTATATCTAAAAATTCCTTAACCTCATGGGTTTCATTTATAGTTATATTTTTTATTATACTCGCCGTATTGGCAAAGTTTACACATATATATGATAATTTTAAAAGAACATCCGTTAAGGGAGTCAACTCACATTCCAAAAGATTTTTCGTATTTTCATATTTTAAAATAAACCCTGCCTTTTCTAAATCTTCCCCCATAATTTACACCACAATTTTGCTATACTATATTTTATTCAAGGAGTGCCTGCCACTTGACTTTTTGACATTTGGACATTTTCATATTTTTCCAATTAATTTGATCCTAAATTTATAACTTCAATATGTTATCTATTGATATTCCTGCTGAGATAACTCCCTTTTCATCCTCCCTTTTTATGGCTAAAAATTTATAAAGTTCGCCTGTATCTAGTCTTCTTGTTAAGGGATATATTTCATAGTCCTTATTGGATCTTACAAAGTCCACATATCTTTTATCTATCTCAAAGATATTAAGACCAATTGCTTCCTTTGTAGTCCCGTATTCAAATATCCCCTTTTCATTAGCATAATAAACATCGTTTATCCCAAGTTCCCTGCACAGTTTCTTAAGTGAATCGGCATCCTTAGAACCTTTATACTCCTTAATCTTTATTGCTATCTCCTGTAACTTTTTTTGTTTATCTTCGTCTATTGAATCTTCTAAAAAATTGTTGCTAAGATTTGATATATCCGTCATTACCTTATTTAAATTCTCAACCATCTCCCTTTGTTTTTGGAGCATTTTAGCAGTTAATTTTATATACTCCAAAGTTTTATCATGGGAGGTTTTTAATACATTTATCCTTTCCTTTGTAATTTCTACCGAATTCCTTACACCCTTTGAACCCTCTTTTATTTCATCAACCTTTACATCAAGGTTGTTTGATGCATCAAATATATCATTAAGAGCATCATCAACCTCTATGAAAAACTCATTCATATTTTTCATTTTCTCATTGCTGCTATAGCTTATCTTCTGCATTTTTTCTATAGATTCTTTAATATCATTAGTTAAATTTTTTATATTCATATTAAAGCTTTTTACTTGATCCGATAGTTTTCTAACCTCATTGGCAACAACCAGAAAACCTCTACCATATTCTCCTGCTCTTGCAGCTTCGATGCTTGCATTCAATGATAAAAGATTTGTTTGATTTGCAATATCATCTATACTTTTTGAAATTTCAAAAATGCTCTCCGATGTTTTTGTAAGTTCATCTGTAATGCTTAAATATTCTTTATATATTCCCACTATATCATTGAAATTCTTGATTATGTCCTTAATGGTTCTACTGCTTTCTTCGATAACCCTCATATTTTTATTTGAAAGTTCCTTAGTTTCATTTGAAATCACTTCAATTACATCTATATTATTTATGATACTTCTTGACTCATCATCAATAAGGTTTATACTTTTGTCATCTTCTTCCACAAGTTTTACTATCTCCTTTGAAAAATTTACCGTTTGATTTGATGAATTATTAATTTCATTAGTTGAAATATATAAGTTCTTACTTGCTTCAGCAAGGTTTTTTGATGTTTCCTTTAAATCCAACTTGGCATCAGAAATAACCGTTTTCTCAATAATCTTTTCCCTTCTTATTAATGAAAAAGTTAGCATAGTAGCAAAGGCACAGGCAAATACAATGGCAAGGAAAGGTTCAGTAAAGAATAACATTATTTTAGCAAAGATACTTGTTAAAACAATTATTCCAACTAGTTTTACAAGCTCCATCCATCCCACCCTTTTCTTTTTAATGTAATATAATTATTCTACAAAAAAGTAAAAAATCCTTCTCAACAAAAAAACTTAAACTTAGGTGCCTGGCACCTAAGTTTAAGTTTACATGTTTTTCCCTAAGGTTAACACTTTATTCATAAGAAAATCATAGTTCTTTTGTATTGCCCTTTGTATCAAATCATTTTCTTCCTTTGAAAGATGGTGCTTGTGATTTTCTGCAAAATAGTCTGCTGTTACCATAAACCAAGCTATATAAGGGATTTCTTTGGCATCATTTTTAATTGTAACATCTGTAAACTTCGTATCATGAATTATTGCAAATGCATCAATATGATTTTTAATTGAATTGATTAGCATGTTCTTTGCCAACATAACGTTCTTTGAATGCACACCTATAAAACTTGTAAATTGGCTTTCATTCCATTTCATAAATCCATATAAGAATTGATGTAATCTTCCGGTGTTTATCTCATCCCTTGAAGCACTAACTACACCGTTTACCACAGCTATTTCCCTTGCTATTCCCTCATTTTTATATGTTACATCCTTTACAATCACCTTATTAACCATCTTTGTAGTCTTTAACATTAAGTTTGCTGCTTCAATTCCATATCCATTTTGAATCAATATTGTTGAAAGTTCCTTAGCTCCCCAAAGGAATGTTCCAAAATCCCTTAAATCAAATTTAACATTTTGTCTATCTCCCGAAAATACAAAAACATTATATTCTTCATCATAGGAGGCATTTATATAATCATAAACTTCCTTTGCTATTTGTGTTAATCTTTGCTTATCATTAGTTCCTGATAGATTCCATTGAACATTTAAAGCTAAAAGACCGTTTCCCATAGTTCCATAATTTATACTTTGTAGGGACGGATCATTATAAAATTTTCCTTCCTTATAAAGGTTGTTTAAAACATAGCTTGAAGTTGAAAGGGCATTTTTGTAACTCAAATCCTTAACATTCTTTTGGAAAGTTGCTGCATTCTGAACTATTTTCTTGTATCTTGCAAGATCAGCTACAGCCTTTTTATACTTTGCTGTTCTTCTTTCTGACTTTTTAGCTGTTTTTATGTATCTTTCTAAATTATTAATCGTAGATTTATATAATAAACCATAATTAAATTTTACATTATTTACATAGGCATCATAAAAGGCAATGCTCATTTGAGCGATTGAAGCAATATCTGTCTTATTTTGATTGTGATATTCATTATCAGTATAATCATAAGAAGAAACTATTGATCCATCTTCATTGAAAAATAAGTTTTGTGTAGTTTTAGCAAGTTCAACATAATAGGAAGCTACTTTGCTTCTTAACGCTAAGTTATTATCTTGAACATTATTTATAGATTTTAAAATTGATGCATAATCCGTAGCTGTAATTTTACCTTCTATAGGCAATAGTCCATCCTTTGTTACTGCATGGGGAAAAATATATTTTACATCCTTACCTTTAAAGTGTGCTGGTGGTGCAGCAAATACAACATTAAATACTAAAGTAAATATTAAAAGCGTTGATAAAACAATTTTTCTCATATTATCCCTCCATTTTTGATAATGATTTTCATATTCATATATTATCATTTAAATTTTATTATGTCAATATGATAATGATTATTATTTTGAATTATTTGCCCCTTCCAAAGCATTACTAATTGCCCTAATGAGCCCATTGCTAGTTAAAGTTGCACCGGAAACTATTTCAACCTCCGCTGATTGCTTTTCATATACTGCACTGGCTATTTTTTTATAAACAATTTCAAATAAATTTTGCGTATCACTATGAGATAATATTTCAATAATATGAATTCTTCCATCCTTTACTGTAACCTGCACTTTAATTTCACCGTTTTTCCCTTCAGAACTTCCAATGTAAATTCCATCTTTATAGGTAATTTTCTGTTGAGTTTCTATTTGTTTCGTTTCTTTTTTATCGTCTTCCTTTACCACATTCTTTTGAATATCATTTTCCTTATCATTTTTTGTTTTTGTGCCTGCTTTTTCTTTTGTGTTGTTTATATTATTAGAAATATTAACTTTTTTATTATCGATTTTACTTGTATTCTTTATCTCCTTAGGATTATTATTGTAAACATGTTCATTTACTTTTTCACTATTATTTTTTTCTTCCATCACTTCTGTCTTGTTTGAATTTTCAGCACTTATAACTTCCTCCTTTAAGGTTTCACTTTTATAGGATTCCTTTTTTGAGCAGGCTAAATTGGTTATAAGGCTTAAAATTAAAACCATAATGATTCCTAATTTTTTAAACCTCAACCTTAATCATCCTCCTTTAATGTATATTTACTTAAATTATAAATAAAAATCAATACGATGTAAATGATTATTATTATCATTGTTTGTGAATTATATAACGGCTGCTTGTGCAACCGTTATATGAACCTTTCTAATTCTTCCATATTTGAAATCTTCTTTACAAGGTCCTTTATGCTCTGGCTTCTATCCTTTGGACAAATTAAAACAACATCATCAGTATCAATGATAAGCATATCCTTAACGCCTATAGCTGCAATAAGCCTCTTTTCTCCTATAATCGTTGTATTCCTTACATCCAATACTGCAGCCTCGCAGTTGGATATTACATTGCCGTGTTCGTCCCTATTTAAGAATCTTTCAAGGGATGTAAAACTTCCTATATCGTCCCAAACAAAATTAGTTGGAATTACAACTGCCCTATGGGTTCTTTGCATAACGCCAAAATCTATTGAAATTCCGTCAATCTTTTCATACTCCTCCCTAATAACCCTCTCTTCATCAGGTGTTCCAATATACTCATAAATCCTCATAAGATTCTTATAAAGATCAGGAAGATATTTTTTTATTTCCCTAAGCAGCCTATCACCACTTTTTACCAAAGTTGGTTAAACTTTCTCATGTTTTTATTGTTATTATATCACAATTTAAAATTATTGGAAGGTAAAAAATTATGTGGGTGTGATTATTTTATGATAATGTCATGTTGTAGAGTAATATGATAAAATGTCACTATGAGGAACGAGGTGTTTTATTCAATGTCACAAAAACAAATTAATAGGTATGTTGTCATTCAAAAATCCCTTGAGGGTTTATTAACTGTCAAGGAAGCAGCAAAGGTTTTAGGCCTTAGCGAACGTCAAGTTATTAGATTAAGAAAGGGTGTGATGCAAAGCGGGGTTTCTGCTCTTATTCATAAAAACAAAGGCCGTAAACCTTCTCATGCTGTTTCCGATGAACTTAAAGGTAAAATTATCTCTCTTAAATTGTCTGACAACTACAAAAATGCTAACTTCAAACATTTTAACGAGCTTCTTGAAAGATTCCATGGCATTAAGCTAAGTTACTCTACCATCTACAATATCCTTAACTCTACCGGTATTAAAAGCCCTAAAAAGCGCCGTAGATTTAAACCCCATACAAGACGAAAAAGAAAACCACAGATGGGCCTTCTAGTTCAGATGGATTCCTCTCCATTTGATTGGCTGGGTATTGGCTGTAACTATTCTATCCATGGTGCTATCGACGATGCTACTGGCAAAGTTCTCGGTCTTTATATGACTAAAAATGAATGCCTTCAAGGATATTTTGAAGTCGCTCGCTTTATGCTCGAAAACTTTGGTATCCCTGCTAGTATCTATAGCGATAGGCATGCTATCTTCCTTTCTACTAAAGCTTCTAAACTCTCTATTGAAGATCAGCTTGAAGGCAAGGTTTGTAACGATACTCAGTTCTCTAGAGCTATGCGGGAACTTGGCATCACTATAATAACTGCTCATTCCCCTCAGGCTAAAGGTAGAGTAGAACGACTTTGGAATACTTTGCAATCGCGTTTGCCCGTT
>NZ_CAKP01000065.1 GCF_000297115.1 Caloramator australicus RC3 | reverse complement strand
AAGCATGTGCACAAGCAGTAAAAATCACACAAAAATAGTCAATCGACATATATGGGAAGGATATCTAGAAGAAGTAGAACATTTGAGACATACATACGAATGCAAAGAACTATATAAAGATAGAAGCAAAACCATAGAGAGGGTATTTGCCGACTTGAAGGAGAAGCATGGTTTGCGATGGACAACACTAAGAGGGATAGAAAAAGTGTCCATGCAAGCGATGCTTGTTTGTGCTTGCTTTAATTTAAAGAAGATGGCAAATTGGATGTGGAAGAAGGGACAAAACGGCCCTGGAAAGGGCAAAAATTTCTTTGTATTTATAAAATATTTATCAAAAATGCTTGTAAAAATACTCAAACCCCACTTTTCGTTTTTTGAAAAGTGGGGTTTGTCGACGGTCTGAATAAAAAAATTAAATTGTCCTTTTATAGTGTAGTATTCAGGAATTTAAAAACCAATGAGATCATAATTGCCTACCGCGGAACCGATAGCTTTGATGATGTTAAATATTATAAAGAAATTGTAAGCACACAAAAGTTTGGTCAAGGTTCTTTTGCTTTGAAAGTTTTTGATAAAACATATTCCTTATATCCAAAATCTAAAATATATTTAACTGGACATTCTCTTGGTGGATTTTTATCAACATATGTCTTTATGAATAATACAAAAAATGGCTCTAATAGCTCAAAGCCTATATATAATTTAAATAACGTATATTGTTATGCTTTTGATGCTCCCCATTCAACAGATCTTTTAGATAGAATAAAACAAAATAAAAACTCATTCAAGGGTAGACTTAACAATTATTATTCTTCTTATGATACAAGGAAAGATTTTACTTACTCAATAATGAAGGAAAAACAATCCTACTTTGATTCTAATATACTGGATTATAAAAAAGAAAGCCAATTGATTAATACTTTAGACTCTTCAAATTTAATTAGACAAAATTCCATAATTATGGAAAAAAGCATAAAAACCTTAGAATCACTAAAATATGAACTTCAGCAATCTGCATATAGAAGCTTAAAAACCGAAACTGAAGCAAATTTGAACCTAACATTACATAAAGTAACAAATTTTTACTTATATTTATATAAATAAAATCTTGTATTACTATCTATAATTTGCTTAACAAAAGTTTTGGCCCCACCTTATTTATTAAAAGGTGGGGTTTTATTTTAGTTATGTAATCCTCTTCGCTTATTTCTCCATCTACAAGCATTAGGTCAAGCTTTTCACTTGCAGAGGAAAAACTTGTAAAATGGTCTTTACATAAATAAACTAAAGCTACAATGATCAAGATGTCTAATTACAACATTTTCAACACTCCTTTCATATTTCTTGATTATTATTTTAATACCTATTTGTGTCAATTCTGTGGCAATAATTATGAATAAACTGCAAACAAAAAGCATTTAGGCTGTGCCTAAATGCTTTTTTATACTTCAAATGTAAAATTAATTACATTAAATAGTCCCAAATCGGTTAATTTTAGCTCTGGTATTACAGGCAGAGCTAAAAAGGCAAGTGTCATTACAGGGTCAAAATCCTGAGATACATTAAGCCTTTCATAGGCTATTTTTATAATCTTCGATAATTTTTGGTTTACCGTTTCTATATCATTATCGCTCATGAGCCCTGCAATTGGAAGGGGTAATGTCGATAAAACTTCTCCCTTTGAAACTACCGTTACTCCACCCTTTACCCTTTGAATCTCTAAGGCTGCAGTAACCATATCCCTATCGTTATCGCCAATTATAATCAAATTATGGGAATCATGTGCTATAGTTGTAGCGATGGCACCACCCTTAAGTCCAAATCCTTCAACAATGCCAAGACCTACATTACCTGTTCCTTTGTGCCTTTCAATTACAGCAAGTTTTAAAAGGCCTTCGTTGTCTTCACATCTAAACTCGTTATCCCTTAAAATAACCTTCTTTTTAACCTTTTTTGTTACAAGGCTAAAGGGTAAGAGCTTTATTATATTTGCAACATCCTCCTTAAGCTTTAGCCTAAACATATCTTCATTAATATCCTTTATTTTTATCCTATTTAAAACGCTACTATCTACAACCTTTTTAACATCAAATAACGGCCTTCCATCCTTTGCAACAAGTTTTCCATTTTTAAATACCATTATCGGCTCAAAGGATTCAAGATCTTTAAATAAAACTATATCAGCATCATACCCTATAGATATAGCTCCTTTTCCCTTAAGGCCGTAGCATTCCGCCGCATTTAATGTAGCCATGGTAATCGCAGAAATTGGATCTAAGCCATTTTTAACAGCAACCTTAAGATTATTATTAATATGCCCATCTTTAATTATATCTTCAGGATGCCTATCGTCTGTGCAGAAAAGGCATCTTCTTAAATTGTATGGGTTTACCGCCTTTATAAGTTCAGAAAGGTTTCTTGCTGCAGAACCCTCCCTAATTAAAATATACATTCCAAGCCTTAATCTATCTAAAAGCTCCTTTGTAGTTGAACATTCATGCTCAGTTTTTACACCTGCTGCCACATAGGCTGCAAGCTCTTTATCTTCAATGGAAGGTCCGTGTCCGTCTATTATTTTTCCCCTTGCGGCATTTATCTTTTTAAGAACCTTTTCATTACAGCCTATTACAGATGGATAATCCATAAGCTCCCCAAGGCCTAATATTCTTTCGTTATCTATAAGGGACTTTATATCCTCATCTGAAAGGACAGCCCCAGAAGTTTCAAATTGGGTTGCTGGAACACATGATGGGAACATTAAAAAGACATCTAAAGAAAGATTCTCACTTGCCATTAACATATATTCTATTCCGCTTATCCCACAAACGTTGGCTATCTCATGGGGGTCTGCAATTATACAAGTAGTTCCTTTAGGAACTACTGCCTTTGCAAATTCACCTGGAGTTACAAGGGACGATTCTATATGAACATGCCCATCAATTAGTCCTGGAGATGCATATAGTCCTTTTCCGTCAATTTCCTTCCTTCCATCATAGTTTCCTATCCCTACTATTTTTCCATCTTCTATGGCGATGTCTCCCTCTATAATTTCATGGGAAAATACGTTTACTATTTTTAAGTTCTTTAAAACCAACTCTGCTCTTTCCTTTCCCTTTGCTATTTCTATCCTTCTTTTTAAATCTAACATCAAATCACCCTTTACTTTGAAGTGCTAATAATACCCTTTCAGGGGTTACGGGGATCTCATAAAATCTTACTCCAATAGCATCATATATTGCATTTAAAATAGCTGGTGCAACAGGAATCATAACAGGTTCTCCAATTCCCTTTGCACCATAGGGTGCAGTATCCTCAGGGTATTCTATAAGAACCTTTTCTATTTCAGGAATATCTAAGGCTGTTGGAATAATATATTTTTCAAAGCTTCCATTAGTCATTTTGCCATCTTTAAGGCCAATATCCTCCATAAGGGCATATCCAACCCCCATTGCAAATCCTCCATCAATTTGACCTTCTACAAGGGATGGGTTAACCGCTCTGCCTACATCTAAAACATGTTTTGCCCTTAATATCGAAACCTCCCCTGTTTCAGTATCCACTTCAACCTCAACGGCACAGGATGCAAAGGTATACGGCCAATAGGGAGCTCCCTGTCCGTTTTCATCCATCTGGGTAGTATGAGCTGTAAATACTCCTTCTGCCTGAAGATCTTTATTAAGCTCAGCAATTTCCTTAAGGCTTACCTTTTTTGAAGGATATGATTTAACATAAATTAATCCGTCCTTCATGCACAAACCAACTTTAGTATTAACTCCTAATAACTTAGCAGCATCTTCTAATATTTTTTCTTTTAAATTCTCGCAGGCAATCTTTACTGCATTTCCAGTATTATAGGTTTGTCTTGATGCAGCTGCAGTTCCTGCATCTGGGGTTTTGGATGTGTCTTCATTTATCAATACTATATCTTTATCTAAAAGTCCTAACGTTTCTGCAGCAATCTGAACCATTACAGTTTTGGCACCTTGACCCACCTCAGTTGCACCAACGGATATTTCAACCCTTCCATCCTCTAATAGCCTTGCATAAGCCCTTGATACATCAGGGAATCCATTGCCATAGCCTGTTCCGTAAAATATGCACGCAATGCCCTTTCCTCTTTTTTTCAAGATATCACCACCTAAAAGGACTTTAATTCTTCAATGCATCTTTCAAGAGGGACAAATCCCTCAAGAACTTGACCTGTCGCAGTTTCAGAGCCTTCTCTAAAGCAATTTTTAAGCCTTATTTCAATGGGTGTCAAGCCTAGTTTCTCTGCTAAAATATCCATCTGCTGTTCATAGGCTATAGGAACCTGTGTTGCACCGAATCCCCTCATGGCACCTGTAAAGGGATTATTTGTGTAAACTGCAAAGCTGTCTACTTTTACATTTGGAATATAATATGGCCCCGTTGCATGAACCGCTGACTTTCTTAAAACATTCATAGCCCATGAAGCATAGGCGCCAGAATCCCCTATTATTTTAGCCTCTAGAGCCAAAAGTGTCCCATCCTTTAGTGCACCTGTTTTATAATACATTTTCATTGCATGCCTTTTTGAATGGGCAAGGAAGGATTCTTCCCTTGAGTAAACTGTTTTAACTGGTCTTTTTAAAGTTAAAGCTGCAATAGCTAGATGAATTTGAACAGTTATATCCTCCCTTCCTCCAAAGGCACCGCCAACCGCTGGCGTTAAAACTCTTACCATTTCTTTATTAACGCCTAAGCTTTCTGCAATTTCCTCCTGATCAAAGTGGGGATATTGCGTTGATGCAATAACTACTACTCTACCATCCTCGTCTAAAAATGCAACCCCAGCCTCAGGCTGTAAAAAGGCATGGTCCACCATTGGAACTTTGTATACGTTTTCAACTATAACGTGACATTCCTTAAAGGCCTTTTCTACATCGCCACGCCTTATTTTAAAATGATAAAACACATTATCCCTATCGTGAACCTTTGGGCTATCTTCCTTCATTGCCTCTTCAGGATCAAAAACAGCGGGAATATCTTCGTATTCAACTTTTATAAAGTTTTTTGCATATTCGGCTATTTCCTTTGTTTCTGCAACTATGAAGGCTATTGGATCTCCTATTCTTCTTACCTTTTTACTAGCAAATACTTCATGGTCCTTTAAAACTACACCATGATGGTTTTTCCCTGGGACATCTTTATACGTAAATACCTTTAAAACCCCGTCGATTTTTCCCGCCTCTTTTGTATCCACCTTTATAAAAGCATGGGGTCTTGTGGATCTTATTGTAACTCCAAAGGCCATGTTTTCTAAATAAATATCCTGTGGATATATTGCGCTGCCATCGACTTTATCCTTTGCATCAATCTTATTAATGCTCTTTCCTACTATTTTTAGTTCATTCACCATCCCCACCCCTTTTAAGCTTGGCTGCTTTTTTTACTGCACTTACTATTTTATTGTAGCCTGTGCATCTACAAAGGTTTCCTGAGATAGCCTCCCTTATTTCTTCTTCCGTAGGATTTAAATTTTTGTCAAGAAGGCTCTTTGCTGCAAGCACCATTCCTGGGGTGCAAAATCCACATTGAACTGCACCTTCCTCTATAAAGGAATTTTTAATTACATCATCTTCCTCTATTCCTTCGATTGTAATTATCCTGCTTTTGTCAGCTTGGAAGGCAAGAACAAGACATGAATTTACGATCTTCCCACCCATTATAACTGTGCAGGCGCCGCATTCTCCTTCTCCGCAGCCTTCCTTAGTTCCTGTTAACTTAAGTTTGTCCCTTAAAAGGTCAATAAGCCTTAAATTTTCCTCCACATCAAGGCAGTAATCCCTTCCATTTATGTTAACTTCAATTTTTTTCAAAATCATTCACCCCTTTGCAAAGATAAAGGGCATTTAAAAGGGCCTTTTTAAAGACTCCCTTTGCTGCAATACTCTTAAACTTTGCCGTTTGTCTTCCCTTTAATCTTTCGAATATAACTCTTTCTAGAAGAGTCTCAGCCTCTTCTATTGTATTTTCATTTATGATTCTTCCAGTAAGATACTCTTCAACTTCTAATTCCCTCATAGGGAATTTTCCTATTGCACCGCTGGCAATTCTAACAATTTCTATTCTATTCATCTCATCGATTTCTAAAAATACAGCAAAACTCAACCTTGAAATTGCAAGGGCTTTTCTAAGGCCTAATTTATAAAAACCAAGGCCTTGATTTTTTAAAGGATTTTTAAATTTAATTTTAGTTAATATCTCGTCACCTTCAAGTTCTCCTCTTCCCTTATCTTTAAAAAAATCCTTAAGATAAATTTCTCTTTTTTTGCCTTTTCCTTCTATCACAAGAATGCTGTCAAGAGCAAGAAGTGGTGGAACAGTGTCTGCAGCTGGAGAGGCATTGCATATATTTCCACCTACAGTTCCTCTATTCCTAATTTGAGGTGAACCAACGCTTCTTGCAGCATCCTTAAGTCCCTTAAGGTTTTTGTTTAACAGGATACATTCACAAATTTCAGTAAAGGTGGTTGCTGGACCTATTTCAATGTATTCTAAAGTCTCTCTAATTCCTTTTAGCTCATTAAGGGAGCTTATATCTATAAGGGCCTTTGGATTTTCCTCACCTTTTCTAATTTTGATAATAAGATCCGTCCCCCCGGCAATTATCTTTGCATCACCCTTATATTTGCTTTTATACTCCAATACCTCTTCTAGGTTTTTAGGTTTTATAGCTTCCATAATGTTATCCCCCTAAATTAGGCTAACCTGTTTTTTGATTATTCTATTTACATCCTCCTTGAGGGAATTTTCATCTATTGTAAGAAGTTTTCTATCCTTCATTAAAATCTTCCCATCCACAATTGTTGTATCAACATCCTCAGCCTTTGCTGAATAAACTATTTGTGATATTATATCAACTTCCTCCGTTGGCATGTTGTGAAGCTTATTAAGATTTAATATAATAATATCAGCAAGTTTGCCCTCTTCAATGCTTCCTAACTTATCCTCCATGCACATAGCCTTTGCACCATTTATTGTGGCCATCTCTAGCACCTTCATCGCAGGCATAACCGTTGGGCTTAAAAGTCTTGCCTTTTGAATTAGAGCTGCTGTTCTCATCTCTATGAATATGTCAAGGTTATTATTGCAGGGTGCACCATCTGCTCCTATCGATACATTAGCTCCCATATCCAAAAGTTCAGGAATCTTTGCTATACCTGAAGCAAGCTTTAAATTTGAGCTTGGGCAGTGGGCTATCTTAGTCCCTGTATCTGCAAGTATTTTCATCTCCTCATCATCAAGCCATATACAGTGGGCAAGAACAACCTTTTCACCAGTAAGTCCTAACTTATGAAGGTAAAGTATATTTCTCATTCCCCTATCCATTTCAACAAATTCAATTTCCCCTCTGTTCTCAGATGCATGAGTATGCACTAAAACATCGTATTCCTTTGCAAGATCCCTAACCTTTAATAAAAGATCTTCTGTGCAAGAAACTGCAAATCTTGGATTAAAGGCATATTGTATCCTTCCAGCCTTTCCGTGCCATTTTTTTAGAAGTCTTAAGCTCTCTTTTATAGAGTCTTCTGCATTTTCCATCAACGTCTTTGGAACTTCACTTCCATAGTCCATCATGCACTTGCCTGCAACTGCTCTAAATCCTGTTTCATATATCGCTTCAAAGGCACTGTCGGTATGGTGAACTGTTTCCATATCTATAATGGAAGTTGTTCCGCACTTTATAAGTTCCGCAATTCCAAGCTTTGCAGATATATAATTGGACTCCTCTGTATGCCCTCCTTCAAGGGGCCATATCTTTTTCTTTAACCAATCTAGAAGTTCAAGATCATCGGCCTGACCTCTAAATAGGGTTTGGGTAAGATGAATGTGGGTTTGAATGAATCCAGGCAAAACCACTTTGCCTTCTGCATCTATAACTTCATCAGCTTCAACGATTATATTTTCTTTTATTTCCTTAATTTTATTGTCTTCAATTAAAATATCAGCCTTTAATATTTCTCTATCTTTATTCATTGTAACTATTAATCCATTTTTTATTAAAATTCTTTGCATCTTTATCCCCCCATTAGATTAAGGATGAGGCCGAGGCCTCATCCTGATTATAGAATACTCTTTAATATGAATAGGATAGCCAATATATACATCGTAACGGAAATATCCTTTGTCTTTCCTGATATGAGCTTTAATACAACGTATGATACTATACCAAATACTAAGCCTTCTGCGATGCTGTAAGTAAATGGCATCATTATTATTGTCAAGAAGGCTGGAATTGCCTCTGTATAATCTTCAAAGTTGATCTTAAATATAGGTGATAACATGAATAAACCGATGATTATTAAAGCTGGTGCTGTAGCTGCAGCTGGAACTATTGTAAGTATTGGTGCAAACAATAATGATAAAAGTAATAAAACTGCAACTGTTAATGCTGTAAGACCAGTTCTTCCACCTTCTGCAACACCTGCTGCACTTTCAACGTAGGTTGTAACTGTGCTTGTTCCAACTATTGCACCAAATGTTGTTCCTATCGCATCTGCTAAAAGAGCTTGTTTTGCTCTTGGAAGTTTTCCATCTTTATCGAGCATGTCAGCCTTTGATGCAACCCCAACTAATGTCCCAACTGTATCAAACATATCAACAAATAAGAATGTAAACATTACAACTAAGAATTCACCAGCAAAGACCTTACTAAAGTCAAACTTAAATAATATTGGTGAAAGTGATGGTGGTGCACTAATTATTGATGATGGCATTGGAGTAACCTTTAGAGGAATTCCTAAAACTGTTGTAATCAAAATACCAATTAAAAGTGCTCCCTTAACTCCCTTTGCAAGAAGATACCCAGTTATTATCAAACCTATAATAGTTAAAATAACTTCTGGACTCTTTAAGTTTCCTAATGTAACTCCTGTTGCTTCTGAGTTAACAACAAGTCTCGCACTTCTTGCACCTATGAAGGCTATAAAAAGTCCTATACCAACGCTAACTGCATGCTTAATTGAAAGTGGTATAGCATTAACTATTGCTTCACGAACAGGTGTTACTGAAAGTATTATAAATATAATACCTTCTATGAGGATTGCTGCGAGGGCAACCTCCCATGAATATTTCATTCCAAGAACTACTGTAAACGCAAAAAAGGCATTAAGTCCCATTCCTGGTGCAAGTGCAAAAGGATAGTTTGCATGGAAGGCCATAACTAAAGTTGCAACTGCAGCTGAAAGAGCTGTTGCTGTAAATAAAGCCCCCTTATCCATTCCTGTATTGCTAAGTATCTGTGGGTTAACTATTAAGATGTAAGCCATTGTCATAAATGTAGTAAATCCTGCGATGATTTCTGTTCTAACATCGGTCTTATGTTCCTTTAGCTTAAATATCCTTTCTGCCCAAGCTGAAAATGCCGAATTATTTTTTACTGTTTCAGGCTTGGTTGACACAAAAACCCCCCCTATTCAATTATTGGACTTAAAATTTTAAAATTATTTACGTCGATAAGACCTTTATCGGTAATCTTCCATTTTGGACTTGTGGTTAAAGCCAAGAATGAAAGATGCATAAATGGTGCATGAACTTTGCATCCTAAGACGTTTCTTGTGATGTCTTCTAATTTTTTAATCTTAACTGCCACCTCATGTCCGTCAAGTTCGTCTGTGATTAGCCCACCAACTGGAAGTCTTAGCTCTTCTAAAATTTTTCCTCTACTTGATATTGCAATACCACCCCCCATTTCAATTACTCTATTTACTGCAATTACTATATCTTTAATATTGCAGCCAACGGCGATAATATTGTGGGCATCATGGGAGACGCTCTCTGCAAAGGCACCCTCTTTTAGTCCAAAGCCTTTAACAAAGGCCTTACCTATCCCATTAGTTCTTCCGTATCTTTCAATGCAAACTATTTCTAATGCATCTTTTGATGTATCCGGTAAAACTATGCCTCCGTTTACCCTTAATTCTTCTTCAAAGGTATCTGTTAAATTTTGATCTGGAATAAGGCCAATGCATCTTACCTTTTCGTAAGATTTATTGCTCTTTATTGCAATATCTTCTTCGGTCACCTTTGAACATTTAACTGATCTTTTTACTTCATCTGGATATGTATATTTTGGAAGATCAATAATTAGTCTTCCCTTAACAGCAACAAGCTTTCCTTCTATAAATACCGCCTCAACCCTCATGCTTTCTAAATCGTCAATAATCGCAATATCAGCAAGATATCCTGGTAAAAGTGCACCTCTATCTTTAAAACCAAAATATTCTGAAGGATTAATAGTTGCCATCTGAATAGCTTTAACAGGTTCAACGCCCTCTTTAATAGTTCTTCTTATAATTTCATTCATATGGCCTAGAGTTTCTAAATCTGCTGCAACCATATCATCAGTTGCAAGGATTAGTCTTCTTGTATCTAAATTTTCCTCGGTATATGCCCTTATACATTCTGCCATGTTCTTTTGGGTTGAGCCTTCCCTCATAAATACATATACACCCTGTCTTAGCTTTTCAATGCACTCTTCCTTTGTTGTTGTTTCATGGCAGGAACATCTTGTTCCTGTTGCTATTATGTGGGCAGCAAGTTCAGAGCCAAAAAGCTCTGGCGCATTTCCATCTACGATCTTGCCTATTGATTTGGCATATGTAGTTGAAGCTAAAAGGTCATCAATAATCTCCGGTGTATTTCTATAAACATGTTTTGCATTGCTAAATCCCTGAAGTTCTCCTATTCCAATTATGTTTTTATAGTTTAAAAGGTCCTCCATGTCCTTTGATGTTATGTCGTATCCTGCAGTTTCAAGTTTAGGACAATCAGGAGTTAAAGATGGAATAACAAGATGGACATGATTTGGAACGTTAGATATTTCATCTGCCATAGCCTTAATGCCTATAGGGCCTAATGCATTTCCTATTTCGTGGGGATCTGCTACTAAGGTTGTTGTTCCAGATGGAATTGAAAGTCTTGAAAATTCCGTTATTGTTAGCATGCTGCTCTCAAAGTGCATGTGGGAGTCAATAAAGCCAGGCGATATGTATTTCCCCTTAACATCAATCACTAAAGTATTATCTCCTATTAGCTTATCAGCGTCCCCAACCATTAAAATATATTTTCCCTTTATTGCAACATCAGCTTCGTAAATTTCCCCTGAAACTACATTAATAACCTTTCCTCTATGTAAGACTATATCTGCATGCCCATTCCCCATTAGGATATCAATAAGCTGTCTATATTCTATTGCCCTTTTAACGTTTTCAAGTTTCAATATGCCACCTCCTTATCCTATGTCAACCCTATCTACTATTCCTACGATGGCAATATCGATTGGAGCCTCCATCCTTCTTGCTGCAAGTCTAGCTGCTGTTCCTGATGTTGTATAGATTACAATTTCACCTATTCCTGCACCTACTGTATCTACTGCGATAAATGGGTTTCCAAAGGGTTTATATTTGTAATCAACCGGCTGCGTTATAAGAAGCTTGCAACCGGTTAATCTTTCGTCTTTTCTTGTTGCTACAACTGTTCCGATGACCTTTCCAAGGTTCATATATTTAACCTCCTTATACTGCTGCAGAAAAGATTTGTAAGGAATATAGTCAAAGTTTAATTTTCTTTGACTATAATGATTCCCTTTTTCCTTGCAGCATCCTTTGCAAGGGGAGTGAGAATCGCGTCATGTGGCAAAAGGAGCTTTTCAACATTCATGTTTAAAATATCATTTTCAGTTAAAACAACTCTTTTACCATTATGATGATTTAACTTTCGTTCTGTTGCGGTTTCTGTTTTTTTGTCTTTATCTTGATTTAAAAAGCTTTCTAAAGTAACATAAGCTACCTTTTTGCTCCCCTCTTTTTTGCCCTTTAACCTATCCGTCAGATCCTTTAGGATGGCATCTGCAAAATCCTTTTTATCCATCATATTCACCCTTAAATTTTTTCAAAGTTGAAAAAATTGAGAACCGTCCCTATTGTTCACTCTTTAGGATAACCCTTTCAACTTCTGCGTGTGGTCTTGGTATTACATGAACAGCATGAAGTTCTCCAACTTGTCTTGCAGCCTCAGCACCAGCGTCAACGGCAGCCTTAACCGCACCAACGTCTCCTCTTACCATTACAGTAACAAGTCCAAATCCTATCTTTTCATATCCTACTAAAGTAACATTTGCAGCCTTTACCATAGCATCTGCAGCCTCGATTGCTGCTGTTAATCCCTTAGTTTCAACTAAACCTAAAGCTTGACCCATAAAACTTACCTCCTATTCAATATTTTTTATGTTTTTCTTTAGCTCATTTAATATCTTGTCAAGTTCCTCATGAGGTCTTGGAATAACCTTATAATATGCAACTTTTCCAACTCTATTTGCTGCCTCTACCGCAGCGTCTACAGCAGCCTGAACTGCTGCTACTTCCCCTTCAAAATGAATTGAAACTCCAACGGCTTTGTTTACACCAATGACTCTATCCATTCCCACAAGATTAACATCTGCAGCCTTTGCTGCTGCATCCATTGCAGCAACAGCTGCACTAAATCCTACAGTTTCCACAATTCCTAGTGCCCTTCTCAATGCTACACCCCCTCATCACTTTAGTAGCTTCTCAAGGTCATCGATCGTTATGTAACCATGGGACGATACCTTTAATTCCTTTGCTGTATTAGTGCTGAATCCATTGTTATATAAAATTTCTTTTAATATTCTTTCTTCCTTTTCCCCTAAATTTCCTGCCCTTTTTTCTGAAATTTCTAAATTTTTATCTGCCAATGTTTTTTTAATAAAGTTGTTAAAGGCAACCCTATTTAGCATTTAATCACCCCTTAAAACATCCTATCCACTTCATCATGGGGTCTTGGAATTACATTGAAGGAAATAACCTCAGAGATCTCTTCTGCAACTTTTTTGCCGTTTTCAACAGCCGCTTTAACAGCTGCAACTTCTCCACTTACCGTTATTGAAACTAAACCTGAACCTACTACTTGATAGTTCATTATTTTGACATTTGCAGTTTTAACCATCGTATCGGCAGCTTGAATAGCAGCAACAAGACCTCTGGTTTCAACAATACCTATAGCTTCCCTCATCCTATCACCTCAACTAAACTTTTGGAATTTTGCATCTTTCAAATCTTTCATTGTTAAGGGGCTTTGTCGCATCAAGGCCTAACTTATCTGTAACTCCCCTTAATGTATGGGATGGATCCAATGTTGTTCCACAGGCATCCTGAATCACAACAAGATCCTTTGACGCCTGAAATCTTGTTGCAATTGCAAGCTCAACATCCTCCATGTCGAATATATCTATATCATCATCAACGATAACAACATGCTTTAAATCCTTTATGCTGCTTAAGGCTCCAATTATTGCAGTTTTTCCATCCCCCTCTTGTTTTTTCTTTATGGAGGCTACTGCATGGAATCTATAACCTCCAGCTAGTGTAACATGAACATCCTTAACATCCACAAGCCTTTTTAAGGAATAATAAAGCTCAACTTCCCTTAAAAGGCCATTTGCAAGATGTTCCTCTCTACATGGGAAGGCTGTCTGATAAATTGGGTTATTCCTGTGCATTATAGCTTTAATCTCTATTATTGGATGTATCCCCTGCTGTCCATAATATCCCATAAGCTCCCCAAAGGGGCCTTCCTTTTCCCTCCTATTTGGAACCATAATTCCTTCTAGGACTATTTCAGAATGGGCTGGAACTTCTAAATCGACAGTTTTACATTTTACAACTTCTAGCGCTTCTCCCCTTATTGCACTATCGATTTCGTATTTATCAACTCCATAAAGTTCGCTACTAACCTGTGATGCAAGTAAAAACGGAACATCATATCCTAAAACAATAGCAACCTCTAATGGCTTATTCTGTTTTTCCATTTCTAAAAACTGATTTGTAAGATAAGGGGATGCTATAAGGGCACTTATTTTATTTTTGTCTATCACTTGGAACCTTCTAATTGATGTATATCTTTTTCCGGTCTTTATGTCCTTTACAACTAACATACCAGCCGTTATGTATGTAGATGAATCCTTTTCATGAAAATATGGATTAGGAAGTGTTCTTACATTCACATTCCCTGTAATTATGTTTTCCATAACAGGCCCGTAGTTTAAAAGCTTAACAGGCTTTGGGTTTGCTATTGCCTCCATTAGTTTAAAAATTCTTTCTTCATGTCTTATTCCTATGAGCTTATATAAAACTTCTCTGTCGGTATAAAGGGCTCCGCATACAGGCATCCTATAACCCTTTACCTTGTTAAATATAATAGGCCTTCTGTTTTTATATTTTTTAAGTATACTTCCAAGCTCAAACTTGGGATCCACTTCATTATTTACTTCCATCAAAAGTCCCATTTGTTTTATTTTATTAAGTTCGTATCTTAACATCTGCCTATCCATTTTGTTCACCCCATCTTATAAAGAGGCTATGCTCTATGTCTAATTGATCGAGTATCCTTCCAACCATAAAGGCAACAAGGTCGCTAATGGATTTTGGATTATTATAAAAGGCTGGAGAGGCAGGCATTATTTTAACTCCTATTCTTGAAAGCTTTAACATATTTTCAAGATGAATAGGGCTCAAGGGTGTTTCCCTTGGAACAAGGATTAATTTTCTTCCTTCTTTTATACAAACATCAGCAGCCCTTGTTAAAAGACTCTCTGAATATCCATTTGCAACCGCTGCTAAAGTCTTCATAGAACATGGCACAATAACCATTCCATCAGTTTTAAAGGAACCGCTGGCAATTGCTGCCCCTAAATCCTTGTTATCATATGAGTAGCTTGCAAGCTTTCTTACATCTTCTAATTTATATCCGCACTCATGTTCTAAAACATATTCTCCCATCGTGGAAACCACAAGGTGGGTTTCGATGTTTAGCTCCTTTAAAACCTTTAAAAGACCTACTCCATATATTGCACAGCTTCCACCTGAAATACCAACTATAAGCCTCATAAGCACCACTCTTTACTTAAATATTGGACAAAGGGGCAGATTGCCCTGCCCCATTATTCAACTTTATTTTCCCTATCTCCAGCACCTGTCCATGGGTCTATGCCCTTTTCCCATGCATCGATATATTCATCAATTGTCATTATTTTTGAGAAGAGGCTAAGATCCCTAAGTCCTGATTCATGCATTTCTTGAGTTTTTGATTGGGTTCCATCTGATAAAACAATAACTTTGTATGCACGATGGATAGCATCTGATGCTGTGCTTCTTACGCACACATTTGTCCAAACTCCTGTTAAAACAACAGTGTCAATGTTTTCTTCCCTTAAGTATAAATCAAGATCTGTGTAGGCAAATCCTGAATGTCTTCTCTTTTGAACTATATATTCATCTCCCTCTGGCTTTAATTCGTCGATAAAATCTGAACCCCAAGTTCCCTTAACAGCATGAACAGGTCTTACCCTAAAATCTGCATCGTTCTTTCTGTGGGCTTCTTGAATATGAACTATCTGAACTTCATCCTTTCCGTTTGCCCTTCTTTCTCTAACCCACTTAAAGAGCTTTTGAAGATTAGGCACTATAAGGTCTGCACCTGGGCATCTTAAAGTTGCCTTTTCACCAACGAAGTCATTTAACATATCTATAACCAAAATCGCATGTCTTGGCATATTAATCCCCCTTAAAATTTAATAACCCTATCAAGCTTTTGAATACTTTGTCTCTTTATCCATTGACCATATCCTGGCTTTCCAACTATACCCTTTTCATCATCATAAACTAATGTTCCACGAACTATTGTCTTTACGACTTTACCCTTCAATTTCATTCCGTCAAATGGAGTGTATTTATTGAGACATTGCATCTTTTCCTTTTCAATTACCCATTCTTTGTTAAGGTCAATAATTGTAAAGTCAGCATCTGAACCGATCATTAAAGTACCCTTCTTTGGATAGAGTCCATAGTGCTTTGCTGCATTAGTTGATAATATCTCAACCAATCTTGAAAGGGATATTCTTCCCTTGTTATATCCTTCGCTAACTATAATTGGAACCATAGTCTCTGTTCCTGGAATTCCTGGGAATGCAGTCCAAATTGTCATGCCTGGAGCATCCTTTTCAGTTGGAATTTCGTAAGGTGCGTGGTCTGTTGCAATAAAGTCAACGCTGCCATCTTGAAGACCTTGCCATAATTCTTCGTTGTCCTTCTTTGTTCTTATTGGAGGTGCTATTTTTACAAACTGCTTAAACTTAGTCATGTGCTCTTGATAGTTTAATGTAAGGTAATGTGGGCAAGTTTCTGATGTAACATCAAGTCCCTTCATCTTTGCTTCCTTAACAAGTTTTGCTCCTATTCCTGTTGACATATGAACCACGTGGAATCTTGCTCCTGTTTCCTCTGCATAGCTTATACAAAGCTGAATTGCAACTTTTTCAGCAAGTTCCATTCTTGCCTCTGCCCAAGCTGGACCATCCATTCTTCCTTCTTCCTGGAATTTTTTAACCATGTAATCGCAGATTGCAAAGTTTTCAGCATGAACTCCAACTGGAAGGCCTGTCTTTGCAACGGCTCTAAATATTTCAAGCATCTCTGGATCAGTAACCCTTGGATATGTTGGAACTGATGGAGTCATATAAATCTTAAATGCTACAACACCCTCAGCTGCCTGTTCTTCAACTATGTTTAGCTTCTTATTTCTAACGTCCTCTCCTGTAACTCCACCCCACATAGCATAGTCAACTATAGCCTTATCCTTTATTGCGTTTATCTTGTTATGAAGTTCTGCAACTCCTCTTACTGATGGAACTGAACAGCATGGCATATCGATTATAGTTGTAACTCCACCAACTGCCGCACCGCTTGTTCCTGTTAGGAAGTTTTCTCTATGGGTAAATCCTGGGTCCATATAGTGGGTATGGGAATCTATACACCCTGGTAAAGTTAAATGGCCTTCTGCATCGATTATAGTATCTGCTTCGATACCTTCTAAATTGTCGATAAATCCTGCAATCTTTTCATCCTTTACAAGGATGTTAGTTAAAACTGTGTCATCCCCCTTTGGAATTCTTGCGTTTTTAACAATTACATCATACCTCATAATTTATCCCCCTTTAATCCATTAAATGATATTCAATAATTTGTTCCTTTCTAAAGTTTTCAAGGCCTAAGAAATATTCAAGGGAATTTAAAAGATAATCAAGCTTAACTGGTCCTACTATTTCTGAACCGGTAACCTGCACTCCATATCTTGCAGCCTCTGACTTTATAAAGTTATATGCCCTATAAAGTGGAGTTAAACCGCAGTCAAACATATTCATTGAAACAACAACACCGCTTCTTTCTGGGAATTTGATTCCAACTGCCCTAACAGTTGAGAACCCACCGCTTGGTCCTCTTACTGCCTTTGCTATTTTCTTTGCGATATCTAAATCTTCAGTTGCAAGGAATACGTTATATGCAGTTAATCCTTCATAGTCAGCGCTTACTATTGTTGCACCAGCTGTAGGATGGAGGGCTGCAGGTCCAATATCTGGTCGTCTTTCCTCTGTATGGGCAACCTTCTTTAACCCTTCGTATTGTCCTTCCCTTATATTTGATATTGATTTTCTAAATTCATTTCTTGCATTTTTCCCTGAAAAGTAAACAGGAACTTTATATCTTTCATAGATTTCCTTTCCTATTTCTTCTGCAAGTTGAATAACCTCTTCAATAGTGATATTTCTAAATGGGAAAAGAGGAATTGTATCCTGAGCGCCTATCCTTGGGTGTGTTCCCTGCTGCTCTTCCATATTAATAAGCTCATAAGCCTTTCCTGCCATATTAAGTAGCGCTTCCTTTAAAGGCTCTGGCTCCCCTATTACAGTAACAACAGTTCTGTTAAAGTCATATTCAGGTTCGTAGCTTATAAGCTTTACACCCTCAACATTCCTTACTTGATCAACGATTGCTTCAATAACTTCCTTTCTTCTTCCTTCACTAAAGTTTGGAACGGCTAATACATATTTCTTTTCAGCCAATTCGATCCCCCCTTCAAAATACATGTTTATTAAAGTTTTCAACAAATATTATCAAAAACCTTTATATAGTTTTTATAATATCCTTGTCGATTTTTACAAATTTCTTCTTGTATTTTTGTGTAATATTTATAATTGAAAGGAGTATAATTAAAATTAAATTCATTTTTGGGGGGTGTTTTTATTGCCGTTTAAAGTAATAGATTTATCTCAGGAGATATATCAAGGCATGTCAGTATTCCCAATGCATCAAAAGACATTTATAATGGTTAATATGACACATGAAGAGAATATGAAAGAGACAGGAAGCAAAACATTAGGTTTTTCGGCAAGAAATTTACTTATAAGCGAGCATGGCGGAACCCACTGCGACGCCGTTTGGGAATATAAACCTACAGGAGCAACGATTGAAAAGATGCCACTTGAGTATTTCTTTGGTAGTGCCGTTTGTATAGACGTATCCTTTGTTCCTGCATCAAGATACATAGAAGTTAAAGACCTTCAAATGGCAATAAAAAATTCAGGACAGGAAATCAAACGTGGAGATATTGTTCTTTTATATACAGGACATTATGATAGGAACTTTGGAACAGAAAAGTGGCAGACTGAATATACAGGCCTTAGCTACGATGCTGCAAAATACCTTGCTGAACTTGGAGTTGTAAACATAGGAGTTGATTCCCCATCAATAGATCACCCTGATGATTTAGATTTTTCAGGCCACCTTGTATGCGGAGAATATAATATAACCAATACAGAAAACCTTTGTAATCTTGATAAAGTTGTTAACAAAAGATTTTTATACTTTGGTCTTCCACTTAAAATAAGGGACGGTTCTGGATCACCAATAAGGGCAATAGCACTTTTAGAAGAATAGGAAACCCATTAGGGTTTCTTTTTTTGTTGGTTTATGTAGCAATAAGTAGAAGTATTACATAATGTAATAGTAGGTTAGTAAAATTTTTTCAATTGGAGGGAAAATTATGACATGTAATAAGTGTATGGGTGATAATTACTTTGACTGGTGTTTTAAATGGCTTTGCAAAGAGGAAGAAATTGAAAATGGAAATGGGAATGGGCAAGTTCCTACTTGTGATGCGGGATATATTTATAGGCTAGAGGGAAGCGATTTTGTTGATTTTGATGAAGGTTCAGCTATTGAGTTTCAAGGAGCAGTTTTAAGGGGTGGAATAGGCTTTCAAGCTTCTTCACCTACAGATATAACGATAAGTTCTCCTGGACTTTATAAGGTGACATTTTATTTAAATTGCCAAAGCAGATCCATCGTTGGATTACAGCTTGTAGTTAATAACACTCCTCAACCCGTTTTACCTCAATATACCTACAAAAACAATGCAGCCAGCCAATTTATATATGGTCAGGCCTTAATTGAAATTACAGCACCTAATACAATTTTAAGAATATTTGTTTTAAAAGACGTTACATTGGATAAAACTCAACAAAATGAACCACAGAGTGTTAATGCATCCGTTCTTATAAAAAAGGTATGCCAAAGCTAATAGATCTAAATAAAATAATAATAAGGAGGAATATGTATGTCCCAAAATAGTATTCCAAATGAAATATTAACTCAATTTGAAAGCATCGATGCTATTGCTGAAGCTGAATCTGATATTTTAACTTGTTTAAGTAACCTTTTATATAAACCGACATCCTCGGAAGATCCTACCCCAAGCTCACCATCTTTGCTTTTTAACATTTATAAGCTACTAACTGATGACTATAATAATGTTTTGCCATTAACTTCTGAAATTGCATCTTTAATCAAGAAAATACTTTTAGCTTATGCCTGCAAAGAATTTGCAATAGCTGAGATAGTAAATGCCCTTGCATGTAAGCTTGGTTTGGTAAAGGGACTAGTGCCGGATGAAAGGGAAAAATGCTGCTGTTAATTTTGGATAGCTAAATTTTATAAAATGGAGGGAATAATATGCCTGCAATAGAACCAAACAATCTAGAACTTGAGTCAATGGAGGTTATAATGGCTGCAATCGCCAATGAGCTTAAGGGACTTGCTTGGCTATTTTGTAATGTTTTAAAACCGTCCCTTGAGAAGACAGTTACAGATCCTGATGATATAAATCAAATCAAAGAACAACTTTCCTTGTTAAAGTCTATTCTCTGCGGTTATACCGTAAAGGAAAAGGCTATTGCCGATATAATTAAAGCTGTCGCTAAAAAGGAAGCAGTTGATTTAGGAGTAAGTCCCAATAAGGTATGTGAGTGTCTAAAGTGTAAAAATTAGCTGCCCATGAGGGCAGCCTACATAATCAATTAAAGGGAGTTATTAATATGGGAATGGATTATCCTTTTGAATCGAAGGAATGTAAAATAAATGAGTCTGTAGAGAGCATTTTAAATTCTGAGGCTGAGATAGCTGAATGCCTTAGCTGTCTTTTTTGCAATATTTCAGATGAGTTAAAAAATGTTTATCCCATCGAAAAAAGGGTTTTACTGACAAAACAATTAGTAAATGCCTATGCCTGCAAGGAAAAGGCAATGGCCGATTTAATAAAATCCCTAAGCTGCTTTAGCATAATTTCTAATAAAAAGCCATGCAAAAGAAGGGTTGATTTAGAGAGAATTCTTTCAGTTTTAATATTTTTGTTCATTCTTAGAAGAATCTTTTATTGCTGCTAATCACTTTTTAATTTTTAATGACATCTCTTATTTTAAGTGCTAAATGCAGGCAAAGTCTATCGTTTTCCTTTTCAACATCAAGGCCTGTAATTTCTTTTATCCTCTGAAGCCTGTAAAGTATAGTATTATAATGCGTATATAAAACCTCTGACATCCTTTTTAAATTTCCATTACATTCAAAATATGTCTTTAAAGTCTTTACAAATTCTGTGGATTTTTTGATATCATAATCGTCTAAAACTTCTATTGTGCTTCTGTAAAAATCCATTATTTCATCTTTTATTTCTTCATTGCAAAGAAGTTTATATACCCCAAGATTATCATATAAAACTATATTTCTGTCGTTTAAAATATCAACCGCCCTAATAGATTTTTGTGCTTCCTTAAAGCTCTTTTCAATATTTTCTATTCCCTTTAAACATCTTCCAACCCCTATTTTATATTCTAAAAAAATTTTTTTGTTAAAAAGGTCTAATACTTCATCCTTGAAGACATTTATTCTTCTTTTTACATCCTCATCCCTTTTAAAGCAAAGCAATATATCGATTTGATCCTTTCGTCCTACCACCAAACCGTTTAGCTTTAATTTTGATAGTATTTCTTCTAATATGTTCGAAAGATAAATATTGTCACTATATAAATTCAAATCAGCTTTTTTATAGCTTCTTTTTATTTTTACTATTATATAGCAGAACATATCTTCTAGACTAAAATTGTAAATGCTAAAGCTACCTTCTGCTTTTTTCTTTCTTTTTTCGTCATTAGAGCAGAGATCTTCAATAAATTCAATTTTATGAGTATTTTCTGCCTCCCTCAAGGATAAAAGCTTTAATATTTCTACAGCCATTGTAGTTGAAGCGATCTCCAAAACCGAAAGGTCAAATCCCCCAAGAGGAGTATTCATTGCCCAGGAAAAAATATGGCCGTAAATTGTATTTTTAACTACAATAGGCATAACCATTCTTGAAACATTTTTCCCTTGAATTCTTTCTACCGATTCATAGAATTTTTTTTCAAATATCCCTTTGTTTTTGGTGTAAAACTCTTCAAAATTTTTCTTTAGCTTCTCCTTTGTATCCTCTTCAACTCCATCAAGCTTTAAAATACTTTTTTCTGGGTAATTTAGTTTAAGAATTACGGGGTTTTTTATGTTTTCATATACAACGTTTATAATCTCTTCAATACTTCCTCCCTTTAGAATGATATTCATCATACTCTCATGGACATTTTCCAGCCTTTGTAAGAGTATCGTCTGCTTGTTGAAAATCTCTTTAAATATGGGAGTGATTATTTCTGAAAAGGGAGTTGCATAATAAAGATCTATTATAGGAAACGAAATACTATTTGCAAGCTCTATAACAGATTCATCTAATTTTTCTATGTAGGGATAAATTTTAATCCCAAGACCTGAAAGTTTCTTTTGGCTGCAGGATAATATAAACTTTTTTTGAAATTCTACATCATTTGTTAATGCATATGCCGTCGTTAATAAAAGCTCTCCTTCGCTAACCCAATTCAAAATATCTGGATCCGCCATTATATTTACCCTTGAAACTGTATTTTTTATTCCTCCAAACCCTGCGATTATTTTACTTCTTTCCATACATTCCATCTTTAAAACATCCTCTATGGTAATTCCATTTTGCCTTGCCATACCCATCCCCCTAAAAATTTTCTCTATTTAATTAATAAATAAAAATCCATAAAGTAAAAATTCAATTCCTATAATAAACATAATAGTTATCATGGCCTTTTCTGTCCCTTTATCATTTCCTTCTATAAATCTTCTAAATCCCTTTAGTGCTAAAATGTTTAAAACAATAAACCATGCTGCCATACCCATTATCAAAAACGCCAAAAAGGAATAATATATAAATGGTCAGTTATCACTAAATCTATGGATAATAGTTCCGCTAACAGTTATCCAAAAGGAGTGAGTCATCGGAGTGAAAAAGCAAGGAAAAATCCCTTTAAAAATGGCGTTGAATCATATTTTTTTATAAAATTATTATTAGGTGCTTTTTTAAAATCTAAAATTGCAAATACTATAATTAAAAGTCCGCATATTATAAAAAACATTGCTTCTAACCTTTTATTATCGTTAAAAAGGCTAAAAAGCCCTACATTTATTAAAATTAAATCTAAAGCATCCGCGCTTACGGCGCCAAGGGCAACTTTTAATCCTTCTTTTATTCCCTTTTTCATGTTTGTTTAATCGATTCAAGCCCAGCTGGGCCTAAAGGTAGGGCAAAAAATATCCCCGTTATAAATCCAGTTATTATAGTCGTAATAAGCTTAAAAATCTGATGCATTTTACCACATTCCTTACTTTTAATTTTTATTTTCATTATAATTATAATATATTTTACTATTTAGGTAAAAAATAATTCTTGACAAAAAAAATAGAAGATTTATAATCAATTTCGTCGAATAAATTTTTGAAAACGAGGGGATGAAATTGGCAAAGGAAAAGAATGGTAAAATAAAACTATACGGCTTTAACAACCTAACAAAATCATTAAGTTTTAATATTTACGATGTCTGCTATACAAAAAACGATGACGAAAGAAAAAGATACATCGAATATATTGATGAACAATATAACTCTGAAAGATTGACAAAAATCTTAACTGACGTTACAGAAATGATAGGGGCAAACGTTTTAAATATCGCAAAGCAGGATTATGATCCTCAAGGTGCAAGTGTTACTATACTTATTTCCGAAGAGGAAGTTCCACTATATGTTCTTGATCCAAGCTGCAATAAGGGTATTTTAACTCCAACAAGGGAAAACATCGTAGCTCATCTTGATAAGAGCCATGTTACTGTTCATACTTACCCTGAGAGCCATCCAAAAAGAGATATTTGCACCTTTAGAGTGGATATAGATGTTTCAACTTGTGGAACAATATCCCCATTAAATGCATTAAATTATCTAATAAAAAGCTTTGATTCTGATATAATCACCATTGATTATAGAGTTAGGGGTTTTACAAGGGACATCGATGGTAGAAAACATTTTATAGATCACGAAATTTTCTCCATCCAAGACTATATTGAAGAAGATATTTTAAGAAGATATGATCTTATCGACATGAACGTTTATCAATCAAATATATTCCATACAAAGATGAAGGTTAAAAACCTTGACCTTTCAAATTACCTATTCGATATTGATGAAAACAGCTTATCAGAAGAAGAAAAATCAGAAATTCTTAAGAAATTAAATAGAGAGATGACTGAAATATTCTACGGTATAAACATAAACAACGTTTAATCTACGGGCACTATTTATATTGTGCCCGTTAATTTTTTATAAATATTTAACACATTCAATATATTGAATTCCCTTTATTTTTTCCTTTTCATCCTTTATAACAAATTTTACGACAAGTTTTTTTGTTAATAAATTACAAACAATTTCATTTAAACTTTAAGTGAAAATTTTTTACTTATAAGGGGGGTATTATATGGGTGAGATTGTTAACCAAACGACAATCAAAAGAAACGAAATAGTTTATAAGGTTGATGACAGACCACCACTACCTTTAAGCATCGTCCTTGCTCTTCAGCACATCTTGGCTGCCTTTGGAGGAATTGTTGCAGTGCCTTTGATTGTCGGACAAGCAATTGGAGTAAAAATCGACGATCTTTCTTATCTTGTTAGTGCTGCAATTTTTATGGCAGGTCTTGCAACGTTTATTCAAGCAAGAGGAATTGGAAAATGTGGTGCAAGGGTTTCTTGTATGATGGGAACTGACTTTTCCTTCGTAAGTGCTGGAATTTTAGTAGGTCAAAGCATGGGACTTGCTGGTTATTTTGGCGCAACAATTTTAGGTTCCTTTGTAGAGATTATATTAAGTAGATTCATTAAGCCTTTGATGAAATACTTCCCACCAGTAGTTACAGGAACTGTTGTTACATTAATAGGACTTACCCTTTTACCAGTATCCATAGACTGGGCAGCAGGTGGATATGGCGCTCCTGATTATGGAAGTCTTCAAAACATATCAATTGCAATGATAGTTCTTTTAATTGCCCTTTTCTTAAACAAATATGGTAAAGGAATAGTAAGCAGCGCGTCGGTTTTAATTGCTATATTCTTTGGATACATAATCTGCTCTTTCCTTGGTATTTTAGATTTTAAGCCCGTTTTAGACGCAAAATGGATTGAACTTCCAAGAATATTTAAATATGGAGTAAAGTTTAGCCTTGTAGGAGTGTTACCTTTTATAGCTCCCTATCTTGTTACAACAATCGAAACTGTTGGTTGTCTAATTGCAATAGGTGAAGCTTCCGAAAAACCTCTATCAAGCGAAGAAGTTTCTGCAGGTATTTTAGCTGATGGTGTTGGAAGTTTGCTTGCAGGATTTTTCGGTGCCGGACCAAATACATCCTTTAGCCAAAACGTTGGGTTAATCCCACTTACTAAGGTTGCAAGCAGATACGTTATGATAGTAGCTTGAACCTCCCACGACTAAAGTCGCGGGATTCCTGCTTCATCGACCTCGTAACCTACTATCTCCACAGGCGTTAATTCGGGTAGTCCCTACCCTACTGTTTTTACTTATGCTATGCCTAATATCCTCTTTCCTTCTTTTAATATATTTTTACTTGCATTTACATCTCTATCATGGACTGTCCTACATATTGGACACTCCCACTCCCTTACGTTTAAGTATTTTACTTCTTCATTTCTATAACCACATACACTACATATTTGACTTGATGGATAAAACATATCTACTTTTACTATTGTTCTTCCATACCATAATGCTTTATATTCAAGCATATTTACAAATTTTGACCATGCTACATCTGATATGGACTTTGATAGTTTGTTATTTCTTAACATATTTTTAACCTTTAAGTCCTCCAAAATTATAACTTGGTTTTCGTTTATAATTTTAGAGGACAGCTTTTGCAAAAAATCTTCCCTTTGGTTTCTTATCTTCTCATGTATTTTTGCTACTTTCTTAGCTTGTTTTTTATAGTTACTACTGCCTAATTGTTTTTTAGAAAGCTTCCTTTGTTCCTTAATAAGTCTTTTTTCTAACTTTATAAGATATTTAGGATTGGATATTTTGTTGCCTTCACTATCTATCAGAAAATGTTTTACTCCTAAATCTATACCTATTACTTTGTTAGTTTTAGACTTTTCTGTAGTTTTTTCTATCCTACAGCAAATTGAAACAAAATATTTCCCTGTTGGAGTTCTACTTATAGTTGCATTTAGTATTTTACCCTCTACTTCCATTGATTTTACAAACTTTACCCAGCCTAATTTGGGTAGTTTGATCTTGTTTCCTTTAATTTCAATGTTGTTATTTGTAAATGTTGTTCTATAGCTTTGGTATTTACATTTCTTTGACTTAAACTTTGGATAATTTGCTCTGCCTTCAAAAAAATTCTTAAATGCTTTGTCTAAGTCTTTGAGCGAATTTTGAAGTGCAAACTTATCTGCTTCTTTTAGCCATATATTAGTTTGTTTAAGTTTAGTTAAATCAGCAGAGCAATCCTTATAATTAAATGTTATACCTTGAGTTTTATATATTTCTTCTCGTTTTGCAAGATAATAGTTATATACAAACCTAACACAACCAAAGGTTTTATTTATAAGCTCTATTTGTTGTTTATTAGGATAAAGCCTAAATTTAAAAGCTTTTTCCATATTTACACCTACTTTTCTTTTTGAGATAAAATATATTGTTTAATTTGTTCTTTTGTATTTTCACTAACAGTTACAACAAAATATGATGGGTTCCACAAATGTCCATCCCATAATTTTTGTTTAAGTTCTGGAAACTCTTTTAACAATAATCTTGCACTAACACCTTTTAAAGCTTTTATCATATTGGGAATATAATGCTGTGGTGAACATTCTACTAATAAATGAACATGATCTAAATCTGTATTCATAAGAAGTATTTTGAATTTATTATCTTCAGCTATATAATTAAGTATTTCTTTTAACCTTTTTTCTATTTTGTCTGTTATAATTTTATGTCTATATTTAACGCACCAAACTATATGATATTGTATATAATATACATAACCTCTACCATGATAAACATTAGCCATATTTTCACCTCATAGTTATTATAACATATGTTGTTACACAAAACAAACTTTTAACTTATATAAGTTATGATACACAAATAACATATGTCATTATTAAAGCGTCCTTACTCATGACTAAAGTCACGAGTGTGCGGATGCTTTTTTAATCAATACTTCTTATGCTACTTGGTATATTCCCAAAGATTGGTGCCTTAATTGCAATAATGCCAAACCCTGTATTAGGTGGTGCAGGCATTGTAATGTTCGGAATGGTAGCAGCTGCAGGAATTAAAACCCTTTCAAGATGTGAACTAACTACAAGAAATCTTTTAATCCTTGCAGTTTCCATAGGTTTAGGTCTTGGTGTTACTGTAAGGCCCGACGTTATATCCCATCTTCCACAGGCCCTTAAGATGTTCTTTGGCTCAGGTATAAGCACAGGAACTATAACAGCCTTCTTATTAAACATAGTTTTAAAGGACGAATAAAAGGTTGCCACAGGGCAACCTTTTATTCGCTTAATAATCTTTTTTCCCCCTCAAGTTCCTTTATTGGTTTGATATTTTGTGTAACTTCTAATGTCCCTAAATACTCTCCCTTTTCATCCCTTACTGCAAAGTATCGAATATATACATATAAATTCCCCATCCTTATCCAAAAATCTTCATGGTCTTTTTTGCCCGATTTGAAATCGCTAAGCATTTTTTCAACTATATGAACGCTTGCAGGTGGATGGCAGTTTTGAACCTTTCTCCCTATAACAGCCTTTGTCCTTGCAAAAATTCTTTCCTTCCCTTGAGAGAAGTATTTAACTACATCATCTTTATCGATAAAAGTTATATCAAAGGGTAAAGTGTTTAATATATTTGAAAGTTCTGTTGTGCTCAAAAATCCCGTTTCAAATTTGATGTATCCATTTTGAATATCTTCTTTTTCTTCCTTTACAACATTAACCCTTTCTGGAACCCATCTCGCTATTGGCTCTACTAGGCAGTATCCTATTTCATCAGACTCTTGCATAATTTTAATCCATTCATCTTCTGTAAAAGTATCAACAGTCATTGGAAATAGTATATTTTCTTCTTTGAAAATCATTTCTGCTACTTTATTTATTGTTTCTTCAATTTTACTAATTATTTCATCCTTTTCGCCATTGTAGTTCAAAAGCATTTTTTTATTTTCTTTAATAAGATCCCTTATTTCATCATCGACTCCCCACATTACTTTCGGTGGTGCAGTTATCCCGTATTTTTCAAGGTATGGAAATATTAAATTTTCTTTTCTTGAATAGTGCTTATCTATATCCCATAGCTCGTTAAATAAAGTTACTAGTTTTAGTGCGTTTTCCTTTGAATCATTGTGCTTAAAATCCTCCATTTCTTTTCTAATTTTATCTAAAAGCTTTTCTATGGCTCTGTTTTCATTAAAGAAGGTATTAACAGGGTGCCCAGGTATATCTTTGGGGTCAGTTGGCCTATGAATTTCCTCTATTGACCCCTTAAACATAGCTGCATGAACATCGCAGAGCCTCTGAACCTCTGTTACCGGCATACCTTCCATTATAAGAGCCTGCTCTAGTTCTGAAATTTCCTTTGCTGAAACTCCTGAGAAAATCCTTTCAAACTTAGATTTAACTTCGTCAAAGGGCTTACCATCATGAAGCTCCATTATAAGTTCCTTTAACACCTTTTGTCTATATTCTCTGTTGTTTATTACCTCGCTCATAATTACCCTTCCTTTCTGGAATTTTTATACTTTTATTTTAACCATATATTAGAAAACAATATGTAACATATGTCACAAACTAAAAAATTTTTAATTAGCACTACTATTATTTTATCCAAATTTTAAAAAATCTGCCCAGGCGGGCAGATTATCTTAATTTTGCTTCTACAATTTTCTCGCACCTTTTTATAAAATACTCTGGGTTTAATTTTTCACCTGTTATCTTTTCTATAAGCTCTGATGGTGTGTATAAAGAACCATATCTGTGAATATTTTGATTTAACCATGACTTTATGCTTAAAAAGTCACCGTTTTCTATTCTTTCATAAAGATCTGGAATATCCTTAAGCATTTTATTTAATATTTGGGCACCATAAAGGTTTCCTAGTGCATAGGATGGGAAATATCCTATCATCCCTCCTGACCAGTGAACATCCTGCAATATTCCTTCACTATAGTTTTGCACTTCAACGCCAAGATAATCCTTATATTTTTGATTCCATATCTTTGGAAGTTCATCAACATCGATATCTTCGTCCATCATAAGCTTTTCCATTTCATATCTTATAATTATATGCAAACTATATGTTATCTCATCAGCATCAACCCTAATTAAGGATGGCTTTATGGAGTTTACTGCATCGTAAATATCATCTACAGAAAGCCTTTTTAGCTCTGGGAAAAAATTTGTAACATCAGGGTAGATATTTTCCCAAAATTCCTTTGACCTTCCTATTATGTTTTCATAAAATCTTGATTGGGATTCGTGGATACCCATCGAGGTTCCAGTCATCAAAAGTGTTCCTTTTAAATCCTGAGATATATTTTGTTCATATATTGCATGTCCCATTTCATGTATATTTGATAAAAGGCCTGTTATAAAGTTTTCTTCATCGTATCTTGTTGTTATTCTTATATCATTTACTCCTAATTCTATAGTAAAAGGATGTGCACTTTCATCTATTCTACCTGAGGATAAGTCATATCCTAATTTTTCTGCTATTATCCTTGCAAATTCCCTTTGCTTAGTTATCGGATAATGTCCTTTTAATATATGGTCTTTAGGTTCATAGTTGGCTTCCTTTAATTTCTTTAATAAATTTATTATGGCATCCTTAAGGGGCATAAATATCCTATCAAGCTCCTCTTCTGTCATTCCCATTTCGTAGTTATCAAGAAGGGCATCGTATCTTTTTTTCTTATATCCATAAAGTTCAGCAAATTGTTTGTTGTAATTTATTATCTTTTCAAGGTAGGGCTTAAAAAGGTTAAAATCTCCCTTTTTCTTTGCCTCCTCCCATACGCTCTCTGCAACTGATACTAAATTTACGAACTCTACATAAAGCTTTTCTGGGATTTTCATAGTCTGGTCGTATTCTTTTTTTAACTTTCTTATTGATGCACTTGTTATTTCATCAAGATTTTCACATGTTGAAAAATATTCTATAAATTCCTTAACTTTGTCCGATGTAATGAGCTTATAATGCTCTCCTGCCAAAAATCCAGCAACTTCTCCTCTATAATTGACAGCATTTTGAGGAATGTTTACCCTCATATCCCAATGCACAAGACCTAATAGGCTATTGAGATACTCAATCTTAGTTAAATATTCTTTAAGTTCCTGCTTTTTTGCATCTAAATCACTCACATTATCCCCCCTAAAATTTTACAGTATATATTTTAATTATGCCTGTAAATATTTTCTAGGTCAAGAAAGAAATAAGCTTATTTCTAAAATTGAATATTTATTGTATAATAAAAATAGCTCTTTGGAGGTGAAGGATTAATGGAAAAAATATTAAATTTGATATTAGAAAAACTCGATAAAATAGAAAATGTTCAAGCTCAAATGCAAAGTGACATCGCTGATCTTAAAGTTAATCAAATAAAATTAGAGAAAAGAGTAGAAAATGTAGAAGTTCAACTTACAAAAGTCATTGAAAAACTCGATAATATTGAAAAGAAAATTAATGATATAGAAGCCATAAACGCTACAAGACATACTGAAATTTATATGAAGCTGGAAAATATGAATGAAGATATAATTTTCCTTAAGCATAAAGAGCATCAAACTGAAGAAGACCTATTTAAACTAAAGCTTAAAATTGCAAAATAATTTTTAAAAGGGTTGTCTCAAAATCTTGAAACAACCCTTTTTTAAATGATTATTGGAAAATCACTATAAGAAGCATTTTAAACCTTTCCTTTGCAAAGAGGGCATGGGGAATATTGGCTGGCATTACTATTGTTTGGCCCTTCTTTAAGTAAAACTTTTCATCTCCAATCATAATTTCTGCTTCACCATCTAAAACATATACAAGGGCATCTCCCGGAGCAGAATGGGCTGAAATTTCCTCCCCCTTGTCAAAGGCAAATAAAGTAACACTGTGGGCTTTGCTTTGAGCTAAGGTTCTACTAACAACCGTCCCCTCTTGATATTGAACAAGACTTTCCATTTCAAGTATTGCCTTATGCTCAATGTTTTTTATAAATTGATCGCTCATTAAAAATCCCTCCTATTCTATTATTTCAAATCCATTTTTAATAAATTCATTTTTTATTTTTTCTATGTCAAACCCTCTTAGCATTGCTCCCTTAGGTATTGTCATTACTCTACCTACTGTGTTTAACATACCTGGCTTTACTATCTCAGTAAAACCAAGCCTTTGCATTATTCCAACAATTTCGGGATATTCTTCAACCAAATCTTTCAAGTTCCTTTTAAAGTCTATTCTTTTCATTTTCATCACCACTTTTTTAATTTTGATTTTATTATATCATTTTCTATGGATAAAAATGTAATTTAAATCACAAAAACAAAAATTTTTAAATGCAAAAGGCACCTACTTTAAGCTAAAGTAAGTGCCTAAAAAACTTAAATTATTTTATAACCTATCATTAAGGGATTTTACTGTTCCTCTTTCTATAAGCTTAACATCTAATTTAATATGTTCAATATGAGCATTTCTGTTTTCCATTCTCCACAACAGTCTTTTTACTGCCTTTTGCCCCATCAACTCTTTTTCTATTCTCATCGTTGTAAGATTAGGATTTACTAATGAACAGAGTTCTATATCATCAAATCCAATAATCGATATATCATCAGGGACTCTAATACCAAGGCTATTTAAAGAATTAAATAATGTGAGTGCAGCATCATCGTTTGAACATATAAATGCGGTTGGCAACTCCTCTAAAGACAAAATCATTTCTGAAATTTTTTTATAATCCTTTTTAAATACATATTTTTCTACATCCTTGATTATAGAATATTTAAATAATTTATTTATTGTTTTATCATCATAGTTATAAAACCTTCTCATGCATTCACTATAGCCAAGCCATCTTTCCTTGAAACTTAATGTTAAATCAATCTCCCCAAAAAAACCTATTTTCTTATGACCTTTTTCAAGAAGATAATTAGTCGCTTTATAGGAGCCAAAGAAATTCTGAGTTAAAATTGCATCAGTTGGCAATTTAAAGGATGCATGATCCACTAAAACAACTGGAATATTATATTTCAATATTTTTTCCAGATAATTATCATTAATCGCCCCAACAATTAAAATTCCATCCACCTTTTTATTAGTTATACAAGTAGGAACCTCAAAAGTATACTTGTCTAATAGGCTAACTATAATAACATAATCATTTTTTCTTGCCTCATTTTCTATTCCGATTATAACCTTTGAATAAAAATACACATCCCTAAAATATCTGCTTTCTATTAATATACAGATATTTTTGCTTTTATCTTTATTATTAGAACTGCTGACCTTTAAATATCCTAATTCATTAGCAATTCTAATCACTTCTGCTTTAGTTTTTTCGCTGACCCCATCCTTGTCATTCAGGGCAAGTGATACAGCATTTATTGAAATATTAAGCTTTTCAGCTATATCCTTCATCGTTACTTTTTTCTTTTTGAGTTTATTCAATAGCCGCCACCTCTTTTAAACTTTTAAATTCTCATATTCTAAAAATGGATCCTGTATTTCTATTTGGTGGGCTTCTGCATCACTAACTCCTGCATAAAGAATTGCCCTTCCGTTTCCAATTCTTATTAATCCTCCGCTGAATATTACATCCTTAAGATCAGCACGTTTGCTCTCACCCTCCTGAAAATCATCCCTAACAGCAATTATTTTTATTGGTGTTCTTTCAAAATTTGTTGGGTTAAAGGCAAATACCATAGAATAGTAATGCCTATTCATTTCACCGTCAAAGCATGCAACGTGGCCTAAAACTCCTATAAGTCCATTTTTCAAAAAATGTAATTCATTTGCACCTCCCCATTCTTCCTCATCGAACTGTCCTTCAATTAAAGGTGCACTAACAATAACATCTTCATTTAACTCATCTAATGAATTAATTAATGTAAAACCTATTTTGCCTCTACCTCCAATTTGACCTTGAGGTCTTGTAAAGACAGCAATTTTCCCATTTCTTAAATCTAATATTCTTATATCCTTCATCATTTCAGGACCTTTAGTAAATCTTTTTAACGAATATATATCCTTTCCTCTAAAAAATACTGTTCTATATCCCAATGCACCTTTTATTTCTTTATGAGGATATATCTCAACTCCACCTAATATTATTTCATCCTTTATAAATGTAAAAAAAGGATCTTGAAGTTCTAATACTGGAGCATCCTTCATCAGCACATATTTATCATTTTTTTCCTCAAAAAACATAACCTTTGAATGTTCACTATCTCTTTTTTCCACTCTTCCTGCTATTACTTTTTTCCCAAGCATATTAAATGGTGCTGTTATGTTATAAACATCAAAGCCCTCTACTCCCTCAAAAACTATTTTTTTACTAACTTTTTCCTGACTATTATTCAAATATTCTTCTAAAAGTTCTTTACACCTTTTATCATTGAAATGCACTTTTAGCATAAATATTCCTCCCGTCAAAAACAAACTTTATCCTTTTCTATTGCAGCAACTCCAATTACAGTATCTGCAGCACCATAATAAACATAGTATTTGCCATTTGCTTCTACTGCTCCACAGCTAAATACAACATTGGGAACAAGTCCCTTTTTCTCCCAATCAAGCTCAGGTTCTAATATAGGATAAGGTAATCTTTTTATAACTTTAGATGGATCCTTTAAATCAAGTAAAGCTGCACCAAGCCTATATACATTGTAATCATCAACTGCATGATAAAATAAAAGATACCCATCCTCCCTCTTTATTGGGGGCCCTGCAATACCTATCTTTTTTGATTCCCATGTTCCTTTTATAGATTCCATAACTACCTTATGCCCTTCCCAATTTATTAAATCATCTGAATATGCAATCCAAATATTTGGATGTCTTCTATGAAAAAGAACATATTTATCCTCAATTTTATCCGGAAGTAGTGCTGCATCCTTGTTAGGTTCATCTAAGACTACCCTATGCCCCTCCCAATTTTTCATATCCTTTGACCATGCCATGCAAATTCGAAAATTGTCCCATGTCACTCCGCCAAATCCGGTATATAGCATATAATATGTATCATCTATTTTAGTTATCCTTGGATCCTCTACTCCCCACGCCTCCTGCTCTGTTGTCCCAACAAAAATTGGTTCATTAAATCTTTTAAAGTTTATTCCATCATCGCTTACTGCATATCCTATAGAGGATACAAATTTATTTTCTTCATATGGTCTATCTGTATTTAGAACGAATTTATTATTTGATGCCCTATAAAACATGTGAAACTTTCCATCTTCATAAATAACAGCAGCATTAAATACCGCAGCCTTTTCCCATTCATTAGTAAAATCAGGTGTTAATACAGGTTCTAAAGTCAATCTCTCTAGCTTGAACATCAATTATCCTCCCAACGCTTTTTAGTTGAATAATTTCCAGTTAGGCAGTTCTTTATATCTATGGCAACTTACAAAATGTAAATCATTTACTTTTTCTAAACCCGGCCCTTTTAAACAAATATCCTTTGAATAATTACATGCATGAATGAAAGGACATTCTTGGGATTCGGGCGTCCTTTTTGGTGGTTCGTAGGATTTCAATTCCTCAACTATTTTTCGTTTTGATAGCTCCGGATCTGGAACTGCTGTTGATGAAATCAATACTCTGGTATAAGGATGCTTTGGATTATTTATTATTTCATCACAGCTTCCAAATTCAACTATTTTACCACCATATATTACTATCAATTTTCCATCGCCTTCAGCAAAATATTTTGCAGCTCCTATATCATGAAGGATTAATATAATGGATATATTTAATTTTGAATTGATATCCTTTAGTAGCTTAATTATAGATGCCCTAAGGGACATATCTATCATGCTTATGGGCTCATCTGCTACTAATATTTCAGGATTAACTGAAAGAGCCCTTGCAATTGCGAGTCTCTGTCTTCCTCCACCTGATAAATGATGGGGGTATTTATTCAAAAAATAATTTGTTGGCGTCAACCCAACCAATTCAAGTAGCTCTTCTACCTTTTCCTTTACTTCGTGTCTTTCACATATCCTATTAAACAGGATTGGGTCCTTTAATATGCTAAAAATATCTTTACTGGGATGTAAAGAAGCATAAGGATCTTGGTGAACATATTGAACCTTGATCCTCATTTTTTTGTATTCCTTAGAATTCAACTTGCTTAAATTTTCTCCAAACCAATAAACTTCACCTTTTGAAGGTGTTTCTAAATCGCACATTATTTTAGCTAGGGTGCTTTTACCCATACCGCTTTCCCCAATTATGGCTATCTTTTCACCTTTTTTTATATTTAAGCTTACATCATCTAATGCTAATTTTTTTACTTTATTAAATAATCCAATTGAATAAATCTTTGATACATTTTTTAATTCTAATACAGAACTATTCATCTACATCTCCTCCTGCACTTTTATATAGAAAACATGCAACCTTAGAACTATCATCTAATTTTATTAAATCAGGAACTTCTTTTTTGCATATTTCACTTGCAAATTGGCATCTTGGATGAAATTTACATCCAGGAGGAGGATTTAATAGGCTTGGAGGATCTCCTTTTATCCCCTTTGGTTCATCATCCTTTGATAGGATGGACATTATTGAATTGATTAATCCCTTTGTATATGGATGTTTAGGCTCCTTGAAAATTTTAATTGTATCGGCCTTTTCAATAACATGTCCACCATAAATAACTACTATGTAATCTGCAAGTTCTGCAGCTATTGCAATATCATGTGTAATAAAAATTATAGTTATATCTCTATTTTTCTTTATCTCCTTTAAAAGTTTAACAATATGTGCCTGGGTAATTACATCTAGTGCTGAAGTTGGCTCATCCAAAATCAATATTTTAGGATCGAATAAAAGAGCTAAGGCTATTAAAACCCTTTGTTTCATTCCACCAGAGAGCTGATTCGGAAAGCTATCAAGGACTGTTCCCGGTTCTAATCTTACAAGCTTTAAAAGTTCAGATGCCCTTTCCCTTATCTCATGATTTGACCATTTAATATTATGAGACTTTACTGTATCAACAAAATGATCTATTACCTTCATTGTTGGATTTAAGGATTGCTGTGCCGCCTGTGGTACATAAGCAATTTCTGTCCACCTTATTTTTCTTAAATGTTCATAATCGCTTTTTAATATATCATTATCCTTATAGAACACTTTGCCACTGCTTATCCTCCCATTTGGAGGTAGACTCATGGTAATTGCCTCTATAAGCGTGCTTTTACCTGATGCGCTTTCTCCAACTACAGCAGTAACGCTGTTTTCAGCAATTTCTAGGTTTATATTATTAGCTGCCTTAATCGTCCCTTCCTTAACAATGTAATGTGCGCTTAAATTTTCAACCTTTAACAATGCCTTCATCATTCATGCCCCCGAAGTTTAGGATTAAATGTTTCTTCTAAGCCTTGTGCAAATATAATTCCTCCATAGATAAGAAGAATTATATTCAATATTATGAAAAACGGATAGTGAAATGCCCTAGGAGTATATAAGGCCCCCGCTTGATAAAGGGCATAATTTAGCATTATCCCCCAATGGGTAGAATCAAATTTTGCAAGCCCTAAAAACATAAGGCCAATTGTAAATTCCATAGCCCCTTTTAGTTGCATCGCAAAATTTACAAGGATATATGGCGCAACAAGGGGGAAAATATCTTTAAATACTATATAATAAAGAGGCATATTGAGCATTTTGGAAGCTTCGATAAATTCTTTACTTTTTATCGACATAACCTGGGCAGAAACCTGTTTCGCAAGGGGTGCCCAAAGCCAAAGGGCTACAATTAATGAAATCTGCACCATATTAAGGTTTGAATCGGCAAATATCGCTGCCATTATCAATAATGCTGGAAAGGATGGTATTACTAAAAATATTGAAATTATAGCATCGACAAGTTGTCCTATCTTGCCAGTCAAATACCCCCTTAATATCCCTAAAATGGTTCCAATTAATACTGCAAAAAAACTTGATGTCATACTTAAACCTATAACAGTTCTAGCACCATTTACAATCTGGGCAAAAATATCTATCCCAAAATAATCCGTCCCAAAGGGATGTTTTAAAGATGGTGCTAAATACCTTTCTGAAAAGTTTGATTCTAATGATAATGGAACTATATATCGGCCAAAAATGGCCATAAGGACGTAAAATAAAATTATTATAAATCCTATAAAAGCTTTTTTATTATATTTAAATAAGCTTATACCCTTTGTTAAATTAATCCTCAATTCACTCATTTTACCTTCACCCTTGGATCAATTAATGAATATATTATCTCAGCTAAAAAGGTTGCTATAATAACCCCTACTACAATTAAAGAGAACAAGCCTGTTAATAGCCCATAATCCCTAAGAGCTATAGCCTTTCCAAAATAAAAACCTATTCCAGGATAATTAAATATCGATTCAACTAAAGTGTTTCCACCCAGCATATAGCCAAAGGCAATTGCAAGGCTCGCCACTAAAGGTAAAATTGCATTATTTCTTATATATTTTCTTGCAATAGTTGAATCTTTAACTCCCCTTATCATCGCAAATCTAATATAATCTTCCTCCATTATTTGTGGTGTGTTTCCCCTCATGGCAAGGGTCCAAACAGCAATTTGAGGTATTGATATAGCTACTATTGGGCCTATAGCATGTTTTATAACGCTAATTATAAAATCCATTGAAAGAGAAGGTTCCATATCTACTGGATATGCTCCACCTAAAGGTATAATCCTTAGTTTAATAGCACCTACAAATAAAATCAAAACAGCTAAAACAAAAGGTGGAATAGCTTGAATTATGCTGGATACAAATGAAATTGAAATATCAACTGCTCGTCCTCTTTTTTGTGCTGAAAAAGCACCTAGATAAACACCTATTATAAAACTTATCAATATAGATATAAAAACAACAAGTAGAGTCCAAGGAAGGGATTTTGCAACTATTTCATTAACGGTTGTTTGATAATATGTTGAATAACCAATGTTTCCTCTTATAAATTGATTCAAAAACTTTACATATCTAATAAATAAAGGCTCGCCGGTATCTATTCCCATCATTTGATGAGCAATCTCCAGCGCCTTATTTATATCCATATTCCTTTGTTGTGATATAGAAACAGCCAGGCCATAAGCGGGATCGCCTGGCATCTTATTGATAAGGAAAAATATCCCGCTTATGGCTATAAACAATACAAATAACAAATAAATTAATCTATTTAATATAAACTTCAAGTCTACCTCCTCCAAGTTCAATTATTTTGCTTTTAATACTCCCTCAGTAATTAGAAGATTATATAATCTTTCTATTCCTCCAGGAGCTAATGACCATCTTCCATCTTGTGCTGATGGCCATCCTGTTAATCTTGCACTTGAATAATATATTGGAAGAACCTTTTCAAATAGTGGAACAACTGGTAAGTATTCATTTGTAATATAAGCTAATTTTTGAATTATTTCTGTTGCTTTCTTGCTGTTGTTTATATTTACCCTTAATTCTTCCACGAGATCAAATGGTGAATATTCTCCCCACGGAGTATTGAATTTTTCCTTTGATGGGAATGCTGTAATATTTGCAATATCCCACTGATAAAGTCTTGCATATCCGGTCATTGGATGTGGATAACCCCACCATGCAGAACCAAATTCTATAGCACACTCATACTCTCCACTTCTCATTACCTGATCTCTCATTCCATCAGGTATTAGCTTCATTTCAACCTTAAATCCAAACTTATTAAGCTGTTGAACAACTTCCCTCGCTGCTAAAACCCAGTCGTTATGAGGTCCATATACTGAAAGAACAAACTCAACAGGCTCATTTGAAGGTGTATACCACTGATTATCCTTCTTCGTATATCCAGCCTTCTTTAATATATTTTCAGCAGAAGCAGCACTTGTTGTATATTTAGTCATTTTACTTAGTGTAGCGCTATTTACCCATTTGCTTTGCATGCTGCTTAAAACTCCAGTATAATACTGTCCTGCTGGATTAGCTTGCCATACAGAAACGTCTTTAACTTTATTCTTGTCTATAACATATGCTATTGCCTTTCTTAAATTTAAATCTTTGAACAACTTATTATTAAAGTTAAAAATTAATGCAATTTCTGAAAGGTCTGAAACTGTTTTAACATTTAGATTAGGATTTATAAACTTCAACTGCTCTACAACATCCTTTGGCATATTAGGATGTGCTGCATCAAGCTCTCCTGATACTAATGACGCCCATACAAATTCGTTAGAAGACCATCTTCTAAATACTACCCTTTCTGTAGTATTTTTATTAGCAAGCCAATGATACTTATTTTTGCTTAAAACCATTTCAGATTGGATTATTTTAGTTGGTTCATATGCACCAACAACGGGCATTCTCTTTAATGTTTTGTATGGTGAGAATTTATTTACTTGATCTCTTAATGCTGAGCTTAACTTTTCATATTGCTTCTTTGTTTCGTCAGAAACTGTTTTTCCTGACTGTGTATCATAGAATATTTTCTTACCAAGTTCAGCAACTTGCCTTGCTTGTCCATACCATTTTGAATATACGTGATATGGAACTAATGAACCCATAGCACCGTCAGTAAGTATTGTATGCATAAATGAAGTTGGTGCATCCTTCCACAAAGTAAACTCTACTGTATTTGGATTTATAGCTCTTACAGTTTGAATTTCATATGGCCACTGCCACATAGCTTGAATAAAGGCTACTGTATTAACAACATCCTGGGCTGTAAATGCTCTCCCATCCGACCATTTTGCATTTTTCCTAAGATATACCGTTAATTTGCTTCCATTAATTGTCCACTTTTCAGCAAGCCTTGGAATATACTGACCTGTTTGCGGAATATAATAAGCAAATGGTTCGTATACAAACCACCAAGCACCGCCAACAGCCCCTGGCCCAAATGGATTTCCGTGGAATGGATATGGCCAGTCTGATGCAAGTTTAAGATCGCTAGTCTTTTTTGTAGCTGCAAAGGAGAAGTTAAAGCTTGAAAAAATCAATGTAAGTGACATGAAAAGCACAAAAATTTTAATTAATGTTTTTTTCATGAATTTTCCCCCCTTAAAATAAAATATTAATTTAATTTTTTTAAAGTTGATCAAATATTTTTCTATTCACGCACCTCCTATAATTAATCTCAATATATATTTATTGCTAAAATTTTCAAAATAATTATATTACTCTGTAAATTGTTTTTCAATTTAATTTAACTTGAATTTTTTGATATTTAACTTGAATTTAAAAAAACAGGCAAAGCCTGTTTTTAGAAAATGCTATTTATAAAGATTATCCCAATCAAAATTGGAGTAGCATATTTTAAAACTAATAAATAGATCTTTAATGGATTTACATTTTTAATCCTCATTTTATTTGTAATTTCAATAATAACCTCTTCTCTCCTAACAAAATACCCTACAAAAGCAGAAATCAATATTCCTCCTAGTGGCAAGAGGATATTAGATGATAGATAGTCAAATATGTCAAAAACAGACTTTCCTAAAAGCTTTACATTGGATAAAACATTTCCTTCAACTGAAAGGGCTGCTAAGCTTCCAAATAATGCAATGATGCATGTAACCATCAACACGCTTTTTATTCTACCTATTTTCTTAACCTCCATAAGATAGGCAACTGGAACTTCAACTAAAGATAGCATCGCCGTAGTTGCTGCTATTGAGGTTAATAGGAAAAACATAAATAAAAGTACGTTTCCAAAAGGTAATTTTGAAAATATCAGTGGTATTGTTATAAACAAAAGTCCCGGACCATAGGAAGGTTCCATCTTGAAGGCAAAAACCGTTGGAAATATTGCAATGCCAGCAAGAAGGGATATTAATGTGTCTGACAGAGCAACTTTTAAGGATGTCGACATTAAATTATCATCATCAGTAAAGTAGCTTGCATAGGTAATCATGGCCCCAACACCCAATGATAGTTTAAAAAAGGAAAGCCCTAAGGCAGTTAAGATGCTGCTTGACTTGAGTTTTGAAAAATCCACAGCAAACAAAAATTTTATCCCTTCAAGAGAATTTTCTAACGTTAGAGCCCTTATATCACAAATTAAAATTAGGACAAATAAGACTGGCATCAATATTTTTGTAGCCCTTTCTATTCCTCCTTTAACGCCCATAGTAAGTATTATTGCAACTACTAAAAGGGCAGTTAATTGCCATAAAATAACACCCTTAGGGTTTGTTATTGTATTTATAAAAATATCCTTTGAGGATTCCAATGTAGCCCCATTAAATTTCCCCATCAAACTTTTAAAGGTATATGAATAAACCCATCCCGCCACAGCGCTATAAAAAAACATGATTAATAGGGAGGCTATAATGCCCATATAACCTACTATACTCCATTTTCTACCCCCAAGTTTTTCAAAGGCTATAACAGGGTTTGATCGCGTTTTTCTTCCTATAAAAAATTCGCTTATCATAACAGGTATTCCAACAAGCAAAACGCAAAACAAGTAAACGAATAAAAACGCGCCTCCTCCATTCATTCCAGTAACATAGGGAAATCTCCAGATGTTTCCTAAGCCTATAGCAGAACCTAATGTAGCCAAAAAAACTGCTAAACTTGATGAAAATTTTTCCCTTTTCATAATACAGCCCCCTTTAAAAAAATTAAAGGCACTTAACCCTTTTTAGGGCGAAGTGCCTTCGCGGTGCCACCTAAATTGAGCAAAATGCTCATCTTTTTCGGATGCCAACACATCCTATCCCTGTAACGTGGGAAATCCGGCCCGGGCTACTTAAATTCACCCTGCATCTTGTGAACCCATTCAACATAATGGATCGTATCGGGCTTCCACCGTCCCCGACTCGCTGTAACTACCTATTATGCCTACTTCTTTCACGCATCGATTTTGGCTTTTATTTTTATTTATTAAATTTAATAATAATAACATTTTCTACTTATGTCAACTAAAATTTTTTTAATTTTTTGAAAAAACAATATTTAGTACTGCTGCACCAATTGCACCGGAATTTTGCCCAAGCTTCGCCTTTACGATTTTACAGCCTTCAAAACTTGCTTTATAGCATCTTTCCTCTACTGTTTTGATCATAATAGGATACAATATATCAAAACCATTGGCTACTCCTCCGCCTAATGCTATAACCTCAGGATTGTAGTTCATAATTATATTTGCAATCCCAACTCCCAGATAAAATGCTTCCCTTTCAATAAGTTCCTTTGCTAAATTATCACCCATTTTATATGCTTCAAATACATCCTTTGCAGTTATTTTCCCATCCTTTGCTATATCTTTTATAACGCTTTCCCTTCCTTTTTCTATTTCCTTTGCTGCAAAATTTGCAAGGGCTGTTCCCGATGCATACATTTCAAAGCATCCATAACTTCCACATTGGCACTTTTCGCCGTCAAAGTTTATACTAGCATGCCCAAATTCTGCCGCGTTAGAATTTGCACCATCATATAATTTACCATCTATTATTGCTCCCCCGCCTATTCCTGTGCTAATAGTGATATAAACAAAATTTTTCGTTCTATTACCAGCACCAAAGTAATATTCAGCTAAAGCAGCACAATTGGCATCGTTTTGAAGCTTCACAGGAATTTTAAACTCATCCTCTAATATCTTTGCCAAAGTTATATCAATCCACCCCGGAAGGTTTGGAGGATTTAAAACGATTCCCTTTTTTGCATCCAATGGCCCCGGAGATGCCACCCCTATGCCTTCCAAGTCAGAAACATCTAATTTTGCATCTTCTAATACTTTATAAACCGTCTCCTTCATCCTTTGAATAACTTTTTCAGGTCCCTCATGGGCTAATGTAGGCAGGGTATATGAAGAAACCATTTCACCTTTATTAGTAATAATTACGGTGTTTATTTTCGTTCCCCCAAGATCAATACCACATAGAAATTTATCCATAATATCACCCATTAATATATATTTTCATTGTCACTATTTCCTTTGGCTTAAAGCTTATAGTAACATCATTTTTTATGTAACTTAGCTCATCTTTATCTTCCTCCAGCATATTAGAACGCAAAATCCTATTAAAATTAAAGTTCAACTTTATTTTGGCAGATTGGTCAACACTTGTTAGATTAAACAATCTAATAATTATAGCCTCATCAAATTCAGCCTTTTTAAAAGCTGATAAAACAATACCTTCTCCTTCAACTTCAACTAAGGAAAATTTATTAGGCAAAACACTTTTTGTTACTTTATTTGAATAATAAGCCATTAGGGGTGTTTCATATTCAAAGGCCCTTTTGTATATATCATCCTTAATACAATCATTACTATGTAGAACAATTGAATATTCAAATATTCCTTCTCCTATGCATTGTGCATCCTTTGTAAAAACTACTGGTGTTGTGCAAGGCTGTCCATCTTTTGAATTCGGAAGAACATCCCTAAACATATAGCTTACTGATCTTAAAAGGGTTAAACTTACATCCAATTTTTCTTCTTTTTTAGTTTGATATTCATAAATACCCCTTGTTGCCAATGTAAAGGCCTTTCTACCATCTGAAACACTTACAAATAACTGGGTAGGCTTAAAGGGAGTTTCTATTTCATTTTCATTTAAGTCACATTCTTTTATTTTTATGCTTCTTTCTATTATATCAAATGGAATATAGGTTTTTTCCTTTTCTGTATTTATATCTGAATTAAAATTAACTGTCAATATATGATCCTTTGCATTGTTTTGAATTTTTGTTTTAAAATCAATCCTGTCAATCCCCTTATAGAGGGTTACATAGGAAACTATTTTATTTGTAACCCTCTCATCATTTCTTTTTACAAATCCATCAACACCGTTTGGGACTTCCATTTCAAATTCAAGCTTTATAGTTGAAGAAATTTCGCTATTTTTTGTTATAGTAAAATTCTTTAATGTTGGAAAAACAACTTCATCCCTGTAGGCAGGCGAATATTCGTATTCATTTCCTGCATCTGACCTATCCTGAAATAGATGCATTCTTTCATAATAATTGCAATTTTTCTTATCAAAGATATTAAGTGTTCCATCTGAATTTACTTCTATTTTATAAAATTCATTTTCTATGAATCTTTGGAAGATATATTGCATAGATTTTTGAACATATCTTCTTTTTTCCCTCAAAACTTTTGGTTTTATTTTATAAGTTTTATACCCTAATGGTGGAATATTTTCAGCTATAAATCTTACTTTAAAGCAAATAACTCTTTGTTTTTCCTTTGATTTATTTTTAAATTCATTTAATTTTACTCTTTCAAAAATATCTATTATTTCATAGTCAACTTCATCTTCACCATCATAAATAGTTATGTCCTTTACATCTTTTCCTATAGGGAACTCAATACAAGCTTCAACTACGTCCCTTCTTCCCCAATTAAGAGGATTAAACACTACTAATGCCATGTCTTCATCTTCAAAGTTTTTCATATCAATCAAATCAGCTATATTCCCCATCGCCATTTCCGTTAATCTTCTACTTATTTCAAAGGAGTGTTTATATCTATGTTCAACATCCTTCATAGTTTCATCTGAGGAACAACCGCATATGCTGTCATGGGCATTGTTTTTAATAAGCTCCTTCCATGCCTTTTTTATTAGATTTTTAGGATATTTAATATCGAATATGTATCCTAAAGCATTCAATGGTTCACAATATTTTTCTAATTGTATTTCGCAATTTTTATTCATTTGCTTTATTAAATATCTTGTTGAATAAACGGAAGGATTTACTTGGGATGAATTTGCATCCCTTAATTCTCCTTTAATTTTTAAAAGCGCTTCGAATTTAATATTTTTCTTTACATCTTCGATATAATCATCAACGGATGATTGAAGGATTTCTATATCTTTAACTTCCTCTTTAACCTTTTCTAATAATTCAGGTAGGTTCCCCTGAGGATACAAATGATCTGATCCGTTTAAAAATAAATAAACTCCACTTTTATTTGAAGGCTTTAGCTTATTTAATACCTCCAAAAAATGTTCCTTTGGGGATTTACCCAAAAGCCCAAAGCTCTTTAAGTTCCAGTACCCAAGTTTCAAGTGGATTCCTAAAATGGCTGATCCATCTTCAGACTCAAATATAAATTCACTATATGGGCATCTTTTATTATCAAGTCCTCTAAAGAATAGAATATTATCTATATTAAATCCCCTTAATATTTGTGGCAGCTGAGAGATATGGCCAAAATTATCTGGAAGATACCCTGAAAATGACTTTCTGCCAAATTTAATTGCTAAATCATGTCCTAAAAGGAGATTTCTAATTAAAGATTCCCCGGATGGTAAAAACTCATCCGGGATAACATAAAATGGTCCAATAATTAATTTGTTGTTTTTAACAAGATCCTTTAATTCGTCATACCTTTCTGGATTTATATCTATATAATCTTCAAGGGGGATCGTTTGACCATCAAAATAAAATGATTTAAAGTTATCCTTTTTTAAAATCTCCAACAATTCATCCATCATATCGCACAATCTAATTCTAAAATCATTAAAAGTCCTATACCATTCCCTGTCCCAATGGGTTGTAGAAACAACATGAACCTTATCCATATTGCCACTTCCTTATAAATATTCTTCTACCATTTCAAGCGCTCTTTTCCTTACTCTGCTCAAATTTAGTTTATATCCAATTTCCCTTAGCTTTTCTTCAAGTTCTTTTAAAAAACTTTCATATTCATCTTTATTTTTTTCTTTTTCCAGCTCTAATAGCGTTCTTTTTGCAAGTAAATAAGATATTTCTGCTTCTAAATATGCCCTATTATAGCTCTCCCTTTCTAAATCTGTTTTTGAAGAAATCATTAGATCAAACAGCTTTTTAGCTCTTTCCTTTTCTTTTTCTACATCATCTATGGTGACTAAAGGAGATGAAATGTAATTTGAAAAATCCTCGTAAAAATTACCTTCATTCAATATTTTAAAGTTTACTTTTTCTAAATCCATTTCAGCGGATTCGTAAATAATTTTTATTGTTGTAATCTCCTTAGATTTAATATTTATCGTTATTCTTCCATCATTTATTTGTAAATCTTCTATTTCATCTTCATTTAATGTGACCTTAAAGACTTTTTTGGCACTTAATAATGTTTTTATGTTGATTTCTTTATCAAATTCATCTAAATTTACAAGCCTTATTATCAATCCCTGTCCATCTTCTGATGGTTTTATTGATGTTACTTTAATATTTTCACCTATGACTTCCAGCAATCCTAAATCCTCTTTTACAGTTCCTCTATGCTTATCCGTTTCAACAATAATTAAAGGTGAATTATATAAAGCATAGTAATTGATAAGATCAATTTTGCAATTATGAGGAATAACAGCATATTCAAAAATCATATCCCTTAAGCACTCTGCTTCAGGAGTAAAAATATTAGGACCCGCATCGCCTTCTCTTGTTAATAAATTTTCCTTTGCTATTCTATCTACTGCTCTAAATAAGGTCAAAGCGATAATATTACCCTTAATAACTTCATATTCATAAAGCCCTTTAGTTAATATTGCAAAACCGTTACTTTTATCATTGAAGTCTATTAATCCCTTTGTTAGCTTTGTCCTTGATTCAAAGGGTTCCCTTGCACCCTTTACTATCCTTTTAACTTTATCTGGGATTTTATAATATTCATCATCTACATTAGTTGTTTCATTATATATGTCATACTGAGTATAGGAATTAATAAAATTGGTTTTAATATTTAAAGGGAACAATACCCTTAACCTATGATCCTTTGCAGTATTTTTTATGAAGGTTTTAAATTTTATTACTTTAGAATCAGCCTCCACCGTTATGTAATTTACTATTGGTAAATCAATTTTATTATTGGATCTTAAATTGCCTTCTAATTTTTCTGGAAGTCTAATGACATATTCAATCCTTATAACTGCTCTTAAAGAACTTTTTTCAACAATTTTTATCTTTGCTTTTAAATTTAATGTATTGATTTTCTCATCTTTGACTATATAGCTAAAGTTATACTCATCTCCTGCATCGGCTTCATCCTCAAAATAGCAAAGATTTTTATATTCTTTCCCTGTTTCCTTGTCGTATAAATCAAATGTTCCGTTTTCGTTTATTTTTATCAAGAGGAACTTGTTTTCGATTACATCATCGTAAATCTTTATTCCATCTTCCTTATTCCTTTCTATTTCCTTCTCATTAAAATATATCCTTTTAAATCCAAAAGGCTTTATACCCTGTAAAAATAAAATTATTTTCCCATTAACCCTTTCAAACACTATCTCCTTACCATCTTCATCGACAGGTATTAACCCCTCATAGTTATCCTCTAATATAACCGTTTCTTTTCTTTCTACCGGATAAAGGTTAAATACCACAACTTGATTTTTACTGTCTCCGTCAGTTTCTATAAGTGGAATTATCCTCGATAAAGAACTTTCTATCCCATCTAAGGTTACTTTTTCAATCACTTGATATCTTTCTTCCATATCCCTATGAACATCATCTATACTTACTCCGCAAATGCTATCATGGGGATGATTCTTTAATAAAGTCCTCCATATATTATCTCTATCTATGTATATATTTTGTCCTAAAATATATCCCATTCCAATTAAAGGCTCTAGCTGCCTTATAAGCTTTGTTTCACAATTATAATTCTTTATTTTTAGATAGTTTCTAGTTGATACAACACCTGGAAATACTGAAATTAGTTTTCCACAATCTAGTATTTCATCTATTTTAATCATCTTTTCTTTAAATCGTCTTATGTTTTCAAAATATTCCTGAGGCAATACTTGCTTAACATCTATATTTTCGAATTGAACATCTTCTAAAAGCTCTAAAACATCATCAGGATATATTTCCTGATCATATCCGTTCATAATGAGCACATTATTTGAAATTGTAAAATCCTTTAGTTTTTCATACTCACTTTCAATCCTCTTTTTAAATATATCCTTAAATTCACCTAATCTCATTCCATTTCTATAACTTGCTATTAAATATGAAGCTAAAACTTCACTTTTATCCGGTGACTGCCATATAAATTCTGATTTTATATTATCATTTTCAAATTTAGCTCCTCTCCATACAACTAGAGAGTCAATTCCAAATTTTTTGTGTATCTGAGGGCACTGACTTACTTGCCCAAAATTATCTAAAAGCCACCCTATCATCATAGGCCTGCCAAATTCTTTTGATATTTTAAGGCCATATAATATATTTCTAACTAAACACTCTTCATCGACTATCTTCCAATCCGTTTGCATATAATATGGTCCGATAACCAAATTTCCCTTTTCAATGTAATGTTTTAATTTATTCTTATAATCCTCTACATTTAATCCCTTTTTATTAAGTTCATCCAAATAGTCTTCTAAGATTAGTGTTTGGCCATCCAGCACAAACTTAAAATCCGATCTTTTTTCAAATACCTCAAATAATGAATCAAAAAACTTTAAAAGCCACTCATTTGTATAGGGGCTATTAAGATACCACTCTCTATCCCAATGTGTGTGTGAAATTATTGATACTGTCCCTTTTTTCATTGCTCTCCTCCTATTAGTCTTCATCTTTATTGAATAAATGCATCTTATTGCCTTTCAATTTTAAATAACATTTTTCATCCATAGGGATAAACTTTTCAGGTTCCACCCTTACAGTCAATAAAATATTCCCCATTTCAACAGTTACATAATCGTCAGAACCTAATGTTTCTCTTATAGATGTAACCCCAGTTAAAGAGTTATTATCTTTTTCAAAGCTAATTTCAATATCCTCTGGTCTTATTCCTAAAACTACATCTTTACCCTTTATGCTTTCTTTTATTTTCTCCTTCAATAATTCAGGAAGTTCTATTTTCCCCATTTCAAATACAAAATAATTTTTATTATCTATTAATTTCAGCTCACCACTTATGAAATTCATAGCAGGGCTTCCTACAAAACCAGCCACAAACTTATTGGCAGGGTTATTATAAATTTCAGACGGAGTACCTATCTGCATTAATTTCCCATCCTTCATAACAGCTATTCTATCGCTCAAGGTCATTGCCTCAGCCTGATCATGCGTTACGTAAATTATAGTGGATTTTAATTTTTTATGTATCCTTTTAAGTTCTGTTCTCATTTTCACCCTTAATTTAGCATCCAAATTAGACAAAGGTTCATCTAAAAGTAAAACATCTGGATCTAAAACTAATGCTCTTCCAAGGGCTACTCTTTGTCTTTGCCCCCCTGAAAGTTCAGCAGGCTTCCTATTCTCAAGCCCCTTTAAGTCCAAAAGTTCTAGGACCCAATTAAGTTTTTCCTTTCTAATTTTCTCAGGAACCTTTTTAATCTTAAGTCCAAAGGTTATATTTGCTTCAACCGTCATATGTGGGAAAAGTGCATAACTTTGAAAAACCATTGCAATACCTCTATCCTTTGCAGGGATGTCGTTAGAAAGTCTATTTCCAATATAAAGTTCCCCTTCACTTATATCTTCCAGTCCAGCTATCATCCTGAGGGTTGTTGACTTTCCACAGCCTGAGGGCCCAACAAGACTTAAAAATTCACCATCACTTACATATATGTTTAAGTCCTTTACTGCATGAAATCCATTGGGATATCTTTTGTTTATATTCATTAACTTTAACTCTGCCATTTTCTTACCTCCATCCTTTACTTAACAGCTCCCTTAATCATCCCAGCAATCATATACTTTTGAACAATGAATGTAAATATGATAACTGGTATCGAAACAAGCAGCGACAATGTTGATATAGATACTAGATTAGGTGAAAAGGAACCAAGGAGAGTCTTTAAATATACAGGTAGCGGAACCTCACTGGAAACCGAAGTAGCTGTTATAAAATATGAAAAAACAAATTCATTCCAAGAAAGCAAAAAGGAATATATAGCTCCTGCTGCAAGCCCCGGTGCTGCTATAGGTAAAACTATTCTTAAAAAGGCATAAAATCTTGAGGTCCCTAAAATCAAAGCCTGTTCTTCTAAGTCAACAGGTATAGTTTCAAAAACGCCCTGTGCTATGAAAATTATATATGGTAAGCTAAGCAAACAATGGGCCAATGATATTTTAATTTCATTTGGAAGATTATATAAAAATGATTTATTAAAAATATAGGACACTGGAATAACAGATGATATATCCGGATAAAATCTTATGGCAAGTATTAGAAAAAGTAAAAATGCTTTACCATTAAACTTAAATCTTGCAAGGGAATACGCGGCTGGCGTTCCCAAGATTAATGAAAAAGAAACCGTTAATAATGCTATTTTAAGGCTTAGCCATCCATTGCTCCAGAATCTTTTATCCCCTAAATAATACTTATACATTTCAAGTGTTGGTTTAAAGGGCCACCAAGGAACAGGATACTCTCCTCCAGTTATCCAGCTTCTTCTGTCGCTTATAGAATATTTAAACATAATATAAATAGGAAATAATACAAGAAAAATGGATAAAATCAATAAAATCAACCATACTATTTTATCTGCATTTATTTTCTTCATCTAATCACCACCTATTTATGCTCTAATGAGGTATCTATTAATTTTATTCAGAATATAAGTTAGAACATATGATGTTACTAATATACAAACAATCAAAACAATTCCAACCATAGCTGCTGTTCCAGGGTCCATAAGCTGTACATAATATTTTTCTATTAAAACTCCTAAAATTGGATATGAAGGTGCCAATATATAAGGAAATATAAATTCCTTCCATGCCTCAATTGATCTTAAAATTAATACCGAACTAATTGATGGCATAAGCAATGGAATTGTAATATAAAAAAAGTTTTGCACTGCAGTTGCTCCCATAGTCCTTGCAGCTTCGTATTGTTCCTCGTTTATCTGTTGTAATCCCGATAGTAATATAAGCATTGAAATAGGTGTATCTCTCCATACTTTACCAAATATGGATAAGCCTATGGATGTGTATGGATTGCTTATAAAAGAAATCTCATAATCAAAAATTTTAGGGAAAAAACTATATCTGCCCATCAAAAGGCTAGTCATATGTCCGCCTTTACTAAACAATATCAATAGAACCGAAGTTGTAACTATTGTAGGAATTGCAAGCGGAAGAAGCAAAATACTCCTTACAATACCCCTTCCAGCAAAACTTTTATTTATAAGCATAGCAGTTATAAGACCAGTAACAAGTTGTAGGGGCGTAACTACAATTACAAATATTAAAGTCCTCCTAAATGCATCAGAAAATTCCTTATTAAACATAGGATCATCAAAAATTTTAATGTAATTATAAAGAGTAGACGACAAAACTACATCTCCTCCAGCGTATTTAGTTAGTGAAAGCTTTAAAAGATAAAAACCGATTATTAGAGCAAAAAAACCTATATATAAAAATGCTGGTATAAGAGAATATATTAAGAATGAATTCTTTCTAAAAGCTATCAATATTTTACGCAATGTATCACCTCATTTATTAAAATTTAGAACTGTGGAATAAATCCACAGTTCTAATCTATTTGCTTAATTCCTGCTTTGCTTTAGGTGCGTAAACTTCATCAAGTGTCTTTGAATAATCCTTATCACCAACAACTATATCATACCATGCTTCAAGGTAAAGATTTTGAATTGCCGGCCATTGAGAAACCATTGGTGCAGGTAATATTCCTTGACTTTCTTGTTCCATAGCAGTTTTAAATACATCTTGCATCCACACTTCCTTAAAGTTTTCATTTAGATTTTCATATATATCCTTTCTAATTGGCATCATACCAAAGGTTGCACATTCTTTAGCATGATTTTCTTTGTTTGTAATAAATCTTGCAAGAGTATATGAAAGTTCCTTGTCTGGTGTTGATTTTGGAATCCCCCACCACCAGCCTGCAGCCTGTGAATGGTGACCTCCAACTCTTGCTGGTTGTCCATCTTTTATCTCTAATGATGCCCCCATTGGCATAATTGCAAGTCCCATATCATCTGGGTTTGCTAAGAATCCTTGCATTGATGGATCGCTACCTCCATGTATAAAGAAGGCATCTATTTGGTGCATAAATGCTAAGAAAACTTTACCCTGTGCCATAGCATTCCAAATACCACCGCCTGACCATCCTTCCTGCCACATTGCTGGGTTATATAATCCATTCTTTTTAAAGAAGGCTTCCCATTGGAATGTGTCTTTTACAGGTTGAGTATTCATGGCAAGCATATCATCCTGATTTCCGCCCATTTGATATACCTTTGTCATAATTTCAATAACAGTACCTTCATATTTCTTTGCTCTGTGAGCTATTCTTGGTTCTTTAGTCCCATTGTAAGGTGTATTTGCCCAGTAATAACCTACAACAGCTAAATCATACCAATCCCATTGATTTGGATCTGCTTCTAAAGTATAACCATCAGGCAATCCATAACCATTTTCCTTTTTAAACATTTTATTTATTTGAGGTTTCATCTTTTCCCAATTGTTTACCGCATCTTCAACTTTGGATTTTAAATATAAAAGGGTATTAGTTTCGAGTTTTCTTGGAATATAGTAAACTTTTCCATCAATTGTTGCCATCTCAATTGCTTTGTCAACATATTCCTTGATATCCTCTTTATACTTTTCACCTACAGCTTCATCCAAGCTCATAATTAATCCCTTTTTTGCAAGTGGATATATCTGCATAAAAGGAACCTTAACCAATGCTATTGTATTTTTATCCTTATCTAGTTCCAAAATGTTATGAAGGTCTGTATCCTTTTCAAATGTTCTAACATTAATCTTTACCCCGTATTTTTGTTCAAAAGCAGCAATAATGTTTTCCCTAAACCATTTATCTTGCGCCTCCATCATTCTGATGTAAATTGTAACTTCTTTGCCCTTAAATTTTTCTGTATCATCACTTGATGTCTGTTTGCTGCATCCACTAAGAAGCCCCAATAAAACTGTTAAACTCATAAAAAGGCTTAATAATTTTTTTAACACAGTATTTCCCCCCTAATTTATTTCACTTTATTTTTGATATACATAAAAATATTTATAAAAATTAAAACTTCACCCCCCTTAGAAAATTAAAATTTATAAAATTAAGCATAATGTAACCACAAAAATTCATAAGGATCTAAAGAAATCTCAATGCTATCATCATTAGTTATAATAATTTTTTTATCAATAAGAGAAATAATTTCTCCTTTAGTGCATTTAATTTTTTCTTTATCAATTTTTAATACCAATTTTTTGTTTGTAATATTATTTAAAGCCAATATTTTTCCCTTATCTGATGAGCGCAGTGTTGCTATTACATCCCTCGAAATTTCTAAGATATCTTGCTTTGAATTTGGATGAAAGGCACTATATTGCTTTCTTATTTTTAACAATTCTTTTATTCCATTATAAACTCTATATCTTAAATTGTTTTTGATATCAAGTTCTTCTTTTATCTTAGAATACTCAAACTTTTCTCTATTAATAGTCCTATTTTGTCCTGTAATCTTTACTCCTTCATGGTAATTTTGTGAGCCTAATATACTATGTATATAAATTCCTGGAACACCTTGCATTGCTAAAGCGATAGAATAGGCATTTAAAAACTTCCTAATTTTAATTTCCTCTCTCTCATCTTCATCGCTTAAGGCATTAAAATAGGATATATTCAATTCATATGGGCTTTTGCTTCCATCTGGATTGTATTTATATGATACAAGTCCGCCTCTTTTGATTGTCAATTCAACAAGTTTATTTATTTCATCTTCTGAAACAATACCTCTCAAAGGGTTTAAGCCTACTCCATCGTGGGATGCTAAAAAGTTGAAGAAGGCCGTTTCTTCTGAAATAGGTTTAATATTCTTTGCCCAATTTGTAAATACTCTAGAATCTCCGCACATAAATGTATATAATACTAATGGTGGCAGTGGAAATTGGTAAACCATATGTGCTTCGTTATATCCATCGCCAAAATATGATATATTATCCTTATGGGGCACATTAGTTTCTGTAATAATTTTAACTTCTTTTGCTGTGAGCTGTATTATATCTCTAAAAAGCTGAACAACTTTATGTGTTTGTTCAAGGTGAATACAGCTTGTCCCAATCTCCTTCCATAAAAAACCTATAGCATCCAGCCTTATTATATCTGCACCTTGTTCTATGTAATAAAGCAATATTTTTATCATTTCTATTAAAACCTTTGGATTTTTGTAGTTTAAATCTATCTGATCTTCACTAAACGTTGTCCAAACATATTTTTTCCCATTTTTTGTATCAAAGGCAGTTAAAAGAGGTAATGCCCTAGGTCTTACAACTTTAGAAAGGTCCTCATTGGGATCTGCCTCTATAAAATAATCCTTATATTCCTCTTTTCCATTTAAATACCCTAAAAACCAATCGCTTTTTGAAGATATGTGGTTGCATACAAAATCAAACATCAACCTATATTCCTTTGATAGCTCTTTTATATCTTCCCAATCGCCTAAATCTGGATCAACTTTTTTATAGTCTATAACCGAAAATCCATCATCAGATGAATAAGGGAAAAAGGGAAGGATATGAATGGTATTTATGATATCTTTAATATACTCATCACAAAACTGTTTTAGATAGAATAAAGGATTTTTATCATTACCCTTAAACTGATCACCATAGGTAATTAAAATAACATCTTCCTGATCGAAGAACTCCTTTCTTTTTCTTTGGTTCTTGAAATTTTTTATTATACTCATTATCTCAGAAAATATTTTTTCTGTATCTTGTCCTTTATATAAAAACTCTATTTTTTCTTTAACCTTCTCAGACATTCCCATCCTCCTTAAGTTTTTGTGAAAACGTTTTTAAATTCATTTCTTAATTCAATATTATTCATAAAGTATTTAATTTACAAATCTGAATTAGCTTAAAATTTATATTCTTTTCATTAATTATCTATAATTTTCTTAATATTTCTTATTTTTTTAAAAAACTTATGAAAATGTTTTCATATGTATTGTTACTTGTATTATTAAAGTGATATAATTAATTTAAGCTAATAACATAAAAGTTAAAATATACTAATAATTATATGATGGGGGTAGTAAAATGCCAGCTACTATTAAGGATGTTGCAAAACTTGCAAACGTTTCTATATCGACAGTGTCAAGGGTTATTAATAATGCTCCAAATGTTAATCCAAATACCAGAAAAAGAGTTTTGGATGCAATAAACAAACTAAATTTTAAACCCAATAAAATCGCTCAAAGTCTTACTGCTACCGCCTTTCCTGCAATTGGCATTGTTTCTTTAACGAGGTTTTCAAACGAGGCGTTTTTACCATTAATTTTGCAATCCATCGGAGAAGTTGCTGATAAAAAGGATTATGAAATCGTTTTAAATACTTCAAAGGATGAGAATCAAGAGATTAAAAAATGTATATCTATGATCGAAAGTAAAGTGATACAGGGAATTATAATTTTAAGCTCTAAAGTTAATGATCCTTTAATTGAAAAATTATATGAAATGAAATTTCCTTTTGTATTACTGGGGAGATATACAAATGAAAGAATTGCCAATGAAATTTACTCAGTCGATACCGATAATTTTGCAGATTCAAAGGAAGCTGTTGAATATTTGTTTAAATTGGGTCACAATAGAATTGCCTTCATACACGGCCCTTTAAAATATGTTGTAAGTCAGGATAGATTAAGCGGATATATTGAAGCCCATAAGGAAGCTGCAATTCCTGTTGATTATTCAATAATTAAGGATGGAGGTTCTTCAATAAAGGAGGCATATTTAGCTGCCAAGGAAATATTAAAAAATCCTAATCCGCCAACGGCAGTTTTTGTCAGCGATGATTCAAAGGCTGTTGGAGTTTATCGTGCTTGCCAGGAACTTAACTTAAAAATTCCTGATGATATTTCTGTAATAGGCCACAATAACTATGAAATTTCGCAGATATTATCGCCTCAATTGACAACAATCGATGTTCCAATTAAAGACCTTGGAATTATTGGAACAAGAAAATTATTTGATTTGATTGAGGGAATTCCAACAGAAAAAAGAACTATATTAGATACTAAATTTATTAAGAGAAAATCATGCAAAAGCTTAATTTAAAGGGGGTATTTTAGTGGGTGAAAAAGTTAGGGTTGGAATAATAGGCTGTGGAGGAATCGCGTTTAATAAGCACCTTCCCGCACTTAGAAAGCTCGATAATGTTGAAATAGTCGGCTTTTGCAATAGAAATATCGATAAAGCTTACATTGCTGCAAAGGAATTTGGTTCAGAAAAATCCAAAGTGTGTTCCGATTACAGAGAACTTTTAGAGGATAAATCAATTGATGTTGTATACGTCTTAACTTCAAATAAGTCCCACTCCACTATTACAATCGATGCTCTATTATCAGGAAAACACGTTTTAGTTGAAAAGCCGATGGCAATAAATTCAATTGAGGCAGCTAAAATGATTGAAGCTTCAAAGAAATCAGGGAAGAAACTTACAATAGCCCTTCAAAATAGATTTAGACCGGATTCCCAATACCTATATCAATTATGCAAAAATGGGGAGCTTGGAGAAATATATTATGCGAAGGCCCATGCAGTAAGGAGACGAGCTGTCCCTGTTTGGGGGGAATTTTTAAACAAAGAATCCCAAGGCGGAGGAGCCTTAATAGATATTGGTGTCCATGCCCTTGACCTTGTCCTTTGGTTTATGGGGAATTACGAAGTAAAATACGTAGTAGGAAATGTATATAACAAAATTAGCGAAAATGAAGAGTCCTTCAACGTATGGGGAAGCTGGAAGGGGAAAAATTTTGAAGTTGAAGAGTCAGCCTTTGCTATGATTACCATGAAAAATGGGGCAACAATTAATCTTGAATGCAGCTGGGCATTAAATACATTGCAGGAAGGTGAAGCGAAGGTTACCCTCTGCGGCACTAGGGCTGGTGCTGATATGATGGACGGATTAAGAATTAACGGTGAGAAAAATGGACAGCTTTATACTCTAAAACCTGCCCTTGATGAAGGAACTGTTGCGTTTTATAAAGGAAGGAATGAAACTGCAGCTGAAATGGAAACAAGACTTTGGATTGATGCAATTATAAACAACAAAGAACCATACGTTAAGCCTGAGGAGGTTCTTGTGGTTTCAAGAATAATCGACGCGATTTATGAATCTTCAAAAACTAATAAACCAGTATATTTTGAGTAGGTGATTGGTATGAAAATACTTATAGCTCCAGATAAATTTAAAGGAAGCCTTTCGGCCCTTGAAGTTGCAGGATGTATTGAAAGAGGAATATTAAAGGTCTTTCCTAAAGCTGAAATTTATAAAATTCCGATGGCTGACGGCGGTGAAGGAACCTGCCAGTCTTTAGTCGATGCAACTTGTGGGAAAATTATTAAAACTATTGTTAAGGATCCCCTTTTTAGAAATATAGAAAGTTTTTATGGCATTTTAGGAGATGGTGAGACTGCCGTCATTGAGATGGCGTCAGCTTCAGGGCTTTACCTCCTTAAAGAGGATGAAAAAAATCCTATGATAACAACCACCTACGGAACAGGGCAGCTAATTAGGGATGCACTTGATAGGGGATGTAGAAAATTTATTATAGGAATTGGCGGCAGTGCAACGAATGATGGCGGTGCAGGAATGGCTATGGCCCTTGGTGTTAAATTTTTTGATAGTAATGGAAAAGAAATTGGACATGGCGGTGGAGAACTTGGAAAGATTAATTACATTGATACATATAATTTAGATAAAAGAATATATGAATCCACCTTCATTGTAGCCTGTGATGTTACTAATCCTTTAATAGGTGAAAATGGTGCTTCTAAAGTTTACGGTCCACAAAAGGGTGCGACTAAAGAAATGGTTGAAATTTTAGATAAAAATCTTAAACATTACGGGACTTTATTGGAAAATCATTTTAACAAAAAAATAATCGATATCCCAGGTTCCGGTGCCGCAGGTGGACTTGGTGCAGGGCTTTTAGCCTTCTTAAACGCAAGCCTGAGAAGTGGAATAGACATCGTTATAGATACTTTAAAGCTCGAGGATAAAATTATAGATGCTGATATTGTAATCTCCGGTGAAGGGAAAATAGACAATCAAACCGCCTTTGGAAAAACAATATGCGGTATCGCAAAACTTTGTAAAAAATACAATAAGCCATTAATCATAATTGCAGGAACGGTTGAAGATGTTGAAAATCTATATGAAATTGGAGTTAGTAGCGTGTTTTCTGTATTAGATAAACCAATGTCTTTAAATGACGCAATTGTAAACTCATCAGTACTATTAGAAAACTCTTCTGAAAGAATTTTTAGGTTAATTAAAGCCATTAAGGCTTTATAAAATAAGGGGGGGTTTTATGTCAGGTCCGTATTTAATTCTTATTTTATTCCTTGCCATCCTATTTATAGTAATAGCAACAGCAAAATTTAAGCTAAATCCGTTTCTTGCTTTAATCCTTGCTTCATACCTATTGGCATTTGCCGCATTTATGCCTTCGGACAAAATCGCAGGAATTATAACCCAAGGATTTGGCAACACACTAACCAACATAGGAATAGTAATCATTGCCGGCGTTATTATTGGGACCATTCTTGAAAAATCAGGGGCAGCAATTAAAATGGCCGAGACGATTATAAAACTTGTTGGTGAAAAGCGACCTACATTAGCGATGAGCATAATTGGCTATATAGTATCTATCCCCGTCTTCTGCGATAGCGGATTTGTAATTCTTTCGTCGTTGAATAAAGCTTTAGCTAAGAAAACCAAAACATCCCTTGTTGCAATGTCTATAGCACTTTCAACAGGCCTTTACGCAACCCATGTTTTGGTCCCACCAACTCCAGGTCCTATCGCCGCTGCTTCAAATTTAAAGCTTGATAATCTATTGCTTGTAATACTTATTGGTATGCTTGTTGCAATCCCTGCAATGATAGCTGGAAATATATTCGCTAATAAAGTTGCAGCTAAGTATGAATCTAATTTTAACGAAAATGTAAGTTATGAAGAGGTTCTTAAAAAATACGGAACATTACCAAGTGCTTGGAAATCATTTGCCCCAATTGTTGTCCCAATAGTTTTAATGGCTCTTGGTTCGATTGCAAAATTCCCTGGTGAACCATTTGGACAGGGTTTTATCTTTAAACTTTTTATATTTTTAGGAACACCTGTAAATGCACTCTTGATAGGTATGTTATTTGCATTTTTACTTTTACCAAATTTAAATTCCGAAACACTAAATTCCTGGATAGGAGAGGCGATGAAAGATTCAGCTATAATACTTATAATAACTGCAGCAGGCGGATCATTAGGGAATGTAATAAAGGAGATAAAGGTTGGAGATTACTTAGGCCAAGCACTATCAAGTCTAAATCTTGGTATCTTCCTGCCTTTCATCATCGCAGCAGCTATTAAAACAGCGCAGGGTTCTTCAACTGTTTCATTATTAACTACCTCGGCTCTTATGCTTCCTCTATTGCCATCCTTAGGTTTTACTTCTGATATAGCTAAAGCCTTAGTAGTTATGGCAATAGGTGCAGGTGCTATGACCGTTAGCCATGCAAATGACAGCTACTTCTGGGTAGTTTCACAATTTGGAGGTATGGATGTAAAGACGGCATATAAAACACAAACTATTGCAACGCTTTTGATGGGTATCGTTACAATAATTACAGTTTTCATATTATCACTATTCTTAATATAGTTCGTATATTTTTAAGGCACCCTTAGGGTGCCTTAAAAAATTCCAAAATGTCCCTCAAATCTTCTATTACAAAATCCGGCTCGAATTTTAGAAGCTCTTCTAAGTCTAGCATCGTATATTTTACAAGGCATGTTTTTGTGCTGGCATTTTTCCCACAAAGGATATCAAAATGGGAATCACCAACGAACAACACATCCTTTGGCTCAAGCCTCAGCTTTTCACATGCCTTTAAAATAGGTTCTGGATCTGGTTTGTGCTTTTCCGTATCCTCCGGGGTAATTACAATATCTAAATAATTCAAAAGATTAAATAGTCTAAGGCCCCTTTCTGCCATAACCCTTCTTTTAGATGTTACAACACCAAGGAGTATTCCTCTTCTTTTTAGCTCCTCTAAAGTTTCCCTTGCATAGTCCATCTCTTTAACCATGCTGTCATGGTTTAATTCATTGTATTCTATATATGTCCTATACATTTCTTCAAATCTTTTACTATCAAATCTAGATAAGGTAATCTTTAAAGGCTCTCCAAAATATTTTACTATTTCTTTATCATCAGGAATATAATCTAAATGCTTTTTAAATGTATACTTATATGACTCTAAAATCAGATTGTTTGTATCGATTAAAGTTCCATCAAGATCAAATAAAACTGCCTTAAACAATTCTTTTTCCTCCTATTAAAGTTTTTCATATTAAACATAATAAAATAAAGAGGTTGAAACTTCAACCTCTAAAATAGATACACTCTTATTTAAAAATTTACTATTTTATCTAATTCCTTTTTTAACTTGAGTATCAAAGAAGGAGAAACACTAAATTCGTCCAATCCCATCTCAATTAATCTTTTTGCCATTGATAAATCCGATGCCATTTCCCCACACATACCTACCCATATTCCTTCATTATGGGCATTGTCAATTATCTTTTTTATAAGTCTTAAAATGGCCTCATGGGAAGGATTATACAAATATGAAACATTTTTATTCATTCTATCTACTGCTAATGTATATTGTATTAAATCGTTGGTTCCAATGCTGAAAAAATCAACTTCCTTTGCTAATATGTCAGATATAATGGCCGCCGAAGGAGTTTCTATCATTATTCCAATCTCATACTTTCCTACATCGATACCCTCAGTTTTTAATTCTTCTTCAGTTTCATTTAATATATTTTTAACCTCTAATAGCTCTTCTAATCCCGAAATCATAGGAAACATAATTCTTAGCCTCCCATATTTGGATGCCCTTAATAGCGCCCTTAATTGTGTTTTAAAAATGTCCTTTCTTGCCAAACACAGTCTAATAGCTCTTAATCCGAGGAAAGGATTTTGCTCATACTCCATGTCTAAATAAGAAATATTTTTATCGCCTCCAATGTCTAGGGTTCTTATTATTACTGGTTTACCTTGCATCTTTTCAAGAACATATTTATAGGCTTCAAATTGTTCATTTTCTAAGGGAAGACTTTCTCTTCCCATATACAAAAATTCACTCCTAAATAATCCGATTCCATCTGCTCCATATTTAAGTGCTAAATCTACTTCATCTTTTCTACTTATATTAGATGCAACTTCAATTCTTTTTCCGTTTTTATCAAGTATATTAACTTCTTTAAATTTTAATAGTTCATCGTATTCTTCAAATAAGTTCTTTTGAATTTCTTTATATTTTTTTACTTCTTCATCGTTCGGGTTTATTATTAATGTGCCTTCTCTTCCATCAATAATAATTAAATCTCCTTCTTTTACATGCTCTGTTATATTCCCTAATCCAACAACTGCAGGAATTTCCATTGACCTTGCAATTATCGCAGCGTGGGATGTCTTCCCTCCATGATTAACCGCTATTCCTAGAATATAATTTTTATCCAACTGCACTGTTTCCGAAGGAGTTAAGTCTTCTGCAATTAAAATGCATCTTTCTTTTATATTAGAAAGTGAACTTTTTTTACTCCCATTTAATAAATTTATTATTCTATCAGCAACATCTTTAATATCCATTGCTCTTTCTTTAAAATATTGATTGTCAATATTTAAAAATATATTTGAAAAATCATCCGCGACTGATTTTACTGCATATTCAGAATTAATATTATAGTTTTTTATTTTATTTTTGATTGAATTTATAAACTCCTCATCTTCAAGGAACATTAGGTGAGCTTCAAAAATATCAGCACTTTGTTTGCCTATTTTTTTTACAGAATGTTCAATCAGTAGCATTATTTCTTCCTTTGCTTTTCCGATAGCTTCTTCTAACCTTTTTATTTCCTTTTCAGAATCTTTAACTTCATATCTAATAATATTAGTATCCTTTTTATAAATGTGTGCTCTACCTATAGCTATACCGTTTGATGCAGCAATCCCTTTGAACATTAAATCACCTCATTCCTCGAAACCCTCAATAAAATTTTTAATAGAGATCAAGGCTATATCTTCATCTTCTCCTTCTACCTTTAAAATTATTTCATCACCATTTACTGCTCCCATCGCCATGACATTTATAATGCTTTTAGCATTAAAATCTTTATTATTTTTTGTCAAAAAAATGCTTGATTTGAATTTACTTGCTTCTTTTACTAATAAACTTGCAGGCCTTGCATGTAATCCTGTAGGATTATTAACTTTTACAGTTATTTTCTTCATTTTTTACCACCTCTACAATAATTCAATTTTCTTATTAGCGTTAAACTTCCAGTATTAATTTTTTCACTTTATTAACTGTTTGAATTGCTTCTTCAACACATGTTTTAGTAAAATCAGCAAGAATTTTAGATGCTTTTTCTTTTTGGCCATTAAACTTTAGTTCAATTGCTTCTTTTTCAATTTTTCTTAATTCAATTTCCCATCGGTTTTCTAGATTGTCAAATACTTCTCTCACTATTTTTTGCCTTATATTAAACCTACTTCCGAATTCATCGCCTTTAATAATATCAAGCAATTCCTTAAAAATCCACCAATACGAATTATGTAAATACTCATCTTTTTGAACCTTTGAAGGATCAATGTTAGCTTTACCAAATGTCCCAGCCTTAGATAAAATTTCAGGAATTGCATCTCCATCTATAAAGATAGGTATATATAATCCAGTACATGGAGTTAGTGGTGTCCACCATAGGATGGGTAAATGTTTTTCGTTTTTTGGAATAATAAAAATCGCAGATGAGGCAGTATTTCCCCAAGTAAAATTAGCAGGAGAAGAATGCATACAAATACTAAGAAAATCTGGGAGAGCCGCGTTAAATTTGGGTCCCTCAAGAAATGTGTCCTCATAATGGTCTCTTAATATTTTTTTAATCCATTTTAAATTTATTTTTCCAAATTCTTTAACTCCTTCTTTTAACAAATAGTTCATTCTTTGCACTCTAAGATGGGATACTTGCAATGGTTTTTCAAAATCTGTATATACAAAGGCAAGGTCAAATGCACCATTTTCTTCTTCCCACCAACCATTATTAATTGCATCATTTATAATGTTTTCACTTGAAATATCCCAGTTAGTTCTAATACTCATTTCATTAGATATTGCATAAAATCTATCCGTAACTTTTTTTGCTGCCCAATTTTTGCCTATGGTTTCAAGTATCCATGCCTCATTTCCATCACAAACAATATATGAATTATTATATGGGTTTTCAATATGATCTACCGTTGGTATTCCTGATCCCCATTGCCCATATTTTTCTACTAAATAGGTCATTATTTCTAATGCTTCTTTAGCAGTCTGTCCCCTTTCTAATCCTAATCTTATTAATTCCATTCCAATGATGCCTTTTTCTATGTGCATTCCTTTTTTTGCTTTTTTAATATTTATCTTTAAATCTTTAGTAAATATAGCTTCATTTGCTATGGCAACGCCAAATTCATTAAAGCCTTTTTCATAACCCCAGCACCAATAAGGCGATGAGCCTATTGTTGCATAAGTTATATCCGCTTCAGGTATTTCAACGTAAGCAAGCTTAAGTGTCTCTCCTTTACTGTTTTTTCGTCGTGAATTATAAACTAATGGTTGACAATCAAACTCTGGTCTATCGCTATTTTTAGCCAAAATCATACTATCGTATTCAGTAAATTCAGGTAATACAACAAAACTATCACACATTTGTTTTCTCCTCCAAAATTTGTTTGTTATTCTTGTTTATAATAAATTTTAACGTCACAATTTCGTTGCTGTTCAGATAATCTATGTTAATTTTACTGCCTTCTATCTTAACCCTGTTATCAAAAATTTCATGTTCCCTTAAATTGACGACTTGGACTATATTGTAAAACAAATTGTTAAAATGCAAATTAACGTTTTCTATTCTTTTATTCGTAGAATTATATAATCTCCATATTACTCCTTCTCCATCTTCGCTTACTTTAATAGCACTTGTAATTACAAAATTATCTTTCGTCTTAAAAAGATAAAATTCATCTTCTATAAACCCATTATTATTAATGTTTTCAAAGCAAAAAGCTTTAAATGGAGTAACGTAGTTTTCTGCTTTTAGGGCAACTACTCCTGTAATATAATCTCCACCATGAGGTATAATTGCATATTCGGTTTCAAAAGTACCCAAAAGCAACGAATCATTTGTTTTTATATGCAATCCTGATCTTCTGCCTGGCCTGTAAATTAAATCTGATTTGCCCATATAGTCAGTTCCGTATAATAATGTAAGTGCAATTACTGGTTTATTATTATTTAATATTTCATATTGAGGTAATCCTTTATTTAAAATTGCTAAACCACAAAAATCATCGGAAACATCTATAAAATATTGTTGGGGATATATAGGATAATATTTTTCTTCCCATTTTTCCTTATCCCATATTTCTACTTCTTTTAAATAATTTTTTCTTTCAATAACTCCAAAGTGTTGTTGTGCAATATGTTTTTCAGCATTAACATTGCTTTCAAACAGTGCCCTTATTCTGTGATTTTTTACTTTATTATCAATAATAGTTTTAAATTCAATCCTATCCAAATCCCTATATAAAGTAACATGGTTTTCTATTATACTATCCGCCTCTTCTTTAGACCTACATTTAGCATCTGTATCTATTGGCAAATTCAATATGTGTTTTATTCTAATAGTGGCTTTTATAGGTCCATTTTCAATTAAATCAATTTTAGGATTAGAATTATAAGTTGTAATAACTAAATCTTCTTTTGGAGGCGAATAATCGTATTCATCGCCTGCATTGCCGCTTTCTTCAAAAACATTTAAATTATCATAAATTTTGTTTGTTCTTTTATCTTTAACTTCTAAAGAACCATTTGCTTTAACTGTAATTTTCAAAAATTCGTTTTCTAAAACATTTTTACTACCAATCAAATTTTTGCTTTCAAAATGACTTCTATATTCCTTTATATAGTAAGTCTTAAAGCCAAATCCATCTAATTCAGCTATAAATGCTATTTTTACTTCTTTATAATATTTATCAGGATTTTTGTATCCGATTTCTATAATTTTATCCGCCATATTTATTTCTTTTATTTCTTCTATTTGATATGGCACAAATTTACCATATTGATCAAGCAATACAAAATTTTCGTTTTCTACATATATTACTGCATTCACAATATCTTTTCTACTATTCGTTGTTGAATTTAAAACCAACAATGGTTTACCAAGTTCTGTTTTAAATCTTATATTTTTTACAATAAAATTTATATTTTCATTAATAATGCAATTACCAATCTGTTGTGCATATTTATAACGAAGTTTCATTTCTTCGTGCGTATCATCTGTACATACACAACATATTGAATCATGGGCATGATTTTGTATTATATATTTCCATCCTTTTTGTATAAGATCTTTTTCATATTCATTATTTAAAGTGTAAGTTAAAGAACAAATTCTTTCCAAATACTTTTCATACAATATTTGAGACGTAAAATTATCTTTTTTAATATCCATTCTTGTCGCATCTATACTCACATGAACCCTCATATTTTTGCCTTTTCTAAATTCTCCTTCAAGGGTTTCTATTTTTGAAATTTCTTTTCTAACACATTCTATATACTCAATTAAGCTGCTAAGTTTAATTGTAATACCTTTATAATATTTGTTTAACTCTTCAATTATTAAAGTTAGATCGTGATTGGCCATGCTTTGATCAAATCCAGACATTAATAACAAATTAGATGTTGTGGCTCTATCCTTTAATTTATCAATATTTTCGTCTATAATTTTGATGCTTTCAATTAAATTGTTAGATAAATTTCTTGCATTTCCATAACCTAAAGGTAGATGAACTGCAAAAATTTTACTTTTATCAGGTGCTTGCCACAAAAATTCAGTTTTATATATGTCATATTCCGTTAATCCTCTCCAAAACACAGCATAATCAATTTCAAATCCTTTGAGAATTTGTGGTATTTGTGCTGCTTGTCCAAAAGAATCCGGCAAATAGCCAACATTCATTACTTTTCCAAATTCACTCCCTATTTTTTCTCCAAGAATAAGGTTTCTTATTAGAGATTCTCCACTAGGAATAAATTCATCAGGTTGAACATACCACGGTCCAATAACCAATTTCCCTTTTTTAATCAAATCTTTTATTTTTTCCTTCATATATGGCTTTATTTCTAAATAATCTTCCAATATTATTGTTTGACCATCTAGCATAAATGAAGTAAAATTTTCATCATTATATAATAATTCTATCAAATCATCAAAAAATCTAATTAATTTAACTCTATACTCCTGAAATGTTTTATGCCATTCCCTATCCCAGTGTGTATGTGCAACTACATGCAAGATCAAAATAATCACTCCTTAGATTGCAGATATATCCTTATAAATAACAGTGGTAAAGTTGACCTTTACCACTGTTATTCATAGCAAATTAATAGTTTAATCCCTTTTCTGCTGTTACGTTTTCATTGATTTGTTTTTTCAGATAAGCTGCCATAAACCCTGTGACTGCAATTGCAACTAAGAAAGCTATTACAAACATAAATGGTTTTATAAAGAATGGAATTACTAAAACTCCACCACTTGGAACAGGTGCTTGTGCCCCTAAAATTAACGCAAGAGCTCCACCGACTGCTGAGCCTACAATTATTGAAGGTATTACTCTTAATGGATCAGCTACAGCATATGGAATAGCGCCTTCTGTAATTCCTATAGCTCCCATTATCAATGCTGGTATTGCACTCTTCTTTTCCTCTTCAGTAAATTTGTTTGGTGCCAATTTTGTTGCTAATGCTAAACCAATTGGTGGTGTCATTATACCAATCCAGCATGCGGCCATTGGTGCATAAACTCCCTGATTTAACATCCCAACTGAAAATGCAAAAGCAATTTTATTTATTGGTCCACCCATATCAACAGCCATCATTGCTCCAATAATAAATCCTAATAAAGCTAAGTTAGCTCCACTCATCGATTTTAGCCAAGTTTCTAGCTCCTTTGAAAACGCGCTTATCGGTTGTCCAATGATTAACATTAATCCCGCTACAATGCCTACTCCGAATATAGGAATAATTATAATCGGTTTTAAGGCTGCAACATAAGGATGCATAGGTATCTTCTTTAATTGGTTAACCACCCAACCTGCTATAAAGCCTGCTACAATACCACCTAAGAAACCAGCTCCAATTTCATTTGCAACAACCCCACCTACAACTCCAGGTGCAATCCCAGGCCTATCAGCAATTGAAAAAGCCATATATCCAGCCATTATAGGTACCATCATCTTAAATGAATATACACCAATGTTGACCAGCGTCTGTGATAAACCCGGATTAACCTTTCCGCCTCCTATCAATAGGCCAATTGTAAGCAAAATACCTCCTGCTACAACAAATGGAATCATATAGGATACTCCTGTCATAAGATGCACTCTAGCCTTTTCAAATGTTTCCTTCATCCTTTACCCCCCTTAATTATTAGGTGCTGTCAAAAGTTTTTGGTGCTTTTGACTCTAACCCTTTGGATTTAAAACTTTATATTATAACTCGCCTTATTAAATCAGAAACTCAGAGAAGGCAAGTTATCATCATTAAATATAAAGTCCTTAGTTGGTTAAAATTGGTATAATAACTCAAATTAACTTTACTACAAATTTTCTAAGTTTATTGTATTTCTATATTAGGTTTTAAATATTCCTGTTTTCTCATACAACTTTAGATATGGCGTCAGAAATTACTTTTTTAGCATTAGTTATAGGTTCTGATACAGTAACTCTATGAATTATCTTTCCAGCAAATCTTTCTTCCTTAGTAACTTTTGTATCGACAGCAAATATAATTACTGCTGCTTCTTTAATTTCATTAGCCTTAAGTTCGTTTTCAATTCCAAAGGCACCCTGTGTTTCTACTTTTATTTCATGTCCTAGTTCCTGGGCAGCTTTTTTTAAAGCATTGGCAGCCATATAAGTATGAGCTACTCCTGATGGACAAGCAGTTATCGCTAAAATTTTCATTTTATCCCCCCTATCCATAATAAAAAGAATTAATTTGTATTAATTTTTTAAATTAATATTACATTGCAATTTATAATTCTTTTGTATCCTCTCGAAATAATGCCAATATTCCATCCTTATCATTAATAGAAGTTAAATTATCAATAAAATCCTTCTCCATCAATTTAGTAGCAATATTAGCCAATATTCTAAGGTGTTGGTTATCTGCATCTTTATCTTGAACGGCAAGTAGAAAAACTATATTAACGTAATTATTTTCTTTTTCATCCCATTCAATTGGCTTTGCTAATTTTCCAATGGCTACGCTTGTTTTTTTTACCGCATCAGTTTTCCCATGAGGAATAGCTACCCCTTGTCCAACATATGTGGAGCATAATTGCTCCCTAAATAAAACATCTTCAAAAAATTTTTCTCTAGAAATTAACCTTTCCTCCTTCTCTAACATGTCTATTAATTTTTTAATGGTTTCTTCTTTATTGGATGCTTCAAGTCCTGTAACTATCAAATTCTCGTTTATTAAATCTAATAACTCCATTCGTCTTTCTCCTTTCCAATAAAGAGTTCATAAATATCATCAATGCTATGTGTATCTCTCATTTTTTCTATCATATCTTTTTCAATTACTTTGTTTAATTCGTCAAATACAAATTGCAATTGACCCTTTAAATCTTCGCCAAATGCTAGCAGAAAAACTACATTTACTTTTTTCCCGTCCCAATCTATAGGTTTTTCTAGAACCCCAATCGAGATCGCCGATTTTACAACATGTCCAGGTAAAGCATGTGGTATCGCAAATTGTTCAATCGCTGTAGAAGCTATTTTTTCCCTTTCTAAAACAGATTGATAAAAAGTATTTTTTACATATTCTTTTTTTGTTAATTCGTCAGATAATATTTTTATAATTTCGTTTTTTCTGCTTACTCCTTTAATCCAAAAAATTAATTCCTTTTTTATTAATGATGAGAGAATATTTTTTCTTTTCATTGCACTTTTGTTGTATTTCTTTTTTTCAATAAATTTAGCTATTTTTTCGATATCTCTTGGTGGTAAAAATGGATCAACTTTTATCATTTTTATTTCATATTCTGGTAATGGAATAGTAGTAATTATTAAATCTAATTCAGGATCATTAATAAACTTTTTAATTTCAGCAACTGATATAATTTCAACAATCTCAATCTCTTTAAAAATTCTTTTAAGTTTTGCAGCTAAAAATTGAGAACTGCCAATACCAACATTGCAAACGATTAAAGCTTTAAAATTATTTTCTTTTTCATATTTATTTCTTTCAAATGCGGCACCAAAGTGTAATGCAACAAAGGCAATTTCGTCCTCATCAACCTCAATCCCCCATTTTTCTTTAATAACATCACATGCTATAACGGCTGCTTCAAATGCAAGGGGATAAAATTTTTTTATTTCAATTAAAAATGGATTTTTTATTGGTAATTTATGAAATATTCTATTAACAGCTACTTTTATATGTAAATATAATCCCTTCAAAAGCTGTTTGTCATTGTGTATTCTTGTATTAAGAACTTTGTCAACTCTTTTAACCATCTCTGTACATAAGTTGTAATGTTCCTCCATGGTTTCATCGCTAGTAAAAATATTTGTTTCTAAATTAAAATTTTTTTGAATTTTAGAACCTAATACATGAACTGCTATATAGCATAATTCGTCATCAGTTAATTTTACTTTTAATTCGTTTTCAAAAATCGAATAAACAGTTTTGACTGCTTCATATGTTTTATTTTTTATGATACTTTTTTTGATATTTTCATTTAAAACTATCTGCTTGTTTATTTTTAATCTTTTTAAAGAAATTGAAATATATATCATTAATTCAATCGAAGAATTATCTGTAAATCTATAACCTAGTTTTTCTTCAAGTTGTTCAATAAATTTAGCTATTGCAAAAATATTAATATCTTTAAATAATTTCGGATAGCTGCTTTCTATAATTCTTAGAATATTCTCTAAATTTCTCTCGTTACTGAATTTTTCTAATAATGCAATAAAATTTTCAACATTAATTATTTCAGAAAGAATTTCAAAAAATGCCAACCTTATTTCAATTTCTGAGCCATCAATTTTTATTCCTTTATTGGGTCTTTTAATAATTTTTAAGTTTTTAAATTCCAACCATTTTTCAACTGTTTTTAAATCTTTCTCTGTAGTACTTCTACTTACATATAATTCATCAGATATATCCTGTATTGTTATGTAAGTATCAGATTCTAATAGTTTTAAAATAATATAATTTTTTCTCTCTTCCGATGAGATTGGAGTGTAGTAATAACTTCCCTTTGAAATATTATATAGTTTTTCTCTAGATTCCTTATTTGCTTCTATCCAAATACCTACATTTGGTTTTCTCTTTAAAGTGGCGCCAAAAATTTTTACTAATTCTTCAACAGAATCAAGATCTGAAGAAATAGTCCTTTCTGAAACATTAAGCAAACTCTTAAGTTCCTTAATAGTAACAATTTCATTTTCTAATAACTGCCGTATCAATAATTTACATCTTTCGGGCACATACTCCATCACATCTCTTCCCCCTCGTTTTAATTATAGTAATTTGTTTTTTTCACAACCACTTACATTATTTCATAAATAAATGTTGCATTTTTATGTTAATAATTAGAAAATGCTATCCATAAAGCATTTTCACAATAATTTAATATTGATAAACATTTGCTCTAGTTAAATTTCAATGTTTTAATCATTTCAAAATAAATTTAATCAATATTAAGTCAATATAAAAATAGAGGTTGAAACTTCAACCTCTAAAATAGATACACCCTTGCTTCATAGGGTTTAAAGAAAATCTTTTCCCTCAACTCTCCAACATCATAATTGCTGATTAAAAGTTTCATGTCCTTTTCTAAAAGTTCCCTTGAAAGACTTATTTCAACTTGATCTTTTGAGAAATTCATTAAAACTAAAAGATTTTGGCCTTCAAAATGCCTTGTATAGGCAAAGATTTTTTCGTCATCTTCAAATAAAAGGTTTATATCGCCGTATACTATTACAGGATATTGTCTTCTAAGTTCAATTAATTTTTTATAGTAATAAAAAACGGAATTTTTATCCTCAAGAGCTTTTTTGACGTTTATCTCCTTGTAATTTTGGTTAACCTTAATCCAGGGCTTCCCAGTTGTAAATCCAGCGTTTTCGCTATCATCCCACTGCATTGGGGTTCTCGCATTATCCCTTCCCTTTTTATAGATTGCCTCTAATAGTTCTTTAGGATCATGCCCCTTTTGAATCATTTCATTATACCAGTTTAATGTTTCAATATCTCTGTAATCATCTATTGAATCAAATCTTACATTTGTCATTCCTATTTCCTCACCTTGATAAATATAGGGCGTCCCCTGCCAAGTATGGACAAATGTTGCAAGAAGTTTTGCAGACTCTACCCTAAACTCTTTATCATCCCCAAACCTTGAAACCATCCTCGGCTGATCGTGGTTGTTTAAATAAACAGAATTCCATCCCTTTTCCTTAAGTCCTTGATACCATTTATACATGATCCTTTTAAAATCAGTAAGCTTCCATGGCTTAACATCCCATTTGTTTTTCCCTGAGTCTATATCCATAAGCTCAAACTGGAATATCATATTTAGCTCATTTCTGTCATAATCCACATAAAGCCTTCCAACCTCTGGTGTTACTCCTGGAGTTTCACCAACCGTCATTATATCGTATTTTGATAAAACTTCCCTATTCATTTCCTGTAGGTATTCATGAACCTTAGGTCCGTTGGCGTAATATTTAAATCCTGGTTGTCCTCCTTTTTCTTCCGCTTCGTAATCATAAGGTAGTCCCTCAACCTTTGAGATAAAGTTTATAACATCCATTCTAAATCCATCTATTCCCTTATCAAGCCACCACTTCATCATTTTGTATACTTCTTTTCTTACATTTTCATTATCCCAATTAAGGTCCGGCTGCTTTACTGCAAATAGATGAAGGTAGTATTCATCAGTTGTTTCATCATACTGCCATGCAGAACCTGAAAAGGCAGATGTCCAGTTGTTGGGAGGATTATTACCCTTTCCTTTTCTCCATATGTAAAAATCCCTATAGGGATTATCCTTTGATTTTCTTGATTCTATGAACCATATATGTTCATCGGAGGTATGATTTACAACAAGGTCCATGATAATTTTGATACCCCTTTTATGGGCCTCATCAAGGAGCTTATCAAAATCCTCCATAGTTCCAAACTCATCCATAATATCATAATAATCGCTTATATCGTAACCATTATCAGCATTAGGAGATTTGTATATTGGATTAAGCCATATAATATCAACTCCAAGCTCCTTAAGATAATCAAGCTTTTCAAATATCCCCTTTAAATCTCCAATTCCATCCCCATTTGAATCATAAAAACTCCTTGGATAAATTTGATAAACAACGCCTTCCTTCCACCATTTTCTTTTCATATTAGTCCTCCTTTAATTGTCGTTATTTTTATTCCCTTGTTCCCTCAAAACATCTCTTACAGCCCTTTTTATGCTATCCTCCATGTTTATTAAGTTTTCTTCAATAGCACGTTTAACTGCCTGGTAAATTACAAAATATAGTATTGCAATATTAATAAGAAAAATTATTAAAGATACTACTGGATTTAAAAACATTTAAATCATCCCCTTTATAAACTTTATTCAAATTATCTCATAGATAACAATATTTTGTAAATATTATAAATAACCAAACTTTTATGGCAAAATATCTTAAGCTAAGTTGCTATTGCTGTATTGCTTATATATAATATTGTATATACAGATGTAAAGGATGGTGTAATGATGATAGAGGAAATCAAGAAACTTAAAGAGGAAAAGGATGCTCTAATCCTTGCCCATAACTATCAAAGACCTGAAGTTATAGATATTGCCGATTTTGTTGGCGATTCCTTTTACCTTAGCCAGGTGGCAAAGGGTTCAGATAAAAGCACAATAGTATTTTGCGGCGTTGACTTTATGGCTGAAAGCGCAAAAATTTTATCTCCTGAAAAGAAGATTTTACTTCCTGTAAAGGATGCAGGATGTCCTTTGGCTGAAATGGTGGATATCGATGAGTTGAAAAAATTTAAAGAAAAACATTCAGATGCAACCTTTGTATGCTATATCAATACAAGTGCAGAGGTCAAGGCCCTTTGCGATGTTGTTGTAACATCATCAAATGCAGTAAAGATTATAAAAAGGATAGAAAATAAAAAGATAGTCTTCCTTCCCGATAAAAACCTCGGTGAATTTGTAAAAGAAAGGGTCCCAGAAAAGAATATAATACTTTGGACTGGTTTTTGCCCAACTCATCGAAAGATTTCTAAAGAGTATATACTATCGCTTAAGGAAGAAATTAAAGATTTAGTCGTTCTAACCCATCCTGAATGCGAAAGGGATGTTAGGGAAATATCTGACTTTATAGGCAGCACTAAGGAAATAATAGATTATGCTACAAAAACTAATTACAAAAACTACCTAATTGCAACCGAAGAAGGGGTTATCCATACATTGAAAAAGCTAAATCCTAACAAAAATTTTTACATCCCAGGACTTACAGCAACCTGCCCTAACATGAAAAAAACAAGATTAATAGATGTATATGAGAGTCTTTTATATTCAAGATATGAAATCCATGTTGACGAAGAAATTGCCAAGGGAGCTAAAAGAGCCCTTGAAAATATGCTAATGCTTGCAAGGTGATATGATGATAAATTGTGATGTTTTAATAGTCGGAAGCGGTGTTGCCGGACTTTATGCTGCATTAAATTTAAGAAGGGATCTTAATGTAATATTGGTTTCCAAAACAACTCTAAAGGAAAGCAACACCTACCTTGCCCAGGGTGGTATTTCAACGGCAAAGGATGAGGAGGATATTGAATCTTTCATCGAAGACACCCTAAGGGCTGGAAATTACAAAAACAATTTAGAGGCTGTAAAAGTTTTGGCAAAAGAGTCGATGGAAAATATAAAAAGGCTTATTGATTTTGGCGTGGAATTCGATAATATAGACGGAAGGCTTTTATTTACAAAGGAAGGTGCCCACAGCACCAATAGGATAGTTCATGTTAAGGATTGGACCGGCAAAGCCGTTGCAAAAACCCTTATCAAAAATATATTAAAAAGAAAAAATATCAAAGTTTATGAGAATACAAAACTAATAGACCTTATAGCTGAAGACAACAAATGCCTTGGCGGGATATTTATTAGAGACGGAAAAAGAATAGATGTCCATTCAAAGGTTACAATCCTTGCAACCGGAGGTATTGGAGGCCTTTTTAAAAATTCGACCAATCAAAGGATTTTAACGGGAGATGGCCTTTCCGTTGCTATAAGGCATGGTGTTAAAATAAAAGATATCGAGTTTATCCAATTCCACCCTACCGCCCTTTACGAGGAAAAGGATGAAAGAAGATTTTTAATTTCGGAAAGCCTAAGGGGGGAAGGTGCAGTCCTTTTAAACCATAAGGGTGAAAGATTCGTTGACGAGCTTTTACCAAGGGACGAGGTTTCTTTAAGGATATTAGAGGAAATAAAAAGGTCAAAGAAGCCTTATGTCCTTTTAAGTGCAAGGCATCTTAACAGCTCATACTTAAGGGACAGATTCCCTAATATATATAGCGAATGTTTAAAAAGGGGAATAGATATAACTAAGGATTTAGTCCCTGTCGCACCAGCTCAGCATTATTTTATGGGAGGAATTGAAGTCGACCTTTTTTCAAAAACATCAATGGATAACCTTTATGCCGTAGGTGAGGTATCCTGCACAGGAGTCCACGGTGAAAATAGGCTTGCCAGCAATTCCCTGCTTGAGGGGCTTGTTTTTTCAAGAAGGGCTGCGCAGGATATAAACAAAAATATAGATGGTATTAGGCAGTTAAAGACTTGTAAAAATAGCCTAATTAACATCGATGAAATAGAAAGGGAAAATAAAAGGCTTGTTATAAAAGAACTAAAAAAGAAAAGGTGGGATCTTAAGAATGAATTTATCGATGATTGATAAACTAATACAGGATGCCTTAAATGAAGATGTTACCTATGAGGATATAACAACTGAGGCGATAATCCCTGACGACCTTTTATCTACAGCAAACCTTATTGCAAAGGAGGATGGAGTATTAGCAGGGCTATTCGTTTTTAAAAGGGTGTTTGAGATTTTAGGCGAAGTTGAAATTGAAAGTTTTATAAGGGACGGAGAAGAAGTTAAAAATGGAGACATAATTTGCACACTTAAAGGAAAAACTAAAAACATTTTAATAGGTGAAAGGACTTCCCTAAATTTTATCCAAAGGATGTCTGGTATTGCAACCCTTACAAGGGAATTTGTAAAAAAGCTTGAGGGAACAAAGGCAGTTTTGCTTGATACCAGGAAAACAACGCCAAATCTAAGGATATTAGAAAAATACGCAACCAGGATGGGCGGTGCAGTAAACCACAGATTCAACCTTTCCGATGGGATTCTGATTAAGGACAATCACATCAAAGCTGCAGGAAGTATAACAAGGGCTGTAGAACTTGTAAGAAAAAGATACTCTAATTTAAAAAAGATTGAAGTTGAAACGGAAAGTTTAGATATGGTAAAGGAAGCCCTAAGCTGCAATGTTGATATAATAATGCTTGACAATATGAATCTTAAACTTATAAAGGAAGCAGTAAAACTTATAAACGGCAGAGCCTTAATAGAGGTTTCTGGGAACGTCAATCTTAACACAATAGGCGACATCGCCAAAACAGGAGTCGATTTTATTTCAACAGGCGCAATAACCCATTCATATAAATCGCTGGATTTGAGTTTGAGGATAGTTTAAAAATAGGGGACGGTTAAAGTTAATGAACCGTCCCCGTTTCATGCAAATCATTTACCGATACTGTAAGGTGCATTCCATTATCAAGCCTTCTTACTTTTGCTACGTTTCTTGTATCGTCAAGTTCTTCAATCCATACAGGCTTATTTTCATATTGAACTTCAATGCTTTTTGTTGAATTTAGAATTTCCTTTACTCTATTTTTATCCATCATCTCACCTCAAGGTTAGTATGCAACCTTTTTATATAATTATTCATTCATCATTTTTATTTAATCTAAATCTAAAAAAATGGTCAATAGGTCCAACACCGTATCCAATGCTGAAGGAATTTTCAATTGCCCCTTGAATATATTCTTTACTCCTTTTAACTGCATCGACTATTGAATAACTTAATGCTAAATTACAAGCTATGGCAGATGATAAAGTGCAGCCTGTTCCATGGGTATTTTTACTTATGATCCTTTTACCTTTGAAATATGTAAAATCCTTTCCATCATATAAAACATCAATGGGTTCACCATCAAGATGTCCGCCCTTTATAAGGACGTTTTCTGCCCCAAATTCATATATTCTTTGACAAGCCCTTTCCACATCTTCGATGTTTTTTATCTTAATTCCAGCCATCAAACTTGCTTCATCTATATTAGGAGTAATTATGGTGCATATAGGAATTAAATCCTCTACTAGTGTGCTTATGGCTTCATCCTTTAAAAGCTTAAATCCACTTTTAGAAACCATTACAGGGTCTAAAACTATATTTTTTGCATTGTAATAGGTTAAAGCCTTCGCTACTGTTTTTATGATTTCACTTGAGGATAGCATGCCTATTTTAACTGCATCCACATCTATATCTTCATATATTGCTCTAATTTGCATTTCTATAAATTCCTTTGGTAAATCAAAGGCTGCCAAAACACCTTTTGTGTTTTGTGCAGTAACTGACGTTATAACACTCATGCCGTAAACAAGATGGGCTGAAAATGTTTTTATGTCCGCTTGAATTCCTGCTCCTCCTGAGCTATCCGAACCTGCAATCGTCAAAACCTTTTTCATGTTTGCACCCCCAAAAAAAATTAACTTTATATTCAAGCAAAATCATTGGTCATTTATCATTTTAATCACATAATTTAATACTGTATCGTAGGGATTTATCACATCAAAATGATTTTCTTTGTATTTAACATATTCAATAAAGTCATCAAACCTTTGTTCCACATAAATATCTGGCTGTGTATGATATTCCTCATTTGGGGTTCCATCGGGATTTAATCCCATTTCAAGGGGGAACCTAATTAAAAGTCCGGAGTTAGGCAAAGAAACAATCGCAGGGTCCATTCCTATTCCATCGCCACCTGTTGTTGTCCCTACTAGGGTTGCAAATTTTGTTGCTTTGCAAAAAGCCGCAAAGGCCTCGGCTGATGAATAAACATAATCATCAACCAGCAAAAATATTTTCCCTTTAAATCCAACTGGATTCTTAGGTCTTATTTCATCCTTTGAGTCTAAAAAGCTTTTAAATAATCTTTTGGTTTCTTCTGGATAATTTAATTCATCCGGAAGTTTTTCTATTGGTTTTGTCCTTATTTTTCTTGACTTTAAAAAGGGTTTTATATAATTTCCTCCCCTATAAAGGCAATAAAATTGAATGGATAAAGGTTTCTCTATTAGTGCTGGAACAATATTTTCCATATAATAGCCTTCGCTTCCACCACCATTGCCCCTTATGTCTATTATGAGGTATGGGTAATCCTTTATGCTCTTTAAAAATGAATATATACCTTCCTTATCCTTTTCAACATATTCATATGAAAAGGACCAAACCTTTAAATAGGCAATTTTGTCCTTTTGAATTATTTTTGTTTCATAAACTTTATCAGTATTTATGTTATATTTATTGGTATTTTCAACTTGTATCCCAGTTAACTTCTTTTTAATTATCTTCCCATCTAAAGTTTTAAATCGTAATTCTTTCCTTTCATTATCATTACAAGTTATAAATAGGTTATTTGTTTTAAGTTTGTTTCTTTTAAAATCATAGGTTAGATACATTTTATTCATGTTATTTTTTATATATTCATCTACTTTAATACCATCTATACTAATCAAAGTTGAAAACCTTGGAATATCATATTGTTTTAAAAAATCTTTATCGCCTAAGTTTGAATATATTATATATTTACCTTCCACATACTTAAAATCAATAGGAATAATCCTTTTACTTTTAGGCAATATCATAGTCCATTTTTTATATTTAGCTTCAACATTTTTATTGTTTATTACCCTATTCCAGGAATAATTTCCTGATCCCTTATAAAACTCCCTATACATATCATATCTATCAGGGCCTATTATATTTGTATGGGCATTTTGTAAAAGATGTAAAATCTCATCGATGGCAAAATAAAATTCAACATTGTTTTTTGTTTTAGCAATTGTCCCTTTAAACTCCTCCCTTTTTTCAAGCCAGTCAAAACCAGTTTTCCTTTTTGAAACTTCTAAATAAGGATAGTTATCCTTTAAAACATTATATAAATAATCGAAATCCTCTAATTTTTCATCAATACTAAGTTCAGATAAATCCTTATTATGTGCCTTTAATAAAACATCTTGTATGTGATGGTGAAATGAAATCCCAATTAATAATACCAAAAATAAAGCTCCGAGAATAAATAAACTTAATTTAACTTTTTTTATCACCATAACCCCACCTCATAAACTTTAGATTAGGCATTTTTGTTATATTATACCAAATATGAAAAATCAATTATAGTGCCAGTTGACAAAAGAAATAGAAAATTATAGAATGTAATTGACAATAATTATCAATATCATATAGGGAGGTTTCTCTATGTCCGCACTTATAATAGGTGGAGATAAAGTGCAAACTATAATAAAAGGATTGAAGGATAAGGGATTTAATATAATTGAACATATCAGTGGCAGAAAAGCTAAAGACAAAATAAAGGGATGTATCTTGAATAACAGTAAATATGACATAGTAATAGTTTTAACCGATTATATTAATCATTGCTTGGTATCAAATCTAAAGAACAATCTTTGTCATTGCAACGTAATATACTGCAGACGCTCATGGCCAATAATCTCAGGAAAATTAGCAGATTACATGGAGGGTAAAAATGACCATATTTAATTTGTTTAATCAGACAAAGAAATACGATTATAGATCCTACATAATAAGTAGAATACTTTATCACGCTGCACCTACTATCTTTTCATCTAAACCATCTACTATAATTAATTTTGACAATATAGACCCATCCTTTTGCATGATATTGCCTTCGATAAAGGCAGAGTTGCAGAAAAAGTTTCGACTCTACACCTTTGAACTTTTTAAAAATAGTAATAGATGTGTAGTTCTTTTTTATAAAAAGGACCTTTTTTTGAATGTTTTTAGGGAAAACATTTCTTTCCTTTCAACCTTTGGATATAAGCACGATATGACTTTGAGCCAAATTTTAAACCTTTTAAAAGAAAAATATACCCTCTCCTGCCCCCATGAAATAGGAATTTTTTTAGGTATTCCACTGGAAGATGTAATGGCCTTTATAAATGATGAAAAGGATTTTAAGCTTTGTGGTTATTGGAAGGTTTTCGGTGATGTTGAAAGGGCAAAGAAGATTTTCAATGAATACGATAGAGCTAAAAATCTAGCTTTAAATTACATCTATAATGAATATATGCTTCATGAAAATAAACTTCTAAATTAACTTTACTTAAGTAATTTTATCAATTATCATTAAATTAGTTTATTAATTTCATGGGGGTGCCTCGTATGATTAAATGGAGGGAAGATTATTCAATAGGAGTAGAAAGTATTGACCAGCAGCATAAGCATTTGATTGAAATCGCCGGCAGAGTCTATGATACTCTTAAAAATCAATTTTATATGGACAAGTATGACAAAATAGTAGAAATTTTAAAGGAACTTGAGGATTATACTATCTATCATTTTGGAAAAGAAGAAAAATTTATGAAGGAAATAGGATATGAAGGATATTTTATGCACAAAATAGAACATCAAAAATTCATTGAAAAAATTCAAAGTATAGACCTTGAAAATATAGATGGGGAGCAAGATAAATACCTTCTTGATATTTTCAACTTCATCGCCGATTGGCTTGTAAATCATATATTAGAAAAAGATAAAGCAATAATAAAATAAAGTGCAGCAGCGCTGCACTTTATTCCCATTCAATTGTTGCAGGTGGCTTTGAAGTTATGTCATATACAACTCTATTTACTCCCTTAACTTCGTTTACTATCCTTGAGGAGACCCTTGCAAGCACCTCATAGGGGATTCTAAACCAGTCGGAGGTCATGCCGTCTACGCTCTCAACAGCCCTTAGGGCTATCGTATAGGCATAAGTTCTTTCATCCCCCATAACTCCAACGCTTTTTATATCTGGTAAAACGGCAAAATACTGCCATATATCTCTATGAAGTCCTGCCTTTTTTATTTCTTCTCTAAATATAAAATCCGCCTGCCTTAAAATGTTTAATTTATCCTCAGTAACTTCACCTAAAACTCTAATTGCAAGGCCTGGACCTGGGAAGGGCTGCCTTGATATTAAATCCTCTGGAATTCCAAGCTGCCTTCCAACTTCCCTAACTTCATCCTTAAAAAGCTCCCTTAGGGGTTCAACAAGCTCAAACTTAAGATCCTCCGGAAGGCCTCCAACGTTGTGGTGGCTCTTTATTGTAGCTGAAGTTTTTGTTCCGCTTTCAACAACATCGGGATATATCGTCCCTTGAACTAAAAATTCAGCTCCCTTTATTTTATTTGCCTCCTCCTCAAATACCCTTATAAATTCTTCGCCTATAATCTTTCTTTTTCTTTCCGGATCTGAAACTCCCTTCAATCTTTCTAAAAATCTATCCTTTGCATTTACCATTATAAGGTTCATGTTAAACTTTTCCTTAAATGTTCTATAGACCTCCTCGGCTTCATTGAGCCTTAAAAGACCGTGATCTACAAAAATACAGGTTAAGTTATCTCCTATTGCCCTGTGGACCAAAACAGCTGCAACTGATGAGTCTACTCCTCCCGATAGAGCACAAATTGCCCTTTTGTCACCTATTCTTTCTTTAATCTCCTTTATCTTGTCATCTACAAAGGAGGATATTGTCCAGCTTCCACTTAAGTTACAGATATTAAAAAGGAAATTATTAATTATTTCCCTTCCAAATTGGGTATGATGAACCTCAGGGTGGAATTGAAGGCCAAATATTTTTCTCTTTTCATCCTCCATCGCAGCGATAGGACAGTTTTCACTTGATGCTGTTACTCTAAAACCTTCAGGAAGTTTTACTATTTGATCTGTATGGCTCATCCAGCATATAGCCTTTTCCTGTAAGCCTTTAAACAGCATAGAAGATAAATCAAAGTTTATTAATGTATTCCCATATTCCCTAACCTCTGCCCTATCAACCTTACCTCCAAGGCTCTCTGCTATAAGCTGATCCCCATAACATATACCTAAAATGGGGATATTTAATTCAAATATTTCTTTATCTATTTTAGGTGCCCTTTCATCATAAACGCTATTTGGCCCTCCTGAAAAAATTATCCCCTTTGGATTTGCCTTTTTTATCCTTTCAAGAGCTTCATCATAGGGAACTATTTCGCAGTAAACCCTGCTTTCCCTAACTCTTCTTGCTATAAGCTGGGCATATTGCCCTCCAAAATCAACTATAATTACAAGTTCCTTTTCCATAATCTCCTCCTAATAATTTGGTAATTTATAGAAATGTCAAAAAGTCAAAATGTCAAGTGGCAGGCACTAAAGTGTTGTATAATTAGGTGACTCCTTTGTTATTTGAACATCATGGGGATGGCTCTCCCTAAGTCCCGCTGATGTTTGAACAACAAATACTGCCTTTTCATGAAGTTCCCTTATATTTTTTGCACCGCAGTAGCCCATTCCTGCCCTAAGGCCTCCAACAAGCTGATATATTGTATCACCTACAGGCCCTTTATAGGCAACCCTTCCTTCAACTCCTTCAGGAACTAATTTCTTGCTATCCTCTTGGAAATATCTATCTTTGCTTCCTTTTTGCATTGCACCTAAAGATCCCATTCCACGATAAACCTTGTATCTTCTTCCTTGATATATTTCCTCTTCACCCGGGCTTTCAGCACATCCTGCAAGCAAAGACCCTAGCATTACAACATCAGCACCTGCAGCAAGGGCCTTTACTATGTCTCCAGAGTATTTGATTCCTCCATCTGCTATTATTGGAACCTCATATTTTTTCGCTTCTTCTGCACAGTCCATAACAGCAGTAAGCTGCGGAACTCCAACTCCTGCTACAACCCTTGTTGTGCATATTGAACCGGGACCTATTCCAACCTTTACGCAATCAGCCCCTGCCAGGATAAGGTCCCTTGTTGCCTCGGCTGTAGCAACATTTCCTGCTATTATTTGTAGCTCTGGGTATTGATTTTTAATATTGTAAACTGCATCCAAGACCCCCTTTGAATGTCCATGGGCTGTGTCTATCACAATTACATCAACCCCAGCCTCATATAGGGCCTTTACTCTATCCATCATATCCTTTGAAACTCCAACGGCTGCCCCGGAAAGTAGCCTTCTTTTTTCATCCTTTGCAGCATTGGGAAACTTCTCTGCCTTTTCGATATCCTTTATTGTAATTAGGCCTTTAAGATTAAACTCTTCATCTACCAAAGGAAGCTTTTCTATCTTGTGTTTTCTCAAAATTTCCTCTGCCTCCTTAAGGCTTGTTCCAACAGGAGCAGTTATAAGGTTATCCTTTGTCATAACTTCCTTTATCTTTTTTGAATAATCCTTTTCAAACCTAATATCCCTGTTTGTAATTATTCCAACAAGCCTTCTGCCAACAACTATCGGAACACCTGATATTCTATATCTTGCCATTAGATTATCAGCATCTTGAATCGTATCCTCAGGAGATAAGAAGAAGGGATCTGTTATTACGCCGTGTTCTGATCTTTTTACTTTGTCCACCTCAAGAGCTTGTTCTTCAACGGACATATTTTTATGAATAATTCCAATACCGCCTTCCCTTGCCATAGCAATGGCCATTTTAGCTTCAGTAACCGTATCCATACCTGCACTCATTATTGGAATATTTAATTTAATTTTTTTAGTAAGATAAGTTGATGTATCAACATCCTTTGGTAGAACCTCTGACTTTTGTGGAACTAATAAAACATCATCAAATGTATAGGCTTCTTTTATTATTCTTGCCATATTATCCCCCTTTTCAAATGGTTTTTAATTATTATTTACATAAAACAAAAAGGCATACTACGAGTAAAGCGTAGTATGCCAAAAAAAGCATATTAAGCCTTACTCATAGTCGGGTAGTTTACGGCCACCCGGTAGAGACTCCAAGGCCATATTCCTTGGATTATATGAGCAGGTAATGTCAAAATATATCGTTTTTTAGTATTATATTATTAAAAAAACGTTGCGTCAAGGATCATATACAAAAATTATATATTCATTGATATTGTATCTACAAATCTTTTTATATCCTTAAGATTGTTTTGCAGAACATTATAAATTGTTTCGTTATCCACTTCTATATACATATGAACTATCCTATTTCTAAACTTTGCCATTAAGAAATAAGTTTCAATGTCGTTTTTGTCAATAATTCTATTTTGATGCAATATTTCAAAAGAATCTCTATTACTTTCAACCTTCCCCCATCTATTTCTTGCAATAATATGGTTTGCAATATCAAGCATTGCCTCAATAGATGTTTGTAAAAGATACTTTGCACTATCAACATTCCTAAAATCATTTAAAAATTCTTCCTTTGTAAAATTCCTTAGCTCTTCAAGTTTTTTAAGGTTTTCCTGGATAAACAAAAGCTTATTCCTAACTTTGTCGTAATCTATATTTAAAATCATCCGTTAACACCTCTATTTTTAAAATTTGAAAAGAAATCTCTGTTAAAGGAATCAATAAAATATTTTGCATCTCTGTATTTTTTATAAACTAATTCAATAAAATCGCTAAGCTTTATAGAATCAGCAACATAAATTTCTCTTCCCTCATTAATTGCTTTAACTTGAAGTGTCAAGGGAGCCTTATTTAGGTTTACAATATCTACATTATCAAATTTTAATATTTCTGTAATTTTACAAGCTATCTTTGTTTCTTCAATAAAATCAATATCATCTTCAAATAAAACCGCAAAGTCTATATCGCTATCTTCCCTTTGATATTCCGTTCCATATGAACCTATTATATAAACGGCAATTACTCTCTTATCTTCATTAAAATAATTAACTAAAGCAGGAATTTTATCCTCTATAGATATCATTAAATCAACCCCTAAAGCTTAGTTCTCCTTACAAAATTATAAACATCCTTCAAAGGAAGTCCCATATCCATTGAAATCCTTTTTAAATCCTCGAATTCAGGGGATATGTTTACAATTTCACCTTCGTATTTTGAAATTTTAAAATCGACTTTACCAAATTCCGTCTCCACCCTTTTGATTTCCCTTTGAAGTTCATATCTTTTTATTTTAAATTTTCTTATTCCTATTGTCGTCGTTTCTTTAAATAGAACCTCAATTATGGATTTTTCCTTGTTTTCATGAACAAGAACTGATATTACAATTCCAGGCCTATTTTTTTTCATATAAACCGGAGTAAGATAAACATCGAGGGCACCCTTTTCAAATAGTTTATCCATAACATATCCGTAAAACTGAGGATTCATATCATCTATTGTAGTTTCAAGTAAAACAACTTCCTCCTTATCTTCATCACCAAGGACAATCCTTAAAACATTAGGCTTTTCTGTATTCTTTTTACCACAACCATATCCCACTGCCCTTATCTTCATGTTAATTCCCTCAACAAACTCTGTACAAAGCCCCTTTAAAATAGCTGCTCCCGTTGGAGTTGTAAGCTCAAATTTTCTTTCATCAAAATAAATAGGAACATCTTTTAATATATTCATGGTTGCCGGTGCCGGAACAGGCAAAATCCCGTGCTGGCATTTTACGAATCCGCTTCCTGTATTTACATATGAGGAAATTATTTTATCAGGTTTTAAATAATCTATACAAACAGCAACTCCAACAATGTCAATTATCGAATCCACCGCTCCAACCTCATGGAAATGAACCTCATCTATGCTTTTTCCGTGGACCTTTGCCTCCGCCTCTGCTATTATATTGAAAATCCTTTTTGCAATCTCTTTGGCACCATCTGTAATCCTGCTTTTATCTATAATGCTTATTATATCCTTTAAATTTCTTTCATGATGATGGATATTTTCCTCTTTTAAAAAAACATAAAAGTCCGTTCCTTCTATGCCGTTTTTATTGCTCTTTCTGATTTCTATTTCATATTCTTCATCTATATTTAAACTTTTTAAATTCTCAATTAAATAATCCTTAGGAACGCCAAGATCTAAAAGAGCACCTACAGCCATATCACCGCTAATTCCTGAAAAGCAGTCAAAATAAAGTATCATTTTACCACTCCGTTTCTAAAAAATCCTTTGTTTATCATAGAAGCGATATATCCTGCACCAAATCCGTTGTCGATATTAACAACGGAAATACCAGCAGCACAAGAGTTTAGCATAGTTAAAAGAGCAGAAAGCCCCTTAAAATTTGCCCCATATCCTACGCTTGTTGGGACAGCAATAACAGGAACATCCACAAGTCCAGCAAGGACGGAAGGAAGGGCACCCTCCATTCCAGCAACTGCAACAATGCAGCTCGATCCCTTAATTTTATCCATATTAGAAAACAATCTATGTATTCCTGCAACCCCAACATCAAAAATCCTTACAACATTATTTCCAAAGGCCTCAAGGGTTACTGCTGCCTCTTCTGCCACAGGGATATCTGCCGTTCCCCCTGTGACAACAGCAACCTTACCTACCTTTTCAACATCCTTTGGATTTACTATGAGTATCCTTGCAATCTCATGATATACCATGTTTTTGGAAATATCCTTTACTCTTTCATAAACCTCCTTTGACATCCTTGTTGCAAGGACATTGGCATCTCTGTTTATCATATCTAAAAGAATTCCCCTCAAATGATTAATATCTTTACCTTCAGTAAAAATAACCTCTGGATAACCAACCCTTATGCCCCTATGGTAATCAAGCTTTGCAAAGTCTAAATCCTTAAAGGGAACATCCTTTAATGCATCAAGAGCCTTCTCTACATCCAGCTCCCCTTCTTTAACTTTAGTTAGTATCTCCTTTAGCGTATTCCTGTCCATTACTTTACCCCCACATTTAAACTTCCTGTTTTATAACCCGTAAGATCTAATGATACATATTTAAAGCCTATTTCCTTTAGCTTTTTTTCAACTTCATCTATAAGTTCCATACTAAAAAACTTTTTAAAATCATCCTTTGAAACTTCTATCCTTGCAATATTCCCATGACATCTTACCCTTACATTTTTAAAACCCTTGTTTATTAGAAAAACTTCAGCATCATCAATCATCTTTAGTTTTATTTTGTTTATCTCATCCCCATAGGGAATCCTTGTTGCAAGGCAAGCAAAGGAGGGTTTATCATAAAATTTAAGTCCCATTTCCTTTGCTAAAAATCTTATATCCTCCTTTGTAAGACCTGCCATAAGTAAGGGGCTTTTAACTTTAAGCTCTTCTATTGCTCTAAGCCCTGGTCTATAATCCTTTAAATCATCGGCATTAGTTCCATCCACAACATAGTCTATTCCAACTTCGTTGGCAAAGGAAATTAGCTTTGAAAAAACAGTCCTTTTACAGATGTAGCATCTATCTATTGGGTTATTTTTAAAACCTAAAACATCCGTTAAGGGATCAAACTCAATCTCCACATGCTCAACACCTAATTCCTTTGCAAATTCCCTTGCCTCATTAATTTCCCACGAAGGGTATATGTAGGATATAGCTGTGGCTGCTACTGCTCTATTTCCTAATACATCCTTAGATACCTTCAATAAAAAGGAGCTATCTATTCCCCCAGACAAAGCAACTAAAACGCTTCCCATATCCTCTAATATGTTTTTAAGTTCATTAAGTTTTGTAAAGCTATCCATAAGTAACCTCCTTTTAAATTAAAAAGCCCTTTTGGGCTTAGACAAATATTTCTGTTAGATTTATCTTTAAATCATTAAAGAAAGCCGATTCTACAAAATCATCTTTTGAAAATGTGCCATATTCTATATACATCCCTTCCTTTAGAACAAAAACCTGGACAATCTTTCCTTTAGGACTTGCAATCCAATATTCATCTACACCAAACCTCGAATATAAATCCATCTTTTTTATATAATCATGGGATGCATTCGAAGGTGATAAAACTTCAACAATAAGTTTAGGAATCCCTCTATAATTTTCTGCTGTTATTTTGCTCTTGTCGCAAATCACTGTAATATCAGGTTGAACAACGTGTTTTTCTCCTGTATTTTCATTTTCAAATATAACGTCATAGGGAGCAACAAAAGGTTCACACCCTTTATCTTCAAAATACTCTAAAAACTTTGCAAAAAGCCTTCCTACTGTTCTTTGATGTTCTGTAGATGGTGATGCCCAAAGATAAATTTGTCCATCTATAAATTCGGCTCTTTTATCCTTAGTTAACTCTAAAAATTCTTGATAAGAGTATTTTCTTGCCTCCGGTAGCATATAACCAACCCCTAAAACATATTCATACTTTTATTATAGTTTAATTGATAATTTTTACAAGTGAAAAGAAAATACAGTATAAAAATATAACTTGTTAAAATTTTATCAAAAACTATTGATTTTTTGCTCACAAAATATTATAATTAAATTGTGAAATAAATAACAATTAAAAAGAACATTGACAGCTAAATATTATCAAGCATTTTAATCATTTATTATATCAATAAAACCTTTATCTATAAAGAAAATACTATTTTTTATAATGTTGTTTGTTAATTTTATATCAAAGAGAGGTGTTTTGTATGTTAATTACGAACAACGACGAATTAATGCAAAAAATCAGCGAGGTGAGAAAAGCTCAAGAAATATATGCAACTTTCCCACAGGAAAAGGTTGACGAGATTTTCAGAGCAGCTGCAATGGCTGCAAATGAGGCAAGAATTTATCTTGCAAAAATGGCCGTTGAAGAGACAGGAATGGGGATCGTCGAAGATAAGGTTATTAAAAACCACTTTGCTTCAGAATATATATACAACAAATACAAGGATGATAAGACCTGTGGAGTTATTGAAAAGGATGAATCTTCAGGTATTGTTAAAATCGCAGAACCAATTGGCGTTATAGCAGCAATTGTTCCTACAACAAACCCAACATCAACAGCTATATTTAAAGCCCTCCTTGCGCTAAAAACAAGAAACGGTATAATATTCTCCCCACACCCAAGGGCTAAAAATTCAACAATAGAGGCCGCAAGAATAATTTTAAAGGCCGCTGTTAAGGCAGGAGCTCCTGAAAACATCATCGCTTGGATAGACGAGCCTTCTGTTGAACTTTCACAGCTTCTTATGAGCCAATGCGACTTTATCCTTGCTACCGGCGGTCCTGGAATGGTAAAGGCAGCCTACTCATCTGGAAAACCAGCTATAGGTGTTGGTTCAGGAAATACACCAGCCATTATAGATGAAACAGCTCATATAAAGATGGCAGTAAACTCAATTATTCTTTCAAAAAGCTTTGACAACGGAGTTATATGTGCATCAGAACAGGCTGTTATAGTTTTAGATGAAGTTTACGATGAAGTTAAAAAGGAATTCATGGAGAGAGGTTCCTATTTCTTAAAGGATGATGAAATAGATAAGGTATAGCCTTGAGCATAATTTAAAGACCTTGAAACTACTAGCCCGTTAGGACTAAATTTTTTTTATCACTCAAATATATTTCATAGGATTTCCTCCATTTTTGCCGAATTATATTTATATATCAACATAAACTTAGCAACAAAAAGGAGGAAATCTCTATGTATCAACGTCAAGAAATTTTTAACATTATTGAACTCTTTACTTCTCAAAAACTTATTAATTTCTATACAAAACTATTTGAAAATCTTGATTTATCTCCTTTACCTGATAGGCTCCCCTCTAAATACGGTCCTACCGGTTATTCTCGCCATGCTCTCTTTAGAGCCTTCATCGTTATGAAATGTGAGAAATTTGCTCAAATTACTGATCTCAAAGATTTTCTAGAAAACAATTTAATCATTGCTAAACTTTGTGGCTTTGATATTCTTAAACCTTTACCTTCTTACTCTGTTTTTCGAAGATTTATTAAAAATCTTTCTAACTCTTTTCTTAAAGAAATCATGAAAAATCAAGTTAATATCCTTAAAGATTTAGGCTTTATCGATAATAAATTTATTTCCGTCGATGCTACCCCTGTTAAAGCTAATACTAAATTTAACAACCCTAAATCCTTTTCAAATAACAAATTTTCTAAAAATAATCCCCCTTCTTCTGATAAAGATTGTAAATTAGGTGTTCATACCGCTAATAACTCCATGAATCTTCATCTTTCTGAAGATAAAACCGTAAACTCTAAGAAAAACTATGAGTTCTATTGGGGTTACAAAAATCATGTCATTTGCGATGCTATTTCTGGTCTTCCTATTGCTGAGTTTACTACCACCGCTGATGTTAATGAGGTTTCTAATCTTACTGAAATCCTTGCTTCTACTAATGAATGGTTTCCTCTTGAAGGCAGTTACATCATTGCTGATAAAGGTTATGATTCAAAGCAAAATCATGATTTCATTCGTTATACCCTTAAAGGTCATGCCTTCATTGCCTTAAAT
>NZ_CAKP01000066.1 GCF_000297115.1 Caloramator australicus RC3 | reverse complement strand
TTCAGAAAGGTTCTTGACATGGCAGAAGCAGGAGACAACATAGGAGCACTATTAAGAGGAGTAAACAGAGACGAAATTGAAAGAGGTCAAGTTCTTGCGAAGCCAGGTTCAGTAAATCCACACAAGAAGTTTGAAGGTCAAGTATACGTATTAAAGAAGGAAGAAGGAGGAAGACATACTCCATTCTTCAATGGATACAGACCACAATTCTACTTCAGAACAACAGACGTAACAGGAACAATCAAGTTACCAGAAGGAGTAGAAATGTGCATGCCAGGCGACCACATCAACATGGAAGTTGAACTTATAACACCAATCGCGATGGAAGAAGGATTAAGATTCGCCATCAGAGAAGGTGGAAGAACAGTAGGCGCTGGTGTTGTTGCTAAGATTTTTGAATAATTTATATGAGGTTATCCGCTTGGATAACCTCATAATATATCTTTATAAAAATTTTTAGGGGCTACCCCTAATTTTTATGGATTTTTTAAATAAAAAATATCTATAAAGGTCTTGTCAATTTTAAAATAATATTGTAAAATATAAGAGTTGTAATACGAAAATATGCGATGAAGCAAGAGGTTGCCGGACTTCGGGGAATTCTTGCTGAGTATGTCTGATCAAAGAATCGGGCGACAAAGGTAGTTAAGTGTGGACAAAACAATGATACACCCGGATGTGTGTGTTAAGCTACCGTTGTCGTGCGTGAAAAAACAAAGCGTGCGATGAAAAGGAGGGTAAGAAAATGGCAAAACAAAAAATCAGAATTAAGCTTAAGGCTTTCGATCATAATCTACTAGATTCATCAGCTCAAAAGATAGTAGAAACAGCAAAGAAAACTGGAGCTTCAGTATCAGGACCAGTTCCACTTCCAACTGAAAAGGATGTTATCACAATATTAAGAGCGGTTCATAAGTATAAGGACTCAAGAGAACAGTTCGAAATAAGAACTCACAAGAGACTTATCGACATATTGAACCCAACTCAAAAAACTGTTGATGCTCTTATGAGATTGGATTTACCAGCTGGTGTTGATATTGAAATTAAGCTCTAATATTATGAATGCTTTAAGCATTCCGCTAATATTTAAGGAGGTGCCAAGATGAAAAAAGCAATATTAGGAAGAAAATTAGGAATGACACAAATATTCACAGAAGATGGTAAGGTCGTTCCAGTAACAGTAATTCAAGCAGGTCCATGTGTTGTAGTTCAAAAAAAGACAGTTGAAACAGATGGATACAATGCTATTCAAGTTGGTTTTGAAGATATAAGAGAAAAGCTTGTAAATAAGCCAGAAAAAGGACACTTTGCTAAGGCAAATATAGCCCCAAAGAGATTCTTAAAAGAATTAAGACTTGAAGATGTTAGTGCTTATGAAGTAGGAAGCGAAATCAAGGTTGATATATTTTCTGAGGGAGAAAAGGTTGACGTAACTGGAACTTCAAAGGGAAAAGGATTCCAAGGCGTTATAAAGAGATGGAATGCAAACAGAGGACCAATGTCCCACGGTTCAAAGTATCATAGAAGGGTTGGTTCAATGGGTGCTTCATCATTCCCATCAAGAACCTTCAAGGGTAAGAAGATGCCAGGACATATGGGAGCAGAAAAGTCAACAATATTAAATCTTGAAGTTGTAAAGGTTGACCCAGAAAAGAATGTAATCCTTGTAAAGGGTGCTGTTCCAGGTCCAAAGAAGGGTCTTGTAATAATTAGAGATTCTGTTAAGGCAGTTAAGAAGGCATAACACAGAGGAAAGGAGGATGTAGGATGCCTAAGGTAGATTTATTTAATATGAATGCTGAAAAAGTTGGTGAAATTGAGCTTTCTGATGCAGTTTTTGGCGCTCCAATAAACAAAGAGGCAATGCATCAGGTAGTTGTAAATATCCTTGCAAATAGAAGACAAGGAACTCAATCAGCATTAACAAGAGCAGAAGTTTCTGGTGGTGGAAAGAAGCCATGGAGACAAAAGGGAACAGGTAGAGCAAGACATGGTTCTATCAGATCACCACAATGGAGACACGGTGGTATTGTATTTGCACCAAAGCCAAGAGATTACAGCTATACATTACCAAAGAAGCTTAAGAGGGTTGCATTAAAGTCAGCGCTTTCTTCAAAGGTTGCTGAAAATCAAATTATTGTTCTTGATAAATTAACATTAGATGCTCCAAAAACTAAGACAATAGCTGAAATGTTAAAGAAGTTTAATGCCAACAAGACATTAATAGTTGTTAAGGAATCAGATGAAGTTATCTACAAGTCAGTTAGAAACATTGAAAATGCACATGTTATTCCTGTTAACAACTTAAACGTTTATGATATATTAAAGTATGACAAGTTTATAGTTACTCAGGATGCTGCAAGATTGATTGAGGAGGTGTATGCATAATGAAGCTTACAAATTATGATATTATCATAAGACCAATAATAACTGAAAAATCAATGAATCAAATGGCTTTAAGACAATACACTTTCCTCGTGCATCCTGATGCAAATAAGTCAATGATAAAGGATGCTATTGAACAAATTTTTGGTGTTAAGGTTGAATCAGTTAAGACAATTAACTACCAAGGAAAGAAAAAGAGAGTAGGATTTAATTTTGGAAAGAGACCAGATTACAAGAAGGCAATTGTTAAGCTTACAGCAGACAGCAAAGGAATTGAATTCTTTGAAGGATTTGGTGCCTAATAAGATATAAAATAAAGCGTTATTGGCTATGGGCCAGATAAGCGAGACGAAGGAGGGAAAGAAATGGGAATCAAAGTATATAAGCCAACTTCTCCAGGTAGAAGAAATATGTCAGTTCTTGACTATTCAGAGATAACTAAAAAGGAACCTGAGAAGTCATTGGTTATAACTTTAAAGAAGAATTCAGGAAGAAATAACCAAGGTAGAATTACTGTTCGTCACAGAGGTGGCGGATATAAGATAAAATACAGAATCATCGACTTTAAGAGAAATAAGGACAATATCCCAGCTAAAGTTACTGCAATAGAATACGATCCAAACAGATCAGCATTCATCGCACTTTTAGCTTATGCAGATGGAGAAAAGAGATACATCATCGCTCCAAACGAATTAAAGGTTGGAGACATTGTAATGTCTGGTGAAAATGTTGATATTAAAGTAGGTAATGCACTACCATTAAGAAATATACCAGTTGGTACTTTCATTCATAATATTGAATTATATCCTGGAAAAGGTGGTCAGCTTGTTAGAGCTGCTGGTGGAACAGCACAGCTTCTTGCAAAAGAAGGAGATTACGCTCATGTAAGACTACCATCCGGAGAAATAAGACTTATAAGACTTGATTGTAGGGCTACAGTTGGTATCGTTGGTAACTTAAGTCATGAACTTGTTAGAATTGGTAAAGCAGGAAGAAAGAGACATATGGGTATAAGACCAACTGTAAGAGGTTCTGCAATGAACCCAGTTGACCATCCACACGGTGGTGGTGAAGGTAAGGCTCCAATCGGTCATCCAGGACCACTTACACCATGGGGTAAACCAACTCTTGGATACAAGACAAGAAAGAATAAGAAATACTCAGATAAATTCATCGTTAAGAAAAGAAAGTAATTTAAGGGAGCAGAAATATAAGGCGTGCCTTATATGCTCTGCTTCCTAAATAACCTAGAAGGGAGGAAACAAAGTTGGGTAGATCATTAAAAAAGGGACCTTTCTGTGATGATCATTTATTAAAGAAAATTGTTGAAATGAATAAAGCAGGTGAAAAGAAGGTTATAAAGACTTGGTCAAGAAGATCAACTATACTTCCACAAATGATAGGACATACAATTGCAGTTTATGACGGAAGAAAGCATGTTCCTGTATATATAACAGAAGATATGATTGGACATAAGTTAGGTGAATTTGCACCAACAAGAACATTTAAAGGACATGACGATACAGAAAAGTCATCAAAGGTTAAGAAGTAATGAAGGGAGGGTGCTTCGATGGAGGCAAAAGTAGCTAAAGCCCATGCAAGATATGTTAGAATATCACCAAGAAAAGTTCAAGTTGTTATAGATCTTATAAGAGGTAAGAACGTTGGTGAAGCTTTATCAATCTTAAAGCTTACTCCAAGAGCAGCAGCTCCAATAGTTGAGAAGGTTTTAAAATCAGCTATTGCAAATGCTGAAAACAATCACAACATGGATGTATCAAAGCTTTATATCGCAGAAATTTATGCAAATCAAGGACCAACACTAAAGAGATATCAACCACATGCACAAGGTAGAGCATTTGAAATAAAGAAAAGAACAAGCCACATAACAGTGGTATTAAAGGAAAGAGCATAACCGGAAGGAGGGTCATCGCGTGGGTCAAAAAGTAAATCCACATGGATTAAGAGTAGGTATAATTAAGGATTGGGATGCTAAATGGTATGCCGATGATAAGCATTTTGCTGATCTTCTAATTGAAGACAACAAAATAAGAAAGTTTATAAAGAATAAATACTATCAAGCAGGCATTTCAAGAGTAGTGATTGAAAGAACTGCTAATAAAGTAAGAATCAACATTCACACTGCAAAGCCAGGTATCGTTATTGGTAAAGGTGGCCAAGGTGTTGAAGAATTAAAGGCACAAATCGAAAAGATGACAGGAAAGAACATCCTTATAAACATAGTTGAAATTAAGAATCCAGAAATAGATGCACAGCTTGTTGCTGAAAACATAGCAGCACAAATCGAAAAGAGAGTTTCCTTTAGAAAGGCAATGAAGCAAGCTATATCAAGAGCTATGAGATTTGGAATAAAGGGTATCAAGACTGCAGTTTCAGGAAGACTTGGCGGTGCTGAAATGGCAAGAACAGAAGGATACCATGAAGGAACTATTCCACTTCAAACATTAAGAGCTGATATAGATTATGGATTTGCTGAAGCTCATACAACTTATGGCAAGATAGGTGTTAAAGTTTGGATATATAAGGGAGAAGTTCTTGGAAAGAGAAGACCACAGGTAACTGAGACAACAGAGGCTGCTAACGAATAATGGAATTGGGAAGGAGGAATTGGACATGTTAATGCCAAAAAGAGTTAAGCATCGTAAGGTTCAACGTGGAAGAATGAAGGGTAAGGCAACAAGAGGTAACACTCTTGCTTACGGCGATTACGGTTTGGTTGCAACTGAACCAGGCTGGGTAACAAGCAACCAAATAGAAGCAGCAAGAATTGCAATCAATAGATATATAAAAAGAGGCGGAAAGCTCTGGATAAAGATATTCCCAGATAAGCCAGTTACAAAGAAACCTGCTGAAACACGTATGGGTTCAGGTAAAGGTTCACCAGAATACTGGGTAGCAGTTGTTAAGCCAGGAAGAATCATGTTTGAGTTAAGCGGAGTTAACGAAGAAGTAGCAAGAGAAGCGATGAGACTTGCATCACATAAACTTCCTGTTAAATCAAAGTTTGTAACAAAAAGTGACTTTGAGATGGGTGGTGAAGTAAATGAAGGCTAATGAATTAAAGGCAATGAGAGAAGCAACAGCTGAAGAAATTCAAAAGAGAATAATAGAGCTAAAGGCAGAACTTTTTAATTTGAGATTTCAACATGCTACTGGTCAACTTGAAAACCCAATGAGAATTAGGGAAGTTAAAAAATCAATTGCGCAACTTAAGACAATAATGAGAGAGAAAGAACTTAAGGCTATGGGCAGATAATGAAGGGAGGTATAGCCTGTGGAAAGAGGACTTAGAAAGGTTAGAATAGGAAAAGTAGTTTCAGATAAAATGGATAAGACAATAGTTGTTGCTGTAGAAAAACTTGTTCGTCACCCACTCTACGGCAAAACAGTAAAGAGGACTACTAAGTTTAAGGCTCATGATGAAAACAATGAAGCTAAGATCGGTGATATCGTAAAGATCATGGAAACAAGACCTCTTAGCAAGGAAAAGAGATGGAGACTTGTTGAAATAATCGAGAGAGCAAAATAATTTCTCTGAAAGGAGGTTTAATTTATGATTCAACCACAAACAAGATTAAAGGTTGCTGACAACACTGGTGCTAAAGAACTTATGTGCATCAGAGTTCTTGGCGGTTCAAATAGAAGATATGCAAATATAGGAGATATAATAGTAGCTAGCGTTAAGAGTGCAACACCCGGAGGTGTTGTTAAAAAAGGAGACGTAGTTAAAGCAGTTATTGTAAGATCAGTTAAAGGTGTAAGAAGACCAGATGGAACTTATATAAGATTCGATGAAAACGCTGCAGTTATCATCAAGGAAGATAAGACTCCAAGAGGAACAAGAATTTTCGGACCTGTAGCAAGAGAATTAAGAGAAAAAGAATTTACAAAGATTCTTTCACTTGCACCAGAGGTATTATAAAGGGAGGTGGCCTAAATGCCTAAGGTTCATGTTAAAAGAGGAGATACAGTTCTAGTAATCTCTGGTAAGGATAAAGGAAAAAAAGGTGAAGTTTTAAAGGTATTCCCAGAAAAGAATAGAGTAATCGTTAAGGGAGTTAATATAGTTTCAAAGCATGTAAGACCAAACATGGCAAATAGACAAGGTGGAATAATAAAGCAAGAAGCACCAATACATGCGTCAAATGTTATGCTTTACTGCACAAAGTGCAATAAGCCAACAAGAATTGCACATAAATTCTTAGAAGATGGATCAAAGGTTAGAGTTTGCAAACACTGCAACGAGACATTCTAAACCTTGAAAGGAGGTTAACTAAATGGTTCCAAGACTAAAGGAAAAGTATGAAAAGGAAGTTGTTCCAGCTTTACGTGAAAAGTTCGGATACAAAAGCATAATGGAAGTTCCAAGACTTGAAAAAGTCGTTATAAATATGGGAGTTGGCGATGCAAAGGATAATCCAAAGCTTTTAGAAGCAGCTGTAAATGATTTAACAACAATTGCAGGACAAAAGGCAGTTGTTACAAGAGCTAAAAAGTCAGTTTCAAACTTCAAGATCAGAGAAGGAATGCCAATTGGATGTAAAGTTACATTAAGAGGAACAAGAATGTATGAGTTTGTTGATAAGTTAATTAACGTTGCACTTCCAAGAGTTAGAGACTTCAAGGGAGTTTCAAATAAGGCATTCGATGGAAGAGGAAATTATGCACTTGGTATAAAGGAACAATTAATATTCCCAGAAATTGAATATGATAAGGTAGAAAAGGTAAGAGGAATGGACATAATCTTTGTAACTACAGCAAAGACAGATGAAGAAGCTAGAGAGTTATTAAGATTATTAGGAATGCCATTCGCTCAATAAAAAAGGAGGGAGTTCCGTGGCACGTAAGGCAATGATTGCAAAGTGGCAAAGAAAACCAAAGTTCTCAACAAGAGCATATACAAGATGTAGAATATGTGGAAGACCACACGCAGTTCTTAGAAAGTTCGGCGTTTGCAGAATATGCTTTAGAGAACTAGCTTATAAAGGTGAAATTCCAGGTTGCAAGAAGGCAAGTTGGTAATATATAAGTTGAAAGGAGGCCAGAAATTATGGTTATGACTGACCCAATTGCTGATATGCTAACTCGTATCAGAAATGCAAATATAGTAAGACACGAATATGTTGAAGTTCCTGCCTCAAAGATAAAGAAGAGGATTGCAGAGATAATGGTTGAAGAAGGATATCTAGCGGCAATGGAAGAGTATCAAGACGGTTCTGTTCCGATGCTTAAGCTTACAATGAAATATGGTCCAAATAAGGAAAGAGTAATTTCAGGTATAAGAAGAATTTCAAAGCCAGGATTAAGAGTTTACGCTCAAAAGGATAATGTTCCAAAGGTTCTTGGAGGACTCGGAATAGCAATTCTTTCAACATCAAAAGGAATTATGACAGACAAACAAGCAAGAAAAGAAGGAATAGGTGGAGAAGTTATCTGCTACATTTGGTAATTTTGAAGAATAGGAGGTGCAGTCATGTCAAGAGTAGGTAGACTTCCTGTAGTTATACCTCAAGGCGTTACTGTTACAGTTAGCGACGACAATTTAGTAACAGTTAAAGGGCCAAAGGGCACACTTACAAAGCAAATGAGCAAAAAAATAAATATCGCTGTTGAAGATGGTAAGATTGTAGTAACAAGACCAAACGATGAAAAGGAAATAAGAGCACTTCACGGTTTAACAAGAGCTCTTATAAAGAATATGGTTGTTGGTGTTACAGAAGGATATCAAAAGACACTTGAACTTGTTGGTGTTGGTTACAGAGCAGCAAAGCAAGGAAAGAAACTTGTTTTAACTGTTGGATATTCACATCCTGTTGAGATAGATGCTGTTGAAGGAATAGAATTCGATGTTCCTGCTGCAAACCAAATAGTTGTAAAGGGAATCGACAAGGAACTTGTTGGTCAGGTTGCAGCAAGAATTAGAAGCGTTAGAGAACCAGAACCATACAAAGGAAAGGGAATTAAGTATATCGACGAAGTAATCAGACGTAAGGAAGGAAAGACTGGTAAGAAGTAATAGAAAGGAGTGAGCTTTGATGTTTAGTAAGCCATCCAGAAACGAACAAAGAATGAGAAGACATTTAAGAGTTCGTAAAAAGGTTTTTGGAACAGCTGAACGCCCAAGATTAAATGTATATAGAAGCGAAAAGCATATGTATGCACAAATTATAAACGATGAGCTTGGAGTAACTTTGGTTGCAGCTTCAACTTTGGATAAGGAATTAAGAGATAAGATTGCAGTAGGTAGCAACAAAGAAGCTGCAAGGGAAGTAGGAAAACTTATCGCAAAGAGAGCATTAGAAAAGGGTATTACAAAGGTTGTTTTCGATAGAGGCGGATATATTTATCATGGAAGAGTAAAAGAACTTGCTGAAGGCGCTAGAGAAGCAGGCCTTGACTTCTAATGGAGAAGGAGGGAAATAGATGAGAATAGATCCAAGCAAGATTAAAGGGCTTAAGGAAAAAGTTGTTTATATAAATAGAGTTGCTAAAGTTGTTAAGGGTGGTAGAAACTTCAGATTTAGCGCTCTTGTAGTTGTTGGAAACGAAGATGGATATGTAGGAGTTGGAACAGGTAAAGCTGCTGAAGTTCCAGATGCAATAAGAAAGGCAATAGAAGATGCAAAGAAGCATCTTATAAAGGTTGCAAGATACGAAACTACTATCCCACATGAAATGATTGGTGAGTTTGGAGCAGGAAAAGTATTATTAATGCCAGCTCCAGAAGGAACAGGTATCATAGCTGGTGGTCCTGTTCGTGCGGTTCTTGAGCTTGCAGGTATAAAGGATGTTAGAGCAAAGTCACTTGGTTCAAATAATGCAAGAAATATGGTTAATGCAACTATGGATGCTTTAATGAAACTTAAGACTCCAGAAGAAATAGCAAGGCTCAGAGGCAAGACAGTAGAAGAGATTTTAGGTTAGGAGGGGAAGACCGTGGGTAAGCTAAGAATTACACTTGTAAGAAGCACAATCGGAAAAAAGCCCGATCACAGAGCTACAGTAAGAGCCCTCGGCTTAACAAAGATAGGTAGAACTGTTGAGCATGAAGATACTCCTCAAATAAGAGGTATGGTAAATAAGGTTAAATACATGCTAAAGGTAGAAGAAGTATAATACGAGGGAGGTGCTTTAAATGAAGCTACATGAGTTAAGACCAGCTCCCGGAACAAGAAAGGAGCCAAAAAGAAAGGGTAGAGGAACTGCAACTGGTCAAGGTAAGACTGCAGGTAGAGGTCAAAAGGGCCAAACTTCTAGATCAGGTGGCGGAGTAAGACCAGGATTTGAAGGCGGTCAAATGCCACTTCAAAGAAGACTTCCAAAGAGAGGCTTTACAAATATATTTGCAAAGGAATATGCAGAAGTTAATGTTGAAGATTTAAATAAATTCGAAGCTGGAACAGTTGTTACTCCAGAACTTCTATTAGAAAAGAAAATAATAAGAAAGCTTATGGACGGAGTTAAAGTTCTTGGCAATGGTAATTTAGAGAAGGCTTTAACAGTAAAGGCTCATAAGTTCAGCGAATCAGCTGTTAAAAAGATAGAAGCTGCCGGAGGCAAGATAGAGGTGATTTAATATGTTAAAAACCTTACGTAATGCGTTCAGTATTCCGGATTTAAGGAGAAGAATTCTCTTTACTATATTTGTCCTCATGGTATACAGGGCGGGAGTTTTTATTCCCGTGCCTGGAATTAACCTTGATCAATTAAAGCAACTTGTAGATCAAGGGTTACTCTTTGGATTCTTAGATATAATTTCAGGCGGTGCTTTTAAGGAATTTAGTATTTTTGCAATGGGTATTGTTCCATATATTAACTCTTCAATTATCTTCAGCCTTCTTGTAATTGCTATTCCAAGGCTTGAAGAGCTTTCAAAGCAAGGGGAAGAGGGAAGAAAGAAGATTGCAGAATATACAAGATACGGAACTGTTGTTTTTGCTCTAATTCAATCCTTTAGTATTGCACTATATCTAAGAAACAATGGTGCTTTATTAGATAATTCATGGGGACAGATATTGTTAATAATGATAACTTTAACCGCAGGAACCACATTTGTAATGTGGCTTGGAGAAAAGATTACTGAATACGGTATAGGAAACGGCTCATCCATGATAATCTTTGCGGGAATTCTTGCTAGAATACCAACTATGGGCTATTCTATAGGAGTTGCTATAAAGGGAGGAACTGCAAATTATATCGAAGTAATATTATTCTTAGCCTTTGCAGTTCTTGTTATAGCTGGAGTCGTTGCAATGGACCTTGGAGAAAGAAGAATTCCTGTGCAGTATGCTCAAAGAAAAGTTGGAATGAGGACATACGGAGGACAGAGCACACATATTCCAATCAACTTAAATTCAGCTGGAGTTATAGCGATAATTTTTGCAATATCAGTATTACAATTTCCACAAATAATTACTCAATTGACTTTAGAGCCAACTCATCCGGTTTATGCTCTATTTAATTCAGGCTTTTTAAGTCCAAAGGGATGGGTTTATCCAATTGTATATATTTTCTTAATTATATTCTTTACTTGGTTCTATACATCGGTTACATTTAAGCCAGATGAAGTTGCACAAAACCTACAAAAGAGTGGCGGTTTTATCCCAGGATTAAGACCTGGAAAGCCAACTGAAGAGTATTTAACAAGAATTATAAATAGAATGACTGTAATTGGTGGTTTCTTTGCATCATTAGTTGCAGTTTTACCAATTGTATTACAACATGTAACACATCTTGGTAATATTCAGTTTGGTGGAACAGCTTTATTGATAGTTGTAGGTGTTGCACTTGAATTAAATAAGCAACTAACAGCTCAACTATCAATGAGACATTATGAAGGATTCCTTAAATAATTTGGTTTGGAGGTATGTATATAAATGAGATTGATTTTGCTTGGCCCTCCTGGTGCTGGTAAGGGGACTCAAGCAAAAAACATTGTCAAAACCTTCAATATACCTCATATATCAACGGGGGACATTTTTAGAAAGAATATTGCAGAGAAAACCCATATAGGTTTAAAGGCGAAGGAATATATCGATAATGGGCAATTGGTTCCAGACGATATAACTATAGAGATATGCCTAGAAAGATTAAATCAGCAAGATTGTATGAATGGTTTTTTGCTTGATGGTTTTCCAAGAACTGTAAGGCAGGCAGATGCCTTAGAAGAATTTCTAAAGAGTCGAGGCTTAAAACTTGACGCTGCTATAAACATAATTGTTCCAACAGATGTTTTAAAAAGAAGACTTTCAGGTAGAAGAGTTTGCCTAAACTGTGGTGCAAGTTTCAATGTTGAGACTAATCCACCAAAGGTGGAAGGCATCTGCGACTATTGTTCTTCAAAGCTTATTCAAAGGGATGACGATTCAATTGAAACGGTTAATGAGAGATTAGAAGTATATCGAAGACAAACTGAACCTATAGTGGATTACTATGGTAAGAAAGGTTTGCTTCGAAATATTGATGGATATCAGGACATAGCAAAGGTTTTTGAAGATATATGCATAGCATTAGGGAGAGAACCTAAATGATTTATTTAAAATCAAAAAGTGAAGTTGATAAAATAAGAAGGTCTGGTAGAATTGTTGCTGAACTATTAAACTTATTAGAAAAGCAAATTAGACCAGGCATAACGACAAAGGAACTTGATAAATTCGCAGAGGAATTTATTATTAGTCATGGTGCAAAACCTTCTTTTAAAGGATATTACGGGTATCCCGGAAGCCTTTGCACTTCAATAAATGAAGAAGTCGTTCACGGGATACCCGGTGATAGAATTTTAAAAGAGGGCGACATTATAAGCATTGACTGCGGAGTTTTTTATGAGGGTTTCCACAGTGATGCAGCAAGGACCTTTGCCGTTGGTCATATCTCAGAAGAAGCTAAAAGGCTAATTGATATAACAGAGAAGAGCTTTTATGAAGGCATTAAATATGCCAGGGCTGGGAATAGAATTGGAGATATATCCAATGCCATTCAGACATTTGTTGAATCAAATGGCTATTCTGTTGTTAGAGACTATGTTGGCCACGGCATCGGAAAAGAACTGCATGAGGAACCACCAGTGCCCAATTATGGCAAAGCTGGAAGAGGACCAAAATTGGCAGTAGGTATGGTTTTAGCTATAGAGCCTATGGTGAATATGGGAACTTTTGCAGTAATTGAATTAGATGATGGGTGGACAGTGGTAACTGCAGATAAAAAATTATCGGCACATTATGAAAATACAATTGTAATACTTGAAAATGGACCTGAAATATTGACAATAATATAAAATAGAGGTGGATTTTATGGAAGGTATTGCCCTTGGACAAATAGTTCACTCCAGGGCAGGTAGGGATAAAGGACGATATTTCATCGTGGTAGGAATTGTGGATGAAAATTATGTCCTTATTGCAGATGGAGACTTAAGAAAAATTGAAAGGCCTAAGAAGAAAAAAATTAAGCATTTAGTTTTTCACGACTGGATTGCTAAGGATATTCAGGAGGCCTTTCAATTGAATAAGAAAATAAAGGATTCAGATTTAAGAAAAGCGCTGCAGTCAATGGGGTTATTATAAGGAGGTGTGTCCACCTTATGTCGAAGGACGATGTTATCGAATTACAGGGGACTGTAATTGAAGCTTTACCAAATGCGATGTTTAGGGTAGAATTAGAAAATGGGCATGTTATTTTAGCTCATATATCTGGAAAGCTTAGGATGAATTTTATTAAAATTCTTCCTGGAGACAAAGTTACAGTTGAAGTATCACCATACGATTTAAATCGTGGTAGAATAATTTGGAGAGGAAAGTAAGGAGGGATAGCCATGAAGGTTAGACCATCAGTAAAACCAATTTGCGAAAAATGCAAAGTAATTAAAAGACATGGAAGAATAATGGTTATATGTGAAAATCCAAAGCATAAGCAAAAACAAGGTTAATGACTTTGAACGCGGCTGCACCGAAGGCTCGGTGATATATATAAAGTTTTAATCAGTTTACAGGAGGTGTAAAAATACAATGGCTAGAATTGCAGGTGTTGACTTGCCAAGAGAAAAACGTATTGAGATAGCCCTAACTTACATTTATGGTATTGGAAGACCAAGTGCAAACAAGATATTGCAAGAAACTGGTATCAATCCAGATACAAGAGTTAAGGACCTTACAGAAGAAGAAGTAGCAAAGCTCAGAGAATACATCGATAAGAACTTCACTGTTGAAGGTGATTTAAGAAGAGAAATAGCTTTAAATATCAAGAGATTAATGGAAATTGGTTGCTATAGAGGATTAAGACATAGAAGAGGTCTACCAGTTAGAGGTCAAAGAACAAGAACAAATGCTAGAACAAGAAAGGGACCAAGAAGAACAATTGGTGGAAAGAAAAAGGCAGGAAAATAATAAAGGAGGGACGATGAATGGCAGCACAGGCTAAAGGTAAGAAAGTTAGAAAGAGAAGAGAACGTAAGCATGTTGATCGTGGCGCAGCTCACATCAAATCAACTTTCAATAATACAATAGTTACAATAACAGATGTTAATGGCAATGCAATTGCGTGGTCAAGTGCTGGTGCACTTGGATTCAGAGGCTCAAGAAAGAGCACTCCATTTGCAGCACAAATGGCAGCTGAAACAGCTGCAAAAACAGCTATTGAACATGGCATGAAGACTGTTGAAGTATATGTTAAAGGACCTGGTGCAGGTAGAGAAGCTGCTATAAGAGCACTTCAAGCTGCAGGTTTAGAGGTTAGCCTTATAAAGGACGTAACTCCAATTCCACATAACGGATGTAGACCACCAAAGAGAAGAAGAGTCTGATTATAGGAGGTGTAATAAATGGCTAGATATACAGGACCATCCTGCAAACTATGCAGAAGAGAAGGAGTTAAGCTATATCTTAAAGGAGATAGATGCTATTCAGATAAATGTGCTATAGTTAGAAGACCATATGCTCCTGGTCAGCATGGTCATAATAAGAAAAAGCTAACTAACTATGGTTTACAATTAAGAGAAAAGCAAAAGGCAAAGAGAATTTATGGAGTTTTAGAGTCACAATTTAGAAAATACTATGAAGAAGCTGAAAGACAAAAGGGTATTGCCGGTGAAAACCTTTTAAGACTTCTTGAAATGAGACTTGACAATGTTGTGTTTAGACTTGGTTTTGCTGGTTCAAGAGCAGAAGCAAGACAGCTTGTAAGACATGGTCATTTTACAGTAAATGGCAAGAAGGTAACAATTCCTTCATATCAAGTTAGAGTAAATGACGTAATAGCAGTAAAAGAAGGTAGCAAGAATTTAGAAAAGTTCAAGTCTTTACAGGAAGTTGCAACAACAACACCAAAATGGCTAACTGTTGACAAAGAAAAAATGGAAGGCCAAGTAACAGCATTACCACAAAGAGAAGATATCGATATTCCTGTAAATGAAACATTAATAGTTGAGCTTTACAGCAAGTAATGATTAATTAGAATCAGTTGCCCTCGGTGTTTAAAGTTATCAAAAGGAGGGTTCGTTAATGTTTGATATTGAAAAACCAAAAGTTGAGTGCATTGAGCGTGACGATGTCAATAATTACGCTAAGTATGTTATAGAACCACTAGAAAGAGGTTATGGAACTACGCTTGGCAATGCAATGAGAAGAGTTCTTCTTTCTTCATTGCCAGGCGCAGCAGTAACTTCAATTAAGATAGATGGAGTATTACATGAATTTTCAACTGTTCCAAATGTTAAGGAAGATGTAGTTGAAATCATTTTAAATGTTAAAGGACTAGCTATTAAGGCAGAAGGAGAATTTCCTAAAACGGCTGTTATAGATGTAATTGGCCCATGTGTTGTTACAGGGAAAGATATAAAATGTGATGGTTCAGTTGAAATTATAAACAAGGATCATCACATTGCTACAGTTAGTGAAGGTGGAAGGCTTTATATAGAGATGACAATAAATCAAGGAAGAGGATATGTTCCAGCTGAAAGAAATAAAGAACAAGCCCATACTATTGGAGTTATACCAGTAGACTCAATTTATACGCCAATCAAGAGGGTTAACTATGTAGTAGAAAATACACGTGTTGGGCAAAGAACAGATTATGATAAACTAACATTAGAGCTTTGGACAAATGGAACATTAACTCCAGATGATGCAATAAGCCTTTCAGCAAAGCTTTTAATAGAGCATTTTAGAATATTACTTTCACTTACAGATCAAGTTGATAAGGTTGAAGTCCTTATAGATAAAGAGGACGAAAAGAAGGATAAAGTATTGGAAATGACAATTGAAGAACTTGATCTTTCCCAAAGGGCATTTAACTGCTTAAAGAGGGCAGGAATAAATACAGTAGGAGATCTTGTTCAGAAGACAGAAGAAGATCTAATGAGAGTAAGAAATTTAGGAAAGAAATCTTTAGAAGAAGTTCAACAAAAATTAGAATCTCTTGGTTTCAGCTTAAAGAAGTCAGAGGAGTAGGAGGGATAGAAAGTGGCAAAGTATATGGGGCACCGTAAATTAGGTCGTCCTACTGATCAAAGAGTAGCTATGCTAAGAAACTTAGTTACAAGCTTCTTTAAGTCAGAGGACGGCAAAATAATCACAACAGAAGCTAAAGCTAAGGAAATAAGAAGCATTGCTGAAAAGATGATTACTCTTGCAAAAAGAGGAGATTTACATTCAAGAAGACAAGTTCTTGCATATATAAGAGAAGAAGAAGTTGTTAAAAAGCTTTTTGATGAAATAGCAAAGAAATATGAAGGAAGAAATGGTGGATACACTAGAATTTTAAAACTTGGACCAAGAAGAGGCGACTCTGCACCAATGGTTATAATAGAACTCGTGTAATATTAAGGGGATTAAGTTAAGTATTTTAATACTTAATCCCTTTTTCTTAATTTTTAAAAGAAGGTGCATTTTATGGAAATGATAAAGGTTGAAAATGTGCACTATTTTTATAAAAAAGATATTAATGATGAAGTTAAAACTGTTGCATTAGAGGGTATAAATTTAGAGATAAAAAAAGGAGAATTTGTAGCAATTATAGGGCACAACGGTTCTGGGAAATCAACCCTTGCTAAGCATTTTAATGCAATTTTACTTCCTGATAACGGAAGGGTAATTGTGGAAGGAATAGATACTAGGGATAATGAACATTTATGGGATATAAGAAGTAAAGTTGGGATGGTATTTCAAAACCCTGATAATCAAATCGTAGCAACAATAGTAGAAGAAGATGTTGCATTTGGCCCTGAAAACCTTGGGGTTCCGTCGGAAGAAATTAGAAAAAGAGTTGATGATGCACTAAAGGCTGTTGAAATGATTGATTATGCAAAACATGGACCTCACCTACTTTCTGGAGGACAAAAGCAAAGGGTTGCTATAGCAGGAGTCCTTGCAATGAAGCCATCCTGTATAGTTTTAGATGAACCTACTGCAATGCTTGACCCTTCAGGAAGAAAGGAAGTCCTTCAAACGATAAAAAGATTAAATATGGAAGAAGGAATTACGATTGTATTAATAACTCATTTCATGGAGGAAGCAGTTGAGGCTGATCGAGTTGTAGTAATATCGGATGGCAAGGTTGTTCTTGAAGGGATACCCCGGGAGGTCTTTAAGAAGGTAACATTGTTAAAAAAGCTTGGGCTTGATGTGCCTCAGATGATGCAACTAGCACATGATTTAAGAAAAGAAGGGTTAGACATTAATGAAGATATTTTAACTATTGAAGAGATGGTGGATGCCTTATGCCAGTTAAAGTAGAAAATTTAACATATGTCTATATGCCTAATACTCCCTTTGAAAAAAAGGCATTAGACAATATAAATTTAGAGATTAAGGATGGGGAATTTGTTGGTTTAATAGGACATACAGGTTCAGGTAAATCAACATTAATACAGCAATTAAATGGACTTTTAAAGCCTACCTTTGGCAAGGTTTATATAGATGATATTTCTATAACTGATAAAGGGATAAGCTTAAAAAGCATAAGACAAAAGGTTGGAATAGTATTTCAGTATCCTGAACATCAGCTGTTTGAGGAGACTGTTTATAAAGACATTGCCTTTGGACCGACTAATTTGGGTTTAACCAATGAGGAAATAGAAAAAAGGGTAAAAAGGGCAATGGATTTTGTCGGACTTGACTATGAAACTTATAAAGACAGATCCCCCTTTGAATTAAGCGGGGGTCAGAAAAGGCGTGTTGCAATAGCAGGTGTATTGGCGATGGAGCCTAAGGTCCTAATCCTTGATGAGCCTACGGCAGGATTGGATCCAAAGGGTAGGGACGAGGTCCTAAAACAAATAAAAAGAATGCACAAAGAATATAAAATGACTATTATTATGGTCACCCATAGTATGGATGAGGTGGCTCAGCTTGCGGATAGATTAATAGTTCTTGACAAAGGTAAAATAGTAATAGAGGGTTCCCCTAGGGAAGTTTTTAATCAAATTGATACATTAGAAAAAATAGGTTTATCTGTTCCTCAAGTTAAATATCTTGCAAAGAAACTTAAAGAGAAGGGCTTTAACATAAATGAAGATATTATAACTTTAGAGGAAGCAAAAAGGGAGATATTAAGACTTTTTAAGGAGAGAAAAATATGATTAAGGATATTACTATCGGACAATATCTTCCTGGGGATTCTTTCATTCATAAGCTTGATCCAAGGGTGAAAATACTATTAGCCTTTCTATATATCATTTTAATTTTTTTAATAAACAATTTTTATGGATATTTAGTGGTTATAGCTTTTACTTTACTAGTAGTAATGCTAGCTAAAATACCAATCAAATATTTATTCAATGGTATAAAAGGTGTTATTTGGCTTATAATATTTACTGCGGTTCTAAACGCGACATTAACTCCGGGAAAGGTCATATTTAAGCTATTTAATTTAATACCCTTTACAGACAAGGGGATAGATCTTGCACTATTTATGTCCATGAGATTGATTTTGTTAATTGTAGGAACATCTGTTTTAACACTTACAACATCACCTATTTCATTGACGGATGGGATAGAAAGACTTCTTAATCCATTTAAAAAAATAGGAGTTCCAGCCCATGAACTTGCAATGATGATGACGATAGCTTTAAGGTTTATTCCAACCCTTCTTGACGAAACAGACAAAATTATGAAGGCTCAAATGGCAAGAGGGGCGGATTTTGATTCCGGCGGTATAATTAAAAAGGCAAAAAACTTAATTCCAGTTTTAGTGCCTTTATTTATAAGTGCCTTTAGAAGGGCTGATGAACTTGCTCTTGCAATGGAGGCAAGGTGTTATAGAGGCGGAGAAAATAGAACAAGAATGAAACAATTAAAGACTGATAAAAGGGATTATATTGCAATTGCAGCTTTTATAGCTTTTTCTATAATTTGTATAATAAGTAGGCGATGGAGATGAAAAATATAAAGATAGTTATAGAGTATGATGGAACGAGATATTGTGGTTGGCAAAGGCAGAAAAATGGAGTATCAATTCAGGAGACCATTGAAAAGGCAATAGAAAAAGTAACAGGAGAAAAAACAGAAATAATTAGTTCAAGCAGAACTGATGCAGGAGTTCATGCAAAAGGACAAGTTGCTAACTTTTTGACAAGTTCCACAGTCCCTCCTGAAAAAATCTGTTATGCCATAAATAGTTTTCTTCCTGATGATATCGTTATTTTATCTTCACAGGAAGTTCCATTAGATTTTCATTCAAGATATAGTAGTAAAGGTAAAAAATATAGCTATACAATATTAAATAGAAAAATACCATCGGCCTTACTTAAGAACTATTCAGCCCATATCCCTTATGAACTTAATATTGAAGACATGATTAGGGCATCTAAATATTTTTTAGGCGAACATGATTTTAGCGCCTTCAAAAGCACAGGTAGTTCAGTCAAGGGAAATGTAAGGACTATTAAAAGGCTTGAATTGATTAAAGATGAAGATATTATAAAAATGTTTATAGAAGCCAACGGATTTTTATATAATATGGTAAGGATTATTGCTGGAACTTTAATAGAAGTTGGGAAAGGTAGAATTAAGCCTGACGATATTCCTTTTATAATTGATAGCAGAGATAGAAAAAAGGCTGGCCCTACAGCACCGGCACAAGGTTTATGTTTAGAAAAAGTATACTATTGACACGCCAGGATAGTTGTATTAAAATAAAATAGTGTGATTATGCGCAAAAAAGGACCACTAGCCCCGGATCCTTTTAGATAAATTAGGATTAAAGTTAGGGAGGGAAAACGATGAAAACTTACATGGCAAAGAAGGAAGAAGTTCAAAGAAAATGGCATGTAGTTGATGCTACAGATAAGACTCTTGGAAGACTTGCAAGCCAAATTGCTACAATTTTAAGAGGAAAGCATAAGCCAATTTATACTCCAAACGTTGATTGCGGTGACTATGTTATAGTTATAAACGCTGAAAAGGTTGCTTTAACAGGAAAGAAACTTGATCAAAAGTTCTACAGACATCACTCATTATATCCAGGTGGACTAAAGGAAATATCCTACAGAAAGCTTCTTGAAACAAAACCAGAGCTTGCTATAGAAGAAGCGGTTAGAAGAATGCTTCCAAAGGGAAGATTAGGAAGACAAATGTTCAAGAAGTTAAAGGTTTATAGAGGCGCAGCTCACAACCACGAAGCACAAAAGCCAGAAGTTCTTGAACTTAAGTATTAATGAGCCTGAAGGGAGGATACGCTGATGGAAAGAGTTCAATACTATGGAACAGGTAGAAGAAAGACATCTGTTGCAAGGGTTAGATTAGTTCCTGGTGAAGGAAATATAATCATAAATAAAAGATCATTAGATGATTATTTTGGATTAGAAACTTTAAAGGTTATCGTTAAGCAACCACTCGTTTTAACAGGAACATTAAATAAATACGATGTTCTTGTTAACGTTCATGGCGGTGGATTTACAGGCCAAGCAGGTGCTATAAGACATGGTATTGCAAGAGCGTTAGTTCAAGCTGATGCAGATTTAAAGCCTGTTTTAAAGAAGGCTGGTTTCTTAACAAGAGACCCAAGAATGGTAGAAAGAAAGAAATACGGCTTAAAGAAGGCAAGAAGAGCACCACAATTCTCAAAGAGATAATACAAACCCTCCAAGTGGAGGGTTTTATTTTTTATCATTTTCAACTGAATGTGTCGAAAATCGACATTTAATCATAATATATAGTAACCTAAACTATTCAGTTGGAAGTGATATTATGAGATTAAAATATAAAATATTAAAAACAATAGTATTAAATATTTTGGCATATTTTTTATTTATAATATTCTTTCAGAGTTTTTATATAAGACCAAAATTTAAAATGTTTATGGAAAGCATAATTAGTAATGAAATTCAAAGGGAAATGGACCTTTTAGAAAAAGAACTGGAGTTATTACATGTAACCACAAGGGATTATGCTATTTGGGACGAGTCTTATGATTTTGTTATTTATAAACATAAGGATTATATAGAAAAAAATTATAGTTTTGCTTCTCTAAAAAATATAGGTGTGTCTTTAGCTGCGATATTAGATAATAATGGAAATTTGATTTATGGAATCACAAGAAAAAATGAAGAAATTAAGGATTATTTTGATGAAGGGTTATTAGATAAATTTATTTTAACAGGTTTACACAAAAGTAATTTTGTAGGTTTTTTAGAATTTGATAAAGATATTTATTGTTTTGCAGGAGAGGGGATCCATAAAAGTGATGGAACAGGAGATAGGAAAGGGATAATAATTTTTGGTAAAAGGTTGGATGAAATAAAATTAAACACACAAAGTAAGTATGAGTTTATAAATTTATTGGATTTAAATAAAAACGAGCTAGACAAAATAGAGGGGCTAATAAAGTCAAAAAATAAGGTGAAAATAAGCCAAAAAGAAGTTATTTTAACAATAGAAAATAAGGATACCTATGTAGCCTACTATCCGATAAAAGATCTAACTGGAAATTTATTATTCTTATTTAAAATTTATGTTCCCAAAGATATGGAAAACAAAATAGAATATATGGGAATTGTTATTGCACTTACTATTTTACTTTTTGGCGTATTGATAGTTTTGATATTGAATTTTAAATTTAGCAAATTAATAAATAAGCCATTAGAACAGATAATGAACAACATTAAAGACTTTACCTACAAAATGGAAAATAAACTTAATATTGATCTTTATGGACGAAAGGATGAAATATCAGATTTAGCTAAAAGTATTGATATACTAAAGTCTGAAATCATAGCAAAACAGAATAATTTAGAAGATATAAATAGAAGGCTTGAAATAAGGGTAAAGAAAAGAACAAAAGAATTGAAAATTAAAAATAAAGAAATACTATTATCTGACAAAATATTATCTGAAACTTTAGAAGGGGTTATTATTTTAGACTCTGATAAAAGAATTTTAAAAGTAAATAAAGCTATTAAAAATATGTTTGGGTTTAAGGAAGAAGATCTAATTCAAAATAAAATAGATATTTTAAATTTTGAATTTGATAATATAAATTTTCATAATATATTTGATATTGTTCAACAAAAGGGATATTGGAGGGGAGAAGCAAGAATTTATAATAAAAATGATGTTAGCCTTCCTGTCTGGTTATCAGCTACTTTTTTACAATTCAATGGATATAAAGTTTATATACTTATACTATCTGATATTTCAAAGTTAAAAGAAAAAGAAGAAGAGCTTGAAAAACTTGCTTATTATGATCTATTAACCAACCTACCTAATAGAAACTTTTTTATGAAAAAATTAAAAGAAATAATTGACGATACGATTTGTAAATCATTTGCACTTTTATTTATTGATCTTGATGGGTTTAAAGTTATAAATGATACATTGGGACATGATATAGGAGATAAAGTACTGATAAACGTAGCAGATAGAATAATCTCTTGTATTGATAAAGGCGATATTGTTTTTAGATTGGGAGAGGATGAATTTATTGTTTTAACCTTTAATATAGATAATGAATATAAAGTTAGGGACTTTGCAAACAAAATTATAAATGAAATTTCTAAACCTTTATTTATAAATAATTTTGATATAAAAGCTAGTGCAAGCATAGGAATAGTAAAGTATCCTAAGGATGACATAACTTTTGAAGGGCTTCTTAGAAAGGTAGATGCTACTTTATATGAAGTAAAAGAAAAAGAAAAGGGGGGATTTTTGTTTTTCTCACAAGAGATTGAGAAAAAAAATAAAAAATTTAGAGAAATAGAAACTGGATTAAGAAGGGCATTGGTAAACAATGAGCTTCGTTTATATATTCAGCCTATATTTAGGGAAAGTAATAATGGAGAATTTGTTATAACTAAAGGTGAATTGTTATTAAGATGGATTAGAAATAATAGAATTGTATATCCACCAGATGAATTTATTAAAGTAGCAGAGAAAAATGGGATGATAGTTGATGTAGGTAACTGGATTCTGAAGGAGGCCTATAGAATTAGGCAAAAGCTTATAGAAAAAGGCATATATATAGATTTATGCATTAATATTTCTGCAAAGCAGTTGGAGAATAAGGATTTCTTAAATAATATAAAATATTTATTTGATGAAAAAAATATTTTGGAAAATTGGATATTCGAAATTACAGAAAACGTATTGATTAGGGACTTTAATATTTCAACACATATATTTAAAGAAGTAAAAAAGCTAGGGATAAAGATCGCTTTAGATGACTTTGGCACGGGATATTCTTCCATCAATTATTTGAGTCAACTTCCAATTGACTATATAAAGATTGATAGGTCATTTATTTCCAAAGCAGGCCAAGATGGTTTTAATGGTGTTATATTAGCTATAACTTCTATGGCAAAGTCTTTAGGGGTTAAAACTGTTGCAGAAGGAGTTGAAAATAAGGAACAGCTTAAATTATTAAGAAATTTAGGATGCGATGAATTTCAAGGCTATTTCTTTAGTAAACCAATCGATGTGGAGGAGTTTATAAGAAACCTTAATTTATTAAACAAAATAAAAATATAACCTGCATTTTGCAGGTTACAGACTGTTGAAAAAGTTGTTTTTTGATAAGCCCCGTGAAGGATTTCCCGGCATTCGTTCATTTCGCTAAGCAATTCTAAGCTTTTCTTTGTTTTCAAAAGTCCTACCCTCGTGAGCCGACATCCGTGTCGGCCACTCGGCTCTGCACATCCGTGTGCAGAATTACGGACTTTTGACAAGTCGAAAAGCAAGAATTGCTAGAGCTCATGAGAGATGCTTTTTCTAATCCTTCCAGGGCTCTTGCAAAGTCTCAACACCAATGAGAGTTTGTCTACAATCTGTAACCTGCATTTTGCAGGTTATATTTTTATGTATTCAATTTCAAAGGAGCAAAAAGGACATTGGTTTGATGTCATAAAGGATTGAACTTCAAAGCCATTCCTTTTAATTAGAGTTTTATTGCAATTAGGACATACAGTATTAGAGGGTAATAATACGTTTCCTAGATAAACAAAATTTAGATGTTTTTTAGCAATTCTTTGAAGCTTTACAAGTGTTTCAATTGGAGTAGCTTCAATTTGGAATTTATAATTAGGAAAGTATCGTGTTAAGTGAAGGGGAATATTAGGGCTAAGTTTTGAAATCCAAAGGGAGAGCTTATCGATTTCTTCTTCTGAATCATTAAGTCCAGGAATTATTAGGGTTGTTATTTCAACATGAGTATAATTGTAGGCAATTTCTATTGATTTTAAAACAGGTTCTAAGCTCCCGTGACATATTTTTTCATAGAAATCTTCATTGTAGGCTTTTAAGTCAAAGTTTATTGCTTTAACATGTTTAATAATATCCTTTAATGGAGATTGATTAACATATCCATTTGAAACTAAAATAATGTCCAATTCATCTTTAAGTAATGTAATTGTATCGTATATATATTCATAAAAAATTGAAGGTTCATTGTATGTGAAGGCTATACCGATGTTTCCTTTTTCTTTATATTTTAAAGCAATACTAATTAATTCCTCAGGCGATATAAATGTTGTAAAAAAAGTTTCACCAGTCTGGGATATTGTAAAGTTTTGACAGAAACCACAGGAAAAATTACATCCAACAGAACCTACGGATAAAATTAAACTTCCAGGTTTATAGTGATAAAGGGGTTTTTTTTCGATAGGATCAAGGTTTATGGCAGAAATTTTCCCATAATTTAAAGAGTAAAGCTTCCCGTCTATTACCTTTCGCACTCTACAAGTTCCGTTTTGACCTTCGCTGAGTTTACAACCATGGGGACATAGATTGCAAAAAATGAGGTCTTCTATTTTATTATAAAATTGAGCTTCCCTCATTTACATCACCTGTATCTTTTAACTTCAAAGCGCTCTATGGAATAATTTTCATCTGGCGATATCCCTGCTTTTTTTAAAGCTATTTGTAACTGCATTTCAACTGTATCTACTCCTTCTAAATTAGGAAGCAAAAGTCCAGCCCTTGTGCCCCTTCTTACGATAACGCCATAGCGTTTAGGATCAAGATCATCTTTTGTAGCAGACTCGGGTGGCATTAATACATCAACCGAATATTCAAGTTCGTCAAGTTCATCCTCTTCAACTGGATAAAATCTTGGATCATTAGTCCCTGATTCGATGGAATTTCTTATGATTTCCTCTGCAATGGAGTTTGTTAATGGATATATTGTCCCTATGCAACCTCTAAGTTCTCCGTTTTTATATATAGAAACAAATACACCTCTCTTTTCATTTAACATCTCATCTGTAACGTAATTTGGAATTTTAATATATTTTTGCTTTTTTATATAATATTCTAAGCTTTCCCTTGCTAGTTTTACATATGGGTTTTCATTTGCTCTTTTTTCTTTTAAACTTTTCTTTACCGCAAGATTTATAGCCTCTAATTTACTTTCTACTTTTTTATCTATTATAAATTTTACATTTGCATAGCCTATTCCGAAAGGAGCTTCATATGATAATATTTCAGATGTAAAATTATATTCATCTAAAGTTCCAAGAAGGATGTAAAGGGATCTTAACCCACATTCTGCAGCCCGTTTGATTAAGGATTTATCCATTTTAAAGATTTCAACAGCTTTGCCTTCCTTTAGATAATCTAATAATTGGCAATCAAATTTTGGACCATATTCATCAAATCCATAGGGGCTTTTACTGCTTGCTTTATGGGAAAGGTCACCACTGGCAATGACAACAGCCCTTTCCTTTGAATTTTTGAAAGCATCGGCTATTTTAATCCCCAATTCATATAACTTTATTGGATTTATCATGCCATAGGTTATGTGAATAATGGAAAAATCTTTATATTCTTTTGTTATAAAATAAAGAGGAACGATGGCACCATGATCTAAGCTTAATCTAATATTATATTCAACATGAGAATTTTCACCTAATGGTGCAATTGGAATTTCAGATACATCCGCCAATTCAATGATTTTATTTGCTAATTCTTTATTTACTTTGAATTTAAAAGATAAAGATGGTGCATTAAAATTTTTTAAACTGCCATCAATAAATGAGGAATTACAAATAGCAACAGCATCACCAAAAACAGGTCCATGGGGAGTTATGATAATAATTGTATCGGGCTTAATACTTGCAATTTCCTTTGCAATTTTTGTGCAGGCATCGATTGTTTTCTTTGCAATTTTTTCTTCTCCCCTTCCAACTTCAGGAATTATTATTGGAGGGTGGGGCATAAGAAATTGTCCTACTATAGGCATAACAAACACCTCTTTAGTAAAACAGGATTTAATAATATTTTACCATAATCTACCTTTTTTCAAAATAATCTAAAACGCCGCAATATATAGCCCAGGCAATTTTATTTTGATATTCATCCTGATTTAATAGATATTCTTCCTCAGGATTTGATAAGAAGCCGCATTCAACTATTACAGAGGGGATACCGTTATCCTTTAAAATATAATAGGTATCGCTGGGTTTAGCGACACGATTATTATTTCTATCTAACACTTTTATTAACTGTGCTTGGATGAATTTTGCTAATTTTTCGCTTTCAAAATCATTAGATGGGTAAAAGGTTTGTGCACCATAATATCTTGAATCAGGGAAGTAGTTTAAATGGATGCTTATAAATATGTCGGCTTTGTTTTCCTTAATTATCTGTTTCCTATTCTTAAGATCTTCGGCTTTTCTGCCTTTTCTTGTTTCGTAGGAATATAACCCCTCATCAACTTCCCTTATCATAATGCATGTATCACCATGACTTTCAATATAGCCCTTTAGTTTTTTAGCAATTTCAAGATTTATGTTTTTTTCAATCGTTCCATTTTTACCAATAGCACCACCGTCTATACCTCCATGTCCGGCATCTACAACAATTACTATATCCTTTGTCATATTTAATACCTCTTTATTAAGTTTTACTTGAACATAAACTATCGAAGTAAAACACAGAGTTAATATAATAATTGAAGCGATCGCTTTTTTCATGCTTTCACCTGCCTAAATTCAAATCAATAATATATTATGTAGATATCATATTTAATATTCTTCTATATAAAATAAGGCTGTCCAAATTGGACAGCCTTACTGATTAATTTCAATGACTAACTGAGCAATATTGTTTGCATGATCACCGATTCTTTCAAGATTAGAAATGATATCTAAAAATATTGCGCCGCTTTCAGGATAACATATACCAGTATTTAATCTATCTATGTGACCATTTCTTAGCTGCTTGTCTAGTTTATCTATTTTACTTTCAAGCTCAATTGTTTTCATAGCCTTTTGAAGGTCACCATCTTTAAGGGAAGATAAAGCTAAGTCAACAGCCTCTATTACATATTGATACATAAATTTTATTTCAACGATGGCCTCATCTGAAAAAATTAGGGAATTTTTATACTTATGCTCAGCAAGTTCGTATAGGTTTTCGGCATGGTCGCCGATTCTTTCTATATCATTTATAATGTGATAAAGGGCAGCAATAATTTTAGACTGATGTTCGTTTATTTCTGTATTAGATAGCTTTACAAGGGATTCTGTAATTTCCTTTTCATAATGATTTATGTCATTTTCTATTATAAGTAGATTTTGGGAAATCATTGGATCGTAATTTAATATTAAATCTAAACTTCTCCTTACGTTATTTAATGCATCGTAACCCATATTTATTATTTCTTTTATTATCTGTATAACTGCAATTGAAGGATTATGAAGGTTAATTTCATGTAGGAGCAAAAACTTTTTTTTGCTTATATAATTATTCTTAATCAAATCAAATTTTTTGTAAGGATTAATTATTAAAACCATTAAAAGAGTTAAAGTCACAATTATTCCTACATACAACGCATATATTTGATAAAAATTTAAATTTAGTTGTTTATGTATTAATTTCTGTAAAATTAAAAAAATTATAAATATAAGTCCATTATATATTAGTAATATTGACAAGGACTTTTTAGCTATTGAATTTTTCCTGTAATTATTAATTATTGCTTTTAATATCAATGCTATGTTGGAAAGAAGCAATAGGTCTACTATATAATATTTGCTTAAATTGTTAGATGATAAAATTGCAAAAATCATTGGGAATATAAAAATATTGTTTTGAAAAATTATAGTTAAAATAAAAACTACTAAAGATAAAATAATAATATTTTTACTCAAAAAAAACATTGCTTCGCTCTTAATTAAAGTAGAATAAATAAAATGGGAGGAAAGAAAAACAAATCCATAGGATACTATTGTTCTTCCGATGTCCTTGAATTTTTTCGTTTTAGTAAGGAAGAAAATACCTGTTCCTAAGACTATCAAGTAAGCCCATAAATGAAACATCAATCTAAAGCTAAATACATAAACTATTATAATTGTTCCTAAAAGGGAACCTAAAAAGATTATAAAGCTATTTAATACTGATAATGCTTCTACGTTTAAAAGGCTAGAAGTTATGTTAATAGAGTAATTTAATCCTAGAGTAAGGAAGGTATAAAATGTCCCAAATAAAATATCAGTATACACCCTTTTTTTAAATCCTTTTTTAGAATTTTCCAGATAATTTTCAATTATTTTTTCAAAGACCGAATTAATCCAATAAATTGAATATGATAACAATGATAGCGCAGCAAAAAAAGCAATTATTCCAAATCCATCTTCCATAATTATCCCTCTTTGCTTTCAGCCTTTTTCATGCAGAAAGGGCACTCATAATAAAAAGGATGATCCATAAGTAATGCAGCTTCATTTAATGAACTATACATGTCAATATCATCTTCATGTATTAAATCGATATGACATTCTTCCTTTTCATTTAAAAGGTCATGAAGAGTTTTATTTTTTATATCATATAAGTATCTTTTGCCGAAATAAGGATATCCAAATCTACGCATACTCCACCTCGTCATGTTATTTTGTTTAATATTATATCATAAATTATCCTGTAGAAAAATATTATAATTTAAATAAGATAAATTTCATTATAAATAAAGGTAAATTTTGTGATTTACATCACAAAAACTATTGTTTTAATTTTTTGTTAAATTATAATATTACTTACTTATCAATGGAAAAAAGGGTTGGGATGAGGCGATGAGAATAATAAATAACAGATATAGACTTATAAAGAAGATTTATCAAAATGATGGACTAGCTTCCTATCAAGCTATTGATATCAAAAGATCTCAAGGAGTTTTAGACTTAAATATTATTAATTTTGATTATGTTGATTGGGAATTTTATGATTTTTTAGCAGATAATTTTATTATGTTAACTTCAATTGTTCACAGTAACTTAAAAAGATTATATAGTTTTGATATTATAGAAAATAAAAACGGTAGATTGGATAAAAATTATCAATATTTCTATACTACTGAGTTTGTTGAAGATGTCCAGCCTTTAAATGTATTAGAAGGATTAGACATTGATGAAAAATTGAATCTTTTTATAGAAATTGCAAAAACAATAAACTTTCTGCATCTTAAGGGGTGTCTCTATAATTCCATTAATTTATCTAATATTAATTTTGTTAAGGTAGAAAATAAGCTTACTGTTAAATTGAATGACATAGTAACAGCAAGAATAGGTGAATTTGTAAAAACTAATAGAAGTCAAATAATTTTCAAGGCACCTGAAGTTATAGAGGGTGAAGAACATACAGTAAAGTCTGATATATATTCATTAGGGGTATTATTTTTGGTAATTTTACTGGGAGGTATAAAATTTGTTAAGATAGATGATGGATTTTCTAAGTTAAAGGATGTTTTGCCAAAAGAATATTTAGGAATTAATGATATTATTAAAAAGATGATAAAAGAAGATCCTGCAGAAAGATATGACAGTATAACAAAGGTTATAAATGATTTAAATAGTCTCTTGAATAAGAATTATATTCCATTTGAAGTGGAAGATTTGGAGAAAATTAATTTTAATATAAAGCTTTCAGGAAGAGATAAAGAAATCAAAAAGATATTCGATTCTTTTAGAAAAAATAAAGGATGTGTTTTAATATCTGGTGAAACAGGAATTGGAAAAACAAGATTATTAAAGGAATTAGAGTTTTTATTTAGATTAAAAAATATCAACTGTTTTAGCTATTATAATGAAGCTGAATCTAACAGCAGAAAAGTTTTCCTGGAAATTGCAAGAAAAATATTTTCAGAGGGTAGTGAAAATTTACAGGATGAATATAGGGAGGAATTGTTAAATACCTTTGAAGAGTTTAAAAATAGTATAATAAGTGAAGAGTTATATAATGAAAAAAATAGAATTAGAATGATAAACACGATATATAGATACATAAAAAACAAATATAAAGATGAAAGAATTGTTATTATAATCGATGATTTTAATTCCCTTGATAAATTTTCATATTTAATGGCAAAGGATATTTTAACCTCTAAAATTGCAGAACAAGCAATGTTTATAATTTCTTTTAAAAGCGATGGATTAATTAGTAATGATATAAGGGCATTAATAAACGACATAAGAAAAGAACAAAATACCATAGAAATAAAATTAAAGGGATTGTCGAAAGAGTATGCTTCGGAGATGATAAAAAATCTTTTATCTATGGGGTATACTCCAAGATTGTTTTCAAACAAAATATTTGAAATAACTTATGGTAATCCACTATTTATTGTTGAAATAATTAAGGATCTTTATCTAAGGGGAGATTTATTTATTAATAGTTCAACAGGAATTTGGAGCAGTAAATTTGATGATGATTATGACAGGATGATACTACCTAATTCAGTAGAACAAGCTATTTTTAATCAAATTAATGAACTAGATGAAGAAGATATAATCGTCCTTGAGGTTCTTTCGATATTTCAAAATGGAGTTACTACAGATGTTCTAGGTGAATTTTTAAATAAAGATAAAAATAAATTGGGTAATATTCTAAGGAGTTTAGAGAATAAAGGAATTATTATAAGCAAAATAAGCGATGAAGGAATTCTTTACGATTTACAAAATCAAATGCTTAAACGTTTAATTTACAATAGAATTGATGAGAAGGTAAAGGTAGATTTGCATCTTAAGGCAGGAAAATTTTTAGAAAAGAGCAATAGAATTTATTTGAATCCATATAGTCTCAAAGAAGAAATATTATATCACTATGAAAGGGCAAATGAAGTAGAAAAAATAATCGAATATTGTATCTATAATGCTATATTGATGAAAAGGCTAAATAATAAAAGTGATGCTATTTCGTATTATGAAAGGGCATTAAAATATTTTAAGGAAAGGGAAGCAGATTATAGAAAAGTAGATATATTAATGAGTCTCGGATATATTTACTTAGAAGTTGGAAATGTAAAGAAGGCAATTGAACTTTTCAAACAAGCAAAGCTTTGGGCCTTAAATTTAAAGGACTATAATAGTGCTATAGATTCAATGAATAAGTTGGTGGAAATATATATAAATAAAAATGATAAAAACAAAATCATAAAATCTTTAGAGGAAATAAAAAATTTATTACAGATTCATGATTATAAAAGAGGCTATCTTGAATATCAATTTAACACGGCAGTTTATTATAGAAATAATGATAAGTTAGAGGATGTTAGAAACATATGTAAGCAAGCTCTTGAAATGTGTGATGATAATTGCCCTGAAATAAAGGGAAAATTTATTAAACTTTTAGGGGATTGTTGCTATTTATCATCTGAGCCGGAAATGGCCATTGATTATTATAAAAAGGCTCTATATTATTTCGAGTTAAATGAAAGCAAACAAGAAATGATACGGGTATTAAACAATTTAAGTATTATATATTCAGATTTTTATCAGGATTATGACAATGCCTTGAATTATCTTGAAGAAATGAAAAACTTAGCAGAGAAAGAGGGGGTTGCCTTTCTAAAAGCCCTTTCACTTATTAATATTGGAGAGATAAATTATATAAAATTTAATACAACAGAAGCCTTAGAATGCTTCAGCACTGCCTTGGATATTATTGATGAATTGGGATATAAAGCATATACTTTTTATATTTATTGCTTTTTAATAGGTATTTATTTAAGACTGGGAAATTATTCTAAGGCTTATTTCTATCATTTAAAGGCTAAGGATGAGCTTAAAAATAATACTAATCAGAATATTTATGATGGCTTATATTATTATTTTAGTGCACAACTATTTTATAAATTTGGGGACATTGATAAAGCACATGAATATTTAAAGGAAGTATTAAGGATACATCAAAACAATGATATAAAAATTAAATGGGATGCAGAGGCTTTTCTATTAATTTTAAATATTTCAAAAGACTTAGAAAGACTAGACGATGTTATGGATTCGTTATCTAATATAATAAAAAAATATAAAAACAGCGTCGAAAAAATATATATCTACTATCATTTAGCTTTTAAATTTGTCAAGCTAAATAAAATTAACTTTGCGAAAAAAATATTTGATTTGATTAACGATTTTGAACTTAATGAGTTACCAGTTGGTTTGAAACTTAGAATAGAGTATCTAGATATTTTACTAAATAAAAATAAAATTCTTGCATTAGAAGAAATACTACCAAAATTAAAAGAAAATAAATTGATAGAATTAAGCATGATGGCAAACAGAATTTTAGGAGATTATTACTATAATAATAATGTTTACAAGGCAGTTAATTTCTATGCAGCTTCACTTACCTTAATGCTAAGTCTTTTGAAGGATTTGCCAGAGGAATATAAAATTAAATTTATATCGATTTCAAATTTCCATAATACATTAACTAAAATGAGCAAAATTTTAGAAATCGATATAAATGAAGAGGAGAGTTTAGAACTTAACAAATTAACTGAATATGCAGACCATTTAATTAGTTCCCAAATTAATAATTTAAAAGGAAATACAATACAAAAAATAAAATCTAGTTTTAAAGAGGAATTAAACTTAAATATTAGCAATATTAATGATTTATTAAATAAAATTACACTAGATTCAAACAGTGATATTTTATTAATAATGAAATATATGTCCTATATTACCCTAGCAACAAATTATCTATTAATTACTGATTCTAAAAATCCGGAAATACTTGTAAGCAAAGAAAAAGTTGACATCAATAATTATAGTTTAATTATCGATAAAGCTAAAAGATTAGAAAAATCCATTATTGTAAAAAAATCAGATGAATACGGCAATGTTGTTAACTGGATTTGTATCCCTTTAATAAAAAATAAAAGAAAAGATAAGTTTAGAATTTCTACATATGACATAAAAAGAAACTATGGATATGTAATTTTAGAAACTGATAAGATTATTAATAATTTTTCGGAGGAGGCTATAGAAGAATGTAAGCCTTTAGTAAACTTACTAATAGGGTATATTGAAAATATTAATATTATTAATACGGCTATAATAGACAAGTTAACATCTGCCTATACAAGAAAGATGTTAGACGATCTATTAGATGAAAATATAGAAAATGCAGAATTGAATAGTGGATTTTTTTCAGTTGTAATGATAGATATAGATAACTTTAAAAAGATAAATGATAAATACGGACATTTACTTGGAGATAAAATATTAAAAAAACTAGGTGAAGTTGTAAAATCCAATATAAGAAAAAACGATTTGTTTTTTAGATATGGCGGTGAAGAGTTTTTGATACTATTGCCTGATACCAATAAACATGATGCCCTGAATTTAGCGGAGAGGATTAGAAAAAAGATGGAAACAAGTTTATTTGTAGATGGAAGGGCAGTAACTGCAAGTTTTGGTATAGCATCCTTTCCGGATGATGCTGAGTGGAAGGAGGAACTTTTAGAAAAGGCGGATAAGGCATTATATGTAGCAAAAGAAAGAGGAAAGAATAGATGTGAATTATGGGATGAAACCTTTGAGCAAAAAGGAAGAGTTACTGATAAATTAAGCGGGTTTTTAACAGGAAACGACCTTAGGGATACCACTAAAATATTGACTATGATTGAACTAACGGAACTAATAAAAGAAAATTTAAGCAAAGAGGAGATTGTTTTTAAGTTTTTAGGAAGACTTTTAGACTCTTCTGAGGGTAGATATGCGGGTATACTTTTTCTTGAGGATGGAAAGATATATAATCAACTTTGGAGGAAGGTTAATGACGATAACTGGATTAAATTTAACAACATTAATACTAGATTGTTGAATAAAGTTTTAAAGGAACAAAAAGGTTTTTATGGTATTGACTGGGATGAAGTATTCGAGTATGATGTTGTTAAGAATGTTCCTTTGTTTTATTCAGTAATGTTAGTTCCGATTGTGAAGGATAAGGTTTTAAAGGGGATCATATACATTTTAGCACCATCAAATGACAAGGAATATAAATTTGAAGATTACAATTATGTAAGCGTTTTAGCTAATATATTAGCTATGTTATTATAAAATCAGAAGGAGATTTTCCTTCTGATTCATATTATAAAGGAAGGTGTATTTATGATTATAATTAACAATGTTTCAAAGACCTATGCGAGGGGAAGGGTAAAGGCTGTTAACAGTATTAATCTTGAGGTAAAAAAGGGAGAAATATTTGGATTTTTAGGACCTAACGGTGCTGGAAAAACAACGACAATAAAAATGATAACAGGAATCCTAAAACCTGATGAAGGGCAAATATTTATAAATGGGATTAATGTAGTAAGTGAGCCGATTAAGGCAAAAAAGCAGATAGGATTTGTTCCTGATAATCCTGAAATTTTTAATAGACTAACAGGTATTGAGTATTTAAATTTTATTGCAGATATTTATGAGGTAGACGGTAAACAAAGATATAAAAAAATAAATGAACTTGCGGAGATTTTTGAAATAAAAGACGCCTTAAACTCAAGTATTGGTAGTTATTCCCATGGAATGAAACAAAAATTGATAATAATAGGTGCTTTAATTCACAATCCCCCTGTATGGATTTTAGATGAACCTCTTGTAGGACTAGATCCCAAGGCTGCTTTTCTATTAAAGGAAATGATGAAAAAACATGCTGATAATGGAAATACTGTATTTTTTTCAACGCATATCATGGAGGTTGCAGAAAGGCTTTGTGATAGGATAGGGATAATAAAAAAGGGTGAGATAATATTTACTGGAACGATTGATGAGCTAAGACAAATAAGAGAAGAAAATGATAGCCTTGAAAATTTATTCTTGGAGTTGGTAGATAATGAATAAAGCAATTTCAACAGTAAAATTTTATATTAATTCGGTTTTTGGATTTAGTGGGTTAGTTAGGGATTTAAAATATAATAAGAAGAAAGCGGTTAAGACTTTAGGATTGTTGGGACTAATATTGTATTCTTTTTCAGGATTGATAGCCATGTTTACAGCCTTCAATTTAAAAATGTATGATCTTCTTAAGCCTATTAATCAGCAGGGGCTTGTGGTATTAAATACCATTATTATTTCAACAGCCTTTACATTTTTTATAGGGATATTAACTGTAATTGCAACTTATTTTCTCAATCAAGAGGGTGACATAATACTATCCTTGCCATTAAAAGCTTGGAATTTATTTCTTGCTAAATTTACAATTAGCTTTCTTTCAGAAGCCTTATTTGCGTTTGTTATAATGGCAACGGGAATAATAGTCTATGGCATAAAAAATGGTGAAGGGGTTTTATATTATATAAATTCTTTATTAATAACTTTAACTATTCCGATTATTCCTCTTGTAATAGGATATTTTATAATAACTCCTATTATGAAGTTTGGTAAACTTTTAAAAAAGAAGGATTTTGTAATGTATATATCTGGATTTTTAGCATTAGGTCTTGGAGTTCTTTTTCAGTATTTTACTAATCAAATGACTAATTTTGATAAAAATCCAGAGCTTATTATGCAAAAATTAACTGCACCAAATGGTTTGATCGATTTAACAAGCAAGTTATATTATCCAGCTGCAATTGCAGCAAAGGCTATCATAAATAATGGAACATTAGAAAGTTTTGTTTATTTATTGATTTTTATTGCAATTGCTGTTGGTGCTTTGGTTTTATTGTTAACTACTATGTCTAATATTTATTATGATACTTTAATTGGGAGCACAGAAGTCCAAAAAAATGTTAAAAGAATGGATGAAAAGGAACTAAAGAAAACGACAATAAAGAGAAATTTACTTATAACATTTATTGATAGAGAATTGAAACTGATGAATAGAGAGCCAGTGTATTTTATAAATGGGCCGATGGTAATATTTCTATTGCCGATAATTATGGGTGCATCCCTATTCTTTCAAAATAATTCTATTTTATTCATTATTAAAAAGTTGATGAATCATCCTGATTTTTCATACTATTTGAATTTAATTTCGATAGGGATTATAGTTTTTCTAGGGGCTTCAACAAGTATAGCTGCAACATGTATATCAAGGGAGGGAAGAGCCTTTGAATTTATAAAATCCCTTCCGATAAATCCTAAATTATATATAACTGCAAAGATTATCCACGGTTTAATGTTTGGAATTTTAGCTGCAGCTATTATTTTGATAATGGACATAGCCTTCTTTAAAATTGATACAATAAGCTTATTAATAATTTTAATAACCTCTATCATAATTCTTACGATGATTTTTATTTTAGAAGTTTTTGCTGAATTAAAATGGCCTAAGCTAAATTGGGATAATCCACAAAAGGCAATAAAGCAAAACATAAATGGAGTTGTGGGAATTTTTGGAACCATGGGAATTGTAGGATTATTTGGTGCTCTTATTGTAAAATTTAATATTAAAAGCAATGGACTTTTAATAGCTTTGATAGTTATACCGCTTATTATATCAGTGATTTTGTATCAAAAACTTTTAAGCTATGCAGATAAAAGATTTTATGAAATAGAAATATAAATTAAGCTCTAAGGAAATTTTTAGCCTTAGAGCTTAATTTTTATAGATAATAGGTGTAAACGAAAGATATATATTAATATATGGCTTTTTTTAGTCAATATTAAAAAAACAGGAATAAAAAACAGAATTATTAAGTTTGTTGCTTTTTTTAAGGAGGTATAGAATAGATTTCAGATGACTTTCAGAAAGGTAGAAGGAAGGGATAAGATGACAAAGAATTATTGGATAGGGGTTGATGTAGGTTCAACAACAGTAAAGGTAGTGGTTTTAAATGATAATGATAATATAGTTTTTAGTAGGTATAAACGACATTTTGCTGACGTTTTAAATACGATAAAGGAAATTTTTTATGAATTAGAACAGATGCTTAATAAGGCTACAGCAAGAATAGTTATAACAGGCTCAGCAGGAATAGGAATAGCAAATTGGCTTAATATTCCCTTTGAGCAGGAGGTTATAGCATCAACAAAGGCGGTTGAAAAATTTATTCCTGAAACGAGTGTTGCTATTGAACTAGGTGGAGAGGATGCTAAAATTACATATTTCGATGGTAATTTAGAACAAAGAATGAACGGAAGCTGTGCAGGTGGAACGGGCGCATTTATAGATCAGATGGCCGCTCTTTTAAAAACTGATGCTATGGGGCTTAATGAACTGTCAAAAATGCATAAAATAATTTATCCTATAGCATCAAGATGTGGAGTGTTTGCTAAAACAGATATTCAAGCTCTTATAAATGAAGGTGCAAAAAAGGAGGATATTGCAGCATCGATTTTTCAGGCTGTTGTAAATCAAACTATTGCAGGCCTAGCAGCAGGAAGAAAAATAAAAGGAAAAGTTGCTTTTTTAGGAGGACCTTTGTTTTTTTTAAGTGAACTTAGAAAAAGATTTATAAAAACCCTTAATTTAATAGAAGATGAAGTTATAATTCCGGAGAATTCGCATCTTTTTGTAGCACTTGGTGCTGCTCTACTTTCTAAGGAAAAGGCACCGGTTAATTTAGAGAAGGTAATAGATAAGATTAATAATGGTAGTTTTGGTTCAAAGGAAGTAGGCCTTCTTAGACCTCTTTTTATAACTGAAAAAGAGTATCATGATTTTAAAAGAAGGCATGATAAGCATAGAATAAAACGAAAGGACTTAAATGATTTTTCAGGAGGATGTTTTTTAGGTATAGATGCTGGTTCGACTACTACAAAGGCGGTTTTAATAGATGAAGAAGACAATTTATTATATAGCTATTATTCAAGCAATGAAGGAAATCCTTTAAAATCTGTGATAAATGTTTTAAAAGATATTTATAGTAAATTACCAAAGGATGCTTATATAGCAAACTCCTGCATAACTGGTTATGGAGAGGGACTCATTAAAACAGCCCTATCAATAGATGAAGGTGAAGTTGAAACTATTGCCCACTATAAGGCAGCAGAAAAGTTCTTAAATGGGGTAGATTTTATCCTGGATATTGGTGGACAAGATATGAAGTGCATAAAAGTTAAGGATGGGGTAATTGAAGGCATAATTTTAAATGAGGCCTGCTCTTCAGGATGTGGCTCATTTATTGAATCCTTTGCTAAATCTTTAGGGATGGATGTTGAAACATTTTCAAAGGAAGCCTTCTTTGCTAAAAAGCCAGTTGACTTAGGCTCAAGATGCACAGTATTCATGAATTCTAAAGTTAAACAGGCACAAAAAGAGGGAGCGACAATTGGGGATATTTCTGCTGGGTTATCCTATTCGGTTATTAAAAATGCTCTTATGAAGGTAATAAAGATAAGGAACATAGATGATCTTGGTGAAAAAATAATACTTCAAGGGGGAACATTTTATAATGATGCGGTATTAAGGGCTTTTGAAATAATATCAGGAAAAGATATAGTAAGGCCTGATATAGCAGGGCTTATGGGAGCCTTTGGAGCTGCATTGATTGCAAAGGAAAGATATCAAGAAGGGGCAAGGTCAAAGATATTAAATTTAGAAGAATTAAATAGATTTCAAGTAGAACAATCCTTTACAAGATGTAAATTGTGCAGCAATAACTGTTTTTTAACTATTAGCACTTTTAAAGATGGGAGAAAATTTGTAACAGGGAATAGATGCGAAAGAGGAGCTGGAAACTTTATTGCAAAAAAAGAGGTGCCTAATCTTTATGAATATAAGAATAACAGACTATTTGATTATAAAGCCTTAAAAAATGCACCAAGGGGTAAAATCGGAATACCAAGGGTATTAAATATTTATGAAAATTATCCTCTTTGGCATACTTTTTTCACTGCTTTAGGCTTTGAAGTGGTGTTATCAGACAAGACTACTAAGAAGCTTTATGAGGATGGAATGGAAACAATACCATCAGATACTATATGTTATCCTGCAAAGGTTGTTCACGGTCATATTATGAACTTAGTTAAAAAGGGAGTTGACATTATATTTTATCCATCTGTTGTTTATGAGAAAAAAGAATTTAATGAAGCGGACAATCACTATAATTGCCCTATAGTTACTTCATATTCTGAGGTTATAAAAAACAACATGGATGTAATAAAGGAGAAAAATATTAAGTTTTTAAATCCCTTTATAAGTTTAGATAATTATAAAATGTTAAGGAAGGTTTTGTTTGAGACTTTTGAAGGATTTAATATTTCTTTAGCTGAACTTGATAATGCATTAGCATTAGGTTTAAAAGAACTTGAAAATTTTAAAAATGATATTAGAAAAAAAGGAGAGGAAACCTTAGAATACATCAAAAAAGAGGGGATTAGGGCTATAGTTCTTGCAGGAAGACCTTATCATATAGATCCTGAAATAAATCATGGGATAGCTAACATAATAACTTCATTTAATGCTGCGGTTTTAACTGAGGATTCTGTGGACCACTTAGGTGAAGTTAAAAATAGGCTTAGGGTTGTTGACCAGTGGACATATCATTCAAGACTATATAGAGCAGCGTATTTTGTTTCAAAACATGATAATATAGATCTTATTGAATTAAATTCCTTCGGATGTGGTCTCGATGCAATTGTAACTGATCAGGTTAAAGAAATATTGGAAAATAGAGGAAAGATATATACTTCAATTAAAATCGATGAAGGAACAAACCTAGGAGCAATTAAAATAAGAATTAGAAGCCTTTTTGCAGCACTAGAGGAAAGAAAAAGGAAAAATCAAAAAAGTGAAATCAAATATAATGTTGAAAGCAAAGTGGTATTTACCAAGGAAATGAAAAAGAAATATACTATTTTAGCTCCACAAATGTCACCTGTTCACTTTGAAATTCTTGAAAAGGCCTTTGAATTTAGCGGTTATAAACTTGAAGTATTGCCATCTGTTGATGCAAATGCAATTGATGAGGGGTTAAGATATGTAAATAATGATGCATGCTATCCTGCAATCGTCGTTATAGGGCAGATTATAAATGCCTTAAAGTCAGGCAAATATGATTTAAATTCTACTGCAGTTATAATGAGTCAGACGGGAGGAGGATGCAGAGCTACAAATTATATAAGCTTACTGAAAAAAGCCTTAAAGGATGCAGGCCTTTCTAATATTCCTATTTTATCTTTAAATGCGAAGGGATTAGAAAAACATCCAGGATTCAAAATAACACCTATCTTACTTCATAGGGGACTTATGGCAGTTTGCTATGGAGATTTATTAATGAGACTCATATTAAGAACAAGGCCCTATGAAAAAATTAAGGGTTCTACAGAACTTTTATATGAAAAATGGAAGAAAAAAATAATTGAGAATATAAAATCCTGTAGCTTAAAAGATTTTAAAAAGAATGTTTGGGAAGTAGTTGAGGAATTTGATAATATAGAAATTGCTAAGATAAAAAAGCCAAGGGTTGGAGTTGTAGGAGAAATTCTAGTAAAGTATCATCCTACAGCAAATAATCAAATAGTTAAGCTACTAGAAGAAGAAGGAGCAGAGGTAGTTGTCCCTGATCTTGCAGATTTTCTTCTTTATTCTGCTTATGATGAAGAATTTAAATATCATAATCTTACTGGGGATCTTAAAGCAAGATTAGGAGGTTTATTATCAATAAAAGTTATTGAACTTTATAGAAGAGAAATAAGGAAGGCACTTAATGAAAGTAAAAGATTTACTCCTCCATCCACTATAGAGGAAAAGGCAAACCTTGCAAAAACTCTACTTTCCCTTGGTAATATGACTGGAGAGGGATGGTTTTTAACTGGTGAGATGATGGAGCTGATTGAAAATGATGTGCCCAATATCGTATGCCTTCAGCCCTTTGGATGCTTGCCCAATCATATCGTAGGAAAAGGCATGATAAAAGAATTAAGAAGAAGATATCCACAGTCCAATATTGTAGCAATAGACTATGACCCAGGTGCAAGTGAAGTAAATCAAATCAACAGAATTAAATTAATGTTGTCAAATGCATATAAAAATTTAGAGAAGAAAGACGATAATATAAACGTAAATAATTTTGAAAATTATAGAATGATTAAAGCAGATACGGGGGGCAAACTATGAAAAAAACAACTACAAAAGAAAAGATATGGTTTTTAGTAATTTCAATAATAGTGCTATTTAGTATTGTCATTAATGGAATTGTTTATGTAGAGTTTACTAGAGCGTTAACTCGAGGGATGCTAAGGCAAACGGCTAATCTTGCTCTTGAGATTTTTGATTTTCAATACCCAGGTTCCTGGAGGGTTTCCTATGGGGAGCTTTACAAGGGAAGCCATAAGATAAATTATGATTTTTCTTCAGTTGATAACTTGAAGAAAAAAGCAGATATTGAATGTTCGATCTTTTTATATGACACAAGAGTTACGACAACAATTGAAGAAAATGGTATGAGGATTGTTGGAAGTAAGGTCGATAATAAAGTTATAGAAGAAGTAATTAAAAAGGGTAAAGATTATGTTGGGGATATAAAGTTAAAGCAAAAAACATACCAAGGTATATATATTCCTATAAAGGATACAAGCCAAACTCCCATTGGTATGTTCTTTGTGGGGCTTGACAAGGAAAAAATAGATAAATTAGTTATGCCTGTTGTTAAAGCTCTTGTGTTGTTTACTTTAGCTTTGGTTGTTGTTTTATCGATTCTTATTATGATATTTATGGATAGAATAATAATTAATCCACTGCAGTCTACCAAGCAAATATTAGATGTAATTGCAAAGGGTGACCTAACGGCAAATATAGAAGAAAGGTATTTAAAAAGACGTGATGAAATAGGAGAAATATCAAAGGCTATAGTCTCTTTAAAACAATCTTTAGTGGGTATTATAAGCAAGATAAATGAAAATGCAAATTCAGTAAAGACTTCCTCAAGGGAACTTGTTTCAGTAGCTGAAGAAATGGCTGCATCTTCAGAACAGGTTTCTTCCTCAATTTCTCAGGTTGCAACCGCTACGGAAAATGAAAACTTAGAAGTTGCACAGGTTGTAAGGCTTTTTGAATCCTTTGGAGAAAAGATAGACAAAATGTATTCTAAGCTAAAGGAAGTAAAAGAAGGAGCAGAGGATACATCCTATAAGGCAAATGAAGGTAAGGATGAATTGGATGGACTATTAAGGGCAATAAATGGAATTAAGCAATCCTTTGAAGTTGTTACAACTAAGTTACAAACTTTATCAAGCTCCTTTAATCAGATTGAAAATATAGTTGATATAATAAATAATATTTCTGAACAAACAAATCTTTTAGCGCTAAATGCAGCAATTGAAGCCGCAAGGGCTGGTGAAGCTGGAAGGGGCTTTGCAGTTGTAGCCGATGAAGTAAGAAAACTTGCTGAAGAATCTAAAAAGTTTTCAGATGAAATAAGAAATATTATAAGAGGGCTAGGTGAAGAAGCAAAGGATGTTTACTCTGCAGCTGAAGAAGTTGATAAATTTATTAATGAACAAATCACAACTGTTGATAGAACGGCTGAGAAGTTAGAAGGAATAATACATTCAATACAAAATACAGTTCCTTTAATTGAAGACGCATATGTCTTTTTAAATGAAACAGTAAACGATAAAGATGGTGTTCTTTCAAGTGTTGAGAATCTAAGTGCTATAATTCAAGAAACTTCAGCTTCAGTTGAGGAAATATCAGCAACGTCTGAGGAGATGTCATCATTATCTTCAAAGGTTGCAGATTCTGCACAAAACTTAAGTAGTATGATGGATGCTTTAGTTGAAGATGTAAAACAGTTTAAACTATAAAGGTGCCAAAGGGCACCTTTTGTAATTTTAGTTTTGTTTTTGGTTATAAATATAACTGTAAGGGGTGATTATAGTGAAAGAAATTGATAAAGCAAGGGAAGCTATTAAAAATGCCCAATATATTGTTTTCTTTGGTGGGGCTGGAACATCTACAGAATCAGGAATACCAGACTTTAGAGGTGACAAGGGCTTATACAAAAAAACATTTATGGGATATAATCCGGAAGAAATATTGCATATAGATTTTGTCCTTAAGCATCCTAAAATATTTTATTCCTTTTTACAGGAGAAACTATCCTTTGATGTTGAACCTAATGATGGACATAGGGCATTAGCTGAGCTTGAAAAATTAGGTAAATTAAAAGCTATAATTACTCAAAACATAGATGGACTACACCAGAAGGCTGGATCTAAGGAAGTTGTAGAACTTCATGGCAGTTTAAGAGAATATTACTGTATGGGATGCGGCAGGGAGGATGATAAATTTTTTATATGTGACTGTGGAGGGATAGTAAGGCCTAATATAATTCTATATGGTGAAGTCCTAGATCCAGACAAAATATCAAGGGCTGTCTATCATATTAAGAAGGCGGATGTTTTAATAGTTGCAGGAACAAGTTTAACCGTTTATCCAGCAAATTCTCTTTTAGATTATTTTAATGGAGATGAGGTTATTTTTATAAACACAAGTCCAACACCATATGATTCTATGGCAACTATAATAATTAGAAAACCTTTTTCAATAGCGATGAAGGAGATCATGTCCTTTTAAAATGTAGTTCTGTATTTATCCATGATTTTTCCAAATATTTCACCAGTAGTTGGAGGAGTATAGGTTATTGCGTTTGCACCAGCCTTTATTGTTTCCCTTATTGTTTCGTCACTCGGGCCTCCTGTTGCTATAATGGGCACATGGGGGAACTCCTCCCTTATCCTTCTTACGATGTTAGGTGTATTAGCAGCTCCTGAAACATTGAAAATGCTTGCACCAGCCTCTATCCTTCCTCTGAAGTCTTCCTTTTCAGAAACCACCGTGACTACTATAGGTATATCTATTTCTTCCCTCATAGCTTTTATTAATTCATTTGGTGTTGGTGCGTTTACTACAACGCCAATTGCACCTTGGAATTCAACATGTCGTGCGATTCTTATTGCCCTTTTTCCAGTAGTTATGCCTCCGCCTACACCACAAAATACTGGAACTTCAGAAACGTTAAGTATAGCCTCTGCAATAACCGGCTGTGGAGTAAAGGGATAAACGGCAATTACTGCATCTGCGTTTGTATTTCTAATGATTGCGACATCGGTTGAAAATATTAAAGACTTAATTCTTCTACCAAATACTATAATACCACTTGCTTCCCTTATAACCTGGGGAACTTCAATAATGTTATTGCGCAATATACCCTTTATTTCTGGAATATATTTATCCGGCATATTCATTCCTCCCATTTTTAGCCTTTTTGATATTTTATACCAACTTTAAAATTAAATAAAGAAAAAAATTATAACAAACTTCTACATGGAATATTTACTTTACTATTACAATATGATAATATGATTATATAATCATATCAGATTGTAGACAAACTCTCATTGGTGTTTAGACTTTGCAAGAGCCCCGTGAATGGATTTCAAAAAGGCATCTCTCATAAGCTCTAGCAATTCTTGCTTTTCGACTTTTCAAAAGTCCGTAATTCTGCACACGGACGTGCAGAGCCGAGTGGCCGACACGGATGTCGGCTCACGAGGGTAGGACTTTTGAAAACAAAGAAAAGCTTAGAATTGCTTAGCGAAATGAGCGAATGCCAAGGAAATCCTTCACGGGGCTTATCAAAAAACAACTTTTTCAACAGTCTGAATATGATTATATAATCATATAACAAAGAGGTGCTTTTATGGAACTTGTAGAGATATTAAAAGAAGTTGCAGATGAAACGCGACTTAGAATATTAAACCTTTTAAAAGGTGAAGAGCTTTGCGTCTGTGAAATTGAAAAATTACTTAATCTAACTCAATCGAATGCATCAAGACATCTTACAAGATTGAGTAGAAGCAAGATGATAACTGGAACCAAAAAACAGCAATATGTTTACTATAGGTTAAATGAAGAAATATTAAATAAATATCCATTTTTAAAGGAATTACTATTCCATGAAACAGAAAAGGTTAAAAAGCTGAAGGAAGAATATGAAAACCTTTTAAAATTTAAAGCCCAAGGTAAAGGCTGTGATAATTTAGATTAAGGAGGATTTTTATGAGAATTGCAGTTATTTCAGACATTCACAGCAATTTATTAGCCCTAAAGGCTGTATTAGAAGATATAAAGAAAAGGGGGGTTGACATTACAGTTTGCACAGGGGATTTAGTTGGATACTGCACTTATCCTAATGAGGTAATTGAACTTTTAAGGGAAAAAAATATTCTAACGATTATGGGAAATTACGATGATGCAGTTGGCTATGAAAAGTTTATTTGTGGTTGTGACTATCCAGATCCAAAGGATATGGAGAATGCCTCTATTTCGTTAAATTATACAATTGAAACGGTAACTGAAGAAAATAAAAGATTTTTAAGGGAACTTCCATTAGAAATGGTTTTAAAATTTGAGGGTAAGAATATTATGTTTGTTCATGGAAGCCCAAGAAGAATTAACGAATATTTAAAGGAGAATTCTAAGGAAGCAGAAGAGGTTATGGGCGAGTTTAAATATGATGCTTTAGTTTGTGGACATACACATATTCCTTATGTTAAGAAATATAAAGATAAATATCTTATAAATGCAGGTAGCGTTGGAAAGCCCAAAAACGGAAGTCCAAATGCTAACTATATTATAATAAACGTAGGGGAAGAGTTAGATGTTGAAATCCATTCTGTTCCTTATAATTATGAAACTGTTGCAGAAGAAATTTTAAAAAATGGACTTCCAGAAAAGTTCGCTGAAAATATAAGAACAGGAAAAGCATAATTAAGGGGGAGTTTTTATGGCTAAAAAGGGTTTAAGTTTATTCGAAAGATATTTAAGTATATGGGTTGCACTTTGTATCGTCGCTGGAGTCTTAATTGGACAGTATATTCCATCCATTCCCAAATTTCTAAGTAGAATGGAATATGCTCATGTATCAATTCCAGTTGCAATTTTAATTTGGCTTATGATTTATCCTATGATGCTTAAAATTGACTTTTCAAGCGTTAAAAAGATAGGGCAAAAACCAAAGGGACTTATTGTAACTTGGGTTACAAACTGGCTTATAAAACCCTTTACAATGTATTTAATTGCATATTTCTTTTTAAAAATAGTATTTAAAGCGTATATTCCTGAAAACCTATCGACAGAATACCTTGCAGGTGCAGTATTGCTTGGTGCGGCACCATGCACAGCAATGGTGTTCGTATGGAGCTATTTAACAAACGGAGATCCAGCCTATACGCTTGTTCAAGTTGCAACAAACGACCTTATAATTTTATTTGCATTTACACCAATTGTTGCATTTTTACTTGGGGTTTCTAATGTAAGGGTTCCATATGATACATTAATACTTTCAACAATATTATTTGTGGTAATTCCATTGACCTTTGGATACTTTACAAGAAAAAGAGTAATAGCCAACAAGGGAATAGATTATTTTGAAAACGTATTTTTAAAGAAGTTTGATAATATAACTATAATCGGACTTTTATTGACACTAGTGATTATATTCTCATTCCAAGGTGAAATAATTGTAAATAATCCATTCCACATACTTTTAATAGCTGTTCCACTTACAATTCAAACCTTTTTAATATTCTTCATAGCTTATGGCTGGTCAAAGGTTTGGAAGCTTCCACACGATATTGCAGCACCAGCAGCTATGATTGGAGCAAGCAACTTCTTTGAGCTTGCAGTTGCAGTTGCAATATCCTTATTCGGACTTACATCTGGAGCAGCCCTTGCGACGGTTGTAGGTGTTTTAACAGAAGTTCCAATCATGTTAACATTAGTTAGAATTGCTAATGCTACAAGAGGGTATTTTGAAGCACATAAATAATTATAAAAAAGTCCCATGCTATGTATAAAAAG
>NZ_CAKP01000067.1 GCF_000297115.1 Caloramator australicus RC3 | reverse complement strand
GGGAAGGATATCTAGAAGAAGTAGAACATTTGAGACATACATACGAATGCAAAGAACTATATAAAGATAGAAGCAAAACCATAGAGAGGGTATTTGCCGACTTGAAGGAGAAGCATGGTTTGCGATGGACAACACTAAGAGGGATAGAAAAAGTGTCCATGCAAGCGATGCTTGTTTGTGCTTGCTTTAATTTAAAGAAGATGGCAAATTGGATGTGGAAGAAGGGACAAAACGGCCCTGGAAAGGGCAAAAATTTCTTTGTATTTATAAAATATTTATCAAAAATGCTTGTAAAAATACTCAAACCCCACTTTTCGTTTTTTGAAAAGTGGGGTTTGTCGACGGTCTGGGGCTACATGCTGTAGCCCTTTATTTATTTTTTGCAATTTCAATATTTACCTTTTTACCCTTAATTGTATTATTCTTCATGATATCTAAGACTTCATTAGCATAATCTGTTGGGACTTCTACAAATGAAAATTTATCAAAAATATCTATTCTTCCAATCAAATCACCTGGTAACTTAACCTTATCAGCTATTGCCCCAACTATATCTCTTGGGCTTATTTTATGATTCTTTCCTACGTTAACAAACAACCTTACCATGCCTGGTTCTGCTCCAGTGCCTTCAAAAGCATCCTCAATTTCATCATACCTTTTATCTTCACTCATTACTATTTTAAGTAAAGCAGCAGCAACATCAAGGGATGTATATTCATCATCTATTATTCTTTCAATAATGTCGCTATATTTTTCCAGATTACCTTCGTTGATGGATTCTTTAATCCTATCAATAATTTTACTTGTTCTACTTTCCTCAACATCGTGTAAGGTAGGAATTTTTTGAAGCTTTATTTTTGTTTTAGTATATCTTTGAATATCCCTAAGTTTATATATATCCTTTCCAGAAACAAATGTAAAGGCCTTTCCTTCCCTTCCTGCTCTTCCTGTTCTACCTATTCTGTGGACATAATATTCTTCATCCTGAGGAACGTCGTAATTAAAAACTATCTCTACATCTTCAACATCAATTCCTCTTGCAGCTACATCAGTTGCCACAAGAACATCAATAGTTCCTGAACGGAATTTAGCCATAACCCTATCCCTTTGATTTTGTTTCATGTCTCCATGTAGAGCATCCGCAAGATATCCCCTTGCCTGTAGGCTAGATACAACTTCATCTACTTTTTTCTTTGTATTACAAAATACTAAAGCTAATTTAGGATTATATATATCTAAAAGCCTTGATAAAATCTCAATCTTATGTGCTTCTTTAACCTCAAAATAAATCTGTTCAATGGTAGGAACCGTTAATTCCTTATGAACAACTTTAATATGTTCTGGATTTTTAAGATATTTTTTTGTTAACTTTAGTATAGGATCTGGCATCGTAGCAGAAAATAACAAAGTCTGTTTATCCTTTGGTGTTTTATCTAGAATAAATTCTATGTCCTCAATAAATCCCATATTGAGCATTTCGTCCGCTTCATCTAATATAAAAAGTTTGATATCTTCAAGCTTCAATGTGCCCCTTTCGATATGGTCTATACATCTTCCTGGAGTTCCTATTATTATGTTTACCCCTTTTTTCAAGGACTGTATTTGCCTTTCAATCGATTGTCCACCATATATTGGTAAAATACCTATGGCTTTTTTATATTTTGATAACTTTTTTAATTCCTCTGAAACTTGAATAGCCAATTCTCTTGTTGGACACAATATCAAAGCTTGAATAGTTTTCTTAGATGGATCAATCCTTTCAAGCGTTGGGATCCCAAAGGCAGCTGTTTTTCCTGTCCCGGTTTGTGCCTGACCGATAATATCCTTACCTTGAAGTATTATTGGAATGGTTTTTGCTTGAATAGGCGTTGCTTCTTCATATCCTAATTCTTCAATTGCCTTTAATATTTCCTTTGATAAATTTAATTCTTCGAATTTAATTTTTTCCATATTATCACCTCATTAATTATTATGCTAAAAAATTATGCCGGATAAACCGGCATCTATCTTATAAAGTTAAATTATTTTTCTAAAATAATCACTTTATCTTCACCATCGGTTTCATATAGCTTGACTTCAACAACTTCATTTAATGATGTCGGAACATTCTTGCCAACATAATCAGGTCTTATAGGTAGTTCCCTATGTCCCCTATCTATTAAAACTGCAAGCTGAATTGCTTTAGGTCTTCCTAAATCTATTACAGCATCTAGTGCAGCTCTTACCGTTCTGCCAGTAAAAATAACATCATCTACTAGGACAACTCTTTTCCCATTAATGTCAAATTCTAATTTGTTTGTCTTTACCATAGGCTCTATATATTTTTCTGTCAAGTCATCCCTATAAAATGATATATCTATCTCTCCAACTAAAACCTTTTGCCCCTCAAAGGACTCAATGAATTTTGCAATTCTTTTAGCTAGAGGAACCCCCCTCGTCTTAATGCCTAAAAGAACCACATCTTCAACACCTTTATTTTTTTCAATTATCTCATGGGATATTCTCTTTAATGCTCTAATTATACTATTTTCATCTAAGAGCATAGCCTTTTCCTTCATCTTCATACCTCCTCATGACATCCTTCGCAATTTTTCAATCAAATTTTGGAAATAATCAGGCAACGGTGATGAAAACTCCATATACTCACCGGTTCTTGGATGAATGAAGCCCAATACCATCGCATGTAAAGCCTGTCCTTTTAAATTAAATTTTTGTTTTTTAAACCCATAAACCGGATCACCTACCAATGGATACCCAATATATGCCATATGAACTCTAATTTGATGGGTTCTTCCCGTCTCTAGTCGTGCCTCGACTAATGTGTTTTCCTTATATCTTTCTAAAACCTTAAAGTGAGTTACTGCCCTTTTGCCATTTTCAATAACTGCCATCTTTTTTCTATGTATAGGATGCCTTCCTATTGGCTTATCAATTGTTCCTTGGTCTTGTTTTATAACCCCTTCGGTTAAAGCAATATATACTCTTTTTACCGTGTGCTCCTTTATCTGCTCAGCTAGATGTTGATGAGCATAATCGTTTTTAGCTACAACTAACACCCCAGAGGTATCTTTATCAATTCTATGAACTATTCCAGGCCTTATCACACCATTAATGCTTGATAAAGTCCTACACTTTTTTAAAAGAGCATTCACTAAAGTTCCTGTGTAGTTACCTGCCGCAGGATGAACGACCATTCCTTGAGGCTTGTTAACAACAACAATGTCATCATCTTCGTATAATATATCAATGTCAATATCCTCTGCTTGTATTTGTAACATTACAGGTTTCGGAACTTCAACAGTAATCTCATCACCATTTTTTATTTTATAATTGCTCTTAATTTCCTTTGCATTCACCTTAATTTTATTATCTTCAATTAACTTTTGTATTCTAGACCTTGACATATCTTCAATTTTTTCGCTTAAAAAAACATCAATTCGTTTTCCCACATCATTACTTTCCACCAAAAATGTTCTTATTTCAGCCATAGCATCACTCCATCATTTTTTTAAAAATAAAATCGAAAAAGCTAAAATTATAGCACCAATGACTACTAAAATATCGGCGATATTAAACACAGGCCAATCAAATATATCTTTTATGTAAAAATGGATAAAGTCAACTACATAACCTCTAAATATGCGGTCTATCAAATTGCCAATAGCACCAGATATTATAAAAATAAGGCTCATTCTTTCCCACTTATTCAGATTTGCGGTCCTAACTAAATAATAGATCATTCCTATAATAGCAATTGTAGTTATTCCTACAAGAAAAAATTTTTTATTTTTTAAGATTCCAAAGGCTGCCCCTCTATTTTCAACATATATAAGTTCTAAAAAGCCATCAATTAACGTGACGGACTTTCCGTAAGATAATTGAATTTTTGCTATGTATTTTGTTATATGGTCTATAATTACAAGAAGTAAAATATACAAGATCTGCATAACATCCCCCATTTCTTATTTAGCTATTAACATAATAAAATAAGACTTGCAATAATGCAAGCCCTTTAGGGTAACTGATTTTTGTATTGTTGATTGCTAATATTATCAGTTTCATCTACGGTTCCGCTTATATACTCATCTTCATAATTTCGTTTCATTTTGGGAATTTTATTAAACTCGTCAACATCCTGCCATGCATCTTCACCATCATACTCAACCGATTCAGATATATCATTAAAGGTCCTTCCAAAGGGATAATTAAGAACCTCTTCCTCTGCTGGTCTATCATACCTAAAGGTATTATGATTAATCATTTCCTTTTCACAGTTAGAACACCTTAGGGCATAGGGTAACAAATTTAGCCTTTCCTCCTCAATCTCTCTTCCACAGACTTCACATTTTCCATATGTTCCTTTTTCTATATTTTCAAGGGCTCTATCTATTTGATATAACATATCCTTTTCATTGCTTAAAAGGGCATATCCCCTTTCTTTATCAAACATTTCTGTCCCCATATCCGCAGGATGATTGTCATTTACAGAAAGCTCACCAACCTCCTCCCGCTGTGGACTTGCAAGACCATTTTCATACATAGAATCTATGGTTTGTAAAATTCTTTGTCTTTCTTTTTTTAATTTTTCTTTATATTGTTTTAATTTGTTTGAATCCATAAAACCACTCCTTATGCTCCTGGCAATCTATATTTTACAAGGCGTATTATTTCAGAAATAATACCGCTTATTAAGGGTAAATTAAGCATAACAAGCCGCTGTAAAACATAAATTATAAAAGCGCTTAATATTGTAAAACCTATTCCTATGCCTACTCCCCTTGCTATCCCTGAAATAAAGTTTAATAAAATCAAACGAGTTGGATTTTGCATTAAATCTACATAATCACCTATTTTCGCTCTTTCAAGTTGTAGCGATAAATTCTTAATTAATTCTAAATCCTTTTTTTCCTTCATAAAAGGCCCTCCAAAATTATTTTGCCTTAAAAACTTATTAAATATGTATTTATGGTAATTTTATATTGATTACATTTCATAAAAAATATAAAATTAAATTAAAATATGTCTGGACCTTTATGGCCGGAACATGGAGGTGTTTTTATGTTAACTAATCCAAATCAAGTCAAACCTTTTCCATTAAAAACTTTAACTCGTCTTTCTATTTTAGGTGCAATTTCTATTTTTATGAGTTTTACTCCCTTTGGTTACATCCAATTAGGAGCCATCAGGGTAACATTTATGCACATTCCAGTTATAATTGCATCTATTTTTGAAGGTTATTTTGGTGGAATAATTGTAGGGTTAATCTTTGGTCTCTCAAGTTTAATCAGTAATCTTTCTGGTCCTTTAGCCCCTGTTTTTATAAATCCAATGGTTTCTATATTTCCAAGAATTATGATAGGTATAATCTCTGCTTTAGCTTACAAGAAAACAAAAAATGCATCTTTAACAGCAATTTTAGGAACTTTAACAAATACCGTTTTAGTTTTATCAATGATTTACTTATTTGCTGCCCAATCCTTTGCCAACATAAGAAAAATTGCAATAGATACTTTAGGAAAATTTCTATTATTAGTAGGTCTTAAAAATGGGACTCTAGAAATTATAGTAGCAGTAATAATCGTTACTGCCGTAGTAAAGGCTCTTAAATCTTCTTTTAAAGAGTGAAAAATGGGGTTGATATCATTCAACCCCATCAGATTGTAGACAATCTCTCATTGTTGTTTAGACTTTGCAATGCAAGAGCCCCGTGAATGGATTTCAAAAAGGCATCTCTCATGAGCTCTAGCAATTCTTGCTTTTCGACTTTTCAAAAGTCCGTAATTCTGCACACGGACGTGCAGAGCCGAGTGGCCGACACGGATGTCGGCTCACGAGGGTAGGACTTTTGAAAACAAAGAAAAGCTTAGAATTGCTTAGCGAAATGAGCGAATGCCAGGGAAATCCTTCACGGGGCTTATCAAAAAACAACTTTTTCAACAGTCTGAATGGGGTTGATATCATTCAACCCCATATAAAGTTTTATACTATCTTAATTTTTCCGTTTATTCCCTCCATAACTTCTACAAAATCTGGGAAAGAGGTTTTAACATTATCACAGTCATAAACTCTAACATTATCCAAAACAAAACCAACTAATGAAAAAGCCATAGCTATTCTATGATCTTTAAAGGAATAAAAATTATAACTGTCTTTCAAAATATATGTATTGCCTAAAATCTTTAATCCATCATCTCTGATTTCGTATTCTATTCCCATTTCCTTTAAATTATAAGCTATGCTTTCTATTCTATTGCTTTCTTTGTATTTCAATTCCTGTGCATCTTTTATTATAGTTTCACCTTCAGCAAAAGCTGCTAGAATTGATATCAAAGGAATTTCATCTATAAGCCTTGGAATTATCTCCCCCTCAATAGTAATTCCCTTTAATTTACTTCTATAAACCTTTATACTGCCTACCAACTCATTGTTAACTTCTCTTAAATTTAATATTTCAAATTGGCCTCCCATATTCTTAAATGCTTCTAGAAAACCTGTCCGTGTTGGATTTAAAAGCACATCCTCAATTGTAACCTCTGAATTTTCAGTCAATGCAGCAGCTGCTATAATAAAGGCAGCTGATGAAAAATCAGATGGGACAAATAAATCCCTTGCTTGTAATTGTTGCCCTCCCTTTAATCTTATTTCATCCTTCTTAATTTCTAAATCTGCCCCTAAATATTTTAACATCCTTTCAGTATGGTCCCGTGATCTAACCTTTTCCTTTATTTTTGTTTCCCTATCTGCATTAAGTCCAGCCAAAATAATAGCAGATTTAACTTGAGCAGAAGGAACTTCTAAGCTGTATTCTATTCCCTTTAGTTTCCCTCCCTTTATTAATAAAGGTGCCCTATCGTTATTTAATATTGACTTAATATCAGCTCCCATTATGTTAAGGGGATCGATAATCCTTTTCATTGGTCTTCTGCAAAGGGATTCATCCCCATAAACAGCAAAATATCCATCTATGGATGACAATATGCCAGATATAAGCCTTATAGATGTCCCAGAATTTCCAAGATATATACTCTTAACTGGTGGTTTTAAACTTTGTAGTCCTCTGGCTTTAAAATGAACTTCATCATTAACTATTTTTATATCAGCCCCAAGCATTCTCATTGCATTTAAAGAATTTATCGTATCCTCAGCAAACAAAAAATTTTTAACCACTGCATCGCCATGACACAGTGGTAAAATTAATGCAGCCCTATGGGATATCGACTTATCCCCTTTTAATCTAACTCTTCCCTTTAGATTATTACATTTACTTGTAATAAAATTCATTTAATCACCTCGTATTTACACAGTGATATGTGGAAATTACTTTGTTATATGTATCCTTAAATTCCTCAAAATTTAATGACTGGAAACCATCCGATAAAGCGTTATCCGGATCAGGATGAACTTCTATTAATAATCCGTCAGCTCCAGCTGCAATTGCTGCAAGACTTAATGGCTTTACCAATTCTCTTCTTCCAGTTCCATGGCTTGGATCTACTATTATTGCCAAATTAGTCCTTTGCTTAACCACAGGAACACAATTTAAATCAAGAGTATTTCTGGTGTAGTTTTCAAATGTTCTTATACCTCTTTCACACAGAATTATATCAGTATTTCCTTCCAAAGCTATGTATTCCGCTGCATTTAACCATTCATCAATTGTTGCCGAAATACCCCTTTTAAGAAGAATAGGTTTTTTTATCCTCCCTAATTCCTTTAACAAGGGATAATTATACATATTCCTTGAACCAACTTGTATTATATCAATCGAATCTATCATTTCTTCAAGATCTCTAATGTCAAGTATCTCTGAAACTATTTTAACACCATATTTTTTCTTCATATCTTCTAGTATTTCTATTCCTTCCATTCCCAAACCTTGAAAACTATAGGGAGATGTTCTTGGTTTAAATGCGCCACCCCTAATGTATTCAATTCCTAACTCCTTTAAAAATTTAACTGTTTTATCCATAATATCATAATTTTCAACACTGCAGGGTCCAGCAATTATTAAAGGCTGATTTATATTAACCTTAGGACCTTGCTTTATTTTTTTGACCATAGTATCACCTACAGCTTTTTTAACATATTTGTTAAAATTGAAATAGAATTCTCTATTGCTATATTAATATACTTTTCATAATCTGCAACATGGTTTTCATCTGCAAAATCTGAAATAGACCTTATTACTACAAAGGGAATATTATTTATATAGCTGGCATGGGCAATAGCTGCCCCTTCCATTTCAACAGCTAACGCATCAAAGGTTTCCTTGAGCCATATAAGCTTTTTAGAATCTGCAATTACTTGATCTCCTGTTGCAATCCTTCCTATATGAACATTAAAATGCTCTATGTCCTTGGTTGCTTCAAATGCCAAGCTTATCAATTTTTCATCTGCTTTAAAAATATAATCATCCATTCTTGGTATTTGTCCTGGCTTATAATCAATGCATGTTCCATCAACATCATGTTGAACTAAATCCTTTGATATCACAACATCACCTGGATTTAATTTTTCGTTAACTCTGCCTGCTACTCCAGTATTTATCACTATATCCACATTAAAATCGTCTATAAGTATTTGTGTGCAAATGGCAGCATTGACTTTTCCTATGCCGCTTCTTACCACTACAACATCTTTATCAAGTAAAATTCCTTTGTAAAACTCCATATTAGCCTTTTTTTCTATTCTATCTACCTTCATCATTTTCTTTAGCTTTAATACTTCTTCTTCCATTGCTCCAATTATTCCGATCATCTATTTAACCTCCCAAACAATATTTTATAGCATTTTTTACAAAGTTTTCTTTTAAATCCCCTGTAATTATAGCATGGCCAATATTATATGGTAAAGCAAATTTTATATTTTCATTTATTTTTTTCTTATCTTTTTTTATGTATTCCATTAATTTTTCAATATCATCGACTTTTATTTTTACGGGTAATCCGATATTCTTTATCAACTCGATGATCCTTTGATAATCTGAAAAATTAATATATCCAAGCTGATAAGATAAATAAGATTCAACCACCATGCCAATGGATACTGCCTCTCCATGTAAAATTTCAAATTTAAAGTAGCTTTCAATTGCATGACCTATTGTATGTCCAAAATTAAGAACCTGTCTTCTATCATTATCATACACATCTTCTTCTACGATTTTAGCTTTAATTTTAGAGCATTTATGAACTATATGCATAAGTTTATCAGATTCCCTTTCAAGCAATCCCCTTTTATTTTGCATCAGGTAGTCCCAAAGGCCCTCATCGCAAACTATAGAATATTTGATAACTTCAGCAATTCCATTTAAAAATTGCCTTTTATCCAACGTTTTTAAAAAACTTACATCAGTAAAGACAAATTCCGGTTGATAAAAAGTTCCTATAATGTTTTTAATTCCGTTATAATCAAATCCTGTTTTTCCACCTATACTGCTATCACATTGTGCCATAAGAGTTGTAGGTATATGAACTACCCTAATCCCTCTCATAAAGGTTGAGGCTACAAAAGCTGCTAAATCGCCAACCACTCCTCCACCCATGGCTACTATTGCCGTCTTTTTATTAGCGTTACATTTAATTAGCGAATTGTATATCTCAAGAACTGTGTTTATGTTTTTGCTTCCTTCCCCTGGTTTAATTGATTTTAATCCAATTATATATGGAATTTGATTAAAATAATTTTTATATAGATTATAAACTGTATCATCGGTTACAATAAATAATGAATGACATTTATATTTCTCCAGCAATCCTTTAAACAAGTTAAAATCATGGGATATGTAAATATTATAAGGTTTTGAAACATTTACTTTAACTTCCTTCATAACTAACCCCTCTAATACACTTCTTTAAAAATATTATAACAATTAAACATTTTAATGAAAAGAAATATATAATATTAAAAAAGGAAGGTGTTTTAAAATGGTTTTAGGACGTTTTTTTACAGTTATTGTTGCAGTTTCCTTGTTTTCTGCTATCCTTACATTTGTTTTGTTTAAATATTCGAAGGTTAAATTTTTAAAATACATAATAGGAATTTTATTTCTTATAGGCGGTCTCATAAACATATATCTTGGCAAAAAAGCGACAGTAGGATTTGAAGACCTAGCAAGATTTATCCTAGCAACTATGTTTTTTATCGCAGCCCTTACAAATATATTATTTTCACTTTTCCTTGACATAAAATATAGTAAAAAGTAAAAAAACCCCTTAAGGTTAGTCCTTAAGGGGTTTTTATTATAGACTCTTAACTACCTCTAAACATCTTGCACATAAAGTCGGATGTTCTTTTGACCTTCCAACTGTTTCACTGTATACCCAGCATCTTTCGCATTTTTCTCCGTCAGCTTGAGAAACAAGGACAGCCAATTCTTTGATTTCCTCTCCTTTATAAGCATTTTCAGGTGCTTTATTAATTCCTTCAATCAACTCCACTTTAGAAACTATAAATACTGTTTCTAGATAGTTTCTAATTTCATTTAAGAAATTATAGGTTTCACCTTCAGCAAATATTTGAACTTTAGCATTTAATGAATGTCCAATTATTTTATTAACTCTTGCCATCTCTAATGCCTTTAAAACTTCTCCTCTTATTCTTTGAACATTATCCCATCTATTTTCTAATTCTTTATCAACATACTTTTCAACGACTTCCGGCCAATCTGCAAGATGAACGCTTTCAAAATTATTATTTTTTGATTTCGGCATATACTTCCATATTTCATCTGCTGTAAAGGATAAGACAGGAGCAATCATTTTTACTAAAGCATCTAATATCGTCCAAAGAACAGTTTGTGCAGCCCTTCTTTCCTTAGAATCAGGTCTTTCCGTATATAGCCTATCTTTAATTATGTCTAAGTAGAAATTGCTCATGTCAACGACGCAGAAATTATGGATATCGTGGTATAAAATATGGAACTCATAGTTTTCATAGGCATCTGTAACATCTTTTATTAAGTGTTGTAATTTCAAAAGAGCCCATTTATCAAGCTCATTCATTTCTTCATAATCAACCATATCGGTATCTGGATTAAAATCATAAAGATTTCCAAGGAGGAATCTTGCAGTATTTCTTATCTTTCTATATACTTCAGAAAGCTGCTTTAAAATATCCTTTGACATTCTAACATCGCTTTTATAATCTGCTGAAGAAACCCAAAGCCTTAAAACATCAGCGCCATATTCTTTTATAACATCAAGTGGATCAATTCCATTTCCTAAGGATTTTGACATCTTTCTGCCTTCACCATCAACAACCATACCATGAGTTATAACCATCTTATATGGTGCCTTTTCTCTTGTTGCAACCGATGTTAAAAGTGAAGATTGGAACCACCCTCTATATTGGTCGTTACCTTCTATATAAAGGTCAGCTGGCCAGCTTAGCTCATCCCTTGTCTCTAATACCCCTACATGGCTTGAACCTGAGTCAAACCAAACATCCATAATATCAGTTTCTTTTCTAAATTTATCCGAGCCACATCCGCACTTCGTTCCTTCTGGTAGAAGATCCTTTGCTTCTAATTCAAACCAAGCATTTGACCCTTTTTGTCTGAAAATCTCTGCTACATGGTAAATAATATTTTTATCAACCAATTCCTTACCGCACTCTTCACAATAGAAGATTGGAATTGGAACTCCCCATGTCCTTTGCCTTGAAATACACCAATCGCCACGTTCAGCAACCATGCTTTCAATTCTATCTTCTCCCCACTCTGGAATCCATTTTACTTCCTTTATGGCTTCTATTGCTGACTTTCTAAAGCCTTCTATTGAAGCAAACCACTGTTCTGTTGCTCTAAAAATAATTGGGTTTTTACATCTCCAGCAATGTGGATAGGAGTGGGTAATCTTTTCCTCTGCAAGAAGCATATTGCTTTCTCTTAAATCCTGTAGAATAGCCTTGTTCCCTTCCTTATATGTTAATCCAGCATATTTGCCTGCAAGCTCAGTAAATCTTCCTTTACCATCAACAGGATTTAATACTTCTAATCCATATTTTTGACCTATATAAAAGTCCTCTTCCCCATGTCCTGGTGCTGTATGAACACATCCTGTTCCTGATTCTAATGTAACGTGTTCGCCAACTATTATTAATGATTCTCTATCAAAGAAGGGATGATGGCATACCTGTCCTTCAAGTTCATATCCTTTAAAGGTTGCTAAAATTTCTTCTCCTTCAAGTTTTGCAGCTTTTTTAACATTTTCAAGAAGTTCCTTAGCAACTATATATACCTCTTCATTGAACTTAGCAAGCACATAATCAAAGTCAGGTCCTAGACATATAGCAAGGTTAGCAGGTAACGTCCAAGTTGTTGTCGTCCATATTACATAATAAATATTATTAAGGTTAACGCCAAGATCCTTAAATAAACCTTTATCATCCAATAATCTAAATTTAACATAAATTGAATTTGAAGTTTCATCATCATATTCTATTTCTGCTTCTGCAAGGGCAGTTTCACAGGATGGGCACCAATACACAGGTTTTAGCCCTTTATAAATATATCCCTTTTGAGCCATATCTCCAAAAATCTCTATCTGCTTAGCCTCAAATTCCGGTGATAACGTAAGATAAGGATTTTCCCAGTCTCCTATAACTCCTAAACGTTTAAACTGTTCCTTTTGTCTTTCCACCTGCTCAAGGGCGTAATCCCTACACATATTTCTAAACTCAATAGTTGACACATCATGGACCTTTATACCCAATTTCTTTAATGCCTGAAGTTCAATTGGAAGACCATGAGTATCCCATCCCGGAACATAAGGTGCATAAAAGCCTCTCATAGTCTTATATTTGTTTATCATATCTTTTAATATTTTGTTTAGAGTATGTCCTAAATGAATATCACCATTAGCATAAGGTGGCCCATCATGAAGAATAAATGGAGTTTTCCCTTTATTCTTTTCAAGAGCTTTTTTATAAATATCAATATCTTCCCATTCCTTTAAAATATTTGGTTCCTTTTGTGGTAAATTGGCCCTCATAGCAAACTCTGTTTGTGGCAAATTGAGCGTTTTGCTATAATCCATGCTAAATCCTCCTCCTGTATATTTTTTCCAAAATAAAAAGCAGACCTCACCATGGGGCGAAGTCTGCTCGCGGTACCACCCAAATTTATATCTTAATTATAATAACGGCTATGCCGGCACAGCTTACTAAAATTCAGCCTGCTACTCAAGGGTGATTTTCAATAGCTGGTAGTTTATGGGCTTTCACCTTCCCCCACTCTCTGTAAAACCCCATGCTATCTACTCGTCCCTTTCATCGTATCATAATATTAAATTTATTCATAAATATACTACAATATGTAATTGATGTCAATATAATTAATCATTCAAACTTTTCAATGGTTTCAAGTTGTGCCTGTAGTAGACCTTTAAATCTTGATCTAAACATATTAAATTCTTGTCTAAGCATTTCATACTCTTTATTAATTTCGAGGACCCTTTGTTGTGCTTCTGAAATAATTTGATTAGCTCTATTTTGAGCATCCTTAATAAGCTCTTCAGACTTTTCCTTAGCATTGTTTAAAATCATTTCAGCTTCTTTTTTTGAGTTTTCCTTTGCCTGTTCTGCAGCAGATTGAGCTAATACAAGCGTATTTTGTAATGTTGATTCTATATTTGCATAATGTTCGATTTTTTCATTCAATGTGCTTATTTTCTCCTTTAAATTTAAGTTTTCCTTGTAAATTTTTTCATACTCCTCAACTATTTGGTCAAGAAACTCATCTACTTCATCTGCATCATACCCTCTAAAAACCTTCTTAAATTCTTTATTAGCAATATCATTAGGTGTTATTGTCATATCAAACCCTCCTAAATAATTTTCTTTGCGTTAAACACAAATCTACCGTTGCGCGTTGTTCCAAGGCATTCGCCAAGTTGAAATCTCCCATAACCTTTTATAGATAACACAGAATTAGGGTCAACTTTTTTATCTACTTCTTTTATCAGTTTAAAGTTTAATTTAACCTTCTCATTGCGTATGAGCTCTGATGCTTTATTCCTTGAAACTCCAATTAATTCCGCAACAATAGCATCAAGTCTCAGTGAAGCAATATTTATATTAAATTCTTTAAATTTTACTTGTTTTTCACGAGCTTCTTGTAATGATATTTTCTTTATTTTTACACTTGTATGTTTTATTTGTGTTAAATTCAATAAAATATAATCGCTTAATTCTTTTAATACGTAAACCTCAGCTCCATCTTCATAAACGTTAATATCGCCTATTTTTTCCCTTTTTATGCCTAAAGATAAAATAGCACCTAAATAATCCCTATGCTCTAACTGTTCAAATTTAAAATTGCCTTCTATTTTAAGAACATCGATAGGATACTCTATATCATCATTCAAACCAAGCTTAGCTATTGTTCTTTCTAGCTTACCTTCATCAAAAAAACAAACTTCTACACCTTCATCAGAACAGAGCTCCTTTAACGCAGCCTGCTCCTCTGGGTTTAAAAAATCCGTAAAAACTGTTTGCCATTTTTTAGATTGATCTATCTTGTTTAAAAAAGAAAGATATGTATTTTTATCAATAATAAAGCCTTTTATGTTAATCTGATTCATGCCATCACCCTGCCATTAGTCAAAGTTAATAAATGTTCCCTTATCGAAATGCTCCTTAAGTTCATTTGTTATTTCTACTGCCTCAGGGGCAACAAGGTAAACAGATTTTGCTATTTCTTCTATGTCCCCTCCTAAAGCATAAGAACCACCAATAATTATATCTAACATTCTTTGTGCAAGATCACGGTATAAATTAACCATATTTAAAACAACTATCTTCTTCTCCTTTATAGCTTCTATGATGTCTATAGTATCTTCTAATTCTTGGGGCCTTTTTAATAACACTTTAGGGAACATAGTCTTAAAACTATTTATACTAACTACTTTGTTTATTCCTTCAATCTCTTTATCTTCTTCCTCTTTTATTTCCTCTTCCTCTTCTTCTCCTAAGCCTAATACCCCCATAACCTTATTAAAGGGCTTTAAAATTTTATTTGGCATAATATCCCTCCTTACATTCTCCTACCAAAAATACCGGTTCCTACTCGAACAATATTAGCTCCTTCTTCAATAGCAATATCAAAATCATCCGTCATGCCCATGGATAAGAACTTTATATTACTGTTAGGTAAATCAAATTGCTTTAATGTTTCAAATAAAAATCGCATTCTTTTAAAATAATCCCTTGTTTTATTTTTATCCTCAGTTACAGGTGGTATTGTCATTATTCCACTTAAAATTATATTTTCAAACTCCGAAACTTTTTTGACAAATTCATCAAGTTCTTCTTCATAAATACCAGACTTACTAGGTTCTTTTCCTATATTAATTTCAATTAAAACTGGCATCTTTTTCCCTATTTTTTTAGCTCTTTTATCTATTTCTTGAGCAAGTTCTATACTGTCTAAAGACTGGATAAGATCTACTTTATCTATTATATATTTTACTTTATTTCGTTGTAGATGACCTATAAAATGCCATTTAACATCAGGAACCATTTCATACTTTTGAAGTAATTCCTGTGCTTTACTTTCTCCAAAAATAGACAATCCATATTTTTTAGCTTCCAAAATTTTTTCTACAGGATGCATTTTGCTTACAGCTACTAATGTGATATCATCTCTTTTCTTACCAATTTTGCATGCAGCTTCATCGATTTTTTTTAATACTGCTTCAATATTTTCTGCGATTACCATTAAATCACCCCTTATAACTGGTGAATATTGTCCAATGATATAATTCTACATATAAATAAAAAATCCTTCATTTTTCATTTATATTTAATTTTAATATTAATTTTTTGAAAACTCAAGCATTTTACAATAAAGTATATAGGAAAACGGAGGAGATTGTAGAAGAAGTGAGGAAAGCAGAACCTATTGTATTTAAAAGCTCATAGAAGCTATTAAATATTTTTTATACAATTTAACAAGATTTGTATTATACAACAGCTAATGTTATTATATAAGTAGATAAATAAACATATATGATTGGGAGGTTTTATAATGTTTCTTATAAATGTGGAGACCTTTTTAAAAAAGGTTTACCACAAAGAGGATGAATCTTTTACCTAGAGCCGAACCAAGAACCAATAAAAAAGTAAAGGAGTTGATATAATGGAAATCGGCAATATAACAAAGGTAAAAGAGGACGTAATAATAAAAACTACAAACAAAAAGGAAAAAAAGAATCCTACAAAAAATCAAGGATGTATAAAAATGAACGATTATTTTGCATTTTAAATAAGTCCCCAAATGGGGACTTTAAATTTATATCTCTAATTTTAAACTATTATTTGGACATTCTTTTATACATTCAAGGCACTTAGAACATTTAAAATCCAAAAAAGGTTCTTTTTTATTGTCTCTATATAAGCTATAATCGTTATTTAATGAAGCTATATAACAAACATTGTCACACTTTCCACATTTGGGATACTATTTATATCTCGTTTTATCTTAAATAAACTATATCTATTTAAAATTCCATTAATCCAAGCAATAGGACATCCAGCTTTATAATACATATACAATTGTATACTTTTATCATTTTTTTTACTAGATAAAATTTCCATTAAAAAACCTGTTGGGCAAATCCACCTGCAAAAGGCTTTTCCCATAAATATTCCAGTTATAATACCTGCAAGAACAATCCACTTAAGGCTAATATTAAAAACAAATAAAGAAACATATATTGTTAAACCAATTATCCCTTGAATAATAATCCTATTTTTGATTATATTTTTCATTATACCCCTCCTTTATACCTCCTATGGGTATTATACCAATTCAGCCAAAAAAATAAAAGCCCTTTTTAGGGCTTTTATAATATAATGCAAATTAAACCTCCATTACCTTCATTAATTATTTTTTGTAGTGTTCTTTGAAGCTTTTCTTGAACATCTTCAGGCATCTTGTATAGTTTATTTTGCAATCCTTCTTTTACAAGTTCTTCCAAGGTTTTTCCAAACATATTTGCCTGCCAAATCTTTTGAGGATTATTTTCAAATTCTTCTAGTAATGATCTTAATAGTTCTTCGCTTTGCTTTTCAGTCCCAACAATTGGAGAAACTTCAGTTTCAACATCTACTTTTATTATGTGTAATGAAGGTGCACTTGCGCGCAATTTAACTCCAAACTTATTGCCTTGTCTTACAATTTCTGGTTCCTCAAGTTTCAGTTCATCTATTTGTGGTGGCACCATACCATATCCAGTTTCCTTTACTTCCTTTAATGCCGATTCAATTCTGTCATATTCTCTCTTTGCTATTGTAAGGTCCTTCATCAAATTAAGTAGATCAAATTCACCAGAGATATTAAATCCTGATATCTCACCAAGAATTCTATAGAAAAGTCCGTCCTTAACCTTCATAGTAATACTTGCACTGCCTTCACCAAGGTTCATTTCATCTAAATTAACATCTCCGACAAATTCGTATTCCTTATATGAATTTATTATAGGTTTAATATCTCTTATCTTTGAGAGATCTTTAATGGAATTTTTTACAGCAAGAATAAAATTTTTCTTTAACCAATGATCATTATCTAAATGCTCTACCCAATCAGGAAGTTTGATTCCAATTTCTTTTATTGGGAATTCATGTAGAACCTTTTCAAATATATTATTTACATCTTCTATCCTCAAATTAGCAGCATCAGCAATATACACAGGAACTTTATACTTTTCCTCAAGATTTTTCCTTAAATTTATTGTTTCTGGATTATACGGATGTGTTGTATTTAATACTATAATAAATGGTTTATTAAGGCCTTGCAATTCCCTAATTACCCTTTCCTCTGCCTCAATATAATTTTCTCTTGGTATTTCTGTTATACTGCCATCGGTTGTAACAACTACTCCTATGGTGGAGTGTTCATTTATGACTTTCCTTGTTCCAATCTCAGCAGCTTCTGTAAAGGGTATTTCTTCTTCAAACCATGGAGTTTTAACCATCCTTATCTGATCATTTTCTAAATGCCCTGTAGCTCCATGGACCATATAACCTACACAGTCTATCATCTTTACCCTCATCTTAGCATTATCGTTTAATTCAATTTCAACTGCTTCATCGCTTGGAATAAATTTTGGTTCAACTGTAGTAATTATTTTACCTGAACCACTTTGTGGTAATGCATCTTTAGCCCTTTCCTTTTTATGCATGTTACTTATGTTTGGTAAAACAAGCAGCTCCATAAATCTTCTAATAAAAGTGGATTTACCTGTTCTTACAGGCCCTACTACCCCAACATAGATATCGCCTTGTGTTCTTTCAGCAATATCTTTATATATATTGAATTCCTCCACAGTTCTACCTCCTAACACATTTTATCTAATTCATATATATTTAACATCATTATTTTTTAGAACTAATTGTGGAGGAATTATTTAAAAATAATATATCCTAAAATCCCACCTAAAATAGTTAAAATTATTGGATCAACCTTGTATTTTATGGATATTACAAAAGATAAAAGAAATACAATAAAAGTTTTAATATCAAAAACGGATTCACTAAATACCAATATGGCAGCTGCCAATATCAGTCCTATTACTGTAGGCCTTAAATTTGAAAAAATAGCTTCAAAAAATTTTGCATTATTGAGTTTTAATACTAATTTAGTTAGAATTACCATAATAATAACCGATGGCATTGAAACTCCTAATGTGCTAGATATAGCTCCAAAAATTCCTGCTAACTTGTAGCCAACATAGGTTGCACAATTAATTGCTATAGGTCCTGGAGTAACTTGAGAAATAGCAACAATATCAATAAATTCTTTATGGGATAGCCAATTATTTTGATTTACTACATTTAATTGTATCAAAGGTAGCATTGCATAGCCCCCACCAAAGCTAAACATCCCTATTTTAAAAAACGTAAGAAATAACTTTAAAATCATATTTTATTTCCCCTTGTTAAATACCTTAATGAACCAACAATGATTGATAATAAAATAATATAAATTGGTGTGATTTTAAAAATCCATATTGATACTGCAACTAATAAAACAAATATAATGCTTATTCTATTTATTTTAGCACTCTTTCCCAATCTAAATACTGATGCAAAAATCATCCCTGCTACCACAGGCCTTATTCCCAAAAAAATTTTTTCTATTGTAGGGCTATTTTTTATTTCAGTAAAAACAGCAGCAATTAAAACTATTATTATAAAAGAAGGAAGGACCGAACCTAAGCCGCTAAAAATAACACCCTTTATTCCCATTAATTTATAGCCAACAAATACAGCTGTATTTACAGCTATTGGACCTGGTGAAGCTTGGGCAACAGCCACTAAATCAAGGAATTCTTCACGCCCTATCCATTTTCTTTTATCTACTACCTCCCTTTCAATAAGAGGGATCATAGCATATCCCCCTCCAAGGGTAAAGGCACCAATTTTAAAAAAAGTTATAAACAAATCTAATGCATTCATTATATCACCTTACAAAATATGAAGAATATTGAATTTCATCCTTTTTATCTCTTTGCATAAGCTCAGTAACAGCTTCTTTGGCATCTTTGCCATTAAAAAGAACATTATAGAGCTTTTCTGTTATTGGCATTTCTATACCTATTTTCTTGGATAGTTCATATGTAGATTTAGTCGTATTTACCCCCTCAACAACCATCTTTATTTCGCTTAAAGCTTCCTCAACCTTTTTACCCTTACCTATCAAAATACCTGCCCTTCTATTCCTTGAATGCATACTTGTGCAGGTTACGATTAAATCACCTATACCGCTCAATCCCGCAAAAGTCATTGGATTAGCTCCAAGAGCTGTGCCAAGTCTTGCAATCTCAGCTATACCTCTTGTCATAAGCGCCGCCTTTGTATTATCCCCAAATCCTAAACCATCTGAAATACCAGCAGCAAGTGCTATTATATTTTTAACTGCACCCCCTATTTCAACACCAACAACATCAGTATTGGTATATACTCTGAAATTAGGAGTCATAAAAATGTCTTGAACTTTTAATGCAGTATCTTCGTCCCTTGATGCAGCAACTATTGCTGTTGGGATATCCCTTGAAACTTCCTCGGCATGTGAAGGACCTGAAAGAACTGCGATATTATTATTAGGGAAAAATTCCTCCAATATTTCTGACATTCTTTTAAATGTTTTTTCTTCTATGCCCTTTGTAAGACTTACAAAAATCTGATTTTCATTAACAAATTCTTTAATCTTTAAACAAAGTTCACGAACTGCATGGGATGGAACTGCAACTACTATAATATCAGAACTTTTAATCGTCTCTTCTAAATCAAACCTTACATCGACATTCTTTGGAATAATAACATCCGGTAAATACTTAGAGTTTTGTCTTTTATATTTTATTTCTTCTAATACTGAAGCGTTGCGATCCCAGATGTAAACATAATTAGACTTTTTTGATAATAAAACTGCAATCGCTGTTCCCCAGCTTCCCCCACCTAATACTGCTATCTTCATTTTAATCCTCCTTTTTGGATTTATAAACAAGCCTTATCGGCGTCCCTTCAAATCCAAAATGTTGTCTTATTTGATTTTCAAGATATCTGTCGTAAGAAAAATGAACTATTTCTTCATCATTAACAAATATAGCAAATGTAGGTGGTTTCGTCAAAACTTGTGTAGCATAATAAATCTTTAGTGCTTTGCCTTTTTCAACTGGTGGTTGCCTTAACATAACTGCCTCACTTATCACTTCATTTAGAATGCCGGTCTTAACCCTCATTGCATTTTGATCTGCAACATATTTTATAAGGTCTATTAATTTAGTTACTCTTTGACCAGTTTTGGCCGAAATATAAATAATCGGAGCATATGTCATAAAGGATAATGCTGTTCTGATTTTATTATTATATTCATTCATCGTTTTATCATCTTTCTCTATTAAATCCCATTTATTAACAACTATAACTATACCTTTCCCTGCTTCATGGGCTATGCCTGCAATTTTCTCATCCTGCTCCGTCACTCCTTCAGTAGCATCAATCATAATAAGGCAAACATCTGCTCTATCTATTGCTGCAAGTGAACGGATGACACTATATTTTTCTATCTCTTCTTTAATTTTGCTTTTTCTCCTTATACCTGCTGTATCAATAAACAAAAATTTCTCACCGTTAATTTCCACTAAACTATCTATTGCATCCCTTGTAGTTCCAGGAATATCACTAACTATAGCCCTTTCTTCTCCTGTTAATCTATTTAACAAAGAAGATTTACCGACATTTGGTTTCCCAACTATTGCAACCTTGATTAATGGTTCTTCTTCATCATCAGCTTCTTTATCTTTAAAATATTTAACGATTTCATCAAGCATATCCCCAATACCTAAACTTAAAGCTGCAGAAATTGTAATTGGTTCTCCTAAACCTAATGAATAAAACTCAAACTTGTTATCCTCTAATTTTAAATTATCAATTTTATTTACAACAAGAACTACTGGCTTCTTAACCCTTCTTAACATCTCTGCAACTTCAATATCTGTAGCAGTTAACCCTTCCTTGCCATCCACCATAAACAATATTACATCTGCAGTTTCAATTGCTATTTGAGCCTGTCTTTTCATTTGTTTAAGTATAATATCTTCACTTTCAGGTTCAATACCGCCTGTATCTACGAGGGTAAACCTGTAATTTAACCATTCAACCTCCGCATAAATTCTATCCCTCGTTACTCCAGGAGTATCCTCAACTATAGATATTCTTTTCCCAACCAGCTTATTAAAAAGAGTAGATTTCCCTACATTTGGTCTTCCAACTATTGCAACAATTGGTTTCGCCATTATATCACCTCACCTTTAATTTTTTCTATCAAATCTTCTCCAGTATATTTTACTTTAATCACCTTTGCCTTTAATTCATTTTCCAATTCAAGTAAACTGACATCATCCAAAAATATATCTTCGTCAGCTTTTAACATATTGTTTGGAATAAAAATATATTTTTCTGTAATTGAATTTTTTAACTGATTAATTATATCCCTACCTGTCAATAAACCTGCTACAGTTATCTTTTCTCCAAAGAATTCGTTATAAACTTTATAAACTTTTATATTTAAATTAAATTTTTTAGAGATAATTTCCGATATATCATTTAAATAACTAAAAAACGACTCTCCAGTTATAAAAGCAATTTTTTTACCCTTTCCGTCAAAATCATTTGTTTTTAAATCCTCCAAAATGTTTCTTTCAAAAAATCTAATCATACCAATGCCATCCTCAAGTTGTTCAAAGTCCCCGTAATGTTCATAATCAGGTAGCTCCACACCTGCCATAACATAAAATTCATCAGCAAGACGTGCAAATGGAATTCCTAGTTCTTTATTAAACTTTTCTTGAAGAGGCTTTAAATATTCTATAAGTTCTAATGATTTTTGGGCATCATAACCTTCTATTTTATATAATTTATCTCTATATTTTGTAATTCCAACGGGAACTATTGCAACATTTTGAACATTAGGATAAAGTCCCTTTAAATCTTCAAGAGTCTTTACTAATTCTTCTTTATCATTAATTCCATAACATAAAACAATTTGGCAGTTAATAGTAATACCACCTTCAGCTAACTTTTTAAGCTGATTATTAATTTCAGCTGCCCTTTTATTATTAAGCATTTTTACCCTTAATTCAGGATTAGTGGTATGAACCGATACATTAATTGGACTTATTCTATATTTTATAATCCTATCTATTTCCTCATCCTTTAAATTTGTTAGTGTTATAAAATTTCCTTGAAGAAAGGATAGCATGGAGTCATCATCCTTAAAATACAGTGTCTTCCTTAAGTTAGGAGGTAATTGATCTATAAAGCAAAAAATGCATTTATTATGACATCTTTTAGGATGCTCGATAGCTGGATCTACAAGTTCTAACCCTAAATCTTCATCATAATCCTTTTCTATCTCAATCTCCCACTCTTCTCCATAATTTTTTCTTACTACCAAGTTTAAATATTCATCCGTAATTAAATACTTATACTCTAGAATATCCCTTACCTTAACTCCATTTATTTCAAGCAAAACATCTCCAGCTTCTATCCCTACTTCCTGTGCAATAGAATTAAAAGCTACACTTTTTATAACAAGTCCATCTCTTTTCAAATTCGACACCTCAACTTTAATTATCATAAATTTAATATTAACATTTAAAAAAAATAATATCAAGAAAAATACTAACTTCGAATAACCGAAGTTAGTAAACTCACATAGGCAATGTTATCTTAAAAGTAGTTCCTTCTCCTACTTTACTTTCGACATCTATTTTCCCTTGCATAAGATTTACAACATGCTTAACTATCGCAAGTCCAAGTCCCGTTCCTCCTAAACTTCTTGATCTTGCTTTGTCAACCCTATAAAAACGCTCAAAAAGCCTTGGCAAGTGTTCTTTTGGAATACCAATTCCATTGTCAATGACAGAAATGATTACTTCATTCGTGCTTTTTTCTAATATAATTTTTACTTTTCCTCCCTCATTGGTATATTTAATCGCATTATCTAATAAATTAATTAGCATTTGCTTAAATTTATCTCTATCTCCGTGAACATAAATATCTTCACATTCTTTTTCTAAATATATTTCGATATTTTTACTTTCTGCCAATGGTTTCATAATATATTTAATTTCTTCTAATATTTCTATAACATTTAATTTTTCAAAATTAAGGGCATATTCTTTATTCTCTAGTTCTGATAAAGTTAAAATATCATTAATCAACCTTGTTAATCTTTCCGCCTCAATATTAATTATATCTAAAAATTTCTTACGAATATTTTCATCTTCTACATCCTTTAGTGTTTCAGCAAATCCCTTTATCGATGTTAAAGGTGTCTTTAATTCATGGGATACGTTAGCAACAAATTCTGAACGCATATTTTCAAGCATTTTCATTTTTGTTATATCCTGAATAACCATTAAAGTTCCAACATTTTCGGTATTTTTTTCACTATTTATCTTAATTATCTTTATTTTAAAATACTTTACATCAGGATACGAAACTTTTATCTCGATTTCGTCGTCTAAATTTTGTTTAATTAATTCTTCCAATTCAAGATTTCTTATAACTTCAATGAAATGTTTGCCAGTAACATCCTCTTTGATGCCAAACATTTTCTTTGCAGCAGGATTAATTAAAATTATTTTTTCATTGTTGTCAAAAGCGATAACACCATCTTCCATACTTTTTAATATTGATATTAATTTATTTCTTTTATCCTCTAAATCCAGTATTGTTTCCTGTAATCTTGCAGCCATTATATTAAAAGCATGTCCAAGCTTTCCTATTTCATCCTTGGTTTTTATCTTTATTCTTTTATCATAGTCCCCCATTGATATTATAGTTGCTATTCTTGTAAGGTCTCTTATTGGTTCAATAAATTTACCTAAGAAAACCCAAGCAAGTAAACTAGACAAAATTAAAGCAATTAATATTGTTACTAACAGAAAGTATATAATATTATGCTGCATGTATTTAATCAAATCAAACCGCATTGCTAATCTCATAATACATATTTTGCCATTATAATCAAAACGCTTTGCATAATAAAAAAGATTTTGATTTATAGTTGAGCTTTTTCTTAAACTTATTCCTTTACCATAATAAATAGCATCTAAAAATTCCTTCCTGTTCTTATGATTTTCCATTTTAAAACTTTCTACATCTGAATCCCCTAATACCACACCATCATTTCTTATTATAGTAACCCTTTTATTGGTAGCTCCTTTAATTTTTTTAGCTAATTCATCAAAATTATTAAACTTTGAATATTGCACAAAATCTATAGCTAAATTAGCTTGATAATCCAATTCATTTTCAACAGTATTTATTAACAAATTTTTTGTATAGTAATAAAACAAAAAACTAATAAAAGATATAGTTGTTATTAAAATAGTAGTAATAAAAACTAATAACTTCTTTCTCATTCAATCACCTATTCTTTAAATTTATATCCTATTCCCCTCACAGTTTCAATATATCTAGGATTTTTATCATCGTCTTCAATCTTTTGCCTTAAATGTCTTACATGAACGTCAACGGTTCTTGTCTCACCATAATATTCATATCCCCACACTTTATCCAGCAAAAAGTCCCTTGTTAAAACCTTACCTTTATTTAAAATCAAAAGTTTCAAAAGTTCAAATTCTTTTAAGGTCAGTTCTATTTTTTTGCCATCTTTTAAAACCTCATGTTTATCAAAATCCAATTTTAAGTCATGAATTTGAACTACATTCTTTTTTTCTTCTTTGCTATTTCTTCTTAATACTACCTTTACACGGGCCAATAATTCCCTCACCGAAAATGGTTTTGTTATATAATCATCAGCACCAAGCTCTAAACCTAAAATTTTATCAAACTCTTCGCTTTTTGCTGTAAGCATAATAATGGGTATATTGGATATACTTTCATTCTTCTTTAATTCCTTACAAACATCAAATCCATCCATCTCAGGAAGCATTATATCAAGCAAAATCAAGTCTGGCTTTTTCTCAATAGCTAACTTAAGTCCTTCCTTCCCATTTAATGCATAAAAAACCTTGTAACCATTTGTTTCCAAGTTATACTTTAATAATTCAATTATATGCAGTTCATCATCAATTAAAAGTATTTTTTCTCCCGCCATAATATCACTCCTTTATTTGTATAATATTTAGCTGTCTACCAGTCATAGTTCCATCCCTTCTATAGGAATAGAAATCATTTCTGCACATAGTGCAAATTAAACTTTCATAAATATTTTCTTCTAAAATTCCTGATTCAATAAGTTGTTTTTTATTTTCCTCACTCAAGCTTATATAAAATTTTTCGCCTTTATTTATTAAATTGAAAAATACGCCTAAATCTTCTTTAACTTCATAGCAGCATGGTCCTATTGATGGTCCTATAGCAGCAATTATATCATTAGGGATACTACCAAAATACTCTGTCATCCCTTTAACAACCTTTGTTACGATTTTAAGGGCAGTCCCCTTCCATCCAGCATGCACAGCAGCTACAATCTTCTTTTTTTTATCCACTAAAAAAATTGGGACACAATCTGCTGTAAATATCACAATTGGAAGGTTTAATTCCTTTGTAATTATTGCATCTGCTTCTGTCCCAAGTATATTTTCTCTATTTTCATGAGTCACAATAATTACTTTATCTCCATGAACCTGTTTAGTAAAGACTAAATTATCTGCGTTAAAATTTAACTTAAATACTTTTTCAATAACAGCATCAGGTATTCTTAAATCATTACGCATTAAACTATACTCGTTAAAATCAATACCAAAATATTTATTTGTAAAAATATGATTTATAAATCCTAATTCTATAAAGGCTTTGACTTCAACTCCTTTATCTGAATAAATAAACATAATAACACCACCATCAATTTCTTTATAAATATTTTATCATAAAAAATAAAAGGATTCAGCATAAAGCTAATCCTTATTTTCACTTAATAGTTTTTGTAATTCTTCTAAAAAAGTATTAATATCTTTAAATTGCCTATATACCGAAGCAAATCTTACATAAGCTACATCATCCAACTCTTTTAATTTTTTCATAACAAGCTCACCGATCAAACTGCTTTCTACTTCTTGTCTCATTGTATTATAAACTTGTTTTTCGATTTCATTTGCAAGTTCCTCAATCTTTGAAATCGATATAGGTCTTTTTTCGCACGATTTTAAAACACCAATTAGTATTTTTCTTTTATCAAATGGTTCCCTTCTACCATCCTTTTTTACAACATAAACAGGTATATCCTCCACCTTTTCATATGTAGTAAATCTTCTATTGCAATTTAAGCATTCCCTTCTTCTTCTAATTGATGTATTATCTTCAGTTGGTCGTGAATCTAAAACCTTAGTCTCAACATGATTACAAAATGGGCATTTCATTTCCTTCATCTCCATCGTATAACTTTTTATTGATAAATTATAACATCATTTTTGTTTATTGTCTATTATTCTTCACTGTTATCCTGTAAGAGATCTATTAAAATCACATCTACCCCTATAGTCTTTACCTTGTTCCAACTTATCAAGATTTCATCCCTTTTCTTAAAAAAGGACAAAAAAGCATTTTCTGGGGGGATAACAATATACTCAATTCTTTCTAAATTATCGTCAAAAATAAGATCACTTATAAATCCTAATCTCTTACCCTTATTGATATCTATAACCTCCATCTGTCTTAATTCCGATAAAGTAACATGGACATTTTCTAAATTATCCCTCATAACTTCACCTCCTAAAAAATTATATGATATAAATAAAAAAAATATGGGTGTAATTTATAAACACCCATACTTTAAACAAATTTTCTCAAATGGTTCAAAGCTGACTTTTCTAATCTTGAAACCTGTGCTTGGGAAATTCCAATCTCTTCAGCTACTTCCATTTGTGTCTTTCCTTCAAAAAATCTCATCATTAAAATCGTCTTTTCTCTTTTATTTAATTTTTTAAGGGCTTGCCTAATTGCAATATTTTCTATCCAAGAATCATCATCATTTTTTGTGTCACTAATTTGATCCATTACATATATTGCATCTCCTGCATCATGATATATAGGTTCAAATAAAGAAACAGGATCCTGAATAGCATCTAGCGCAAAAACAACTTCTTCACGGGGAACATTTAGCTCTTTTGCTATTTCAGAAATTGTTGGTTCTTTATTGTTTTCCGAAACCAATTTATCCCTAACCTGTAAAGCTCTATAGGCAATATCCCTTAATGATCTGCTAACTCTAATAGAGTTGTTATCTCTTAAATATCTTCTTATCTCACCAACAACCATAGGAACAGCATAAGTTGAAAATTTTACATTCTGATCTATATCGAAATTATCAATTGCCTTAATAAGCCCAATGCATCCAACTTGGAACAAATCATCTACATTTTCTCCTCTATTATTAAATCTTTGAATAACACTTAGAACTAGCCTTAAATTTCCCTTTATAAACTTTTCCCTAGCTTCTTTATCTCCTTGTTTCATTCTCGTCAACAATTCTTTCATTTCTTCATTTGTAAGAACAGGCAGCTTTGAAGTGTTTACTCCACATATTTCAACTTTGGTGTTTGCCATAGCGATGCTTCAACTCCTTCGGTTAATTTTGTATTATAATTATTCCCGAAGGATATTTTTTTTATTCTTTTCATAAATTTACAATAAATTTATAATTTAAACCATTTTAGTTATTTCCTTTTTTAATCTTTTAATTATTCTTTTTTCAAGCCTTGAAATATAGGATTGTGAAATTCCTAATATATCTGCGACCTCCTTTTGTGTTTTTTCTCCTTCACCTTTTAAGCCAAATCTTAGTTCCATTATTTGTCTTTCACGCTTACTTAGTCTATTTATTGCATTCATCAATAGTTGTTTTTCTACTTCGTCCTCTATATAATGATAGATTAAATCATTATCAGTTCCTAATATATCTGAAAGCAATAATTCATTACCATCCCAATCTACGTTTAATGGTTCGTCAAAGGAAATTTCACTTCTAACCTTACTGTTTCTTCTTAAATACATTAATATCTCATTCTCTATACATCTTGATGCGTATGTTGCAAGTTTTATTCTTTTTGTAGGCTCAAAGGTATTAACAGCCTTAATTAATCCTATTGTTCCTATGGATATCAAATCTTCTATACTTACTCCAGTATTTTCAAATTTTTTAGCTATATATACAACTAATCTAAGGTTTCTTTCAATCAAAACATCTTTAACTTTGTAGTTGCCATTTTTTAATTCTTCAACCAACTTATTTTCCTCTTCATTCGATAAAGGTGGCGGTAAAACATCGGCTCCCCCGATATAATACACAAAACTTCTTCTAAAAAATTTATTCATTATGAAATTAACAAATTTTATCAATAAATTAATTATAAAATTTATAATGCCCATAACATTTCCCCCTATCTTATAATTTCTGGAAAAGCTAATGCATCAAAAATTCCCTCTTGAGATAATGGAAGATGATAAAATGTCATTATTACATCCTCTAAAACCTTTAAGTGTCCTTCCTTTTTAACTATTAACTTATCTATTTTTATTCCTGTTATTAAACCGTTACTGATTCCTATTGCATTATATGGTATAACTCTTATCCTATTTTTGTATTTTGAATTTAAAATGCATTTAACAAAGTCTTCATAACTTTTAGATAGATTTAAATTATGATATAAATCATTAGGCAATAAATCCTTTAAAGCCTTATAATATACTACAATTACAGGATCCCCTGAGAGTGGATCCTTTAAATTATTTCCGGTATCAATAAGTGCCTTAATATTCTGGTGTTTTTTGTCTAAAAATATCTCTAAATCAACAATAAAATTGTTATCAAAAAAATATGAATCGATGTAATCAAAGGCTATTTTAGAAAATACTATTCCCAATAGACTTCCAATAATCAAATAAATTTGTGACATTCTATTCAACAAAATGACTCCATTAATATTATTAAGATCCCCATGTGTCAAATAAAAGATAGCCATTATACTTCCACCTATGAGAAAAGTTTCTAAATAGAATAAGAGGACCAGTTTTATTACTTCCCGGAATGTATAAGGAAGAAATGCAATTACAATCATCAACAATGAGACTAGAATTTTCATTGACAAATTAAGATAAATTTCCATACTTGGCATTAAAATAACTAAAACATACCAAGCCCCAATAAGTGCACTTAATAACAATCTCCAGATAGGTGCCTTTGACCTTACGAGACGTTTAAGGAGATAAAGCAGAAAATAATTCATAAAAAGATTTTCTATAAATACTATATCGATATATAGAATATCCCCCATATTCACCCTCCAAACCTATTTATTATAATTATAAAACCTTTAGTCCTTTCTTTTTGTCATTTCATAATACTATAAATACACAATTTCTCGTCAAATTATTACTTTTTTTACTTTATTTTGTTTTTTTTACAAAATAAATAACGGTATTAACCATAAGTTAATACCGTTATTGTTAGCACTGTTTACCTTCTTTTCTGATTTCTAATAAAGGGTGGCAAATCGAGATCTTCATCATTTATATCAATATCCATTTTAATTTTTAAAGGTGAATTTTCTTGTTTATCTGCTGCCACTTCTTTGTTGCTTAATCTTGTGTGTTCTTCGAATCCAGTTGCAATAACCGTTATTCTTATTTCATCTCCTAAAGTATCATCTATTACAGCCCCAAATATTATATTCGCATCAGGATCCGCAGCTTGTCTTACTTGATCAGCAGCTTCTGCTACTTCAAACATAGTTAAGTTAGAGCCCCCAGTAATATTTAATAATACTCCAGTTGCTCCATTTATTGTTGTCTCCAACAATGGACTTGATATAGCTTGTTTTGCAGCTTCAATTGCCCTTCCTTCTCCAGAAGCTCTACCGATTCCCATATGAGCTAATCCTTTGTTAAGCATTATAGTTTTGACATCAGCAAAGTCTAAGTTTATTAAACCAGGAACAGTTATTAAATCCGATATACCCTGAACCCCTTGTCTTAAAATATCATCTGCTATCTTGAAGGCTTCAGTCATTGGTGTCTTTTTATCAACAACCTGTAGTAATCTATCATTTGGAATCGTAACTAATGTGTCAACCTTTTCCTTTAACTTCATAATTCCTTTTTCAGCGTTAAGCATTCTTTGTCTTCCTTCGAATATAAATGGCTTTGTAACAACTCCAACTGTTAATATCCCCAATTCCTTTGCAATCTCAGCAACTACAGGTGCTGCACCTGTTCCTGTTCCACCACCCATACCAGCAGTAATGAAAATTAGATCAGCACCCTTTAGAGCTTGAGTTATTTGCTCTATGCTTTCCTCAGCTGCTTTTTGGCCAATTTCAGGATTTGCCCCTGCACCTAATCCCTTTGTTAATTTATCGCCAATCTGAATTTTTGTTGTTGCTTTAGAATAATTAAGAGCTTGTCTATCAGTATTAATTGAAATAAACTCTACACCCTTTAATCCAAATTCAATCATCCTATTTACTGCGTTGTTTCCACCACCACCTACTCCTACAACTTTTATTTGAGCACCGGCATCTACGTTGAATTCAAAATCTAGCACAATAATACCCCCTTTGTTAATTAAAAGAAATCTGCAAAAAATTCCTTTACCTTTTCAATCCAATTTGTTTTGTTTTCTTCTGTTTCATCAATTGAAGAACTTTCTTCATTCTCTTCTAATACTCTATTTATTTTTTTAGAATCAACATGAATTGTGCTGTTTTTCTTTTGTTTTAATACATACATCGCTATTCCTGCAGAAGCTGAATATGTAGGATTTGCTACCCCTATATAATTAGGATATCCAAATCTAACAGGGATATCAAAAAAGTCTTGAGCATAATCTTGAATACCCTTAATATTAAATAATCCTCCACCCGTAATTACAATACCAGCACCAAGATGATTTAGCAAATTATTTTTCTCTAATTCACTTTTTATCAAATATAACATCTCTTGAATGCGGGCTTCCATAATCTCTACTACATTTATTACTTGGATTTCCTTTTCACCTTTACCTGCCACGTTACTTATCTTAATAATATCATCACTTTTCACTAATTTTGTTGAAGCAGCTCCGTATTGTCTTTTTATTTTTTCAGCATCGCTAAAGGTAATTTTGCATATCAAAGAAATATCGCTAGTTATATGATTTCCTCCAACTGGAATAAGTTTGGAAAATACTAAGGTTTTATTTCTAAAAACTGAAATATCCATTGTTTCTGCACCAACATCTACTAAAGCTACTCCAAGTTCTCTTTCATCATCATTTAGGACTATCGTCGAAGTTGCTAATGGTTCCAATACAATGCCATCAACATTTAAACCTGCTTTTTGAACTGTTCTAATTATGTTTTGAACATTAGTCATAGATGCAGCAACTAATTTTGCATCAACTTCAAGTCTTACTCCAACCATACCAACTGGATCCCTTATTTCATCATATCCATCTACTATATATTGTTGAGGTATTATGTCTATAATTTCCTTATCAGGTGGAAGAGCAACAACTTTAGCTGCTTGTATTACCCTTGCAACATCTTCATTTGTTATTTCCTTATCCTCCCTTGAAACAGCTATAACTCCTCTATTATCTATTAATGTCGTGTAACCTCCTTTAATATTAACAAAAGCCGATTTTATTTTAATATTCGACATCTGTTCTGCCATCTCAACAGCAGTTTTAATGGCTTCTACTGTTGCATCTATATCAACTATTACTCCTTTCTTGACACCCTTGCATTCGGAGGTTCCAACACCTATTACATTAAATTGTTTTTTATTTATTTCTGCAATAACTACGCTTACCTTCGAAGAACCAATGTCAAGTGAGACTACTACATTGTTCATTCATTAATGACCTCCTTAAATCTCGTTTTATGTCTATTTATATAAATTCAACACAAATCATTAATTTCCTTTTTATTCAGCATAAAAATTATTTAGAAATTTTAATGTATTTTGGAACAGTCTTCCTATTGTAACCTGATATTTTTATACTTTTTTCTTTTACTATTCTAACATACAACTGGCGAAATTGTAATTCCTTTATTTTGCTATCTGGCATAGTCATCGCAAAATAAAGAGCATCCGGATCGCCGATAGCTAAAATTTCAAAGGGTGGAACAATATATTGATTATTTATTTTAATAATTGGGCCCTCACAAGTAACTTCAGAGGTTGAAATTATTCTCTGGCCATTAACTGAGATAGCTTCAGCACCAGCATTCTTCAAATCATATATAACATATAAAATATCACTATTGTGTGTAATATAATCCAATATATTGTCATCAGATATATCGTAGTTTCTATTATCATCAATAATAATCCTAACTCCTGGCCCCTCAACATCACAAAAACCTGAAAACAGTCTAACATCATCTAATTCATTTTTCATTGTCATCAATACATTTTGAGTGATTCTACTGCTATTTTGATATTCTATTAACTTTTGTTGCATATTTTCAATATCTTTATTTAAGATGCTTATTTGATTCTTTAACTGGTTTAGTTCTAAGTTTTTTCTCTGAAACTCCTTATAAGTTAAAATTAGTGTAGGTTTAAATGGATTCGTTAAAATAAAAGAAGTTAAAATAATTCCGCACAACACTCCTAATGTAAGAAGGAAAATATTTTTAACATTAAGCCTCATCATTTTTCCTCCTTACATGTTTCCCTTCCTTAGCCATGTCAATTATTTGCCTTCTTATAATTGCAAAGTTATTAAATAACCTGCTTCCAAATACAAATACTGCAGCAAGATAAATTGGGACATTTAATCTATCTCCTAAATATGCAAGAAGAGCTGCTATAATTACATTACCAAAAAATCCTGAAATAAATATATCTGATTGAAATTTACCTTCTAAAGATGCCCTAAAGCCTCCAAATACAGAGTCTAAAGCAGCAAGAATAGCTACAGGAACATAAGTTGAATATGCAGCTGGAATATCTACCTTTAGAAACATCCCTAAAATAATACCAATTATCAATCCAATTAATGGGATCAATTTATCACCTACTTCCTTTGAATATATTTATATTCAAGATTTTTATTATACTTTAAAATTTTTATTTTATCCGATCTTACAATTTTAATTTCAAATCCACCAATTTTTTTAAGAATCTCAATTATACTATCTGGCATTTTAAAAGCTCCTTCTAATATTGCAGGATCCCCTATTGCTTTAATAACAAAGGGTTGAGTTGGATCAAATTTGCTGTCATTTATCTTTATCGATAGCCCTGCCTGTCTTATCTGAGTTCTTCCTACAAACCTTTCATCATTTATTGATATAGCTTCCGCACCAGCTGAATTAAGTTCATTCACAATGTCAATTAAATCCTTATAATAAACCTGCGACGCCTGTTTGTTTGAAAGATCGTTTACTGGAGTTATTGTTATTTCAATTCCTGGTCCTTCAACATCTGTTAATCCCGATAGTAACCTTAATTGATCAAGCTCCTCCTTCATTTGGCTAGCAACTTTATTTGAGCTTGCTACGGATTTTTCAATTTCATCAATTTTCATTTGTAGCTCTTGTGTTTTTATTAATAATTCATCTCTTTGTTTTTTTAGGTCCTCTGTTTCTTTTACAAGGTTTTCAAACTGCCTTGTCGTATACTGATATCTCGGAGTTTTTATATATCTTAACTGATACGAAACCATAAACCCTAAAATAACACAAATAAATCCTATCCATAGCTGAGAAGATCGGTTGTTCATCTTTGATCTCCTTTCATTGTTTTTTAAAAACAGCTATTCCAGTTGAGGTTATCTCTATTACACCACTTTTATTATTAACAAGCTTGCTTTTAATTATAGTTCTGGCATACCCTAATTTATAGTCTAAATTACTGCAATCACCAACATCAATAACCAAATTATTTTTGGTTTTAAACTTTATGTTTTCAAGGTCCCTTAAATCAGCAGAAATAATTCCTAGCTCTTTAGTATATTCGCAAACCTTTAATACTTCCTTTAATGATTCTAATACATTTTTATCCTTTGAAACGTATTCGTTTGGAATATATTCCTTAACATTGATCCCTTCAATAATAAACACCTTATCATGTGGAAATGTATCGAGTGCTTGGACCATTCTACCTTCATTATCTATATTAACAAAGGAATTATTTAACTTAAGCACCCCTTTAATTTTCTTTTCTTCTATAGTAATTTCCAATGTGGCAGGCAACTTACGTTTTATTCTTACTTCTTCAATATAAGGGTTATTTTTAATATTTTCTGTTATTCTATTTTTGGATATTAAAAATATATTTTTTTCCAGAACGTCTGATAGTGCAATTATTTCTTCTTTTGAAACTAAGTAATTCCCTACAACATTTATCGACTTAATATTAAAAAAACTTGACTTTATTAATAAAAAAATAAATACAGCTATAAAGAAAATTAAAAAAGATAATCTTATAAGTTTTTTCTTGTTTTTTCCCATATTTAATCATCCTTTTTAACAAGTTCTAAAATTATTTCACAAATTTTATCAGCAGCATCTATTTTTGCAAATTTTTTAGCATTTGAAGACATTTTAGTTAATAAGTCTTTATTTTTGGCAAGGCTAATAACTTGCTGTGAAAAAACATCATCTGAAATCTGCGACTCCTTAATAACAATCGCAGCTCCATTCTGCTCAAGGGATAATGCATTATATTCCTGATGATTGTTGGCAACATTTGGCGATGGAATAAGTATAGAAGGTATTCCAAGGGCAGTTATCTCAGAAATAATTGTAGCTCCTGCCCTACTAATGATTAAATCGCAGGCTGTCAAAGCATCGTCCATATTATAGGCATATGGAATAATAATGATTCCCTCTAAATTGTTTATTCCCTTTTCTTTTAAGGTTCTTATAACCCTTTCATATTCTCTTTCTCCAGTTATAAATATTAATTGTATTTTTTCTTCTATTAATTTTGGAATTATATTTATAACAAAATCATTTAAACGACTCGCACCTCTACTGCCTCCAACAGCTAATACTGTAGGTTTATCCTTATTTATTCCCCATTTTTCTTTATTGCTTTCACCTATTTTCCTTAATATATTTTCTCTAATCGGATTTCCTGTTAAAACAACTTTACTTTTAGGGAAAAATCTTTCTGATTCAGAAAAAGTAATAGCGATCTTTGATACAAAATAAGACAATATTTTATTTGTAAGTCCGGGGATAGCATTTTGCTCATGGATAATTGTAGGGATTCCTTTTAAGCTAGCAGCTAAAACAACAGGACCGCAAACATATCCCCCAGTTCCTATAACGATATCAGGTTTAAATATATTTATTATCTTATTAGCATCAAAAAATCCTTTAAATACCTTTTTTATCGAAGATAAAGTTTTTTTAGAAAGCCTTTTATTCAATCCCTCAACCGTTATAAATTGAATTTCAAATCCCTCATGTGGAATTAATTTTTTTTCTAGCCCATTTTCTGTTCCAACAAATAAGACCTTTGCATCTGGATATTTTTGTAATATCTTTTTTGCTATTGCAACACCAGGGTAAATATGGCCACCCGTTCCGCCACCTGAAATTAGAACTCGCACCTTAATCACTCCATTCTACAAATCCCTCGAAATATTTAGAAGAATACCTAGAGATATCAACGTAAACAATAAAGAAGAGCCTCCATAACTAATAAGTGGCAATGTTACGCCGGTTACAGGCATTGAAGATGATACAACTAGTAAATTTATACTTGATTGAATTGCTATTAAACTCGTTATTCCTGCTGCCAAAAGCATTCCAAATCTATCTTTACAATTTATTGCAATTCTAATCCCTCTCCATATTAAAATTGTAAATAACAAAATAATAAAAAATACTCCAATGAATCCAAACTCTTCACCAATAATTGCAAAAATAAAATCGTTTTGAGCTTCAGGTATATAATAATTTTTTTGTCTTGACTGTCCAAAACCCACGCCGAAAAATCCACCTGCTCCTAATGCATATAAAGATTGTATAGCTTGATAACCATCGCCAAGGGGATCAGCCCAAGGATTAAGGAAAGCTGTGAATCTTCTCCATCTATAATCTGCACTTTTCATTGCAAAAAAGGCCACCACTGCCCCTAAAATTAAGATTACACTTAATTGACTAACTTTTGCACCGGCAACAAACAGCATAGAAAATGCAGTTGCCATAACAATTACAGATGTGCTCATATTGGGCTCAGCAATTATAAGTCCAGCAAAAATTCCAGACACTATAAGAACTGGCAATACACCTTGTAAAAATGTCTTAACCTTCTCTCCCTTTCTTGAAAGATTATCCGACAAATAAATAACTAAAATTATTTTAGCAAGTTCTGATGGCTGAATTCCAAGGTTTCCAAACCCAATCCATCTCCTTGCACCTTTTATAGGAGGTAAAAGCAAAAACCACAACTAACAAAAATATTGTTATAAGCATGCCTAATGCTATTAATTTACGGTTTTTGTATATTTTATAATCAATTTTAGATGTAAAATACATAGCACCAATTCCTAAGGATGCCCATATAGCCTGTTTCCTCAAATGATAAAATCCATCATTATATAGTTCCTTATCGATATACATGCTGGCACTAAATACCATATTTATACCTATAGCAAGCAAAATCAGTATAACACCAAACAAAACATAGTCAAAGGGCTGTTTTTTATTCATATAAACCTCCTAAATACTAATTGCTAAAAAACCTATTAAACATAAAATAGCAGTAAAAATCACAAACCATGCCACTATCTTTGTTTCATGCTCGCCTTTTTGTTCAAAGTGATGATGTAAAGGAGCCATTTTAAATATTCTTTTGCCAGTCAATTTAAATGAAATAACTTGAAGAATTACAGATAACGTTTCAATAACATAGATTCCACCAACTATTACTATTATAAAGGGCATTCTGAGCAAAACAGCAAGGGCAGATATTGCACCACCCAATGCTAAGGATCCTGTATCTCCCATAAATACTTCTGCAGGGTATGCATTAAACTTTAGAAAACCAAGTAGGCTCCCTGCCAATGCACCACAAAATACAGATAAATCCTTTTGGCCTAATCCATAAGTTATTACTGAAAAAAATACGCTTACAATCAAGGTTACCGATGCGGCTAGTCCATCCAAACCATCAGTTAAATTAACTGCATTTGTTGTCCCAACTATAACAAAAACCATAAAAGGAATATACCAATATCCCAAATCAATAAAGAGATTTGTAAATGGAATATGAACTTTACTTCCTATCTGTGGATTTGTAAAAGCATAATAAGATAAAATCAAAGCTAATAAAATTTGTCCTAATAATTTTTGATATGCCCTAAGTCCCAAATTTCTTTTTCTTATAATCTTAATGCTGTCATCAAGCAATCCAATAAATCCATATCCGACGGTCGTTAAAAGAGCAATAAACAAAGCGCCGGAAAATTTATTTGTTATAGCTAAAACAGTTAGAATTAGGCTTAGAATAAAAATTATTCCCCCCATTGTAGGAGTTCCCGCTTTTTTAAGATGGCTTTTGGGGCCCTCCTCCCTAATACTTTGTCCAAATTTGAATTTTCTTAGGGCAGGTATTATAACAGGACCTAATAGAAGCGAAATTATAAAGGAAATTATCGTAGCCAATATTGTTATCTGCATTCTTTTCCCCTCTTCCTTTAAGATCTTTCGTTAAATTTCCTGTAATAATTCATTAACTATCTCCTTTTCATCAAAGTGAACCGTTTTATCCTTTAATATTTGATATGTTTCATGACCTTTTCCAGCTATAACAATGACATCATCCTTCTTTGCATTCATCAAAGCATACTTAATTGCTTCTTTTCTATCAACTATGATCTTATAAGGACACCCTGTTTTTTCAACACCTGGAATTATATCTTGTATTATTTGCTCTGGCTCTTCATTTCGAGGATTATCTGAAGTAATAATACAATAATCAGCAAAAGTTCCCGCAGCTTTTCCCATCAAAGGTCTTTTAGTTTTATCTCTATCTCCACCAGCTCCAAATAAAATAATTAGCCTTCCTTTTGTATATTCCCTTGTTGCCTTTAAAATATTTTCAATGCCATCCGGAGTATGTGCATAGTCAATTATAACAGTAAATCCCTGTTTTGCCTTAATTCTTTCACTTCTACCTGGAACTGATTTTAAAGCTTCGAGACCTTTTTTGATAGTATTTATATCAATTCCTAAAGACAATGCTGCAGCTGCACAACCTAATGCATTATAAACATTATATTTCCCTGGCAAATGCAGATTAACTTCAATTTCATTTGATTCATAGCATAACTTAAATTTTGTCCCTTCATCTGACATTGTTATATCTTTAGCATAAACATCAGCAACACTATCAATACCATATTTTAATATGTTCCCTTTTACATATCTTAAAGCTTCTTTTCCATAATCATCATCTATATTTATTATAGCATTTTTTGCCCTTTCAAAAAGTTTTAGTTTGGCTTTAAAATAATTTTCCATTGTTTTATGAAAATCTAAATGATCTTGAGTTAGATTTGTAAAGATTCCTGCCTCAAAGTCCACTCCATATACCCTTTCTAGTTCCAAAGAATGTGATGAAACCTCCATAACACAATAAGCGCAATTATTATCAACCATTTCTTTAAATAAACATTGCAAATCTAATGATTCTGGAGTCGTTCTCTTAGCTTCTATTATTTTATCTCCAATTATATTATAAATAGTTCCTATTAATCCTATTTTTTGGCCGTAAGACTCTAGTATACTTTTCATCATGAAAGTTGATGTGGTTTTTCCATTTGTTCCAGTAATACCTACAATTTTTATTTTTTCAGCAGGTTTTTTATAAAAATTTGATGATATAATGGCCATGGCTTTTCTCGTATCTTTAACCTTTACTAAGGTTACATCGCCAAAGATATTTATATCTTTACTTATAATAAGGGCTTTAGCTCCCCTATCCACAGCCTCCTGTGCAAAATGATGTCCATCAACTTTAAAACCTTCTATGCAAATGAACAAAGATCCCTCAGTGACATCCTTACTATTATAAGTAATATGTTTTATGTCAACATCATTTCCCACAAAAATACAACTATCTATTCCCGATATTAATTCACTTAATCTCATATTCTTACCTCCCTTTATCAAATTAAAAACGAAGTCATGCCATAAGGCATTGACTTCCTATTAATCTTCTGGAACCTCTAATATTATTTTAACTATAGTTCCTTTATTAACTTCAGTATTTGGTGAAATATCTTGTGAGGCAGCAATTCCATCTCCTAAAAATTCAACCTTTAATCCAATCTTTTCTGCAATCTCTATTATTTCCTTTTTAGTTTTTCCAGTAAAATCTGGAACAGCTACTCTTAAGTTTTTATTTTCTGATGTTCCAAGATATAAAGCTATTTTTGTATTTTCCTTTACTATTATACCAGGTTTAGGACTTATATCATATATAATTGTCCCATTTCCTTGAGTTTCATAGTCTAATTTTAATTCCTTCAAAGTTTTAATAGCTAGTTCTATGGATTTTCCTCTAACTTCAGGTATCATCACTTCCTTGGGAATATTCGTTGAAGAAATATTAGGCTGAACATTCATGTATCTTAAAACATCTTCAAGTATCTCCCTTGCAAGTGGTGCAGCTGTGCTTCCTGCATAATAATTTGAAGGATCAGGCTCATCGATAGACAAAAATATAACAACCTTTGGATCATCTATCGGAGCAATTGCAGCAAAGGATGAAATATATTTTCCAGGTGCATATCTACCATCTATTACCTTCTGAGCTGTTCCGGTTTTTCCTCCTATTCTATATCCTTCAATGTAAGCCTTATTTGCTGCCCCATTTTTTACAACGCTCTCAAGCATGAGAAGAAGTTTATTGGCCGTTTCCTTTGAAATTGTTTGCTTTAAAACCTTAGGCTCAAATTCCTTAACGACAGTTGTATTACCTTCGTCATCTGTCTTAACAATCCTTTTTACAAGATGTGGCTGCATCATCTTACCGTCATTTGCTATTGATCCTAATATTGTTATAAATTGTATTGGAGTGACTGAAATTCCTTGTCCAAATGATTCTGTCGCTAATTCCACAGGTCCAACTTTACTTACATCCCTTACCTGGCCTAAAGCTTCCCCTGGATAATCTATACCTGTTTTTTTCCCTAAGTTAAAAAGAGAATAATATTTGTGTAGTTTCTCTTTTCCAAGTTTTTGGCCTAAAATAACAAATCCAACATTACAAGAGTTTTCAAGTATATTTGTAAAATTTTGTATGCCGTGTCCCCTTGTCCTCCAACAACGAATAATTCTATTAGCTACTTTTATAGAACCGTTGCAGACAAATCTATCCTTCTCACTAACAATTCCTTCTTCAATCGCAGCAGCTGCAGTTAATATCTTTAAAACCGAACCTGGCTCAAAGCTATCATTAACTGTTCTATTTTTCCAAAGCTTCAATGCCTCTTCAACCGAACCCTTAACTGGATTATTAGGATCGTAATCGGGTTTATTTGCCATGACAAGAATTTCTCCAGTTTTGGGATCCATTACAATTGCTGATATTTGCTTTGCTTTATATTCCTGCAACCCCTTTTCAAGGGCCTTTTCAGTATAATATTGAATATATTCATCTATTGTAAGGACTATATCTGAACCGTTTTGAGGTGGAACATAAGTAGCTAATCTATATGGAAGTTCCCTAAAGAATTTATCCGTCTCACCCATAAATCTGCCCGGAACTCCCTTTAATATATCATTATAATAATACTCTAGCCCTGCTCTTCCATTTCCATCAATATCAGTATTGCCAAGCACATGAGCTAAAAAATTGCCATTAGGGTAGTATCTCTTAGTATCTTCAGAAACTACTATCCCAGGCAATTTCAGTTCCCTTATTTTATTTCCCTGTTCCTTTTCTATTCTTCTTGCAATCGTTACACTTCCAATCGGCTGTCCATTTGACAATTTCTTATTAAATTTTGCTAATATAGTCTCCTTACTTATTCCTAATATTGGAGAAAGCTTTTCAGCAATCTCTTCACGGGTTATTTTTTTCTCCTTTTCAGCATCAAATATATCCTTCATAAAAGCGTCAACCCTTTCAACATTGCCGCTCACAGCCAAAGGGTTTCCATTTCTATCAAGTATCTTGCCTCTTTTTGCGTCAATCTTTATATCATGTGTCCATTGTTCAACTGCCCACTTCTGAAGCTTAGGAGACCAGATTATCTGAATGTAGGCATATCTTGTTACAATACCCAGCTGTAATAAGAATATAATTACTAATAACCATGCTGCTCTTTTTTTATTGATAATTGTAGTCTTTGGCCCTGTCAAATAGATACCCCCTAATTAATTAATCCCAATAATCTATAAATAAACGCCATTTTATTATTTGTTTTTTCATCTTCTTTATCTGCTATATTTAAAGGTGTAACCTCTAAATAGTGAACATCGCTTGGATGAGGAACTATCATGCCATATTTTTGAACAGCAATTCTATCTATATCTTTTATATTATTAAGTTTTGCAATTTCAACTCTCAAATTGTCATTTTCATCTTGCATTAATTTAATTTCCTTTTTTATGCTTCTAATCTCAGCATTTAATTTTAAAATATAAAAAAATCTTACTAATAATGCAAAGGAAATAAAAGAAATGAAAACAACAGTTATTACGAATTTGGCAAAGTTCTTTTTAGACTTCTTTTCAACTTTCTTAGATCTTTCTTGCTGTGCTTCTATAGTCTTTTTTTCTTCTAATTTATATGCAACAGAACCCCTCATATAAGCTTTATTGCTTGCCATTATCAATTTATTCACCCCTCAATTCATTTAGAACTTATAATTTTTCTGCTATTCTAAGCTTTGCACTTTTAGAACGGGAATTTTCCAAAAGCTCTTTCTCCGATGGAAGAACCGGTTTTTTAGTTATAACTTTTAATTCTGGTTTTTTTCCACAAACACAAAAGGGTAAATCTTTAGAACAACTACAAGGGTTTTCACGCTCTTTAAAGACATTTTTAACAATTCTATCTTCAAGTGAATGAAATGTTATTATGCATATCCTCCCTCCTGATTTTAAGACATCTATACAATCATATATTGCCTTTTCTAGTATTTGTAATTCTTGATTCACCTCTATTCTTATAGCTTGAAAAGTCCTTTTTGCTGGATGTCCACCTTCTCTTCTTGCCCTTGCTGGAATTGCATCTTTAATTATATCGACCAACTCAAAGGTCGTATCTATTGGCTTTACTTTTCTTCGTTTAACTATAAGATCTGCTATTTTTGATGCAAAGTTTTCCTCTCCATATTCTTTAATAATCCTTGTCAATTCTTCCTTAGAATATTTATTGACAACATCCCATGCCGTTATTGAATTATCTTTATTCATCCTCATATCCAATCTAGCATTATGCATGTAGCTAAATCCTCTTTCTGGATTATCAAGTTGATAGGAAGAAACTCCAAGATCTAACAAAACACCATCTACTTTATCTATTTCTAATTCATTTAATATTGACTTTATATTTGAAAAGTTATCATGAACAAAAATCACATTGTTATAATTAGACAGTTTTCTTTTTGAGTATTCTAAAGCCTCGATATCTTGGTCGATACCGATTAGCTTTCCATTTGATAATCTTTTTAATATTTCACTAGAATGTCCTGCTCCTCCTAGGGTTCCATCTACGTAAATCCCATCGCTTTTTATGTTTAAACCTTCTATACATTCATTTAACATAACAGAATAATGCTTAAACTCCATACACTTCACCTTTTCTTTTAAATTCCAAGCTCCGACATTTTTTCAGCAATTTCATTATAATCGATATTTTGGTCATTGTATTCATTCCACTTTTCCTTACTCCAAATTTCAATTCTACTTAATACTCCTATTGTTACTATCTCCTTTATAATGCCTGCATATTCAATTAAATTTTGCGGAATTAAAGCTCTACCCTGCTTATCGATTTCAATTTCTGCCGCACCAGAAAATATAAATCTTACAAAAGCCCTAGCATCCTTATTGGTTAACGGAAGGGCTTTTAATTTTTCTTCTAATTTAGCCCATTCATCCATAGGATATGCGTATAAACATCCATCTAGTCCCTTTGTCATAACGAATTTTGAACCTAGCTTTTCTCTAAACTTTGCTGGAATAATTATTCTGTTTTTTGAATCTAGGGCATGTTGATACTCTCCGATAAACATAACTATCCCCCGTTAACCACTTTACTCCACTTTCCACCACTACATTTATAATTCTATACCATTTTTCGTTTTCCTGCTATATTTTAAAAAAAATTTAAAATATATATTTTACAAAAAAATTAAGAGGTGCCTTTGGCACCTCTTAATGCTCGATAATATTTTTATTTTCCTTACCTTTCATAATGTAAAAATCTATATAATAGCTATTAATTAGCCTGTCTAATTCTTGACTTAATTTAACTATAGTTTCATAATCACAATTTGAATTAATCTTTTCATACAATTATCTCTTAACTCTTCAATTTTATTTCCAATCATTTTTAATCACCACCGATTTTTTTTGTGGTGGAAAGTGGTGATGATTATATATTATTATAAATACTATTTTTTGTCAACATATCCATTATTATTATTTATTTGTTAAAAATAATACATCAAGTGATACTAAATGACAAATAAATAATTATATAGAATTTATTAATTTCTACATAATCATACTTACTTGAATAATGATTTTGTATATTATATAATTACAATGTCGTTAACAAAACATAAAGAAAGGAAGAAAAATCATGAAACTTGGTATTGTTGGATTGCCAAACGTGGGTAAAAGCACATTATTTAATGCTATAACTCAAGCTGGTGCTGAGTGTGCCAATTACCCTTTCTGCACAATAGAGCCCAATGTTGGCGTAGTAGCTGTTCCAGATGAAAGACTTGAAAAGTTGGCTGAGATGTATAACCCTGAAAAGGTTACTCCTGCAGTAATAGAATTTTATGATATAGCAGGCCTTGTAAAGGGAGCAAGTAAAGGAGAAGGGCTTGGAAATAAGTTTCTATCTCACATTCGCGAAGTAGCTGCAATAGTCCACGTTGTAAGATGCTTTGAAGACTCAAACATAGTCCATGTGGAGGGATCTATTGATCCAATAAGGGATATTGAAACCATTAATCTCGAACTTGTATTTTCTGATATGGAAGTTCTAGAAAGACGAATGGATAAAACAAAAAAGTCAGCAAGATCAGGAGATAAAAAAGCTCAAGATGAACTCCAATTTATGGAAAAATTATATACTCATCTAGAATCAGGAAAACCAGCAAGAACATTAGAAATGTCTGATGATGAGCAGGAAATGTTAAAGCAATACTTCTTATTGACTTCAAAACCTGTATTGTATGCCTGCAATATTTCTGAAGATGATCTTATCTCGGGTAATGTAGAAAATCAATACGTTCAAAAAGTTAAAGAGTATGCTAAGAATGAAGGCTCTGAAGTTGTAGTTATTTGTGCAAAATTAGAAGAAGAAATATCTACGCTTGAAGGCGAAGAAAAGATGGAATTTTTAGCAAGCTACGGTCTTGAGGAGCCAGGATTAAATAAGCTAATAAAAGCTAGTTATAAATTGTTAGGCCTTATAAGCTTTTTAACAGCTGGTCCCAAGGAAGTTAGAGCTTGGACTATTAAAGAAGGAACTAAGGCCCCTCAGGCAGCAGGAAAAATACATTCCGATATGGAAAAGGGATTTATACGTGCGGAAGTTGTTGCTTATGATGATCTTATAAAATGTGGCTCTGAAATTGCAGCAAGAGAAAAAGGACTTATCCGTCTAGAGGGAAAAGAATACGTTATGCAGGATGGAGATATAGTAGTATTTAGATTTAACGTTTAATCATAAGGCTGCCTAATTAGGGCAGCCTTCATTGTAACTTTTCAATTTATTTTCTACCCTCTCTCTTATAACATCCATAATTTTTTTGTCCTTTACCATTTTTTCGTCGCAAAGTATTTCAAAACATTCCTCTATATTACTAACTGAATATATATTAAATATTCCCTTTCTAACAGCTTCTATTATCTCCTCCTTTAATACTAAATCTCCAACATTGCTTGCAGGAATAATAACCCCATGAGTTCCATCAAGTCCATATAATTTACATATATCATAAAAACCTTCTATTTTTTCATTTATTCCTCCAACTGGTTGTATCTCTCCCCTTTGATTGACAGATCCTGTTATTGCTATGCTTTGTTTTATCGGTATATCTCCTAAACTTGAAATTAGCGCAATAAGTTCTGCTGCCGAAGCACTATCCCCTTCTATTCCCCCATACAATTGTTCAAAGCAAATGCTGGCATTAAAGGAAAGAGGATATTTTTGTCCAAACATTTGGCCTAAATAACCCGTTAAAATTAAGACTCCTTTATCATGTATAAAACCAGACATTTTTACTTCTCTTTCTATATTTATTACTCCTCCCTTACCTCTATAAGTAGTAACAGTTATTCTATTTTGTTTTCCGAAGGCAAAGTCTTCAAGTTCAATCACCGATAGAGCATTTATTTCTCCTATCTTATATCCGTTTAATTGTATAATATATTTGCCTTCTTTATACATTTCCAAAATTCTTTCTTTATAAAGACTATGCCTTTTATATAATTTTTCTATAGCCTCTTTAATATCTTTATCAGTAATGTGTTTTCCTTTCCTTTCTTTACATATTAACGCCGATTGGTCAATAATATTTGCAATTTCTCTTATTCTTGCAGTAAAATATTTCTTGCTTTCTGCTAATCTTAAAGCATATTTATATAATTCTAAAAATCCTTTATAAGTAACATGTGGAATATTGTTCTGGGAACAATAGTAACTTATAAAACCTAAGAATTCGTTTACGTTATCTGGAGTATTTTTTATTACACTATCAAATTCTGCTTTAATACTAAATAGTTCCCTAAACTCTTCATCATACTCATAAAGCAAACTATATAAAAATTCACTTCCGATTAAAACAACTTTTATTTTTAATGGTATTTTTTCTGGTTTTAAAGATACAATAGGGATTATTTCTAATTGATTTCTTAGATTCTCTATTGAAATGCAACCATTTTTCAATGCATTCTTTAACGCCTTCCATCCTTGATATGTGCTTAATAGTTGAAGTGCATCTATTACAAGGTAGCCTCCATTTGCTCTGTGTAAACTTCCAGGCTTAATCATCGTAAAATCTGAAACTAAAGCACCCTTGTAATTTTCATATTCGATTGTTCCAATAAGATTATTAAATTCAGGATCCTCTTCATAGATAACCGGTGCTCCTTCTTCCTTATTACAAGTTATTATATTAACATAATATTTTTTAAAGTAATCATCCTCAAGAGTGTTTTCATCATCCTGCATAAATGCATCTATATTATTTATTAAATCATTCTGTAAATCCTTTAAATATTGAACTATTTTATCGTTATAACTATACTTATTAATAAACTTATTTATTTTCCCATTTATAAGCTCAAAGGATTTCTCTTCATCAAGTTTGCGTAGCCTTTCAGCCATTTCCTTTCTTAATATTTTGGTCTTTCTTAAAACTTCTAATGCTAAAAGTTTTAAAGTTTTAACATCTTCTGCTATTTTATTCTTTTCAGACTGCTCAAGTTCATTATACTGGATCTCGCTCATCTCTTCATTATCAATTAGAGGAATAAAAACAAATCCTTCTTTTGTAGACTTCACTGTAAAATTCTTACTTTTAGCCTCATCATATAGTCTATCTAATATATTAATTGTTTCTTTTTGATAATAATCAATTATATCTTCTCTTTGTTTTTCATACTCTTCATCTGAGAACATCTTCGGAACTTCTTCAAATAAAGATTCTATCATCGTTTCAATATCGCTTTTAAATTCTTCTGCTGTTCCACCCTTTAAATTAATTGCTAAAGGGCTTAGTGCATCATTAAAATTATAAACATAACACCAATCGTCCGGTGTTTTTTGCATCTTTGCAATTTGTTTTAACTTATCCAAAACAAATTTTTTTCTCCCACTCCCATTTGTTCCACATACATAAATATTGTAATAAGGTTTGTCAAGTTTTAATCCCATCTCAAACGCTTGAACAGCCCTCTCCTGCCCTATTAAATCATAATAATTTGCAATTTCCTCTGTTGTTTTAAAATCTGGCACAAAATCCAACTTTACAACTAAGTCTTCATATTTTAACTTTTTATACTTAGCCATTAAATCCCCCCTTATAGCCTTATTATATAAATATTCACCAATAAAGCAAAAATATCCTAAAGGATTAAAATATAATCCTTTAGGATATTAAAATTAATAGGATTGCTCATCTTTTGACTTGCCAATTATTTTCAAAGATGAACTTGCTCCTATTCTATTTGCCCCCGCTTCAATCATTTTAACAGCATCTTCAAAACTATGAACTCCACCGGATGCTTTAACTCCCATTTCTGGTCCTACTGTATCCCTCATTAGCTTAACATCCTCTGCTTTTGCTCCCCATTTGCTAAAACCTGTTGAAGTTTTAACAAAATCCGCACCAGCTTCCTTTGCTAATTTGCACGCCATAATCTTTTCGTCATCAGTTAAAAGACATGTTTCTATAATGACCTTAACTAACGCCTTACCTTTAGCTGCATCTACAACTGCTTTTATATCTTCCTTTACATAATCATAATTTCCTGCCTTTAGCATACCTATGTTTATAACCATGTCAACCTCATTAGCACCATCTTCGATTGCCTTCTCTGTTTCATAGGCTTTCACTTCTTTAGTTGTTGCCCCCAATGGGAAGCCTATGACAGTGCAAACTTTAACATTTGATCCCTTTAATTCATCTGCAACTAATTTAACATAACAAGGATTAACACAAACAGATGCAAATGAATTCTCCTTTGCCTCATTGCATATCTTTTTTATATCGTCTGGTGTAGTCTCTGCCTTTAGAATTGTATGGTCGATGATTGAGGCTACATATTCCTTTGTAATCATATTTACCCTCCTTAAATATGTAATGCATCTATAAATAGCCGATTAGTATTTTATTTGCCTTATCATAATAACATACTTCTTTTGGTTTTACAATAGTAATACTTATTTAAGCAAACTTTGTCACTATAAAACTTTCTTTTTTACATACTTAGATGTCATAGCTGAAAGAAGACCACCATATAAAACACGAAACTCAATTACATCACCTATCCTAAGTTCTTTATCAGAGTCAGTTATATCAATTATCAGATGATCGCTACTACTTCCTAATACCTTAATTTTTTCATCAATAGGTTGCAAAAACTCAGGATAAACATCCTGCCTTCCTAACGCACAAATTGCTCTTTTTCTAAATCCTCTATCCTCAAATTGCGGCTTAGCTCCAAAAGCATCTATCCCAATTGTTCCAATAGGAACTGATGGCTTTACCTTTATTTCTACTATTTCTGCATAAAGCTTTATTGTATCTGTATTTAGTCCCTCTATCGGCTTGTCATATAAGCCTATCCCCATTGCCAATGCTACACCAATTCTTAATTGGTTTATTTCCATTGGCATTTCATTCATCCTCATAATTTGAATATTCTCTGAGTTGCCTCCCGAAATTATAGGGATTCTAATATTAAAGTAATTTTCTAAATCTTTTTTGACACCTACAAGCTCAGTTAGATTATCTTTGGTAGGAATCACCCCACCATAGCAGCATAAATTAGTCCCAATTCCATGGAGTTCAATGTTGCTAAGTTCTAAAATTTTTTTTACTGTTTCATATATCTCCTGTTTTTCCTTATAAAATATTCCTTCCCGTAAATCGCCGACATCTACCATTAATATTATCTTGTATTTTTTGTTTTCTTTTTTAGCATATTTTTGTAATTCTTTAATAGTATCAAATTCCGAAACCAATGCTATATCTGAATAGTTTATTATTTCTCTTGCCTGACTTTTCATAGGAATTCTTATTAACATTTTAGGGAGATCGTATTTTTTAAATTTCTTTAAATTTTCAATTCTTGAGTCTGCTATTATGTCTATTCCCCCATCTACTATTGCCCTAACTATCCTTTCGTATCCCGCAAAAACCTTTGTTACCCCAGCAACTTGTATCCCTCTTTTGTGGCATTCATCAACAATAAGTTTGGTGTTTTCTTTTATTTTACTACTGTTTATTTCAAGCATTGGGTAACCCATAACCCACCCCCAAAATTGCTATAATTTATATAGTAAATATCCATATTGCAAACTCTTTCTTTAAAGGTTTTTCAACGTTTAACACTACTTTTTTAATAAATTCTTTTATAAATATATTCTTCACCAAAGTTTAAATTCCTTCCTATAAGTAAAAAAGCCCTAAGGCTAAACCTTAAGGCTTTTTTAAACTTATTCAGTTTTAGCTGCCCCTTGATTTTGTTGATTTTGAACTTGTTGTTGTGGTTGAACAGGAGGCTTTGGTGGAAGCTTTTTTATAAATGTTCCTGAAACCAACAAATCCTTTTCATCCGTAACAGCAAGATGATAATTTTTAGTAAGTTCTATTGCTCCTCTTGGGCAAAAGTCAGCACAAAGAGAACAGAAGGTGCATTGACCTTGATAAAAATTAAAGGTGATTTTATCTCCCTCTTCGGTCTTTTCAATAGTTCTAGTAATACAACCAGGAGCACAAACCCTTATACACATTCCACAATTTACACACTTTTCAGGATAATAATTTATTTTACCTCTATATCCTTCCGGTGCCTCTTTATTTACTATTGGATATATTTCTGTGCTTGGTTTTTTAAAGACAGATTTTATCGCTTCTTTTAAATAAGGGAACTTCATTTCATTGCCCTCCTTTTTTCTCTGAGTATCTCTATAGCTTTAGCAAGCCCATCGATTATGGCTTCTGGTTTTGGAGGACAACCTGCTATAGAAACATCAATTGGAACATATTTATCTAGTGGGCCTTCTACAGAGTAACTACCATTAAATACATTTGTAGACCTCGGGCAAGACCCAATTGATACAACAACTTTTGGATCTGGAACCTGGGCTAAAGTTCTTATTAACCTATCTCTTGACTGCGAAGTTATAGGTCCTGTAACTAAAATTATATCTGCATGTCTTGGTGAACCAGTTAACTTAAAGCCCATTCTTTCAGCATCATACCTTGGAGTTATAACCGAAACTATTTCTATATCACAGCCGTTACATGATCCTGTATTTAAGTGAAATAACCAAGGCGATTTTTCAAAGCTTTTTTCGATTAACTTTTTAAACAAAAGTAACACCTCCTATTAACGACCAATCCAAACAAGTATCAAACTAATTAAAGCTAATGCCGTTGGATAAGTCCAGAAGAATTTCAAAACCTGTTCTACCTTAAGCCTTGCTGTAATCGCTTTTAATGTGGATATAGAAATAACAACTATTACTGCACTTAATAGAACTTGCAATACTATATCTAATATTAGTATTCCTGTTCCTTTACCGCTTAAAAACAATGTTACAAATAATGAAGTCATTATGAACATTTTTATTGCATGATTTAACTTAAATATTGCAAGCGGTGCACCACTATATTCTACAAGTGGTCCTTCACAAATTTCAATTTCCGCCTCTGCAATATCAAAAGGAAGGCTACCAACCTTAATTGGAATTATTAAAAGTAACGCCAATGCAGCTGGAATTAACCTCCAATTAGTAATCATCGGTCCAAATTCTGCTTGATAACTTACTATTTGAGAAAGCGAAAATGTTATTACTCCCTTATTTAAAGCCATTCCTACATGTTTACCAATAGTTAGAAGAACTATCACTAAAGGGAGTTCATAAGATATAATAGCTACCATTTCCCTGGAAATTCCAACGCCGGCATATGGTGAACCCGATGCTGCTCCACCCATAATTAAGGCAACTGCAGGGATTGTTAAAAGATATAAAATAACTATTATATCTGCAACTGTTGAAATTGCAGTATATTTATAAATAGGGATAAAGAGTGTCACAGTTACTAACGCCAAAAGTCCAATAACTGGTGCGTATAAAAATGTTCTTCTTGATGCTGCTCTTGGGACAATTGTTTCTTTACCTAAAAGCTTAAAAAAATCATAAATTGGCTGAATTATTGGTGGTCCAATTCTCTTTTGCATTCTAGCAACAACTTTTCTATCTAAACCTGATAAAAGTAAACCAACCAATGCTGAGAACAATAAACCTGGAAAAACTAAAACATTAAACAAATACTTTAAAACTACCAAATCCAGTCCCTCCTTATGGAACAAGTAAGAAAATATATACTATAAATATTGTTGTTGTAAAGATAGCCCACAATGCATAGTCATTAATTATCCCACTATGTGCATCATGCATAAACCCAAAATAGTGTCTTAAATCATGTTTTAATCCCCAGAAAAGGTCATTTCCCTTAACGTGAGAATGCTCACTTGCTTCCCCACTAAAGAATACATCATATTTTGGATCATCAACTTCTGTAGGAAGAGAAACTGCATTAAATCCTCCTGCTACTGCAACTATGGTTACTGCTATCAATAGCAAGGCAAACAGAACAAGCCATGCAATAGGATCCCAATAACCTGCAAGAGTAAAATCAACAGCAGGAATTTCAATTGGTTTACCTAATATTTTTTCTGAATATCCATTCCCCATCATAAGATCAATATATTTGCCTATATTTAGAGCCGCAGTAACTGCCGGCGATACTAAATATTTTGTCACTATATTTGGTAAAACCCCTGTTATTACACAAAGGATAGCCATAATCCACATTGGAATTCTCATTGATAATGGAACCTCTTTAACGTTTTCAAATTCCTTTGGCATTTGTCCAAAGAATATTGACTGTGCAACCTTTATAAATGAAGCTAAAGTCATTACACTTACTAAAAGTGCTATTATAGTAACTGGTGCAAGATTAGCCTGGAATGTAGCTTGGTAAACAAGCCATTTGGAAACAAATCCGTTGAATGGTGGTAAACCACTGATTGAGAAGGCACCAATTAAAAATATTGCTGCTGTCTGTGGCATTTTTCTTGCTAAGCCGCCAAGTTTATTTAAATCAGTTGTTCCAGTTGCATAAAATATTGCACCAGCAGTTAAGAACAACAAACCTTTAAATAAAGTATGGTTAAGAGCATGATATAAACCTGCTGTTAATCCCAATGCTGTTGAAACCCCAACAGCTGTTATAACATAACCTATCTGAGAAATACTATGAAAAGCAAGTAAACGTTTGAAATCATTTTGTGCAAGCGCCATTGTAACACCAATAAACATTGTAATCGTCCCAATGATTATTAATAAAATTTGAACTGACTTAAAGTCCATTGCATGAAAAAGAACATAAACTAATCTAATAATAGCATATACCCCCGCCTTATTAACCATACCCGAAAAGGCCATTGACACTGACGAAGGTGCTGACATATACGCATCTGGTGCAGCAGGATGGAAAGGAACCACAAATGCCTTTAATGAAAATCCTGCTAAAAGTAATGCAAAGGCGAAAAGTGCCGATGGAGTAAGATTGTTAAACAATAAAGCAGAAATTTGAGCCATATTCAGCGTATGAACTTGTGAGTAAATAGTAATTGTCCCTGCCAAAACCATTGATGATCCGATAGAACCCAAAACAAGATATTTAAAAGCTGCTTCTAATGCTCCTTCTTGATAATTTCTAAAGGCAGTTAAGCCAACTGCTGCAAAGGTCATAATTTCTATCATTACAAACATATTGAAAAGGTCACCAGTAAATACAAGACCTAATACAGCACCAGAAAGCATTAAGAATAAAACATAATACTTGTCTGTTTCAGAATCCTTTTTTGTGTATTTGAATGAAAATATAATTGATAAAAAGATTGTTAAAACAGCTATAATCCCGAAGAATAATCCTAGTGCATCAACCTCAAGGCCTATACCTATAGCCCAATCATGAATGGGTCTCCAATTACCTAACCAATATTGAATAACATTGTTCTTTATCATAACTGGCTTTATAAGCATTAAAACCAAAATTAACGATATAGATGAAGCAACTAAAGCTATAAACTTTCTTACAGTTTCATTTTTGCTTCCAAAAATTACCGTAAGGAAGGCTCCCAAAAATAACGTAACAATTGATAAAATAGGAAAATGTTGCATTAGCCATTCAACCTCCTTACCTTATCTGCATCAAGGGTTCCATACTTTTCCTTTATTTTTATAACTAAGGATAAAGCCATCGCCGTAACACAGGCACCTATAACTATTGAAGTAAGAGTAAGTGCTTGTGGAACAGGGTCAACAAAGAAGGATTCGGGTTTAAGTTCAGTAAAAGTAAATATTGGTGCTGTTCCCCCAGGATTGAATCCTATGCTTATTATTAATAAATTTATTCCATAATCAATAAGCCCCATACCGATGATAATCTTTAAAATATTCTTTTTTGTTAGAATTACATAAAAACCTAATACTATTAATATAATGCAGGCGATATAGTTCACTAATATCAAATCTATCCACCCCTTTTAGTTATCATTATCTGGAGCTAAAAGCCCTATCATTAGTAGGATCAAGAATCCAACCCCAGTTAAAACCTTGTATCCTACTGAATTGTTCATAAACATAATTGTTCCTGCACTAATTAAGTCTCCAACATCACCTATATTTGTAAATACATTTGCAAAGAAAACCGAGCCATATATAATACCGGCAAGACCAAATACTGTAAATAATATAGCACCAAGAGCTTCATTTTTCTTTATGATTTCCATATTAAATTTCTTCGAAACCTCATTATATCCATAGCCTAAATAGATTAACACCACCGCAGAAGCAACTAAAACTCCACCTTGGAAACCTCCCCCTGGGCTTAGATGTCCATGTAATATTATATAAAATCCAAGGACCAAGGCTATCGGTGTAAAAAAGTCAGCAGCAGTTTTTACTATAACATCCTTTACTTGTCTATTCTTGCCCTTCATCATGGTCACTTCCCTTCTTATGGCTCTTTAAAATAACTACTGAACCGGCAATTGCTGTAAGAAGAATAAAGGATTCTCCAAGTGTGTCATATCCTCTATAGTCAAATACAACAGCAGTAACCGCATTTACAGACTTTGTTCTTTTTAAGTTTTCTCTCACGATAATATTAGCAACTCCATCTGGTTTATTCATATCGTAATTTTGTTCATTCTTTAAAACCTCAGAAAGTTTTGTTCCACTATAAGTTCTATCTAATGTAGATGAATAATACATTGCATAACATCCCATTAACAAGAAAACCACCAACGAAAAAGCTATAGCAAATCTTTTCATCTTTCCTTGCCCTCCTTTACTTTTTTGAGGGTTATAATAAATATCACAGGTGATAAGACCGCTCCAACAGCAGCTTCTGCTATTGCAACGTCGGGTGCATGTAGCAATATAAACTCTAATGCTACAAAGGATCCTGTAACTGCTAAAGCTATTATTGATGATAAAAGGTTATCAAATTTTACAGTCAAAATTGCAGAAACTATAATTGCAATTATAACCAGTGTATTTAATATAACTATACTATTCATTAGGATTATCCCTCCTATACTCATCAACCACTAAATTCTCCGGTCTTATGCCATGTTTATATCCTCCCTTTAGAATGGCATGTCCCGCAACTGCACTCGTAAGAACTATAAAAATTCCTATCATGACCGTTTTGATTCCAAAAACAAAATTTTGATTTGAAAAGGCATATACAGCTACACCTAAAACCGTCCAAAGAACTCCAAAGGTTGCAATGTTAGTACTTGATTGCATCCTAGTAAAGGAATCTGGCATTCTAAGAAGACCAACTGCTCCTGCAAAAGCAAAAAAGCAACCTAATATTAAAAACAAATCAATTATTATCCTAACTATCATAGTCTTCCCTCCAAATATCTTGCTATAAGGACAGTCCCCAAGAAACCTAAAATTGCTAAAACAAGCGCAATATCAAGATAAATGCTTCTATTGCTATAAATCGAAAAAACAATTAAAGCAATGGCAGTTAAAATATCAATGCTATCAGCTGCAACAGCTCGATCTACAACACTAGGTCCTTTTAAAACCCTATATAAAAGCATTAATGCTAGTATAACATAAAATATCCCAACATAAACAAACTCTATCACTTCCAAATCCTCCTTATCCAGTTTTCTAATTTTCCTTTAATCATATCACCAGCTTCTTTGCTATTCTTACTTGCAACATCAATCCAATGGATATAGTAATAATTCTGTCCATTTTCTTCTACTATTTCCATTGTTATTGTTCCCGGTGTTAAGGTAATCGAATTTGCAAGCATAGCAAGTCCATATTCGGATTTTAAGTCAACTGGAACTTTAACAATACCAGGATTAATTGGAAGTTTTGGACTTAATGCTCTTTTTGCAACATCTACATTCGCCTTCCAAAGTTCTACTGGAAATATAAATAATACATAAATTATGAAATTGATAAACACATTTGGTTTTAATAAATGGAATGCATCTTCATGGATAAAGTAACTTGATGTAAATAATGCAACTAGTAATGAGACTATAGCACCTGCTATTAATTCCTGTGCTGTAAAGGTTAATGTAAATAATATCCATACTAGAAAGCATAATATAAACGTTGCAATAACAGCAGCTGGTTTATTTTTCATCATTATCCCCCCTTATTTATTTAATTTATCTTTTATTTTTCTTCTTAATGATGCAAATAGGTCTTTGTTATCAAATTCTTTTTTTGAAGAAAATCTATATATTTCAAGATTAGGATTTAAACCTTTTGCATACATGGATACCTTTTCATAGTCAAATTCGAAAAATTCCTTCATGTCGTATTTGTTTAACAAAAGAATATTTGCAACTGAAAACATCAATGGATACTTTTGAACTTTGTCATCTCCCTCTGGAATACTTAAAATTGCTACTTTTAGGTCCTCTCCCAAATTAAATTCAGCAGGACATACCAAATTACCTATATTCTCAATTAATAATACATCGATATCATTTAAATTAAAATAATTTAATATATTTTTTATGGACATAGCCTCAATATGGCAAGCTCCATCTGTATTAAGCTGAACCACTGGAATCCCCATCTGACTAATTCTCTCAGCATCAATTTGTCCAGTTATATCTCCTTCAATAACAGCGAGCTTATAATCTTTAGAAAGCTCTTTTATTAATTCAACAATTACACTTGTTTTTCCTGCACCAGGAGATCCCATTATATTTATCATAAAAACCTTTTTTTCGTCTAATTCCTTTTTTACTTCATTGCTGCAATCCTCATTCCATTCCATTATCTGTTTTACTACTTTAATTTCCACTATTCCACCTCCAATGCTTCTACGTAAAATTCTTTACCACTAATAATCCTATATCTATACCCACCGCATTTTGGACATCGTATATCGCTTCTTTTTATCTCACTTTCATTATTGCATTCTGAGCATATAATTTTAATAGGAACTCTATCTATAAGAAGTTTAGCACCTTCAACTATAGTTCCTTTAGAAACAATATCAAAATACTCCTGAATTAAAGAAGGAATAACCCCCGAGAAGTCCCCGCATTTTACCTTTATATTTAATACCCTTTTGGCATTATTTTTTTCTGCTACTTCCTTTGCAATTTTGATTATTCCTTCAGTTATAGCTAACTCGTGCATAATATCACTACCTATCTAAGCATGAGAAACAAGGGTCTATACTTGCAATAATAAGTCCTGCATCTGCAACGGTATTATTCCTTAGCATATAAGGAACTGTAGGTGCTGTTTTAAAGGTCGGAACATGTATACTTACTCTATAATTTGTTTGTCCTCCATCTGTAACAACATAATATATTACTTGACCTCTTGGAGCTTCAACCCTTTGTGTAAACTCCCCAGCAGGAACTTTAGGGATCTTCATTCCTAAATTAATTGGTCCTTCAGGTAGGTTTTCTAATGCTTGCTTTATAATCTTTATACTTTCATCAACTTCTAATGCCCTTATTAATATCCTTGCAAAAACGTCTCCATCTTCAACTACAGGAACATCGAATTCAAAATCTTCATAAGATGAATATGGAGCATCCTTTCTAACGTCTACCTTAACTCCAGAAGCCCTTGCATGGGGACCAATTGTTCCCATTTTTATAGCTATATCCTTTGGTAAAACACCTACTCCCTTTGTTCTCATGGCTAAAGTTTTATCGTTAAGAACAATTTCCTTTATTTTTTCGTGTTCCGCTTTAAATTCATCTAAAATCTGCAATATATTTCTTCTTAAATCATCACTAATATCCCTTCTTGAACCTCCTATAATTATCATACCATAGTTAACTCTATTGCCAGATATAGCCTCTAAAATATCCATTATCTTTTCCCTTACATTCCAAATATGCATGAATAAACTATCATATCCAACTAAATGGGCAGCTATACCCAGCCAAAGATAATGGGAGTGAAGTCTTTCAAGTTCAGCCATTATAACTCTTATATATTGTCCCCTTTTAGGAACCTCCATATTGGCAATCTTTTCTATAGCTTGAGCATATGCAAAGGGATGAGAGTGAGAACAAATACCACAAACCCTTTCTACTAAAACTAATGTTTGGATAAAATTCTTTTCTTGAGCTAATTTTTCTATACCTCTATGATTATAGCCTATAAAAACTTCAGCATCCTTTATTATTTCACCTTCAGTATAAAGTTTAGCATGTATGGGTTCTTCTAAAGAAGGATGATATGGTCCAATTGGAATTACGTAACTCATCTAATCACTCCTTTATTCCTTGAGTTTTTTTCACTAGTTCATTTAATGGAGTAACAAGTATCTGACCCTTTCCTTCAAACATCGTATCTGGAAGGAAAAGCCTGCCCTTCATATTTAAACCTTCAAAGTTAACTCCAATAAGTTCATGAAGTTCTTCTTCTGGCCATGAGGCTGAAACATCATAAATATGCGATATTGTAGGTAAAACATCTTCTCCTTTAACCGTATAGGCTTCAATAGTATCACCAACTTCATAATGGTAACTCACTATTTTTTGCCCCTCCTTATCCACATATCCGTGGATCATAACAAGTCTTCTTCCTTCACCACTCATCTTTTCTGCAATAGGAACTATTTCTTCCTTCTTAATTTCAATTGACTTAAAATTTTGCATTAAATCACCTCCATTTAACATATCCTGGGAAGCTGTGCCCCAGTTAACTTATTTAATATTCTTGAACCTCCGATTGGAGTTTTTAACACAACTAAACCTTTATGGTTTGAGGTTACTTTTCCTATAATAGCTGCATTTTTACCCTCAGGTAGATTTTTAATATCCTTTACTAAATCTTCTGCTATATCTTTTGACGCTATCAAAACTATCTTTCCTTCATTTGCACTGTATAATGGATCAATTCCAAGTATTTCACAAGCAGTAAATACATTTTGTGCAATTGGAACATCTTTTTCTATAAGTTCAATAGAAAATTCAGTCCCCTCAACAAACTCATTTAATGTAGTAGCTAATCCCCCTCGTGTAGGATCCCTCATTATTTTAACTTCTCTACCATACTTAAAAATAGTTTTTGCTAAATTAGTTAGGGGCATACAATCCGATTTAAGATCCGTATCCAAAAAGAAGCCATTTCTTGCTGACATAACTGCAACTCCATGATCCCCAACATTTCCCGTAACTATAACTACATCTCCATCATTAATCCTTGCCTTAGCATACCCTTCTATTTCCATAAAACCTATACCTGAAGTATTTATATATATGCCATCTCCCTTTCCCTTTTCCACAACCTTTGTATCTCCTGTTACTATCTCAATACCACATTCTTTTGCGGTTTCGCTAATCGAATTTACTATTTTTTTTAGGTGCTCAATTTTGAATCCTTCCTCTATAATGAAGCTCAAACTTAGATACCTAGGGATTGCACCACACATTAAAAGGTCATTAACAGTCCCACAAACTGCTAATTTGCCTATATCTCCTCCAGGAAAAAAATAAGGTGAAACAACAAAGCTATCAGTTGAGAATGCAATTCTTCCTTTACTTTTTAGAACTGCTCCATCCATTAATTCATTTAACTTGCTGTTATCAAATTTAGGTAAAAGAATTTCTTCTATTAAACTTGAAGTTTTCTTTCCACCGCTTCCATAGTCTAAAGTAATTATTTCTTCCATAATTTCACCTCAGAATCTTAAATACTTATAATATGCCGCACAGGCCCCCTCACTTGAAACCATACATGGACCTATTGGATTTTCAGGTGAACATAATTTAGCAAACAATGAACACTCCTTAGGTTCTATCTTCCCTTTTATTATATCACCACATTTACAAATTGTTAATTTATCTTTAAAATCTAATTTTATATCAAACCTTTTAACCGTATCAAAATCACAATAAGTATCCTTAATTCCCATACCACTCTTAGGAATGATTCCTATACCTCTCCAAATATCATCAACAGGTTCAAAAACATCCTCCATTATTCTTTGAGCAAATTCATTTCCCTCTAAGGTTACAATTCGCATATATTCATTTTCAATGATAGCAATATTTTTTTCAAACTGCATAATTATTTTATATATTGCTGTTAAAATATCTTCCGGTTCGAAACCTGATATTACAGAGGGCTTTTTGTAGTCATCAGCTAAAAATCTAAATCCCTTTATTCCAAGAATAGTTGATACATGTCCTGGACAAATAAATGCGTCGATTTCGATCTCCTTTGAATCTAATAAGGCCCTCAATGCTGGTTCTACAAATTTATGCATAGAAAAAACCGAAAAATTTTTAATATTCCTTTCCTTTGCTTCTTTTATTGCAACAGCCGTTCCTGGAGCCGTTGTTTCAAAGCCGATTCCCAAAAAAACAACCTCAAAATCAGGATTATTTTCTGCTATTGAAATTGCATCCATTGCAGAATAAACAACTTCTACTTTAGCCCCCATAGACTTTAATGTAGCCAAATTAAATCCCTGACGACTTCCTGGAACTTTAAGCATATCACCAAAAGTAGCTATCAAAACTTTAGGATTTTGGGATAGAGTTAAAATTTCATCAATTCTATTAATTGCTGTGACACAAACCGGACACCCTGGCCCAGAAATTAATTTTATATTTTCTGGAAGTATCGTTTTTATGCCACTTTTAGCAATAGACATGGTATGTGTTCCACATACTTCCATTATTTTTATTTTCCTTTTATCATAGTTTTTTATAAACTCTACAATGTCCTTTACCTCACTTGGATTTATTTTTAGCTGCATTGGCAACCTCCCTAAATAATTCTAAATTTTCCTTTGCAAGCTTTTCATCAAGTTTGTTTATTGCAAAACCAGCATGAACATATACATAATCACCAATTTTTATATCTTTGACAAAATCTACTCTGATCTTCATCTTAATACCATCTAGCTCTGCTACAGCATCGTTGCCATCAATTTCTATTACCTTTAAAGGAACTGCTAAACACATAATATTCCTCCCCCTTTTTCTGCAACAGCTAATTGTCCTAATGCTATTCCTTCATCATTAGTGGAAACCCTATTATGATAATATACTTTAAAATTATTGTTTCTAAGAATCTGAACTAATTTACTTAGTAGATAAATATTTTGAAAAACTCCACCAGAAATAACAACTCTGTCTATCTTATAAATATCCTTTAGCCTTAAAACTATTTCAACAGCTGAATTTACTAAAGTATTCATAAATGCAGCTGTAATAATATCTACATTCTTACCTAAAGTAACATCATTTACTATATCTCTTATAATAGGCCTCCAATCTATTTTTAATATTTCATCATTGTAAATTTCATATTTATAAAACAAATCATTTTCCAAAGCCTTTGACTCTAATAAAACCGCTGCTTGACCTTCATAGGATACCCTATCTTTAATACCAAGAATGCTTGCAACGCCGTCAAACAACCTGCCTATGCTGCTGGCTTTAACTGTGTTGAAATTTTTATTCAACATCATATTTATTACTTGCAGGTCATCTGTTGTAGCAAATTCATTTGGAATTTCTCCTAATGCATCCATTAATATAGAATACTTTATCCTATAAATATCCTTTATAGCCATATCTCCTCCAGGTAAAGCTATGTCTCTTATAGTAGCTACCCTTTTAAATTCTTTATAATCACCAACCAAAAACTCTCCACCCCATATTTTCCCATCTAACCCATAACCTGTTCCATCCCAAATGATACCTATTACTTCCCCCTCCAACTTATTATCCGCCATACATGATGCCATGTGGGCATGGTGATGCTGCACCATATAAAGGGGAATATTTTGCTTTTTGCTTATCTCCTTCGCATATTGTGTTGACAAGTAATCAGGATGCATATCACAGGCAATTCTATCAATATCTATATCAAATAATTTTTTATAATGTTCAATTTGATCTATATAATGCTTGTAGGTTTCAATATTTCTTAATTCTCCAATATGCTGACTCAAAAAGACAAAACCATTTTTGCTCAAAGCAAAGGATCCCTTCTGTTCTGCTCCACAGGCTAAAATCTTATTTCTTGAATTATATCTTATCGGGAAAGGAACATAGCCCCTTGATCTTCTAATAAAATATTCCTTGCCCTCAAATACCTTTACGATTGAATCATCACACCTTACATGTATATCTCTTTCATGAATCAAAAACCCATCTACGATATCCCAAAGTTCATTTATAGCATCTTCATTTTTATAAACTATTGGAACATCATGAATATTTCCACTTGTCATTACAAGCACGTCTAATTCCTGCATAAGTATATAATGTAAAGGAGAATATGGTAGCATAACTCCTAACCATTTATTTTCTGACACATGATCCAAAAGATTATTTCTTTTTTTAAGCAATACAATAGGCCTCTTATAACTCTCCAAGATATTTTTTTCTTCTTTACCTAAATAGCAATAATTTTCTACAGTATTTATATCCTTCATCATAAGGGCAAAGGGCTTTTCATCCCTACCTTTACGTTGTCTTAATTTTACTAATGATTCTTTATTTTTTGCATCACAGGCTACATGAAATCCTCCTATGCCTTTAATTGCAATTATTTTACCATCCTTTAAATATTCTATTGCCTTTTCTATTCCTTTATCGAATTTTTCCATATTTTTGTCTATAAAATACACCTTAGGTCCACAATCGCTGCAGCAATTAGGCTGAGCATGGTATCTTCTATCCTCAATATCTAAATATTCACTTAGACATTTATGACACATCTTGAACTCTTTCATTGTGGTTTTATCTCTGTCATAGGGAACATCCTTTATTATTGTAAAACGTGGTCCACAATTGGTGCAATTAATAAAAGGATATAAATATCTTCTATTCTCCTTATCGAATAATTCACTAAGGCATTCATCACAAATGCTAACATCAGGAGATATAAAGGTAAACTTGTCTTCTTTATCTTGGCTTTTTATAATTTCAAACCCTTTATAATATTTTAAATCTTGAAAAAATTCATATTGTAAATCTTCTATATAGGCTAACTTTGGAGGGTTATTTATTATTTCCTCTAAAAAACTTCTAATATAAATTTCTTCACCTTCAACCTCTAATTCAACCCCCAAAGAAGTATTTTTAACCCAACCTTTTAAATTAAAATTTTGAATTAACTTATTTATAAAAGGTCTAAAACCAACACCCTGAACAATACCGTTAACTCTTATTACAGCTCGTATCATAATTTTATCACCTGTATTTTATTTGATATAACAGTATCTATTTTTATATATAACAGATAGAAAAATTAGTTAAATTTTGGGCTTTATATAAGTATAACACAATTTATTTATTTTTTAAATAGATTTAACAGATTAAATTATTAACAATCTATTCCCCCTCGACTACACTCTAAATTATTGTTATAATATAATAATGTTAAGATTTTTTTAAGCAATTTTTTACAATAAATTTAGTATAAAGGAGAATGAAATATGGGATTTAAAGAAAAATTAAATCAAAAACTTCAAGATGCTTACTGGGAAAAATATAAAGATCGCCTAACCCAGGTTCACGGACATGTTCTAAGTGTAAAAGTTGCTGAAAAAGTAATATTGGGATTTATTCACTTGCTAAAGGTTGATATTGTTGTAAAACCTGAAAGAAGCAAACTTGTAGTTAAGTGCCAATACAAAAAAAGAAGGTTCTTTAAAAAGCCAGAATTTATTCAAGTAAATCAGGGGCATTTAGTTTTAATTCAAGGTTTAAAACCTAAAAAGAACAAAAAGAAAGATTCTGATGTTATAGAAATAATGAATGTCATAAATATGACAACTAAAAAAGAATTAATTCCTATCGGACTTGACCTTAAAAAGCTTCAACAAAAACAAATAATAAGGAAGTAAAGCTGTCTTTACTTCCTTTAATTTCTTTTATACCAATAAAGGCTAGAAATCAAAGAAATTATACCTGAAAATAATAGCACTATAAGCCATTGAATAGTATTCAAAGGTTGCGTATAAAAAACCTTCTGCATGAAGGGATTGTAAATTATAAAAATCAACATAAATAGCGAAGATAAAACTGCATATATTAAATATTTATTAGTCAAAATACCTATATTAAATATAGATTGTCTCTCTGAACGACACTCAAAAACATGGAATAACTGCGACATTATTAATGTGCCAAGGGCTATTGTTCTAGATATAACAATGTTGCCAAAATAATTTAAACTTATTGCATAGGATGCCACTGTGCACAAACCGATAAGTATTCCTCTTAAGATAATTTTGTGTAACAATCCCTCCGAAAATATGCTTTCATCCCTTTTCCTTGGCATCCTTTGCATGATATCCTTTTCTCCCTTTTCCATGCTAAGAGCCATTGCAGGTAGGCCATCCGTAGCTAAATTTACAAATAATATCTGTATCGGTAATAGCGGAATAGGTAAACTCAACAATGAACTTAAAAACATAGTCAATACTTCCCCAATATTGCATGAAAGAAGATATCTTATAAATTTTCTTATGTTATCATAAATAATTCTACCCTCTTTAACTGCAGTAACAATAGTTGCAAAATTATCATCAAGCAATATTAAAGATGCCGATTCTTTAGTTACATCTGTTCCACTTTTACCCATAGCAACACCTATATCGGCTTCCTTTACCGCTGGAGCATCATTAACTCCATCGCCAGTCATTGCAACCACTAGTCCTTTTCTCTTATATGCCTTAACTATTCTGAATTTATGTGTTGGAGTCACTCTAGCAAAAACTTTTACTTTCATTATTATATCATCAAGTTCTTTTTCTGAGATTTTATTTAGTTCTTCTCCTGTTAATATAAGCTCCTTTTCGTTTAATATGCCTAATTCCTTTGCTATAGCCTCAGCTGTTAATTTATGATCACCTGTTATCATCACTGGAACTATTCCCGCCATTTTTGCCTCTACTACAGCATCATAAACTTCCTTTCTTGGGGGATCAATCATTCCTGCTAAACCTAAAAATATTAGTTCCTTTTCGTCCTCCGTGTTTTCAATTTCTTTATAAGCAAAAGCCAATACTCTCAATGCTTCCTTTGCCAATTTATCATTAGCTGATAAAATTGCCTTTCTATCGTTTTCTGTTATAACTCTTGTCTTCATATCTTCCAAAAGAGCTTTACAATTTTCCATAACCTTCTCAGGTGCTCCTTTTACGAAAAGAAATTTTCTATTGCCCTTTTGCACAAGAACCGACATCATCTTTCTATCAGAATCAAAGGGGTTCTCCTTTAATATTTTGAATTCCTTTAGTTCTTCCTTTTTGTATCCAAATTTTGCCGCTAATACAAGTAATGCAATTTCAGTAGGATCTCCTAAATAATTATTCCCTTCAATCGAAGAGTTATTACATAAAACACAACATTCAAGCAATTTTTTAAAGGCTTCCTTATTGTTTAAGTTTACCCTTATTCCTTCATATAATAATTCTCCCTTTATGTCATAACCTTCACCAGCTATTTTATATTCCTTATTCAAAATATATAATTTCCTCACCGTCATCCTATTTTGAGTTAATGTTCCAGTTTTATCGGAGCAGATTACCTGGGTGCAGCCTAATGTCTCCACTGCCGGAAGTCTTCTTACAAGAGCATTTTTTCTCATCATCCTTTGAACTCCCAATGCTAATGAAACAGTTACTACTGCAGGAAGACCTTCTGGAATAGCAGCAACTGCTAAACTTACACCAACTAAAAACATTTTATATATGTTTTCGCCCCTTAATATCCCTGTAATAGTAACCAATGCGCATATCGCCAATATTAGATATACAAGATATTCTCCTAATTTATCAAGTTTTTCCTGAAGAGGGGTCTTGTTATCATTTATATTTTCTAGCATATCTGCTATTTTACCCATTTCTGTATTCATCCCAGTTGCTATAACTTTACCTAAGGCCTTCCCTTTAGTTACTAAACAGCCCATATAGACCATATTTTCTTGTTTTATTTTATCTCCATTATAAGCTTTTTTATCAATCGGCATTGATTCGCCAGTCAAAATTGACTCATCGCTCTGTAGGGCATCGCATTTTAATATCAATATGTCTGCAGGAACTCTATCACCGCTTTCTAATTCTACTATGTCTCCTATAACTAATTCTTTAGCCTTTATTACCATTTTCTTTCCTTCGCGAATAACCTTTGCAGTTGGTGCAGCAAACTCCTTTAAAGCTTCTAAAGCCTTCTCGGTCCTATATTCCTGAATGAAGCCTAAAATTCCGTCCATCAATATTATTATAAATATAGTTATTGCATCGGCGATTTCCCCCAAAAATATAGAAATTATAGTTGCAACTAATAGAACCCATACTATAAAATCATTGAACTGTGACAAAAAGATAATTAATGATGATTTCTTTTTCTTTTTAGCTATTTCATTATACCCATATTTTTGTTGCCTCTTTTTTACTTCGTATTTTGTTAAACCTAAAAATTCATTTTCTTTTTTTATGTCGACTCCATAAAATGCCAAAATACCATCCCCCTTAGTTAAAATTAAAGAAGATAAATCTAATTAAAATATATTTTTAAATATATAGTTATATCACAAAAAGAAGTCATTATTTAAAAAATAGTATTTATTGGTTATAATATTTAAGTATATAGGAGGTGTTTTAATGACAGATATTATTTACATATTTGGCCACAAAAATCCTGATACTGACTCAATTTCAGCTGCAATAGCCTATGCTGAGCTAAAAAAACGTTTGGGTTTTAACGCAATCGCTAAAAGACTTGGGGATATCAATCAAGAAACAGACTTTGTATTAAATTACTTTAATATTCCAAAGCCAGACATCCTTCCAACTGTAAAAACTCAAGTTTCAGATTTAAACTTGGATAAAGTAATCCCAATATCCCCAGATTCTTCTATAAAAACCGCTTGGATGCTTATGAAAAAAAACAATGTCAAGACGCTGGCAGTTATCGATGAAAACGAAAAATTTTTGGGGCTTGTTACATTATCCAATATTACAAGTAAATACATGGATACACTTGAAAACAATATAATTAAAACGCCATTGAGAAATATATTGGAAACCTTAAACGCTAAAATTATTTTGGGAGACGAAGCGAAATTTAATTCCAACGGTAAAATAGTAGTTGCAGCTTTGTCCCCTGAAAGCATGAAGCCGTTTATTGAAAAGGGAGATATCGTAATAATAGGCAACAGAAAGGATTCCCAAAAAAAGGCTATAGAACTTGGAGCTAATTGTTTAATTATAACTGGAGGGTTTAGTGCTGAGGATGAAATTTTAGAACTTGCAAAACAAAACAACTGCATTATTATAAATACACCTAATGACACCTATACTACTGCCAGATTAATAAATCAAAGCATACCTGTAAAATATGTAATGACTACTGAAAATATAATAAGCTTCCATATCGATGATTTTGTAGATGAAATAAGAGATAAGATGCTGCAAACAAGATATAGAAGTTATCCTGTTTTAGATGAAAATAATAAAATCTATGGTTTTATATCAAGATATCATTTAATATCACAAAAGAAAAAGCAGGTTATTTTAGTAGACCATAACGAAAGATCCCAAACTGTCCATGGAATTGATGATGCCGAAATCCTTGAAATTATAGATCACCATAGAGTTGCTGACATTCAGACGGGTAAACCTATTTTCTTTAGGAATGAACCTGTCGGAAGCACATCGACTATAATTGCAGGGATGTATTTTGAAAATGGGATTAGACCCCCAAAGAATATTGCTGGTTTACTTTGTGCAGCTATTATATCAGATACAGTTAAATTTAAATCACCTACCTGCACATACATAGATAAAATAACAGCTGAAAGGCTGGCAGAAATAGCTGGTATAGATATCGAAAGCTTTGCCCTTGAAATGTTTAGAGCTGGAACATCTCTTCAAAACAGAACGCCAGAAGAAATTTTCTTCCAAGATTTTAAAGAATTTAAACTTGGAAAATATAAAATTGGTATAAGTCAAGTTAATACTATGAACGTTGAAAGCCTTGGTGAAACCAAAAATGATTTATTAAATTTCATGAACAAATTATGTAACGAAAAAGGATATGATTTATTAATAATAATGTTAACTGATATTATTAGAGAAGGTTCAGAGATAATATTTACAGGAAAGGAAAAAGATCTTATTGCAAAGGCCTTTAACGTGGATGTGCATAATAATTTTGTATTTTTGCCTGGAGTAATTTCAAGGAAAAAGCAAATAATTCCTCCACTTTCACAAATAATTGAATAACACAAATAAAAAATGCGTCCTTGTGATTTAGGGCGCATTTTTGAATTTATAACGATGAAACTTTTACTTGAACAGGTTGATCAAACAAACCTCTTTTAACTTCAGTAGCAGTAATATGGGTTGCTCCAAATTTTTCAGTCATATAATTACAAGCATCCCAAGGATTTATATGATCGCCGCATGTAAAGACATCTACTGCAGCGTATCCTAACTCTGGCCAAGTATGAATTGTAAGGTGAGATTCAGAAATAACTACAACGCCACTAACGCCAAGTGGACTAAATTTATGAAAAGCTACTTCCCTAACTTCAGCACCAGCCATAAGTGCAGCATCAACCATTATCTTTTCAATCTTTTCTCTGTCGTTTAAAATTTCTGCATCACAACCATAAATCTCTGCAATTATGTGACGACCCAAAGCGTTCATTCTAACTCTCAACCTCCTTTTTCATTTTTTACAATAATTAAATTTTATCAAAATAACACAAAAAGTCAAGCATTTTAAACAAAATCCATAATTATTTAAAATTACAATTAAAACATATCAATTTTTCTCAATAAATCTCTTATTTTTAAGCAAAGTTACTATTTCTACTACTTATATTATATGACTATTTTCAAAAAATGCAATATAATAGCAAAAAAATAGCAGGATTCTCACCTGCTATTTTTTGCATCCTTTATAGATAGTGATATTCTTTTGTTTTCATAATCAATATCTATTATTTTTACTTTTACCTTTTGGCCAATCTTAGCAATATCCTGAGGCTTATTTATTCTTATATGAGACATATTCGATATATGAACTAAGCCTTGAACACCTTCTTCTAATTCTACGAAGGCTCCAAATTCTGCAAATGCCACTATTTTACCTTCTACTATATCTTCTACAGAGTATTTTTTAATAAACTTTTCCCAAGGTGTTTCCATAGTTCGTTTTATGCTTCCAGTAACCTTTCCTAATGCTTTATCCAATTTTATTATTATAAATTCTACTATATCTCCTATTTTAATTACATCGCTTGGTTTTTGAATTCTCTTCCAGGATAATTCTGAAACTGGGATAAAGGCATCATAATCTCCAGTATCTACAAATACACCAGAATCTATTATAGTCTTAACTTTACCTCTTTGTGTCATACCTTCCTGAAGATTTAATATTATATTCCTAGACCTTTGTTGCCTTTCATGTCTTGCAACTTCCCTTCTTGATACTATTATTTCAATTTTACCATCTTCTTTTACTTCTAAAACATTTGCCTTAAGTTTTTTCCCAACTAAATCCTCAGGATTATCCTTTACTAAATCGATGCCTGAGTGTGAAAGGGGCATAAAGCATCTTAATTCTCCTATTTTACATTCAAATCCTCCCTTAATCACTCTAATAACTTCTATATCAACTAATGTTCCATCATGTTTATAATTCTTTAGGTTTTCTATGAATTCTTCCTTTTCTAGACTCCTTCTGCTTAATAAAACATTTCCTTCTCCATCATTTAGCTTTATAATCTCAACCTCGTATTCTTCTCCTATTTTGAATTTTTCCTTAAGATTAATCTGCAAGTTAGATGCTTCTTCCTTTGGTAAAATTCCATCGGATTTATAGCCTATATCAAAATACACCTCTTCATCTGTAACATGGAGAACCTTACCCATTACAACATCTCCTACTTCAATTTTTATAAAATCACTAAAATAATCTAAATCCATATCATTAGAATCTTCAATTTTAGTTTCTAATTTATTTTTCTCAAAAACATCATTAGTAATCTTATCTTCATTTGATATACTAACCAAATTATTCATTACTTCCTCTATAACAAATTGTGGAGTAGATGCGCCAGCAGTTATTCCTATTTTATTAAATTGTTTTATTTTTTCTATGTTAAGTTCATTAGCATTTTCAATAAGCATAACGTTATTACAATTTTCCTTTGAAATTTCGTAAAGTTTTCTTGTATTTGAGCTATTTTTCCCACCAATAACTATCATTAGGTCAACTTTTTTTGATATATCCTCAGTTTCTTTTTGCCTTATTTCAGTGGCACTACAAATTGTATTAATTATTAAAGCCTCTTTGGTTAAAGCAATAATTTTACAAGCTATTTCATGCCATTTTTTTGCATTAAACGTGGTCTGTGAAACTACGCAAACTCTTTGATTTTTAAAATTATCCTCCACAACCCCATCAATATCCTTAATAATAATCGCTTCGTTATCACACCAGCCATTAATCCCTTTTACTTCAGGATGTTCAGAATCACCTATGATAACTATCTTATATCCGTTTTTGAAGTTTTTCTCTACAATGTTGTGTATATTTTTTACATATGGGCATGTAGCATCTATTACTTTCATAGCCTTACTTTTTAAGATTTCGTATTCACCCTTTCCTATCCCATGAGATCTTATTATTATCGTGTCATCTTCTCCAACATCCTCTACGCTATTTAGTGAGCAAACACCCTTTTCTTCTAAAAGTCTTACTGCATCCGGATTATGAATAATAGGCCCTAATGTTTTTACATTTTTTTCTTCCTCAGAAGCTTTTAATGCCTTTTCCATAGCATTTTTAACTCCAAAACAAAATCCGGCATTTTTAGCAAGAAGAATTTCCATCATTTATTCCCCCCTCTTTTAATTCTTTAATCTTTTCCATAACTATTTGGCTTAATCTTAAATAATCCTCACCAGTTAGCTTGTCCTTAGTATATGCTGAAAAATCAATTGGCTCTCCAAAAAAAACCCTCATTTTTGTAAACGGAACATAGTTTCCTCCTATATATACAGGAATAACTTTTTTATTTGATTTAATTGAAAGTAAAGCTACACCAGAGTGGGCCTTCCCTAAATCGTCTCCCTTAACTCTTGTTCCCTGTGGAAAAAGCCCTAATAAATTTTCATCCTTTAATAACTTCAATGCTGTTTTTATAGCATTTAAATCAGGCTCCCCCCTCCTTACAGGAAAAGCTCCTAAATTTTTTAATAAAAATCTCAAAAAAGGGTTCTGAAAAGCCTCAAACTTTGCCATAAATCTTATAGGTCTTGGTGTTGTAATAGCTACCATAACAGGATCAGCCCATGTGTAATGGTTCGGACAAATTAACGCTCCTTCATCCTTTGGGATATTCTCAATTCCTTTAACTTCGATTCTATAAATTAATTTAAATACCCCCTTAGCAATAAACCTTAAAATCCTGTATAAGCTCATACTTTACACCTCAACTTTTTTACAAACTATATTTAGAATTTCCTCAACAACCTCTTCTAATGTCTTATTTGTATTATTAACTACTATTGCGTCATCAGCTTTTCTTAATGGGTTAACTTCTCGGGTTGAATCTATATAATCTCTTTTTTCAATTTCTTTAACTATATCATCATAGGATACCTCTATTCCCTTTTCTAGAAGCTCTTTATATCTTCTTTTAGCCCTCTCCTCAACAGATGCAACTAAAAATATTTTTATCTCTGCATCCTTTAAAACGTTTGTCCCAATATCCCTCCCATCCATAATAACGCTTTTATTTTTAGCAATATCCCTCTGAATTGCAACTAATTTTTCTCTTACTTCTTTTATTGCAGCTACTTGTGAAACAAGCTTACCTATTTCAGGCAATCTTATTTCTTCCGATACATCTTCGCCGTCCAGATAAACTCTACCATTAATAAAATTTATATCAGTTTTCTCCAATAACTCAATAATTTCATCTATGTTATTAATATCAGTCCCATTTCTGATAATCTTTAAAGTTATTGCCCTATACATTGCTCCTGTGTCAATATATTCTATTTTTAACCTTTGGGCAATAATTTTTGCTATAGTGCTTTTGCCTGCACCTGCAGGTCCATCAATTGCTATAGAGAATTTTTTCATTCACAACTCCCCTTTATAATAATTCTATAAAAAAAGCTAAATTCCTTCATTTAGTTCTGGTCTTAAATTAATTGCTTCTCTTAAATACACATTTTTAACTTCACTTTGTCTTTTATCTCCATTTACTAATACTAAAATTCTAATGCATTTATTAAGACTATTTTCTACGTCCATCTCCTGCATGCACATATATGAAATATGCTTTAACCCTATATTTCTTAATGCTTCAGCAGGATATGCACTTTTTATATCCTTTGTTGCTGTGAAAATGATAGTAAATACATCTTTAATGTTTAAATTATTTTCCTCAACTATTTTTTCAAATAATTCTGTTGTAGCAGTAAAAACTTCCTCTTTAGTATCACGTTCAACAGTTATAGCACCTCTAATTGAATACATCGATATCACCCCTAACAGTAATATCCAGCACAATAGCCTGTTGAAAAGGCTATTTGTAAATTAAATCCCCCAGTATAAGCATCAACATCCAAAAGTTCTCCCGTTATATACAAATCTTTTATTATTTTTGATTCCATTGTTTGCGGATCTACTTCTTTTATTGATATACCACCTCTTGTAACGATAGCTTCTTCTATGGGGCGTGTTCCAACAATCGTTAGTTTAAACTCCTTCAAAAGACTAGCAAGCTTTAATCTTTCTTGCTTTGTAATTGAGTTGGCTTTTTTATTTGGATCGATACCAGATAATTTTATTACAATAGGAATAAGTTTTTGAGGTAATAAGTCATCTAAGGAATTCTTAAAATCTTTATTTTTATATTTTTCAAAATCCCTTAAAATTCTTTTATTTAATTCTTCAAATGATAATGCAGGTTTTAAATCAATTATAAATTCAACTTCCTTTGGTAAAATATCAACGATATTTCTGCTTGCAGAAAGAACTATAGGTCCTGAAACTCCGAAATGTGTAAAGAGCATTTCACCAAAATCCTGATATATAACTTTGTTGTTATTTTTAACTTTAATTTCTACATTTTTAAGAGTAAGTCCCATTAATTCTCTAACCCAGTCCTCCTTAACAATGAGTGGAACTAATGAAGGTTTTAAATCAATCACAGTGTGTCCCAATTTTTTAGCAAATCTATAACCATCTCCGCTTGAGCCTGTCCCTGGATACGAAGCACCGCCGGTTGATAAAATTACTACATCAGAAAAGATTTTCTCCTTTCCATTTATTTCTACCCCAATAGCTTTATTGTCTTTTACTAAAATGTCAGTTACTTTTGTATTTAACATAATTCCCACTTTATATTCTTGCATATATTTTTCAAAGCATTTTATTATGTCGCTAGATTTATCGCTGTCAGGAAACACTCTGTCACCTCGTTCAATCTTAAGTTTTACCCCCTTATCCTCAATCATCTTTATTAAATCATAATTTGAAAAGGTATGTAGTGCTTTATACATGAATTTCCCGTTTCCTGGAATATTTTTTATTATTTCATCGATGCTTTTGCTAGTTGTAACATTGCATCTTCCTTTCCCTGAAATAAATATCTTTTTCCCAAGCCGATCGTTTTTTTCAATGAGCAAAACGTCTTTTCCATATTTTGCTGCTATTATGGCAGCCATCATCCCTGAAGCACCACCACCAACTACTATAACCCTTTTCATATAGGCCTCCTTATTTAATAATTTACAATAAAAACTCTATGTAAAATTAAACATTGTTTATTATAACATATTTTATCCAAAAAAAATATTATAATAAATCACCTTGATTAATTATAACTTTTATCACAAGTATGAAAAATATATTCAAAGCCAAAAATAAATAAGGTAGGCACATTCTGAGATATGCCTACCTTAAATATTGGACAAAAGATTACAAATTAATAATTACCTTGCGAGTGCATTGCATCTGCAACCTTAATAAAGCCTGCTATATTTGCACCAGCAACGAGGTTGTATCCAAATCCATATTCTTCTGCAGCTTTCATTGCCATATTATGAATATTTACCATTATTTGGTGTAGCTTTTGATCAACTTCTTCAGCAGTCCAAGCCATTCTCATGCTGTTTTGTGACATTTCAAGGGCTGAAGTTGCAACTCCACCTGCGTTTGCTGCCTTTGCTGGTCCAACATGAACCCCATTAGCTAAGAAATATTCTAAAGCTTCATTGGTGCATGGCATATTAGCACCTTCAACAACATACTTAACTCCATTTGCTACTATTTGTTTTGCATGTTCTAAATGAATATCATTCTGAGTAGCACATGGCATAACTATATCTACTTTTACACCCCATGGTTTTTGTCCTGGGAAGAATTGAACACCAAATTTATCTGCATAATCCTGAACTCTATCTCTTCCTGAATTTCTCATTTCAAGTAGATAATCTATCTTTTCACCAACAACTCCATCTGGATCATAAATATATCCATCTGGTCCTGAAAGTGTTACAACCTTACCGCCTAATTCTGCAACCTTTTTGCATACACCCCATGCAACATTACCAAATCCTGACACTGCAACAGTCTTTCCTTCAATAGTTTCTCCTTCATGCTTTAACATTTCCTGTGCAAAATAAGTAACACCATAGCCAGTTGCTTCTGGTCTTATCAAACTACCACCGTATGATAATCCTTTACCTGTTAACACTCCGTTTTCAAAGGCCCCTCTAATTCTTCTATATTGTCCATATAGATATCCTATTTCCTTTATTCCAACACCAATATCTCCTGCTGGAACATCAACGTCAGGACCTATATGTCTATATAGTTCAGTCATAAAACTTTGGCAAAATCTCATTATTTCAGCATCAGATTTACCCCTTGGGTCAAAATCAGAACCTCCCTTTCCACCACCAATTGGAAGCCCTGTTAATGAATTTTTAAGAATTTGTTCAAAACCAAGGAACTTAATGATGCTTAAATTAACCGATGGATGGAATCTAAGTCCTCCCTTGTAAGGTCCAATTGCTCCATTAAATTGAACTCTATATCCTCTATTTACATGTAGATTTCCCTCATCGTCAACCCATGGAACTCTAAACATTACAACTCTTTCTGGTTCACAAAATCTTTCAAGCAAATTAGCCTCTATGTATTCTGGATGTTTTTCTAAAACAGGTTGTAAAGTTGGTAATACTTCTTCTACTGCCTGGAGGAATTCGGGCTCATTTGGATTTCTCTTTTTTACATTTTCGATTACCTGTTTAATGTAATCAGAGGGAGAGATGTTTTTCTTTGCCATTTTAATAACCTCCTTCAAAATAACGAATCCTTACAACTCTATTATGAATGATTTCTTGCATTTTTTCAAGTCAAAAAAATAATTAATTTCATTTTAATCATTTGTTTTTTAGATTTATCATCCGTTTTTTATTATTTTTTGAATTTTTATAAATTTTGCACTAATCGTTATTTTTTATCTTACTATCATAAACATTATATTCTTCCCAAATATTTTCAAGGGTCTTAAATGTTTCCGAAATCGTTTCTTTTTCCTTAACTCCTACTGCTACAATTAAAGCATTAATCAGACTCAAAGGCGCCACAAGGGAGTCAACAAAGGATACCATATTGCTTTGTGCAATTAGTGTGTAATCAGCATGTGAAGCTAATGGGGAAAGCAAGCTATCTGTTATAGCTACCACTTTTGCACCTCGATCCTTTGAAAATTTTAAAGCTTCAATAGTTCTTGTTGAATATCTTGGAAATGAAATGCCTATAACTAAATCCCCATCACCAACTCTAAGAAGCTGCTCAAAAATATCGCTAACTCCTCTTGATACAACCCTTACATTATCTAATATTAAATTCAAATAAAATCCCATAAACTCAACAAGGGCCTGTGAACTTCTGAATCCAACTATGTAGATTCTTTTTGCCTTTAGTATCTCATTAACAACTTCATCAAAGACATTTTGATTTATTTTTTCTAAAGTAACCCTTATATTCTCCATATCTGCCTTTAGGACACTTCTTAAAGGATTTTCCTCATCTATAAGATCATTTGTTATTTCAATTCTTTGAACCGAAGTCAATTTGTTTTTTATAAGTTCTTGCAATTCTTTTTGAAGACTTGGATATCCACTAAATCCTAATTCATTGGCAAATCTTACAACTGTAGACTCACTAACTCCTACAGTCTGACCAAGTTTTGCTGCTGTCATAAATGCGGCTTTATCGTAATGTTTTAAAATATATTCTGCAATGATTTTTTGTCCTTTGCTTAACCTTGGAAATTTCGTTTGAATTATTTTCATTAAGTCTTGCCTATTTCCATCCATAAAAATACCCCTTTTCTATTAAATATTCCCCATCTAAATTAATAAATCGACCTAATTGCAATTTTCTAAAAATACAATTATATTTTATCATTTTATTTTGTTTCTTGCAATATATCCTTCAATTGAATGCAAATTGATTCTATAAACTTTATTCTGTAGGACTATCTGGCTCAGCATCATAAATAGAAATCGTATCCTTACCATTTTTGCTTGTTAGACCAAAAATTAAGCCATATTTTTTTAAATTTTTATTCAAAAAGTCAACTACCTTATACATTTCATCATAACTTTTAAATTCCATAATTGCTATTAGATTTAAATCTTCATGAATTTTTTTCATTTAGATTCCTCCTCTGTTAGCCATGAATTTACTTGTGCAATAATGTTAAAGTTAGTAAGATCATAATGTAAAGGTGTAACTGTTATATAACCCTTCTTTATATAAAAAACGTCAGAATTTTCATCATCATTATCCATAACTGTTCCGGCAAGTTGGAATCTTCTTTCATATTCATTGTCAGTCTCTTCCTCAATATAGGCATTTTTATATACTCTATTTCCCAAAATGCATACCCTAATACCCTTTTTAGTTTCATCTTTAGGGATGTTAACATTAAGAACCACATCATCTTTAAGGTTATTAAAGGATCTTTCCGCAATTTCTTTTGAAATTTTTGCTGCCCTTTTTAGATATTCTTCATCAGCATCAAAATCTACCGACACAGCTATTGAAGGTATTTTATATATCGCACCCTCAACAGCAGCTGATACTGTCCCTGAATATAACACATCAGTTCCTAAATTATATCCATTATTTATTCCAGATATTATTAAATCAACCTTTTCATTCAATAGTTTTTCAATTGCAACCTTTACACAGTCTGCAGGTTTTCCATCAACGCTATAAACCATACTTTTTATTCCTTCTAGTTTTACTTTTTTAACCGTTATAGGTCTGTGTAGTGTAATTGAATGTCCTGCTGCACTTCTTTGTTTATCAGGTGCTACTACAATGCATTCATGATGAGCTTCAAGTTCCTTTGTAAGAAAATATATACCTTTAGCATTGACTCCATCATCATTGGTTATTAAAATTCTCATAATAAAGGCCCTCCTTTTTTGGAAAATTAAATATATAAGCATGAAAGGAGTAAGGCTATGATACAAATTGACGATGCTGGAAGCGGCAGCCTCGTTGGAGGCACAGTTATTGGACTTTTAAGAACATCAACTCTTGAATATTATTATGAAGTTATCCCTATTAAATATTTTAAATCACCATACTTTAAAGAAAAAAAATTCGAAGATTATTGTATAAAAATAATCGAAAATGGAATAAAAGCATTAAATATAAGTAAATATGAAGAAATCAATATATGTAGAGGATATATGTTCAATAAGGCAAGGAAACATTTATCTGAAAAGGGATACACAGTAATCAGCTCAAAAATAACCGATCCTCTTCAAACTTTAATCGAAGATACATTCAAAGAATATATAATTAGTTTAGGTGTTCCTCAAGATTATATCGATTATACAAAGTATCCATTTCATTTTCATAAATTATTACGCTGGGTATTAGCTGATCCATCTAACAGAATTAAGCTTTGTAAAACCGGATGGGATAGTTGGCAAAAATATATAAACAATTTAAACATCCAAAGACATACGGATTATATTTTAAATGGGAATTATATTTGCTTAAAATGTGGCTATAAAATAACTCCCCCTGCTAAAATAAAGGTTATTAAATTTTTTACTAACAGAGAATATTATGTTTATCTTCATTATAACTGTCATTTTTCTCAATAACAATTAAATATGGAGCCCTTTCATCCCTATTTGCAAATTTAATCTGCATAACAGAATAAATCTTAGGATCTAACTTTTTTATAAATTCGTCAATCAAAAGTCCTTCTTCAGCTCCTCCTAAATGTCCTGTATATACAACTAAAGTTATTACCCCTCCAGGTTTTAAAATTTTTAATGAATCTGATAAGGCCTTTAATGTTGTATCTGGTCTTGTAATGATTTTTTCGTCTCCACCTGGCAAATATCCTAAATTAAACATAATAGCTTTTGGTGCTTCCATAACATAATTTAGGATATTTTCATGCCCGTCATTAATCAATATAACATTTTTTATGTTTCTTTCATGGATTGTTTTTTTAAATTTTTCAATTGCAATAGTTTGAATATCAAAAGCATAAACTTTCCCTCTATGAAGAAGATTACTCAAAAATAATGTATCATTTCCATTTCCTAATGTTGCATCTACAGCAATATCAGTTTCATCTATAACCTTCTTAACTATATCTTGTGCCATTCTGGTAGCCTTTAAAACAATCCTATACATCCTTTTCCTCCTTTTTATAATCTTTTAACCCATTCTATCTCTTCTTTATTTAAATATCTCCATTTTCCAACTTCCAAGCTTCCTAATTTTATTTTGCCTATTTGAACCCTTTTTAGTTTTAACACCTTATGTCCTATTTTTTCACACATTTTTCTAACTTGCCTATTTTTGCCTTCATGTATCACTATTCTTACAATGGCATTTTTATCGATTGTTTTAAGAATTTCTATTTTTGCCTTTGATGTAATATAATCTTCTATTTTTAATCCGTTTCTGAACATCTCTAATTCCTTCTCAGTTGGGATTCCCTCAACCTCTGCTATGTAAACCTTGTCTACCTCCTTCGAAGGGTGCATAAGTTTATAGGCAAAGTCCCCATCGTTGGTTAAAATAAGAAGCCCTGAAGTATCATAATCTAATCTTCCTACAGGATATATTCTTTCCTTTACATCAATCAAATCTAATACTGTCCTTCGTCCTTTTTCATCCTTAACCGTTGTAACATATCCAACGGGTTTATTTAACATTATATAAACTTTTCTCTCTTCAGGTTTTATAATTTTCCCATTTACCTCAACTATATCCCTTTCAGGATCAACAAGAATGATATCCTTTATTAATTCACCATTAACTTTGACTTTTCCTTGTTTAATTAGCTCCTCAGCCCCTCGCCTCGATGTTACACCACACCTTGCTATATACTTTTGAATTCTCTCCATCCTTTCACCTCAATTTTATATTTTGCTTTTATGAATTATATCATTTTATGTAAAATTTAACAATGATATTGACCAAAATATAAAGCATATAAAAATCCACTACGCATATGCGTAGTGGAATCGATGCATAAGTTGAGTAAGCCTGTAAGCCGAGTTCTGTTTTAGATGGTCATCTATCTAGGCCTACTGTTGCCAGCAGGCTCAAGCGACACTACCCGGGAGCACGCCGGGCCAGCGCATTTGCTCCCCTATTCGGTCTTGCTCCAGGTGGGGTTTACAGAGCCACACTGTCGCCAGTGTGCTGGTGAGCTCTTACCTCACCTTTCCACCCTTACCAGGCAGCATAAGCTGCTCTCACCAATCCAAGGGATTGGATCTGGCGGTATATCTCTGTTGCACTTTCCTTGGAGTCGCCTCCACTGGGTATTACCCAGCACCCTGCCCTGTGGAGCTCGGACTTTCCTCTCCCGCTGAATGCGGCAGCGACCATCCGGCTTACTCAACAATTATTCATTTAACTTTCAAGCACAAGTTATATAATATCATCTTTTTGTTATATTGTCCATAATAATTTTTTTCAAAGACAAGTAAAATTTTCTTTTATAACACCGCAAATGGATTTTTATTAGTTTCCGTTAAAATACATTCAACATCAAAGCTTTTTTTAATTATGTCCAATAAATATGTAACTGCTAAATATTCACTTGCAAAATGTCCTACATCTATAATATTTAAACCTAATACAGAAGCTATAATAGCATCATGGTGCTTTATATCGCCTGTTATTAATACATCACATCCTTTATTTAAAGCGTCTCTAATAAAGGATGATCCGCTTCCCCCTACTATTCCTATCCTTTTAATCTTTTTATCTAAATTACCTACTATTCGCACATTATCAACATTAAATTTTTGCTTTATTAAATTGATAAACTCTTTTAACCTAATTTCTCCTTTTAAATTTCCCACTCTTCCTTGTTTAATTAGCTCCTCAGCCCCTCGCCTCGATGTTACACCACACCTTGCTATATACTTTTGAATTCTCTCCATCCTTTCACCTCAATTTTATATTTTGCTTTTATGAATTATATCATTTTATGTAAAATTTAACAATGATATTGACC
>NZ_CAKP01000068.1 GCF_000297115.1 Caloramator australicus RC3 | reverse complement strand
ATCTTCTTATTATTTCGGCTTCATCTATAACATAAAGGGGAGTTCCGTATATTTTGCAAGCAGGACAGCATCTACCCCAGATATAGTTAATACCCCATTTTCATTTATTCCTAATGAATTGTAGCCAAACATATTATCCTCCTTTGTAATGTAATTTAGGTATAATTATACACTAAAATTGAAATTAATAAAGACTTTTTAAAAAATTAAGGCTATCCTTTTAGATAGCCTCAGATTGTAGACAAACTCTCATTGGTGTTTAGACTTTGCAAGAGCCCCGTGAATGGATTTCAAAAAGGCATCTCTCATGAGCTCTAGCAATTCTTGCTTTTCGACTTTTCAAAAGTCCGTAATTCTGCACACG
>NZ_CAKP01000069.1 GCF_000297115.1 Caloramator australicus RC3 | reverse complement strand
CTCTTTCTTGATTTGTAGTATGTTCTTGAATATTCTATTCCTCCTAGGAGCGTAATAATACTTTTCTTGTCTTTTCTTTCAACTATCCATTCCTTTTTTCTCTTATCATCTTCTTTAATCGCTTTATCTAATTCTTCTAAAAAGTCTTTTATTATATTCCTTCCAAGTTCATCAGTCGATTCTTTAACTACCTCAACAAGTTTTTGTAAAATCCCATTCTTTTGACAGCATTTCTTCTACATTTTTTATTAATTTAGTAGTGAAATTTATTAAATGTTGTTGTATAATATCATGTTGTATAATATTATTCAAAAGAGACACCCCCTTATTGATTTGTGTTTTTTCCACTTTTTATTTTACCACAGGGGTTGTCTCTTTTAAATTTTTTGTCCTTTTTCGTCCTACAATAATTTTACACTATGAACTATGAAAGTTACCTTGACAGGCCTTATAATTTAGAAATAAACTATTAATAATAACGTTAAGCTAAAATTAATTTCAAGGGGGGATCTTTATGATAATTGTAATAACAGGTGCAGGTTCAGGATTGGGAAGGGAGCTTGCAAAGGTATATGCCGAAGGAAACGATTTGATTCTTATAGGAAGAAGTTTAGAAAAGCTTGAAGAAACAAAAAGGGAGATAGAAGGTGCTAAAAGCATTAATTGCATTTCCTGCGATATCACCAATCCACAGTCGGTGGAAAACTTAAAAGAAAAAATAAAACATATCCACAACTTTGTGGATATCCTTATAAACAATGCTGGTGTTGGTATATTTGGCCCAATTGAAGATATGGAATATAAAGATATAGATACTGTTATTGACACAAATGTAAAGGGAACAATTTATGTAACAAAGGTCCTTATGCCCATGATAAAGGAAAAAATAATGAACATTATTTCAACAGCAGGATTAAGGGGCAAGGTTAATGAATCAGTTTATTGTGCCAGCAAGTTTGCAATAAGAGGCTTTTCCGAGAGCCTATTAAAGGAATTAGAAGGTAGGATAAAGGTTGTAGCTGTATATATGGGAGGTATGGATACGCCATTTTGGAATAATACAGACCATGTAAAGGATAAGTCAAGGTTTAAATCCCCAAGGGAAGTTGCCCTTAAAATTAAAGAACTAGACGATGGAAGATGTGAAATAGTAATATAAAATATTTTTTGAAAATTTTAAAAATATATTGACAAGATATAAAAACTTATGATAATTTTAAATTGAGAAAAGCTTTTCACGAGGACACATAGACGCCTATGGGGAGGTAAAAATGGGATTGAACATAAAGGACATAGCAAAATTGGCTGGAGTTTCTCCGGCAACAGTATCAAGGGTTATAAACGGAACAGGAAATGTTGCAGAGGAAAACAAACAAAGGGTTTTAAAGGTTTTAGAGGAGACGGGATATAAGCCCAATGCCTTAGCAAGAGGGCTTTTGATGAATAAAACAAATGTAATAGGCGTTATAGTTCCAGACCTTTCAAATATAAACTTTGCTGAGTTTGTAAAAGGGATTGAAAATGAAGCAAAGTCAAATGGCCTTAGCGTTTTGCTGACAACTTCTGAAAATGATACTGATAGTGAGATATCCTATTTTCAACTTTTTAAAGAAAAAAGGGTGGATGGAATAATCTTTTCAGGAACTATCTTTACTGAAAGGCATAGGGAGGAACTTGAAAAGGCTGACATTCCCTTTATAGTATTTGGTCAGTGGTTTGAACATCCTAAATTAACTTGTGTTAACGTAGATAACGAGAGGGCAGCCTATGAAGCTACAAAATATCTGATATCAAAGGGTGCCAAGAACCTTTCCATGATAATGGGCCCCTTGTGGGATAGGTCTGCAGGATATGATAGATATAGCGGTTTTTTAAAGGCAATTGTTGAAGAGGGAATAAACCCTAAGGATATAGTTTTAGAAGAGGGCGATTTTTCAATAAAAAGCGGATATAAGGCTATGAAAAGCATTTTAGAAAGAAAAAAAATCGATGGAGTATTGGCAGCCAATGACTTTATGGCCCTTGGTGCAATTAAGTATCTTGTGGATAAAGGGATAAATATTCCAGACGAAGTTCAGGTTATGGGATTTGATGATAATATAATTTCTGAGATTTATAACCCCTCTTTAAGCACTATAAAAATAGACTTTTACGAGGCAGGGAAGATGTGCGTAAAGGCATTTATTGATACAACGGATAATAAACCCATTGATAAAAACATACTTTTGCCATATCAATTGATTATAAGAAGGAGCACAAAATAGGTTTTATACCTATTTTATTTTTTGAACTTGAGAAAAGCTTTTCACGGAGGTGTAATATGGCTACAATAAATCAAAAAATCCAACTAAAACAAGATAGGCACTATGATTTAATCGCAGTAGGGGAACTTCTTGTCGATATGATATCAAAGGATTATAGCGATAATTTTGAGTGCAATACGTATACAAGACATTTTGGGGGTTCACCTTCAAATATAGCAATAAACACCAAAAAACTTGGATTAAATTCAATAGTTGCATCATCAGTTGGAGAGGATGGTTTTGGGGATTTTTTGATATCGAAGCTTAATCAACATGGAATCGATACTAGATTTATAAATAAAGCTTCCTATCCTACGAGCATGGTTATAGTAACCAAAAGCAAAGGAACGCCAAGGCCTATATTTTATAGAGGGGCGGATTATCATATTGAATTAACAAAAGAGCTGGAGGATGCAGTTAAAAAAAGTAAAATACTTCATTTTTCCTGTTGGCCCATATCTAAAAGGCCGTCAAGGGATGTTGTAGAGAGCCTTATTAAAACAGCAAAGGAAAATGAAGTCTTAATATCCTTTGACCCCAACTATCATCCAAATCTTTTTGATGATGAAGTGGAAGGCAGGAAATATGTAAAGGAAATATTAAAGCATGTTGACATTGTTAAGCCATCTTTAGATGATGCTGAAAGGATATTTGGAGTTGACACAGAAGAAAATCATATAAAAAATTTCCTAAACTTTGGTGTGAAGCTTGTTATGCTAACCCTAGGAAGGGATGGCGTTTTAGTATCAAATGGAAAAGAATATATAAAACTTCCTTCCCTTGCAACAGAAGTTGTAGATACTACAGGGGCAGGAGATGCCTTCTGGTCGGGATTTTTTGTAGGAATTATAAAGGGATTTACTATTTTAGATGCAGTAAAATCAGGCCTTAAACTTAGTGCCATAAAATTAAAAAATGTAGGTGCAATATTAGAGTGCCTGCCACTTGACATTTTGACTTTTTGACATTTCTATATTTTACCATAAGGAGGTTTGCCATGAGAGTTGCCTTTATAAACCCACAAGGTAATTTTGATAATAACGACAGCCATTTAACGGAACATCCAGACTTTGGAGGACAGCTTGTTTATGTTAAGGAGGTTGCCCTTGCCCTTGGAGAGATGGGAATCGATGTTGATATAATTACAAGAAGAATAATAGATGAAAACTGGCCTGAGTTTTCAGAGGACGTAGAGTCCTATCATGGAAGCCAAAATGTAAGGATAATAAGAATCCCCTTTGGAGGAGATAAGTTTTTACCTAAGGAAAGGCTTTGGCCATATCTTGGAAAGGAATTTGTAAAGGGGACAGTGGATTTTTATAAAAAAGAAGGGACAAAGCCTGATGCACTTACAGCTCATTATGGGGATGGAGGTTTAGCATCGGCAATACTTTCAAATATATTAGATGTTCCCTTTACCTTTACAGCCCATTCCTTGGGGGCCCAAAAAATGGACAAGCTTGGTGTTAATAAAGAAAACTTCGATGAATTTGACAAAAAATATAATTTTTCAAAGAGGATTTTTGCAGAAAGAATCGCAATGAATAGGTCCTTTGTAAACATAGTATCAACGACCCAGGAAAGATTTGACCAATATAGCCATAGGCTATATGAGGGTGCAGTTGATGTTAAGGATGATAGTAAATTTAAGGTTATTCCACCGGGGGTAAATACGAAAACTTTTACACATATTCCACAAATTTTTGATGAGGATACGGAAAATTGTATTTTAAAATATTTAAATAGGGACTTAAATGATGATAGACTAAACCTGCCATGCATAGTATTGTCCTCGCGATTTGATAAAAAGAAAAATCATAAAGGCGCAGTTTTAGCCTTTGCAAAGGATAAAAAACTACAGGAAAAGGCAAACTTAGTTATAATCTTAAGGGGAGTTGAGAATCCCTTTAAGGATTATTCAAGCTTGAATTATGAAGAAAGAGAAATAATGGATGAGATTATGACAATAATTAAAGAACATAATCTTTACGGAAAGGTCAGTATGTTTCCAATAAATGGCCAGAGGCAGCTGGCATCAGCCTATAGGGTGTTTAGCAAAAGAAAATCAATATTTTGTTTAACTGCCCTTTATGAACCCTTTGGACTTGCTCCCATTGAGGCTATGTATGCAGGACTTCCTGTTGTTGTGACTAAAAACGGAGGAACCTTTGAAACTGTAGAGGGAGGAAAATATGGGGTTTTGGTTGATCCTGAGGATGCTGAGGATATAGCAAGAGGACTTAATTTAGCCCTTGATAATTTTGAATTGTATAGAGAGCTTGGAATAAAGCGGGTTGAGGAAAAATATACCTGGGAGGCAACGGCAAAGGGGTATTTAGAGGTTTTAGAGTTGGCATTAATTAAAAGGGAAAAAATCTATGAAGCCTTTTTAACTGGCTCAGAGGATCATACATTAAAAGAGAAAATAAAAAATATGTTATAGGGAGGTTAAAATGGCACAGCTAAGGCTTAATGATGTAACACGGGAACAGATTATAGTCGTAGAAAACAGGTCAAAAAGGCCAAAGGACTATAAATCTTATGAGGTGGTTGAAAGGGTATCCTACAAGGAAAGTTGCCCTTTCTGTGTAGGCAATGAAGAAATGACGCCTCCTGAAGTTTTAAGAATTGATGACCCATGGAATGTAAGAGTAGTTGAAAATAAATTTCCTATATTAAATAATGAAGGGGAAGTTACGGGATATCATTATGTTGTGATAGAAGGAAGGGATCACAGCAAAAATATTCATGAAATGGAAGTTGATGATTTTGAAAAGGTAGTTAAAGCTTTTATTGAGGTTAGTAGGATATTGTATCAAAAGGAAGGAGTTAAGTATGTTCAAGTTTTTAAAAACTATAAAAAAGAAGCGGGGGCGTCTTTGGAGCATCCCCATTCCCAAATAATTGCTATAAACAGGATGCCCGACAGAATTAAAGGATTAATTGAAATGGAAAAGCAGTTTTATGAGAAACATGGAGAGTGTTTAACTTGTTCTAAGATAAAGGATGAGATTATAAACAAAGAAAGAATAGTTTATTTGGATGAATGTTTTTTGATTTTCTGCCCCTATGCTTCTATTTTTCCGTATGAAATGGCGGTAGTGCCTATAAGACATAGAAGCAGCTTATTAAGTTTAAATGAATCGGATATTAAAGCCTTAAGTAGGGTATTACACTTTGCTATAAAAAGCTTAATAGAAAACGTTGGGGACGTTGCATATAACATGTTCTTTGAATTTATAAAGGATGAAGTTGAATATCACCACTATCAAATAAGGATATGCCCAAGGATTTCCATTCACGCAGGATTTGAACTTGCAACAGGCTTTTACACAAATGTTGTTTCCCCAGAAACAGCTGCACGTGTTTTAAGAGGACAAGACTAACCCCTTGGAAAACCAAGGGGTTATATAAATAAATCCTCTAAACTTATAAGCTTAATTTTTTCATCTAATGAAGCTAAATTTATTAATTCATCGTCAAAACCTGATTTGGAAAAAGGGAAGATTATTTTTTTTATTTTGCCTTTTTAAATAGCTAATACACACATTTTAATGTTTCATCCCAAACTTACAATATACTATTTAGCTTATTAAATATTAGTTTAAATTATGGTATAATAAAATAAAAAGTAAAGGAGAATTTTTATGGGCATATCTAAAGTTTTTAAAGGAATCATCAATTCAATTTACAGAGCCATCAACAGATTCCCAATTACAATAGCCCTATCTACAATGATTGCAGCCCTTTTAATTGCAATGATTGAGATCGAATCTAGAAATTTAGGCGTAAATACCAACAATTTAAAAAAGCTTGCTATGACTTTAGCACTAGGAATGGCAATATCCCTATTCATTAAATTGTGGACGGAAAGGGAACAAAATAAATCAAGGGAAATATTTTACTACGCATTAGATTTAATATTCATGGTAGCATACTATTTTACTATCAAAGATTTTAAAATGGTTACAATGTCAAGATTTTTTGCCCTAAATCTTATATTTTATCTAATATTCTTATTCATCCCATATTTCCCAAAGAGAAAAAATTTCGAGATGTATGTTATAAAGGTTTTATCATCCTTTTTTACAACGGTTTTATATTCTTTAGTTTTATTCTTTGGAATTTCTGCAATACTTTTTACAATAGACAGACTCCTTGAAGTCCGAATAAAGGAGCAGATGTATCTTTATTCTTTTATTTTAGTTGTTTTTGTGTTTGCAGTAACCTACTTTCTTGCAAATATTCCTCAGTATTTTGAGGAATTTACCAAGGAGAATTTTACTAAACTTTTGAAGATATTGATACTTTATATAGTAATGCCCCTTTTATCAGTTTATACAGCGATACTTTACATCTATTTTGTAAAAATAATACTAACAAGAACCTTTCCACAGGGGATTGTATCCCACCTTGTTCTTTGGTATTCCCTTATAGTCGCAGCAGTTTTATTTTTTATAACTCCAATTCATGAGGATAATAAGTGGGCTAAGATATTTTTAATGATAACTCCAAAGGCCATCTTGCCTATACTTGTTATGATGTTTATATCAATAGGCATAAGAATTCAGCAATATGGGGTTACTGAAAATAGATACTATGTAGTCATTGCGGGAATTTGGGTATTTTTGATAATGCTCTACTTTGCCTTTACAAAGAGCCTTTTAAATATAATTTTACCTGTATCTCTTTCGATATTCATATTAATTTCAAACTTTGGACCATTGAGTAGCTTTTCAATATCTAAGTTCAGCCAAAACAAAAGGCTTGAAAACATTTTAATAAGAAATGAGCTTTTAAAGGATGGTAAAATAGTTCCCAAATCCTATGTAAATCATAAGGATAAAGAAAATATAAGCAGCATACTAAGTTACTTTGAAAGATACCATAGCCTTGATGATGTAAAATACCTTCCAAAGGGATTCCAAATTTCTGATATGAAAAAGGTTTTTGGTTTTGAGTATACACCTAAAGTATTTCAGCCGGTTATGTATTTTAACTTCCAAAGAAAAGCTGATGAAAGATCTTTAAATATATCTGGATATGATTATTTGTTTGATATGAGATATATGTATGAAAACACTGAAGCAAAGGGAATTTATGCAAAATACGATTATAACAGCTCTGTATTAAAAATATTTAATGGGAATGAAGAAATATATTCAAAGGATTTAGATGAATTTGTAAAGAAGCTTGTTATTAAATATAAAGACAGTGGGCAAGAATTGATAATGTTAGGAACAGAAGACCTTACTTTTACTGATGTAACTCCAAAGGTAAAGGTTAAAATCATTTTTAACAGTATAACTGTCCAAAGGGACTTTATTGAAAAAGAAAACAGTGAAGTAACAGGAAAGGGCTATGAATTCTACGTGTTAATAAAATGAGTGCCTGCCTCTTGACATTTTGACTTTTTGACATTGCATAAAAATGGTAATACCCAAAAGTATTTTTATACTTTTGGGTATTTTTATTAGACGGTTCATTACTTTTATAAATTTTGTGCTAAAAATTCACTCCGTAAAATATATATATTTAGTGAAAATACTAAACAATACCGGAGGTGGGGTATGAAAAAGTTTTTATCCATTTTAATTTCATTTCTCCTTATCTTTTCACTATTTAACCTTTACACGCCCACAAGGGCTATGAAAAACGAAAATGAAGAGAGTTATTTTACTTTAGGAGGACCTGCGGATTTGTCAGTTGCAAATGAAGAAAAGGTAATTGAGATGTTGAAAAAAGAAGGTAAAATTCCAAAGGACGCAAGTTATGAACAGGCCCATAAGATTTATTTAGAATACATGAGGGAAACCGCAAAGGAAAATTTAAAATATAAGCCAAACAAAATGGACAGAAAACTTAAATCCATTCAAAATCAAAAAATTAAAAAATATGTATTTGAAAAAAGTCAGCCGGATAATAATCCTAAAAAGGTAAATATCCTGGTTTTGCTTGTTGAATATCAAGACTACAAACATAACCAGATAAAGCCTGAAGAGACGGATATGTATTATGATGATTATAGTGTAAAGCATTTTGAAGATTTAATATTTGGAGATAATGGTTATATGGGACCAAACGGGGAAAAATTAGTTTCTATGAGGCAATATTATCTGCAGCAATCTGGCGGCAGCCTAATAATTGAAGGAAAGGTAGCTGGTTGGTATACCGTTCCTAGGGAAGCTGCTTATTATGGGGCACCATATGGTTCTTCACATGACATAAGACCAAGGCATTTGGTAGCTCATGCATTACAACTAGCAGCTTTAGATCCAAATATAAATTTTGCTGATTTTGATAAAGAGGATAGATATGACCTTGATGGCGATGGTAACTTTGACGAACCTGATGGAATAATTGACCACCTTATGATTATCCATGCAGGAGTTGGAGAAGAGGCAGGAGGAGGAAGCTTAGGCTCTAATGCTATTTGGTCCCACAGGTGGAATTTAGGTGGTTTTTATAAGATTCCTGGAACAAATTATTATGCATATGATTATACTATGGAACCTGAGGATGGCGCAGCAGGCGTATTTGCCCATGAATTCGGGCATGACCTTGGACTTCCAGATGAATATGATACACAGTATTCATCACCTGTATCAGAGCCAATATCAAGATGGTCATTGATGTCATCGGGAAGCTGGTCAGGGAAAATCCCAGGAACTGAACCTACAGGAATAAGTCCATATGGAAGACAAATTTTACAAGCTCTATACGGAGGCAACTGGCAGAAGGTAGTGGATGTAGATTTAGAAAAACTTCCTCAAGCTGGTGCAGAAGTTACAATAAGACAAGCGAGTGAAACAGGGCAAGTTATAAGAATTAATCTTCCTAAAAAACAACATTCCATAACAACCCCATATAGTGGAAAATTTGCATATTGGGGTGGCAAAGGAAGTGATGGTTCAAATTTAAAGACTTATATGACCGCAAGAGTTGATTTAAGAAATAAAAATAATGCTATTCTAAACTTTAAAACATGGTATGATATTGAGGAGGGCTGGGATTTTGCATCAGTTCAAGCAAGAGAAATAGGAAGCAACGACTTTGAATATATTGAAGGCAATATTACAACAACTGAACATCATCCTCAGGCTGAGGTTGTTGTTCCTTATGGAATAACTGGAACTTCAGATGGATGGGTAGATGCTATATTTGATTTATCAAGATTTGCAGGGAAGGAAATTGAACTAAAATTTGAATATGAAACAGATTACTATGTTTATGGTGCAGGCTTCTACGTAGATGATATTAAAGTTACGGCAGATGGAGAAGTAATTTTCTTTGACGATGTTGAAGGAGAGTTAAAATTCTCATTAAATGGATTTGTTAAGGATACAGGAATAACTTTTGCACCACATTACTATCTTGTAGAATGGAGAAACCATCATGGAGTTGATATGGGGCTTGCCCACAACAGTGCTTTAGGTAGAATATTCTCCTATGATCCAGGGATGGTTGTATGGTATGTAGATGACTTCTATACTGATAATTGGTATGGTTTGCATCCAGGTGATGGATTCCTAGGAATAGTAGATGCAGATCAAAACAATATACTTTGGAAATGGAATGACGGAAGATTAAGCTTTGCAAGCGCAACTTATCAAATGCATGATGCTGCATTTAGTAAGGACAAGGAATCAAAACTTTATGTTGATTTAAGCGATATATATGAAAGAGTTGCAGAGGATGATTATATATTTACTGAACCATCCTTTGATGATACAAAGGATTATACAAATCCTGAACTTCCTTACCTTGGAAGAAACATAATAAGCTATGGACTTACTATTCAAATTACCCATCAAGCAAATGACAATAGCTATGCAAAACTAAGGATAACAATAAAATAATAAATTGGAATATTATAGAAATGTCAAAAAGTCAAAAAGTCAAGTGCCTGGCACTTGACTTTTTATTTTACTTCCACTATCCATCCTTCTGGAGCTTTAATGTCTCCAAATTGGATTCCTACCAATGTATCGTAAAGCTTTCTTGTTATTGGCCCTACTTCTGTTTGGCTATAGAATACATGAAGTTTTCCTTTATATTCTATTCCACCAATAGGAGTTATTACAGCCGCTGTTCCGCAGGCACCGGCTTCAACAAACTCATCCAAATTATCGATGTAAACATCCCTCTCTTCAACCTGCATACCAAGGTAATGCTCAGCAACATACATTAGAGAATATTTTGTTATACTTGGAAGTATTGAAGGAGATTTTGGAGTTACGAATTTATTGTCCTTTGTTATTCCAAAGAAGTTTGCGGCACCAACTTCTTCTATCTTTGTATGGGTTGCAGGGTCAAGGTATATACAATCTGCAAATCCCCTTTGAAGGGCAATTTCATGTGGAAGAAGGCTTCCAGCATAGTTTCCTCCAACCTTTGCAGCACCAGTTCCATGAGGTGCAGCTCTATCATAATCGGAAACCATAAAATTAACTGGAGAAAGACCGCCCTTAAAATATGGTCCTACTGGGCAACCAAAAACTGAGAAAAGGTATTCCTTTGCAGGTTTTACTCCAAGGTTATCTCCAACTCCAATTAAGTAAGGTCTTAAATAAAAAGTTGCACCTGTTCCATATGGAGGAACGAAGTGTTCGTTTGCCTTTACTACTTGAATACAAGCATCTATGAATTTTTCTTCAGGAATTTCTGGCATTAAAAGCCTTCTTGCACTATTATTCATTCTTTTTGCGTTTTGATCCGGCCTAAAAAGCTGTATTTTGCCATCCTTTGTTCTATAAGCTTTTAGACCTTCAAAGCATTGCTGACCATAGTGGATAGCTGGAGAACCTTCGCTAATTGTTATCATGTTATCTTCTACCAATTTTCCCCCATCCCATTTACCATCCTTCCAATAGGATACGTATCTAAAGTCTGTTTTGATGTAGTTAAAGCCAAGTTTGCCCCAATCAAGATTTACTTGTTTCATAAAATCACCTCGATAAAATAATTTGGGGGAATATGTAAAATAAATGTAACACAATCCTACTATTATTATATCCTAAAAAATTAATCCCTGCCAAGCATTGTGAAGTATATCACAAAAATATATTTGAAAGGAGGATATAATGTAATATAATATATAAAAGAATGCCTAGAAGGAAAAGCTAAAGATAGATACGAAGTAGTTGAGGTGATTATATGAATAGCATTCAGAGCAATTGCCCTGTTTTAATTCCAGAATCAGAAAGAAAACCCTTAGCTGAAATAGAAAGGGCCATAATAACAAAATTTAGGCACAAAATCTATTCACCCTTTGTAAGGGCAATTAAGGATTTTCAACTTATAAAGGATGGAGATAAGGTTGCGGTTGCGATATCAGGGGGTAAAGATAGCCTTCTTATGGCAAAGCTCTTTCAGGAATTTAAAAACCATTCAAAGGCAAAGTTTGAAGTTGAGTTTATAGTTATGGACCCAGGATACCATCCCGATATTAAAAGGCTTCTTATAGATAATTTAAATTATTTAAACATTCCTGCCCATATATTCGATGGGAAGATATTTGAAGTTGTAGACAGAATTGCCAAGGACTATCCTTGTTACATGTGTGCAAGGATGAGAAGGGGAGCTTTATATAATAAGGCCAAGGAGATTGGGTGTAACAAGCTTGCCTTAGGTCACCATTATAATGATGTTATTGAAACAATCCTTTTAAACGTTTTATACTCAGGGAATTTTAAAACCATGATGCCTAAATTAAAGGCACAAAACTTTGAAGGGATGGAACTTATAAGGCCTATGTATTATATTGAAGAGCGTTATATAGAGCAGTTTACAAAATACGCAGGAATATGGCCTTTAAATTGTGCCTGCATGGTGGCTGCTAAGAAAATAGGAAATAAGAGATATGAAATTAAAGAGCTTATAAATAACCTTAAAAAGGACTTTGAAGACGTTGAAAAGTCGATATTTAAGGCAGCTCAAAACGTAAATCTAGATAGCATAATAGGTTGGCAAAAGGGAGGACAAAAGTATTCCTTTCTAGATTTTTATGACAAAGAATGATTGACGTATATAATTTTAAAGTGTATCATATAATTAACTGAATAAAAATTTGCCGATCGCTAGGGGAGCCACGTGCTGAGAGGAAGGCATAGCCTTCGACCCTTAGAACCTGAACTGGGTAATGCCAGCGAAGGGAAGCGAAGCCTAACTCCTTTTGCGTCGGCTAAAAGGAGGTTTTTTTATGCAATTTTTAAACATCTTTAAAAGCATTTCAAAAATAACATTAACTTCTTGGGTTTTAATTGTTATCTTGGTAGGCATTGGACTAGCTATGTCAAGATCCAAGGAAAAGATGTCGGCAAAGAAACTTACCTATGCAAGCCTTTTAATTGCCATGTCCTTTGTTTTATCCTATATTAAATTTCTGCAGATGCCCCAGGGAGGGACAATAACCCTAGGCAGCATGATTCCAATAATGCTTTTTGCTTATATTTTTGGCTATAAGGATGGACTTATTGCTGGTGCTGCCTATGGAATATTGCAGTTTATTCAAGACCAGTATATAGTTCATTGGGCACAGGTTATAGTAGATTATCCCCTTGCCTTTGCTGCCCTTGGACTTGCAGGACTTTATAGAAAAAACTTTAGCATAGCTTTAATAATAGGTGGAATTTCAAGGATGATTTTTCATATAATATCTGGGGCTATTTTCTTCGCAAGCTATGCACCGGAGGGGATGAACCCGCTATGGTATTCAATTGTTTATAACATCAGTTATTTAGGGCCGGATCTTTTACTTTGCCTTTTAATATCCTTAGTTCCTCAATTTAAAAATGCCTTAGAAAAGATAAAGCAGCAAGCCATAAGTTAAAAAACTCCTCTAGGACACCTAGAGGAGTTTTTATTACATAGATTGAGTTTTTGAAGCGTTTTTATTAGCAAGTCTTGTAAAGAATACTAATACATATCCTAAAATTATTAGGATTACAGGACCTCCATAGGTCTTAAAGATTAGGATAGCAGCTTCCTTTGTAGTTTCTGAACCCATTATATAGTCAAGACCTGCACCAAAGAATCCTGCAATGCTTAGGATAAGAGCTATCCATGAGAAAATCATAGCCGTTGCGTTGGACTTAAAGAATGTAAATGGAGCTTCTTTACCTTTTAATCTAAATACTATATACGCTGCAATTAAAACTATATAAGGAACAACAAGCGATAATGATGAAAGGTCAGTTAATATTCTAAAGAAGGCATCGATTGAGTCAAGTCCTAATAGTGGCACTATAATCATTACGATAACAAGGGCGCATTGAGCCCAAAGAGCCTTCTTTAATGTTCCGTTTTCATCCTTTTCAGTTAAGAATTTTGGGAAGGTTCCCTCTGGAACTTCAGCAAACATAGCCCTAATTGGTGATTCAATCCATACAATATATGCAGCGATAGATGTTATAGTAAGGATAGCTGCATATATTTGAACTACAATCTTGCCGTTTATTCCAAAGTTTTGTGCAAGTGTCTGATATACTACATAACCTGCATTCTTGAGGTTAGCCTCTTGAAGAGCTTCAGGTGATATAACAAGGCATACAGCAACAGAACCTATAACGTAGGCTATAGCTATAAGCACAGTTGCGATAATAACTGCCTTAGGGAATGTTTTCTTTGGATTATCAACGTCTTTAATATAAGTTCCTGCAACTTCAGCACCGGCAACAGCAAAAAGAAGCCATGAGAAGGTTGCAAAGTATCCTGTATCAAACTTTGGAATGGTGTTTTCTACTGTAAATTGAGTTGCTGATGGTTTACCAACCAAAAGTCCAACAAAGGCAAAGAGAATAAATACGACTGTTGCTGCAATAGTGAATTTTCCACCAAAGTCAGCAAGTTTTGAGAACTTCTTAACTCCTGTTGTTGCGATATAAGTTAGTATTATTGCTAGAATAACGCTCAAGTAAGGAAGAAGATATGCGTTTTGGTCATTGAATCTGTTTTCACCAAATATTGCCCATGAGGTTGAAACAGGTATTCTTGCAAAAACCATTTGTAAATAAAATAAATTAGCAACGAAGTAGGACCATGTCCCAATAAAGGCCCACTTTGGACCAAGAACGCTCTCAATCCAAGTATAGATTCCGCCTTCCTTGTCTTGGTTTGCTGATGCAAGTTCTGCCATCATAATTGATAATGGGAAGAAGAATAGCAATGATACCAATACCCATGATGGAATCGCAGCAGGTCCAAGTGCAACAGCGTTGGTAGTTATGTTACCAAATCCAAAGGTTGGAACGAAGGTAAGCATAACCAAAGTCCAAAGTCCTAATTTTTTAGCATTGCTCATAATAAGACCCCCCTTTATACATTTGATGTATAGATACTGATAAATTAATTATCTAAGAAAAATGTCGAGGAGTCAATAACAAAATTTTAGCAAAATTTAAAAAACGGTGCCAGGCACCGTTTTATTTTATAATATTTTGAACAAATTTTGGAATATTAAATGAAGATTCTAATATTTCTTTTGTGACATATTTTGTATCTATATCATTAACTTTATTTATCTTATCATATTTTTTTGAACCGATCGTAAAGCTCCAAAATCCTCCGGGATAAGTTGGAACTGTTGCGATAAAGATTTTAACTATAGGGAATATGTTTTTTAATTTTTTATATGTTGCCCTAAAAATATCAGGATACAAAATAGGAGATTCGCTTTGGCAGGCCATTATTCCGTCTTCCTTGAGGGCATTGTAAACATCCCTATAAAAATTTTCACTAAATAGAACCTCAGCAGGGCCAATTGGGTCCGATGAGTCTACGATTATTATGTCATATTCATTTTTCTTTTCCCTTACAAACTTTGCTCCGTCTTCAAATATAAAGTTAACCCTTTCATCCTTTAAATCCTTTGAAATTTCCTTAAGGTATTCTAAGGATGCTTTTACCACATCTTCATCTATTTCAACAACATCAATTCTTTCAACAGGATATTTTGTCGCTTCAAAGGCTGCCCCTAAGTCGCCACCCCCTATGATAAGAACATTTTTAGGGTTTTCATGCATGCTAAGGGGAACATGGGAGATCATTTCATTGTATATGAAGCCATCCCTTTCGGTTGTCTGAACGACTCCATCTATTACAAGCATTTTACCGAAATCATTGGAGTTAACTATATATATGTCTTGAAATTTTGATCTTTTAGAGTAAATTATATCTTTGATTTTGTAGGAAATCTTTAAGCTATCCCTGTCTATTTCTTCAAACCAAATCTCATCCCCTACTTTTTTGAAAAATCCATCCATCCTCATCAACTCCTTTCCTACATATTTTTTATTATTAACAAATATTAGCTATTTTATAAAAGGCAATAAAAATAGCACTATATATTGATGATAGTGTCAAGATATTGTAGGTTAATTTTTATAGACAACCCCCTAAAATGTTTAAAATCAAGACTTTCGTAAGCTTTTAAACTTTAAATTATATTTTCATATTTAATTGATTTTAATATCTTATACATTGGCGTTACTTTTCCAATATTTAATATTGTTATATTATTTATTCCTTCTCGTGAAGAATTATTTATTCTTTTAATTGTTTCTTTTATCTTCTTTTTATTTAATCTAAATGTTTCAACGTCTTCCTTGTATATACTTATTTCCCTTAAATTACCTCCATTCCTGCTAAATACCCTTAGCTTTGCCATTATCTTTAATCCCTCTTTACTCCATCCTAATGGCCTACTGCTTAATCTCGCTGATAATACATGGCTTATATG
>NZ_CAKP01000070.1 GCF_000297115.1 Caloramator australicus RC3 | reverse complement strand
TAAATGTTAGCTTTTGATAATAGGACTGTTAGTCGGGTGATGTCAAGGCACCGTGGAATAAATGGGAGGGGCCCACTTGTGGGAGGGCGCCCGTTTATGCCGCGAAAGGCCTTGACATCAGGCGGCATAGTATCCTATTGCCTTTTAGGGGCAGTTTAATCTGCCCCTCTGCCTTCCGGCGAGGATGGGGGTTCTAGGGGGCAAAGCCCCCTAATTTTTACCCATCTAAATGACATTTTCATACGATAATTAACTTTATTTTAAATTATTTTTAGGTGACATTTTCAAAAGATATTGACATATTATCTTACTGTTATTTTCTCCTTTATATTTTCAAACATCTTATCTCCAATTCCGCTAACATTCTTTATATCCTTTATATCTCTAAATGGCCCATTTTTTTCTCTATAGTCTATAATTCTTTGGGCTATGGCATCACCAACTCTTGGAAGCGTCTTTAGCTCTTCAAGTGTCGCTGTGTTAATATTTATCTTTGAACTTATTGTTTTACCTTGACTATTGTTTAATAAGCCTTCAATTGAAGGAACAAATATATAGTCTTCATCCTTTAATTTCATAGCTAAATTTAGGTTTTCCTTTGCTGCCTTGTCAGTAAATCCTCCTGCTATTTCTATTAACTTATATAATCTTTCTCCTTCTATTAAAGTATATACCCCAGGTTTCTTAACCTCCCCACATATATACACCTTTATCTCTTTTATATCATTTTCTTTTTGCTCATCTTGAATTCTTGAAGTTTTAATTACCATCATCTCGTTTTTTCTTTTATCCTTGTAATAATAAAAAGAAGTTATAAAAAGGATAATAAAAAGGAAAACAGCTAAACCTATTTTTTCTCTCCTTGTTAAATCCATGAACATCACCCCAAATAGAATATTGACAAAAATTAATTCATTTAAACATTGAATAATTATGTAGTTTTTTGTTAAAATAAACTTGTTTATGAGTGACGGAAGGAGATGCTTATGAAAAAATATGCTATATTAGTGTTAATGTTAATATGTATTTTCTTTAACATTGCAAATGTAAATGCTTCCATAAATGTTAATGCTGAGGGATGTGTATTGGTAGATTTGCAATCGGACAAGATACTTTTTGAAAAAAATAAGGATCTAAAGCTTGCACCAGCAAGCACAACAAAAATAATGACAGCTCTTTTAACAATAGAAAAATGCAACTTAAACGATAAAGTCATTATAGGGAAAAAGCCTCCCTTTGCAGATGGAAGCAAAATTTATCTTATGGAAGGCGAGGAGTTAACGGTAGAACAGCTTCTAAATGCCCTTTTGATTGAATCAGCCAACGATGCTGCCCAGGCCCTTGCAGAATATATTTCTGGTAGCGAAGAAGAATTTGCAAAATTAATGAATCAGAGGGCTGTAGAATTAGGCTGTAAAAACACTCATTTTGTTAATGCTTCAGGGCTTTATGATCCTAACCATTATACCAGTGCTTACGACTTATACCTAATAACTAAAAAAGCCTTCGAATATCCCAAGTTTAGAGAAATAGTATCAAAAGTTAGATATGAAATTCCACCCACCAACAAACAGCTCCAAACCCGATACCTTTATAGTCATAATAAACTTATTAATGGCAATAGAAGATATCGTTATCAGTGGGCAGATGGTGTTAAAACTGGATATACGATAAAATCAAAACATGCCTTTGTAGGTTCTGCAACTAAGGATGGCAGAACCCTAATAGCTGTAGTTTTAAAAAGTAATGCCCAATATTATAACGATATTATAAAACTTTTTGATTATGGCTTTAACGATTTCCAAACAAAGCTGATTTTAGATAAAAACACAGCTGCCACTCATATAATTATAGATAACAAATCTATTCCACTTTATCCAGCTGAAGATATATATATTACATTAAAGAAAAATGATAATTTTAATGATATAGAAAAAAAGATTAATGTTGTTTCTAATATAGAAAAATTTACAAAAGGTGAAACCTTAGGATCTATAGATATTTATAAAAATAATAATCTTCTTAAATCCGTTCCTTTAATTGCAAATGAAGATTTTGGTAGTTTGTTTTATGATCTTAAATATGTTGAAACTGGTAAATACAAGAAAAGACCTTCAAACTGGATTGTAATTCCTACTATAATAGTCGTAACCCTATTCTTTTATAAAAAGTTTAAAAGAAACCAAAAATTTAAAATAAAAAAAGAAAAGTAAAGGGCGCAGGCCCTTTACTTTTTTATTATCTTGCAATAGCAATCGCTTCAATTTCAATTAGTGCATCCTTGGGCAGCCTTGCAACTTGAAGGGCTGATCTTGCTGGCATCTTTTCTTTAAAATATTCAGCATAAACTTCATTTACACTTGCAAAATCATTTAAATCCTTCAAGAAAACTGTAGTTTTAACAACATCATCAAGGCTTGAATCAGCTGATTCTAATATCGCCTTTATGTTCTCCAGACATTGTTTTGCAGCAGCCTTTATATCGTTATTGATAAGGTCTCCAGTCTTAGGGTCAATAGGAAGTTGGCCTGATGTAAAGATAAAATCGCCAGCCTTAATACCTTGGGAATATGGTCCAATTGCTGCTGGGGCATTTGTTGTAGAAAGAACAACCTTTTCCATAACTTTACCTCCTTTTTATTTAACCACGATGTTAACAAGTTTTCCAGGAACAACTATTTCCTTTACAATTGTCTTTCCTTCTATTAAGGATTTAATTTTTGAATCTTCCTTTGCAGTATTTAATATTTCTTCATTTGATGCATCAACTGGAACTATGAGTTTTCCTTTTACTTTACCATTGATCTGAACAACTATTTCAATTTCATCAACTTCAAGAGCATCTTCATCGTAATCTGGCCATCTTTGCTCATGGATGCTGCCAGTCTTTCCTATTCTTTCCCAAAGTTCTTCGGTTATGTGTGGAACAAAAGGTGCTAATATAAGCAGCATCTTTTCGATTGCCTCAGCAAGAACATCGTAATTTGGATTTTCAATGTCTTTATATTGATACATTGCATTTACAAGCTCCATGACTGCACTTATTGCTGTATTAAAATTGAATCTTTGTGCTATGTCTTCTGTTACCTTTTTTACTGTATAATGGGCAATTCTTCTCATTTCTTTATCTTGTTTTGTTAGCTTATTTACATCCAACTTATTAGCCTTTTTAATCATCGGTTCCAGCTCATCAACCAATCTCCATACTCTATTTAAGAACCTAAAGCATCCTTCTACTCCTTGATCGCTCCATTCAAGGTCCCTTTCTGGCGGTGCTGCAAATAAGATGAATAATCTTGCTGTATCTGCTCCATAATTTGCTCTTATTTCTTCCGGGCTTACAATGTTGCCCTTGGACTTTGACATCTTTGCCCCGTCCTTTAAAACCATACCTTGAGTTAAAAGGTTTGTAAAAGGCTCATCAACCGGTGAAATTTTAAAGTCATATAAAGCCTTAGCAAAAAATCTTGAGTATAATAAGTGAAGTATTGCATGCTCTACCCCGCCTACATACTGGTCAACAGCCATCCAGTATTTTGCCTTATCATAGTTAAAGGCTTCTTTATCGTTATGCGGGTCGGTATATCTAAAGTAATACCATGAAGAACATACAAATGTATCCATTGTATCTGTTTCTCTTGTCGCTCTGCCTCCGCACTTAGGACAAGTTGTATTAAGGAAACTTTCTGATGTAGTAAGTGGTGATTCCCCTTTACCTGTAAATACAACATCCTCTGGCAGCAATACTGGCAGCTGATCCTCTGGAACTGGAACTTCACCACATTTTTCACAATAAACTATCGGAATTGGTGCTCCCCAATATCTTTGTCTTGAAATCAGCCAATCCCTCAATCTAAAGTTTACCTTTTTTATTCCATAATTATTTTCTTCTATAAACTTTACAATTTCACCATAGGCTTCAGAGTTTCTCATCCCGTTAAATTTGCCAGAATTAATCATTATTCCCTCGCCTGTATAAGCTTCTGTTAGGGTTAAGCTTTCATCTCCATTGGGTGATATTACAACCTTTATTGGAAGATTATACTTTTTAGCAAATTCAAAATCCCTTTCATCATGGGCAGGAACTGCCATAACTGCACCAGTTCCATAATCTAAAAGAACATAATTGGCTATCCAAATTGGAATTTTTTCATTGTTAACTGGATTTATTGCATAGGCACCTGTAAATACACCTTCTTTTTCTGTTTCATTTGATGTTCTTGTAATTTCATTTAAATACTGCATTTTATCTACAAACTCTAATACTCTTTCTTCATATTCTGTTCCTTTTACAAGCTCTTTTACAAGTGGATGTTCAGGAGCAAGAACAACATAGGTTACACCAAATACGGTATCAGGCCTTGTTGTAAATATTGTTATCTTTTCTTGTCTTCCTTCAATAGCAAAATCGATTTGGGCGCCTTCGCTCTTTCCTATCCAGTTTTCCTGCATTATCTTAACCTTATCAGGCCAACCCTTTAATTTTTCAATGTCCTTTAACAGTCTATCTGCATAATCGGTGATTTTAAAATACCATTGCTCTAAGTTCTTTTTGCCTACAGCAGTTCCACAACGTTCACATTTACCATTTACAACCTGCTCATTAGCAAGAACAGTTTGGCAGGATGGACACCAATTTACAAAGGACTTTTTCTTATACGCTAAACCGTTTTTATACATTTGAAGGAACATCCATTGAGTCCATTTGTAGTAATCCGGCATACAAGTTTTAACTTCTCTATCCCAGTCGTAGCTAATTCCAAGTGCTTTTAATTGTTTTTCCATCTCCTCCATGTTATTTATTGTCCAATCCTTTGGAGGAATTCCGTGTTTTATTGCTGCATTCTCAGCTGGAAGGCCAAAGGCATCAAATCCTATTGGGTGTAAAACATTATATCCCTGCATCCTTTTAAATCTTGCAATAACATCACCTATGGAATAATTCCTAACGTGGCCCATATGTAATTTTCCAGATGGATATGGGAACATAACAAGCATGTAATATTTTTCCTTATCTGAAAAATCCTCACCATGAAAATTATTCTTTTCTTCCCAAATCTTTTGCCATTTCTTTTCAATTTCTAGAAAATCATAAAAAGCCATGATTCCACCTCCTAAAGTATTATATAAATAAAGGGGTTCTCCATCCCTTTTTAGGGACGGGGAACCCCGCGGTACCACCCTAATTGGCCATAGGCCCTCTCGTTTAGATAAAGGTCTCCCTGCATATTTCTAAAAAGGCGAGTTCAATAAGCCGTGCTTACTGGTTTGCACCCTCCACCAGCTCTCTGAAAGCCGTGCCTATTTACTACTCCTTTTAATATGCTATCAATATTCAATTATGGTATATTATAAATTAATATTTAAATTTTGTCAAAGATTTATACATTTACTGCAATTGCATCTGCCCAGAGCCTTTCTATATCATAAAAGTCCCTGTCTTCTGTATAAAAGACATGCACAATTATATCACCATAATCTAATAAAACCCATCTTGCAGAATTATATCCTTCCTTATGCCTTACGTAAAACCCCTTCTCTGAAAGCTTTTCTTCTATTTCATCGGCTATAGCCTTGACTTGGACTGTAGAAGTTCCACTACATACTACAAAATAGTCTGCGATTGGACTTAAATGTGATACGTTTAATATCCTAACATCCTTAGCCTTTTTATTTAAAGCAGCATTAGAAATATAATAAGCTAGGCTTGCTGAACTTTTCAAATTATAACCTCCTCATTTTATCTTAGTATATTTTATGTTTTAATATGACATTAGTTTCATTTAATAGCGTCTGTCCCAAGTATAATTATAATTTCATTTTTGTTATCTTTCAAATAATTTACTTCTCCAATTTTTAAAAATTCCTTAATCTTGTGGGCAATTTCAAGATTTGATGTCTGTATTTCTGTTTTTTCATAGGTAATTGAATGATTACCAGTCTTAATATTTTTATAACCTAATTGTGATAACCTTTCTTTATATTTCTTTGCAAGTCCACTAACATTTGTAGAATTTAAAATAATTATTATTAAATCATTATCTTTTTTAAAATATGATAGAACCTCTTTATTTTTATCCTCATCATATATATAATATGAAATCCCTGAAATATATTTAGGTTCGCCCTTTAATGTTTCACTTTCAATAGAGTCAGCATGCATTCCGATAGCCTTATAAGCATAATAAACCATCAATTTAGGTGGGACATTCGTTTTAGTCCATCTTACAACTGTATTCAACAAATTGGGAATTCTAATTATTCCTTCCGGAGTTTTAAGTTTCATAAGAATAAGCTTTAAAAATTCCTGTTGTGTTGAAATTCTTCCTAAATCCCCCGTTGCATATCCAGTCCCATCGTTGTTTTTTCTCCATCTTATAAATTTTTCAGCAAGCTCCCCATTTAAGTGGACCTTTTCTCCCTTTTTAAAGTTAATATCGAGATCATAGGATTTATAATGCATATCCCTCGGAATTACTACATCAACTCCACCTATGGCATCTATTGCCCTTCTAAAGCCTTCGTAGTCTATTTCAACATAATAATCTATATGGACATTTAAAAAATTTTCTATTGTTTTAATAGTTAGTTCCGCCCCCCCGATGGAATGGGCAGAATTTATTTTACAATAATCGCCGTTAATTTTTACCCTTGTATCCCTAGGAATCGATAAAATAAAGGCTTTATTTTCATTTGGATCGTAATTTACCAGCATTATTGTATCAGAACGAGTATGAGATGATTTTCTATTTTTATAATCTCCTGCATCAACGCCTAATACCAATACATTAACAGGTTCGTTATAACTTAATTTTGTCCCTTTAAAATCATCATTTGACATTTTATTCAGCTGGTAGAAACCATATCCAAAAACCAATCCAACAGAGGTAATAAAGAAAATTAATAACATTAAAAAAAATTTTTTTTACATTTTTCTTTCTTACCCTTTTAGTCCTTTTGTTCATCTATTTTCCACCTTTCATTAAAAGCCAATTTCTAAATTCAATAGTCAAGGGATGGATAGGAAGATTTCTATTTATAACGTAGGTCAATGTGCTGTTACAGGACATTAAAAGCGCTTCTTCAAAATTTTCAAAGGCTTTTTTTCTTATTTCTTCAACGCCTTCAAAATTACGATCAATAGATATAAAATCCGCAAGGTAAATTATTTCCTCAAAAATCGTCATATCCTTTCTTCCAGTTGTATGATAGTATATTGCATTGAAAATATCCTCATCATCAATCCCAAATTCAAATTTACTCAAATATGCTCCTACAGGACCATGCAAGAGAAAGGGCTGTATTTTCTGTATTTCATCAACAATTATACCATATTTATAAGCTTTAATTAACAATTCATCATCCCTTAAATTTTTTGCACAGTCATGTAGTAATGCGGCTATCTTTATTTTTTCTAAATCAAAATTGAAATTTTTACCAAGTTCTATTGCGGCTTTTAAAACATTCTTTGAATGAATATATCTTTTTTCATCTAGCATTTCCTTTAATTTTTGTTCTATTTTATGAATCATGTTATCAATCTCCTCAATATAAGTTATTTTTTTGGATATAATCAATAACTTTATCCGGAAGCAAATACTTTATACTTTTTCCTTCGTTTAACCTTTTTCTTATTTCAGTTGAAGATATTTCTATATTTGGAACTTTTAAATATATAGCTTCTCCATCAAATTTATTACATTTTTCCTCAATCAATTTTAACATTTCTCTCGATTCTACATTTCTATTTACTACTACAAATTGTGCCATTTTAAAAACTTCCTTTACATTTTTCCAGCTGTCTATCTCTAAAAATGCATCGTATCCAATAATAAACCTAAATTTGTTTACATAATATATTTTTTGTAATTCTTTTAATGTATCGTATGTATAGGAATAATCTAATTTTTTTATTTCTATATCGCTTACCTCGAAATAGGGGTTATCCTCTATTGCAAGTTTAACCATTTCGTATCTATGTTTCCCTTTAACAACTCCTATGTCCTTATGGGGTGGAATGCCGGTTGGGATAAAAATTATCTTATCCAGTTTCAAAATTTCCAAAACTTCGTTTGCAATGATTAAGTGTCCCAAATGAATTGGATTAAAGGTTCCTCCAAATAAGCCTATATTTTGCAAATGGCATCACTCCAAATTAAAATTCCAAATGTTATTATATCATAAAAAATCCCTTAAGGATAATTCCTTAAGGGACTAATTTGGAAAATTTATTTGAGGTTTTTTGTCGTTTCGTCTATAAATTACAAATTTGTTTCCTATAACTTGAACTGGCTCAGCTTTTAAGCTATGGCAAACATCTTGGCATGTTTCATAAGGATCTAAAAGACTATTTTTTAAAACGGTTATCTTGATTAGTTCACGGGCAGTTAAGGCTTCATCTATTTGCTTTAATACCGCCTCATCTAATCCATTTTTGCCTATCTGGATAATCGATTCAATATTATTGGCAAGGCCTCTTAAATAGCTCCTCTGCTTTCCTTTCAGCATATATTCACCTCTATTCGACGAATTCAAATTCAAAATCATTCATCCTTACTATATCTCCATCCTTAATTCCCATTTGCTTTAATTCCTCGATAATACCTTTTCTTTCTAATACCTTATGAAAGTATTTTAATGACTCAGAATCATAAATATTAACGCTAAGCAGCAGTCTATCTACAAAAGATCCAGTTATTTCGAATGCGCCATCATCTGCCCTTTTAATAATATAAGTGAATTTCTTGTCTTCAGGGATATAAAATTCACCTAATGGTTCCTCATCATAAGGTACATTTTCTAAAACCTGTCCTACATACTGCATAAGTTCTTTAAGGCCTTGATTGGTAGCTGCTGAAATTTTAAAGACCTTTATTCCATGTTTATCCATTTCAGCCTTAAGCCTTTCAAAATTTTCTTCTGCACCAGGAATGTCCATTTTATTAGCTGCTACTATTTGAGGCTTTTTAGAAAGTTTTTCGTTATATAATTTTAATTCTTCATTTATCTGATAAAAGTCTTCAATGGGATCTCTTCCTTCTATTCCCGAAACATCTATAACATGAATAAGCACCCTTGTTCTTTCAATGTGCCTTAGAAAGTCTATTCCCAAGCCTGCTCCTTCATGGGCACCTTCAATAATTCCAGGAATATCAGCTAGAACAAAGCTTTTAACTCCTGGAAGATCTACAACGCCTAAATTAGGAGTTAAAGTTGTAAAATGATAGTTGGCAATTTTAGGTTTTGCCCCTGTAACCATCGATAATATAGTTGACTTTCCAACATTCGGAAATCCAACGAGCCCAACATCTGCTAATAATTTGAGCTCTAAAACGATCCATCTTTCTTCACCAGGCATTCCTGGTTCAGCAAAGTTAGGAGCTTGCCTTGTAGGGGTTGCAAATTTCGTATTTCCTCTACCTCCGCGTCCTCCCCTTGCAACAACTGCCACATCTGATTCATCCTTAAGATCTGCTATAATTCTATTAGTTTCTGCATCCTTTATGACTGTTCCTGGTGGAACTTTAATGACTAAATCCTCTCCATCCTTACCAAACTTGTTGTTCGTTCCCCCATTTTCTCCTGACATAGCTATATATTTTTTCTTGTATCTAAAATCCAAAAGAGTTCTAAGGCCTTTGTCGACCACAAAAATTACATCTCCGCCTTTTCCTCCGTCTCCTCCATCTGGTCCACCAAACGGAACATATTTTTCTCTTCTAAAAGATACTGCTCCATGTCCTCCGTCTCCGGCTTTGACATATATTTTTGCAACATCTACGAACATATAATCACCTACTTTTTTCAATACTCACTTCCAAAAGAAAGGAGTTTCCAAATTCGTAAAGCCTTAAATTTAAACCATCTATTTTATATGGCGTTTCATAATTGGTAGACTTAATTTTTTCCTTTAGGCCAGTGTTATAAAAGTCGATTAAGTATGCCTTATCATCTTCGCCTATTTCAATGTAGAGTTTTTTACTAACGTTATTACCTTTTAAGCCATTAAGCAAATACTTTTTAATGTTTTCAAACAATGTTAGTATTTCGTTTTTATTTTTTGTAAAAACTTCAGTTGGTATGTAATCAATATTTGTTATTATTTCATAGTCTGCCCCGATTTTTTCAACTTCCATTATTATGTCCTGCATAAGCAGAGAAATAAAGGGATTTTCGAGGTTATAAATTAAGCTTAAACTAAACATATTCTTATTTATTTCTTTCATATACTCAATAGCCTTATCCGGTTTATTTATCTGTAAATAAGCATATATAACCTGGAGAGTATTCATAAAATTATGTCTTAATAATCTTAGCTGTTTAACTGTATATTCGACTAATTTTTCTTCATCCATAAAATCCACCTCTATTAAACTACAAAAATGCACCCTTAAGGGTGCATTTTAATCTAATTATTGAACAGCTTCTTGTGGATATACACTTACCTTTTTTCTGTCTCTTCCTAATCTTTCGTATCTTACGATTCCGCTTACAAGAGCAAATAAAGTATCGTCCTTTCCTCTTCCAACGTTTGCTCCTGGGTGAATCTTAGTTCCTCTTTGTCTTACAAGTATATTTCCAGCTAAAACGAATTGACCATCATGTCTTTTAATCCCCAGTCTTTTGGATTCACTATCTCTACCGTTCTTGGAACTGCCGACACCTTTCTTATGAGCCATTTATTACACCTCCTTTGAAGGCCTTCTATTTCAATTATGCTTCGATTTTTTCAATCTTAATTTGAGTATATGGTTGACGGTGACCTTGTTTTCTTCTGTAATCCTTTTTCTTCTTAAACTTGAAAACGATTATCTTCTTTGCCTTTCCGTGCTTTACTACTCTTGCAGTCACCTTAGCACCATCAACGAATGGTTTTCCTACAACTAGCTTGCCATCCTTTGATACTGCAAGAACTTCCTTGATTTCTACTGTTGAATCAACATCTGCAGCAAGCTTTTCAACAAATAGCACGTCACCTTCTTGAACCCTATACTGTTTTCCGCCAGTCATTATTAATGCGTACATTCCTTTACACCTCCTCAACCGAGACTCGCCGCAATCTAGGCAGGTCTTACCTTTTAGCCCGTTGCGAGCGGTTTACAAAGCAATTCTAACATAATACCCTTAGTTTGTCAATGGACAATCTAATTTTTGTGTGATTATTTTATGATAATGTCATGTTGTAGAGTAATATGATAAAATGTCACTATGAGGAACGAGGTGTTTTATTCAATGTCACAAAAACAAATTAATAGGTATGTTGTCATTCAAAAATCCCTTGAGGGTTTATTAACTGTCAAGGAAGCAGCAAAGGTTTTAGGCCTTAGCGAACGTCAAGTTATTAGATTAAGAAAGGGTGTGATGCAAAGCGGGGTTTCTGCTCTTATTCATAAAAACAAAGGCCGTAAACCTTCTCATGCTGTTTCCGATGAACTTAAAGGTAAAATTATCTCTCTTAAATTGTCTGACAACTACAAAAATGCTAACTTCAAACATTTTAACGAGCTTCTTGAAAGATTCCATGGCATTAAGCTAAGTT
>NZ_CAKP01000071.1 GCF_000297115.1 Caloramator australicus RC3 | reverse complement strand
GAGTAAGAAGGTAAAGGCTTAAGGATATCGAACCACAAAGCTTAGCAATGATTAAATTATTTTCTAAGAAATCTTTAAGTTCAGTAACTTGAGCAAATTTTTCACATTTCATGACAATAAAGGCTCTGAAAAGAGCATGGCGAGAAAACCCAGTAGGGCCGTATTTAGAGGGGACCTTATCTGGTAATGGAGATAAATCAAGATTTTCAAAGAGGGTTGTATAAAAATTGATAAGTTTTTGAGAAGTAAAAAATTCAATAATGTTAAAAATTTCTTGACGTTGATACATAGAGATTTCCTCCTTTTTGTTGTTAAATTGAATGTTGTTATATTAATATAATTCGACAAAAAAGGAGGAAATCCTATGAAATATATTTGTGAGTGATAAAAAAATTTAGCCATAGCAGGCTAGTAATTTCAAGGCTTTAAAATTATGCTCAAGGCTATTAAGTAAAACAATAGAGGGGGGAATATTAGTGAAAAAAATACTTATAACCTCATCTGCAGTTCTTCTTTGCATAATTTTTTTAATTTACTCTATAAGAGTGAATGCATCGAAAAACTCTACATCAAGCAAAAATATCAATGCTAATTGGAAGCTGGTATGGAGCGATGAGTTTGACGGTGATAGCATTGATAAAAGTAAATGGAATTTTGTTGAGGGGGGAGGAGGTTTTGGTAATAACGAACTACAATACTACACGTCAAGACCAGAAAATGCAAGGGTTGAAAACGGAACATTGATAATTACAGCAAGACGTGAGGACTATGGTGGAAATAAATATACATCTGCTAAATTAACAACCCAAGGCAAAGGTGAATGGACCTACGGGAAGTTCGAAATAAGAGCTAAACTTCCAGAAGGTCAAGGATTATGGCCTGCAATTTGGATGATGCCTTCTGATATGGATATGTATGGTGGGTGGCCTTCATGTGGCGAAATAGATATTATGGAAAACATAGGAAGTGAACCAAACAAAGTCTTTGGAACTCTTCACTACGGCAATCCTTGGAAATATACAGGTAAAGACTACTACCTACCTGATGGAAAAAAATTTTCAGATGACTTCCACACCTTTGAGCTTGAATGGTTACCAGGAGAATTCCGATGGTATGTCGATGGTAATCTATATCAAGTTCAAAGACATTGGTATAGTAGAAATCTTAATGAGGCTGATTCATATACTTATCCAGCACCTTTTGATAGGGATTTTTATCTTCAAATCAATTTAGCTGTTGGCGGTAACCTTCCTGGTAACCCCAAAGATGATAGCATTTTCCCCAAAAGCTTTGTTATAGACTATGTTCGAGTATATGAATACAAAGGTGAATACCCCCAGATTAACTACGATTATAATACTGTAAGACCTACCCTTGAAGATGGAAATTATATTTACAATGGAACATTTGATAAAGATGTTGAGGGCGTAGATAGAATTGATGGAGTTGATGGAAGTTCATACTGGCGCTTTAACACTTTACTCGGCGGAGAAGCTATTCCTTCTATCGAAGACGGTATTTTTAAAGCTGAAATCCTTAATCCTGGATCAGAAACCTATTCGGTTCAGCTTACCCAAGAACCAATATTTATAGAAAAAGGTGCTAAATATAGGGTATCCTTTGACGCAAAGGCATCAAAACCAAGAAGTATAATAAGTAAAGTTACTATGGTGGGTGGCTCTTGGATTAGCTACTCTGGTGACACTGTGATTAATTTAACTACAGAAATGAAAAACTATTCGTATGAATTCACAATGAAAAATGAGGCTGACCCCTTTGCAAGACTTGATTTTAATATTGGGAAAGACGATGGAATTGTATATTTGGATAACGTAAAATTAATAAAAATCTCTGATAATATAAACAGCGACCCTAACCAAAATAGGGAACCTCTTAAGTCAGGAAACTATATATACAACGGAACCTTTGATCAAGGTAAAGAAAGATTGGGATTCTGGAAATTTGAAGTGTCTAATAGGGCTAAGGCTATAATTTCAACTGATAATCGTGAGGTTTATGTAAATATTAAAAATAATGGCAAATCACCTGATGATATAAGACTTTATCAGGAAGGAATAAAATTACCCTCAAATGAAACTTATATCCTATCCTTTAACGCAAGGAGCAGCCAACCAAGGCCATTAATTGTAAGCATTAAATCTAACGATAAATATATTACAAAATCATTAACATTAACTAGAGAAATGGAAAAATACAGTTTTGAATTTTCAACAGAAGATAGCTCTGATAATCCTTATGTTCTTCAATTCCTATTTGGAAACGACCCAAAGGATGTCTATTTAGATAATATATTCTTAAAGAAAAAAGCTAAACCAGTGGTTATAGATGATACTAAGGAGGCGATCATCGAGGCCGAAAACTATCATCAGATGTTCGGAGTTTTGGTTGGACCTTGTTCAGACATTGGTGGGGGAGAGACTGTTGGATATATAGACGATGGGGATTGGATGGATTACATTATAAACGTTAAAAAGTCAGGAATATATACAGTATTTTTTAGGGTTTCAGGAGGTTTTTCAGATAAAATAGGTAAAATAGATATAATATCAAATGGCAGAATACTTTCCTCAACAGACCTAAAATATACAGGCAGTTGGGATACTTATACTACTGTAAAAACTACTGTTGAACTACAAGAGGGGGAACAAATTTTAAGGATATATGCTAATAAGGGCGGATTTAATCTTAATTACTTCAAATTTATATATGGAATTGTTTCAGAAAACGACGATACTTCTTCAAATCTAATTAAAAACGGCAATTTTGACCTTGGCAGTGAATATTGGATACATTTTAAGGCAGATTGGGATGGTGCTTATTCAGTTGCTGCAGTGGAAAATGGAGAAATGAAAGTAACTATCTATTATGAAGGGCCACAATTCTGGTCAACCCAAATTGCACAATCTAATTTGAGCATACTAAAAGGCGAAACCTACGAACTTTCCTTTGATGCAAGGTCGTCAGTTATAAGAGATATTCAGGTCATGATAGAAAGAAATGGTGGAGATTATGCAAAATATTTCGGACCACAAACAATTACTTTAACCCCTGAAATGCGACGTTTTAACTTTGTTTTTACCATGAACTCTGAGACCGATGAGGTTGCCCACATTGTGTTTGCCCTTGGCAAAATCGGTGACGCAAATATTATAGGTAATCACGAAGTGTATCTGGATAATATAACTCTTATAAAAAAATAAATAAACCTCGAAGAAAAATCATATAACCCCACAAGGTAGATCCTTCGTGGGGTTATATGATTTTTTCAATTATTGGTGATAGGAAAATTATTATTGAAAGGACTATTATAAATACCACCGTAAGCCAAATTATTATATTTTGGACCCTGCTGTTGGTATATTTCCCCATTACAGCCTTTTTATTTGTTAAAAGCACCATAAATATAAGGATTATTGGGGATAATATACCCGCAAGCTGCTGGGTTGCAAGCATTATTGAAACTAAGGACAACTTAGGCATTAAAACTATTAGAGCGCTTAATATAATCATACCTGCAAATATTCCATAAAAGATCGGTGCTTCTTTAAAGTCGTTGTCAAGTCCCCTCTCAAATCCAAAGGCTTCACATATAGCATAGGTAGTCGATAGGGGGATTATTGCAATTGCAAGGGCCGAGGCACCAAACAGACCTAGTCCAAACAAAGCTGAAGCATATTGCCCTGCTAAAGGCTTTAAGGCAAGGGCCGCCTCATTTGCACTTTCTATTCTTATTCCATTTTTGTATAAAGTCACTGCTGTCGTTACTATTATAAAAAATGAAACCAAATCCCCCCAAAAGGCTGAAAGGTAAACGTCAAGCTTTTCATATTTGTAATCCTCAACGCTAAGGCCTTTATCTACGATTGAAGATTGAAGATAAAACTGCATATAGGGAGTTATTGTCGTTCCTATCATTCCAATGAAGGTTAAGATAAATTCCTTGTTAAACTCTATCTGGGGAGTTATCATCTGTTTAAATACATAATTCCAATCCGGTTTTACGATAAATGCAGTTATGATATACGAAAAGAAAACAAAGGTAAAGGCTAAAAACACCTTTTCAATCTTAGAATAGGAACCCCTTGTAATGATGAATAAAGTAAGGGCTGCAACTAATGGAACGGATATAAATTTACTTACCCCAAACAGCTCCATGCTGGCTGCAATTCCTGCAAAATCTCCAACGCATACTCCAAAGTTTGCAATGAAAAGGGTTAGCATTGCAAAAAAGGCAAGCTTTACACCAAACTGCTCCCTTATAAGGTCAGCTAATCCCTTTCCTGTTACAACAGCCATTCTTGCATTCATCTCTTGAATTACCGCAAGGCTGAAGGTAATAAGCAATAATCCCCACAGCATTTTATAGCCAAAATGAGCTCCTACCGCTGCATAGGTTGCAATTCCTCCGGCATCATTTCCTGCATTAACTGTGATAAGGCCAGGTCCTATAACGCTTAAAATGAAAATTATATTTTTTAATCTTTTGCTCTTTATCCTCATGATGTCCTCCTATGCTGACCTTCTTAATATTTTCTTCCACCTTGGCAGAAGAACTTCGTCAACTATATCGTTAAGAATTGCCATACCAACTAGGACCCTATCCTTATCAACAACAGGAACTGCAAGAAGCTCATATTTTGTAACAAGCTCTGTAAGATCATCAAGGTTATCCTCATCTAATACATAAATTACATTCTTTCTCATGATATCCTTTAGCTTTGCATCCCCATCTGCTACTATAAGATCTCTTAAAGATACCACGCCAACAAGCCTTCCAGCATCGTCTATAACATAAAGATAATAGGCAATTTCTGAACTTGGCTTTGTCTCCCTAAGGTTTCTTATAACTCCATCCACCGTCTCATTTTCATTAAAGGCAATATAGTCAGTGGTCATTATGCTTCCTACGGTATCTTCGTCATAATCAAGAAGTTCTTTTATCTCCTCTGCATCCTCTTTATCCATCTTTTCAAGTATCTTTTCAACATGCTCTTCGTCTACATCCTCTAGAATATCTGCAATCTCATCGTTAGGCATGTTTTCGAATATCTCCTTTGCATAGCTTGCATCGATGTTTTCAACAAGATCTGTCTGATATTCATCCTCAAACTCTTCAAGGGTATTTGCAGCAAGCCTTGCATCAAAGGTTTTAAATATATCGCTTCTATATCTTGCATCAAGTTCCTCCAAAATATCTGCAATATCAGCGGGATGAAGGGACTTTAGCTTTTTATAGGGCATAGATAGAGTTATTCTGTCTATCTGACCTTGAATTGGTTCAACGTTATCCCAAATGATTAGGTTGTTGCTTAGCCTTTTACCAAACTTTGAAAGCACAAACTCACAAGGTTCTAACACTCCAAGCCTTCTTAAAAGACCTCTAAAGCCTATATCAACCGCCACAACCTTATATCCATCTCCTATTTCAGCAAGCCTTAGGTCGTTAACCCTTACAACCCTCTTCCCATTAATATCTACAATCTGCTTATCCAAAATATCGTTTGATAGAGAGTAGTAATTCTTTTCCCTTTTGTATTCATAATAGTTTTCAACAATGACCTTGTATCCTTTGTTGTCTTTGAAAATATTTAAGCTCTTAAAAGCGATTTCCTTTATATTATTTCTATTTTTAAGCTTTATTCCCTCAACCTGTGGGAGATGCTCATCTGATGTTACAATAATATCAATAACTTTACCAAGGTAAATATCGTTTTGGTCGTAAACTGGTGCGTTTAAAATATAGCTTACAAAGCACCCTTTAACCCTTTCCATAACTCGTCCTCCTCCCCTTTTGGCAGGAGAACTACATAAGGCAGTATGGATGAAGCAGTAGTTCCCCTACCATTTATTGTTTCTATTAAATTGTAAATAATACTAGGATAAGGGCCACCCTCCATCATACCACCTCCTTCTATGTAACCCCATTATCATTATACTGCTTTGTGGAAAATTGTTCTACAAATAATTTAAAATAATGCTTGCTATTTATATAATAATATGTTATAGTTATATAGTATTCAAAAGGTCACTAGCATTCCTCTTTGGGAATGGGCGTAGGGTCTTTGAATCAAAATATTTTCCCAGGAGGAATGAGAATTATGGATAAGAACTTAATTTGCAAAGATTGTGGTAAGGAATTCATCTTCACACAAGGAGAACAAGAATTCTACAAAGAAAAGGGATTCGAAAACGAACCAAAAAGATGTCCAGAATGCAGAAGAGCAAAAAAGCTTGAAAAAAGAAACTTTTCAAGATAAAAAGTAGCCAAAAGGCTACTTTTTTTATGCATTAATATTCTACTATAGAAATCTAAAAAATTCAACTGAAAAAGCCGTAATAGTTGTCCATATAACCATAATATCTTTTTCTTTTATATTTAGGTGCCACATATGCACCATATAAAAATCCACCTATATGAGCCCACCATGCAATGCCTGCTCCATATAAAGGACCTATCAACGTAAGAACCCCGTTTGAAATTTGGGATATAAACCAAAGGCCTATATATATAAAAGATGGAATGTCTACGAAAAATGGAATCCAAAGTAGCGGAATTAAAGTTGTTATCCTTGCAAAGGGGAACATTATAAAATAAGCTCCCATAACTCCGGCAATGGCACCCGAGGCTCCAATCGTCACAACCGGCGAGTTAAAATTAAATAAATAATGAACAAGTGCTGCAATAAAACCGCTTATTAGGTAAAAGACTAAAAACTTAAAATGCCCCATCCTATCCTCAACATTATCACCAAATAGCCAAAGTGCCCACATGTTGCTGATAAGATGAGTCCAGCTTCCGTGCAGAAACATGCTTGTAAATATAGGCAAGATATAAATCTCTATATTGCCACTAAAAACTTCCAAAAGGGACTTAGTTAGCATTAAAGGAATAAAGCCGAACACCTTTAAAAAATCCTCTAAAAGATAATGCGGCATAGAAGTTTCAAAAATAAATATTACTAGATTGACAAATATAATAAGAAAGGTAACCACAGGCTTTTTTCTGCTGGGATTTGCATCTCTTAATGGTATCATAAAATTGCCTCCTAATTAATCTCTATTTATTTCCCATTCATCGCTTCCTCTACACCATCTTACAAAATGTTCACAATTGTTAAAAAATAAATCATACTTGTTTTCACCCAATCTCATCCTAGCCCTATAAACAACGGTTTCCCTTGAATATATAATTGGGCTATCTAATATATATACTTTTCTACCACTATCAAATTCTTCATATGTTACTTCACACACAACCCCATTATCATAGTGAATTACATAACCATCACCTACATATAGGCCATGGTGGGTATATATATCAGGACCTATTTTCCCATCAACAAATAAATGGTCTCCCTCTTGTAGTTGATTTATAGACTTAACTCTTTTTCTTAAATATTTTGCAGATCTAGAAGAACTTGCTTCAATATGGTTACGTATTGTAATTGCTGTCCTGTCAAGTTTTTCTACAGCTTCACCTAATTCTGGGGAAATTTCCTTACACTTTTTCTTAAATTCATTTTTTACCCTTTGATTGCTACTTTTTATTTCTTCTTTAATATCATTCAACTCTTCTCTTATAGGTTCAATTACAACTTCATTAAAATCATCTAATATTGTTCTTTTACGCGGACCAAACAAATCTCTAAAAGCGTCTTCTAAATCATATTCATCCAAATCAAACAAATCCTTAAAAAACCCCATCTTTATATCCTCCTATAAAAATTTTATAAACATATTATAACAATTAATGTAAACATTATAAATATTTATTTTAAAATAATAGGGTAGGATTTCTCCTACCCTAAATTATTGAAAATATCAACTTTTCATTTTCCTTCAGCCACTTCTTTTTACTTTCGTAATCGGGATCTATAGATTTTATTTCATTCCAAAAGGATTTTGAGTGATTGTGATGTTTTAGATGACAAAGCTCATGAATTATTACATGATCTATAACATCGATCGGTGCAAACAAAAGCCTCCAATTTAAGTTTATATTCCCCTTAGTTGAGCAGCTTCCCCATCTTGTCCTTTGTTCCTTTACAGCCATCCTTTTATATTCAAATCCATATTTTCGGCTGTAATAATCAAGTCTTATCTTAAATATTTTCTTTGCCTGTTCTTTATACCATTTTATGATTATATCATTAATATGCTGCTGTCTTTCAGTTTTATCTAAAAGCATAGGAACACAAACGATCAATTCACAATCCTTTTTATATGCTCTTATTTTATCCACATTATCCACAATAACCTTTAGAGTAAGTTCACTCCCTAAAAAGGGCAGCCTTTTCCCCGTTTTAAATTCTTTCTTCTTTTCATCCTTTTTATTTTTCCCAAGCTCCTTTAACTTTTCTAAAATTAAATTTGCACCCTTTTCAACAAACATACGAATAAAATCATCATCTGCAAAAGGAGGAGCAGTTACAATAACCTCCCCTTTTTCATTTACTCTAATAGTTATCATCTTTTTTCCCTTTTTAGATACTTTATAATCAATCCTTTGTCCATTGTAGATTATATGTGGCATGGCAATGTCCTTTCTGTTCATTTTACTTCCATCCATTCATCAAGCATTTCTTTTTTTCATTGCTATCTAAAATAGTGGCGCAACTTTCCCATTTTATCCTTTTAACTTGATTATATCTTAATTCAAATGGATGTTGTTTAGGAACAGCATCTATTATATGTTTTGCCTCTTCAATTTCATTCAATGCAACTTTAACCCATACATCTTCAAGAACATCAGGTATCTGACCAAACAGGTTGTGTATATTTTCTAGCCTTGTTGACAATAATTCATGCACCCTATCTTCAACAGAATCCTTATATCTCATGTTATAAATATATACCTCATCATAAATTTGACCAATTCTTTGTATTCTACCCTTTCTTTGCTCTAACCTGGTTGGATTCCAAGGAAGGTCGAGATTTATAAGGCATCCTAATGTTTGAAGGTTAAGTCCTTCGCTGGCAGCATCAGTCCCCACTAATACTCTTAATTCATGCTTTCTAACCATCTGTTTTATTTCTTCCTTTGTTTTCCTATAAAATACCCCATATATAAATATACCCGATTTATCTCCACCTGCATAAAGACCAATCTTTTCAAGTTTCAAATCCTTTGATAAGTTTTCTGCAATAAAAAATGCCGAATCATAGTATTGTGAAAATATTATACATCCTCTTTCTATCCACTTATCATCGATTAGTAATTTTAAAGTCAATTCATATTTTGGGTCCTTTGATTGATTATTCTCCAGACATTCTATAAATCTTTTTAAACATTCCTTTTCTTCTACTGTTAAATTTTTTATTTCTTCCCTTTCTTCATTTATTTTTTCAGCATCGTCATCTTCGTAATCATCTTCTTCAATTAAATTCCAATTAGATAACATCTTTTCAGCCGTATTTTTACCAGCAATTATCGTGCTTCCAACTCTTTTTAATAAGAGCGTTTTTAAAAATCCTCCGCCTTTTACTCTTTTTTGTAAAAGTACACTAAATGCTTCTGCATACCCATAGGCCTTCTTTAAATATGGCGGTAATACTATAGCCTCTTCTTCCCTTTCACCAAAAAGCTTTACTTCAACTTTCTTTAGATATGGCTCATTTGTTTCAGGGTTAATTGTATTTTCAAGAAAATCCCTGGTTCTCCTTACTATATGTCTTATAAAAGGGTTATATAATTTTATAGTATTATTATTTACTACCCTTCCTAATTTTCTATAGTCAGGTGTATTTTTCATCGATTCTATCACATCCATACTAAGGACAAAATCATCTTCCTTCATGCCAGCACGTTTTCTTATAATTGCAAAATTAATCTCCTCTTCGTTTTCAGGTGGGAATGGATCCCTAATCCAATCGATAATACTTAAATCAAATTCCTCAAACTCTTCATTGCCCAACAATAGATTTAATGCCCTCTCCGGTTGGGTTCTCCATTTACTGTATTTGCTCCCTAAAACGCTATCATTTTTTTGAGATAATATTTCAAGCAAATCCCAAGCTTCAATAGGATGCAACTGAACTGGCGTAGCAGTTGCCAAAAGCATGCTCTTTGTTCTTTTGGAAATTTCCATTAAAAATCTCATTAAATTATTCTGATTTGATTCATAGGCTATCGTTTTATCGTTGCCTTGATTGTATTTTTTCCTCCGTGCCCTATGGGCTTCGTCTACAATTACACATTCATATTCTAAGGATAATAAGTAATCAACAACAGGTGAATTGGCAGTGATTAACCCTTGAGATATAATCCCTATTCTCCTTGGGCATTTCTTTATGCTAATATCCCCGTTTGAAGGGTATTTTAATCCATTTTCATCCACCCATTCCCTTCCTGTCCAAACTGCAGATGGCATATCAAGAAGGTTGTATAATTCATCCTGCCACTGCCATAATAAGGTCTTAGGAACAATAATAAGTATGGGTTTGTCTCCATATAAAGCCATAAGTTGTGCTGCCATGGCAAGCTGAACTGTTTTACCAAGTCCCACCATATCAGCCAGCACATATCTTGCTCCATAGGATTTTTTGTGGTCTTCAAAGGCAAGATTGATAAAATACTTTTGATGTTCCCAAAGTCCAAGTTCCTTCCTATAAACAGGTGACTCAATAACAGTTGAAGCAGGGTCTGGGTTTTTTCTCCACTCTTCAACCGAATATATCACTTTTCTTTTGGATAATCTTTTAATATCCTCAATAATAAAATCCGAAAGGGGAACTGCAAATTGGCTATTCCAAAAAAAGTCAAATTCCTCCTGCACCCAATTTACAGCCTCTTCTGAATCGTCTTCCCATAGAATTTCATAGTTTAATCTCCAAGCTGAACTCGTTTCATTTACGCTTCCTATGAAGGATGTTTTCCTTCCATCCTTTAAAGTTATTACCCCAGCCTTGCCGTGTATAAGCCCAAAAACATCGTTTGGGACAACCTTGATTTGTAATTTTCCTGATTTTAATAGATTGTATAATTTCTCTAACCTGTTCCCAGCGTTTATAAACCTATTCTCAGGCTCAGATTCACACCATTCCCTTCTTTGTGCCTCCATTGCAGCTTTTGCTGTTTTTACGTCTTCTTTAGATAACTCCGAATTGCATACAACTCGAATAATTCCTTCTACTGATTCTAAAGCTTCCCCTACTACTTCAAGAATAGAGGAGCTAAAATAGCCTGCTATTCTATCGTAGGCTAATGCTCCCCTTAATTTTTCATCTAAGAACGCTTTATCAAGTTTTTGCCTTCTTGATGAGTATCTATATATCAATATACCACCCCATTATACCCCATCATGTTTTATAAGCTCCATCAATAGTTTTGCGTATTTTGCCTCTTCTTCCCAATGCTTCATATTGCTTATATGCTCAAAAGTTGCAATAAATTCAAGTATGCTTATTATTGTATTTCTTTGACTCCAATAGCTTGGCAGCTCATTCTTTAGCCAGTTTCTTCCGTGCATTGTATCTTCTTCTTTTATCGATAAATATATTGCAGCAAATACGTGTCTTAAAAGAGAATTGCTGAATTTATCGCTTGTTCCAATATTTCTCATAGCAAATTCCCTTGCAGTTTTAAGCCTTGCATTATTTGCCTTTGTGCTGTATAAAAGCTCTTTATATTCTTTTACTCCAAATCCCCTTGCTATCTCTTGATATGCCGAAAGCTGATTTACACCGCTCTTTTCTAAATCCAGGCCTTTTATATAAAACCTCTCTTCAGAAGTTAAAGTCTTCCATGTAAATGGATCAAACCCCGTCGGTGTTAAGTAGTCGTATGCAATCTTTATGGCATCATCAATTATTTTTTCAATAGGTGAAATATATCCTTTTTGCCCTATTTTTGAAAGTTCGTATTGTATGTCAATATCCTCTATTCTTTTATATGAAGTTAATATTCTAAGGGCTGCTGCATAAGCTGCTAAAATGTAGTCTGCATCATTAAAATTAGGATCATCCTTATCATCTAAATCCCTCATACTATCAATTTGTCTTTTAACTTCAAATTCTATGTCGGGATAAATTTTATAAGTAAATGCTATATTATCAGAAAGCTGTTTCCTTAAAACCAAAAGAACTGTTCCTTTTACATAGTTACCATCCTTAAGTCCTCCGGATTCCGTTTCCGTTGCAATTGTCCAAGCCGCTGTAACCTTAAGCCCTGATGCCCATAAAATTAATGTTAAGGCTGCCCATACGCTCACAGCCTGATGGGTAAACATTACAATCTGCATGCCATCATCCGGCATATGCTCTGCTAAGTTTTTATATATATCTATCATGCTTTGGTTAAAATCCTGGCCAGTTCCCTTAACGGCAAGCGCCCTTTTTGAATCAGCATACCAATCAGGGAATACATCAAGTAGCATTTTCTTATCCCATGCGAGGAAAAATTCGGATAGTTCGTGGTAGTTTACAGCATCAGCATATGGAGGATCGGTAATCCAAAAGGTAGAAGTATTATCGTTATTTCTTGCATCTGCTAATTTAGAAACCAAGGTTTTATCTATTTCAAAATTTACTATATCATAAAACCAACTATTCTGTATAAAATACATACTTCTTGTTCCATAAATATACAAAGTATTCAACGCTTGATTATAAAAAGTATCTTCAACTTTCCCAAGGCCTCCAGCACCTGCTGGATTCCATCTTGAAAGTTTACTATTCCAATTACAACACCTATTCACCCCTAACAGCCCAACAACCTTTTCCTTCTTTGTATTAGCCTCCTTATCAATAAGTTCCATCAAAAGTCCATGGACAAGAAGCTGCCTTGGATTAAATAACTGATGCCAATAAGTCCATCCTCTTTCTCTTAATAATCTTGAAGTTTCATATCCTTCTTCTATCATGCTGCTTGGAATATAGCCCTTTTCCTGCCATTCATTAAATCTTTCACCTAAAAGTTCAATTACCTTTTCTTCTCTTTTCAAATCTTCCTTTGTAGGTGCTGTGTAATATCTATTACCATTTTGATCTTCATATCTTATACAATAGAGCCTTTCTTGAAACACATCATCTTCTCTTGGAATAAATTCATGCTTTTCCCATTTTCTTAAACCATAAACTATTGTTCCATCATCAAGCCTTCTATCCTTTCTTATTGCTGTAATTGGTGTTTCCATATTACAATGTGGGCAAACAAGCTTACTATCCCTTACAGTTCCCTTTTCAGCCTTTTTCATCTCTTCATTTGTTGCATCCATCTTTATTTCTATATCAAAACCACCATGCCCATTATCCTTAAGGATAGCTACTGTTTTTGTCCCTTTGCCTATAACCCAAGATGGTGCAAGCGGAACCTTATATCCACATTCTGGACAAATAATTTCATTGCAATATAGATATGCATTTGCCCTATGGCCTTCTTCATTATGTTCTATACCCCATTTAGTTATAATCGCATCAGCCTTGTTATATACTTTTTCTTGGAACTTTTTTAGCTCTTCTATTTCTTCTTTACTGCTTCCTAATATGTTTAATGCAGACCAAGTTAAAAGCATTGCAACTGGATTTAAATCTGATGCATATACATCAAATCCCATCCTTGCTGCCTCAAAAGGTATACTTCCTCCCCCTGCAAAGCAGTCACCTACAGTTGGCACTTTGCCAAATCTCTTTTCACCCAGCTGTCTTACAAGCTCCTGAAGGCTATATGCATTGGTTCCAAGATGTTCATTTATCTTATCCCATTCATCTTTATCCTTCAATTCAACTTCCTCAGGCCTTTTACAATATTTTAATTTTTCATCATAGCTCATTCTTTTAAACGCCAGCATTTGAGCATTTTGTTTTTCTTCATTGGACAATCCAGGGATATATTGCATTTTCCCTGATGATTCAACAAAGTATCTACTTTTTTCACTTGAAGTTAAATATTTATATACCTCCGCTGCAGGTATTGACTTATCCTTTCTAAGTTCCAATCCCTTTTCATCCATTGTAAGTATCTTTAAAAATATTTCCCTGTCTTTTTTGTGGTCCTTTGATGCTGGCATTAAAAGGCCTAAAAGGGCTGCTCTAACAAGTATTAAAGGCTTTCTCCCCCACCATTTGCCAAGGCCTGTTAGTGTTTGACCACTTCCTGCTTTTCTTTCTTTGTAGCTTTCCTTTGATACCTTTGATATCGGAAATTGGACTTCTATAAATGATAAATTGTCCATCTTAGCTCACCTCTATTTGTCTATTTCTCTTTGTATAGCATAATCAAGAAGATTTAATTGTTTTACCGTTTCTTCTACTGGATTTTCTGTTAAAGCATACCTTATTGCTTTTCTCCAGCCGCGTTTATCGTTAGCATGTCCTGTTGCTGCATTAGTCATAGTAAACAGCCACCATCTCTCCTCTTTAGATAATCCAAGCCAATTTTTTATAGCAATTGGTATTATACTAGGGTCACAATCTTCTATTGCCCATGCAAGCAAAACAAGTTCCTTGCCAAGAAGTCTATGGACAGGAATTTGACCTATTTGCCATTTTCCTACTGGTAATTTATCTTTTTTAATCTTTCATTGAATTCCGTCTTTAAAGCGTCTTCTATCAATTTCCATTTATGTTTTGTAAGTTCTACCTTGGGGATGTCCCTTTTTATATCTATCTCCTGAACTTCTTTATCATATTGCCACGCAAATCTTTCGTAAACTATCACTTTGGCATTTGGACTTCTTGGGATTATAACCAGAAAGTGATGTTCTGATTCCTCTGGATTAAATCCAAAGCCTATTGTTTCCTTTGCCATTATTGTATGATCTCCCTTTCTTCAAATTGGTTTAATGTTTTCTTCTTGTCTGCAATATAATCTAAGAACTTTTGACCTGTTTCAAAAATAGCTTTGTTGTATTCAAATGTTATATTAACCTTACCATCATTTGTCAATGCATTTCTTGTATTATCAATCATCGATTCAATTGCATCAGGCTTACATATGATATCCTTACCTATCGTTAAGTCTATCCAGCCTTCCCTTAGATTAGAATCAACTTTAAATATAACTATTCTCACATCAGCAACAGACACACCATGCTTCTTTAAAATACTTAATTCTTCGTAGGTTGATTTAGTATCCTGGAATTGGAAGGTTTTTATAAGAGTTAGTTGTTTTGATTTATCTATTTCTCTTGAGTTAATTTCTCCCTTTTCTATTTTTATAGATATTTGTTCTGAATAAATTCCTTTGCCTTCTGCAACGGCTAATACTAAAACTGCATCATCAGGTATTTCTACTTCCCCTTCATAAATTCCGCCGTTTTCCTTCGGATTAGAACCATCCGTCGTAAATTTAATTTTCACGTTTGGAGTTCCTCTTAATTCTAAAATTTTCTTTCCGTTTTTATCGTATACTCTACCCTTTACAGTTATTTTATTTGTCCAATAAACTGGTTCTCCAGTTTCATGTTCTCCGTTTGAATCTACACAAATAAATGATAATTTTAATTCATTCGTCTTAAATTCATTCGGATTTTCAACTAATTTAGATGCAGTTGTTGCAGGTCCATCTATTTCATAATAAATCTTATCTCCATATTGTGGAGTAAGCCTTAATACAGCTTCTCCTGTATCTTCATCATATCTAAGTTGTTGAATTAATACACTGGTTTTTTCCTTTGGGAATGGTCCTTTATCTACATATCCTCCATTTTGTCTCCAAATTCCCTTCCTTAACATATTCTCAAGCAGACCATCCAAAGCGCTTGGTTCATGCCATTGCCATTCCGGGTTTGTAGCTGCTCTATCCTTTACATCCTGCCATCTCATTTCTTTTTGGGTAAACAAATCTGCTTCACACATTTTTCTTAATTTTTCATCATCTAATTCAGTTGTAAATTTGTGTTTTAATGTTAAAACTTCTCTTATTTGTTTTTCTCCATTATATTCATTGCCGACAAACTGCATTATAAAATCAACTTTTAGCAATCCGTATTTCGATGGGTAATATATGCATTGGAATGTTTCCCTCGCTGCTTGTAAGAGTTCAAGCTTTATTTTGTCTAGCTTATCCAATGCTTTTTGGAATTGTGGATCACTTTCCTTTATCCTTTCTTCCTTCATTCTTTTAATAATAATATTGATTGCCTTATATTCTTTAGCCTTTACGTATAAGTTTTCCATCGTTCTTCTTTGTCCTGTCAGGAACATCACTCTGTTTTTAAATCTTTGATATTCATAAAATTTTTGAACGTCGGGATTTAAATCGTTTGATAACTCATAGGGCTCAACAATAACAAGTGATACTTTATCCTGCTCCAACTGAACTTCATCAAGCGGTGGAAATACATAAAGCTTTTGGTAGCAGTCTCCTAATATCGGTTTAAATTTTTCTTCAAGGAATATTCTAAGCTCCTTCTTTGCACTTTCATTATCATAGGAATCTATTAGAGAATTCATTTCAGCGATTATATTCTTTGTATTTTGGAAGTATATTCTTCCGTCTCTATCTGGGGTTAAATACCATGCCTTCATTTCAAGTTCATGTAAAGCCCTTTTAATCCTCGTTATATCTTTATTGGGCTCACATAGATATCCTATTATTTCATGTTCTGAAAGTCCCAGCAATGCATGAGGAACATCCGCAAGGGATGCTATAAGTATTAATTTGCTAATCTCCTGCATCGATGTCTCGTTCATGGTATTATCATAAATTTCTGCAACTGCTTTTCCATTTGATGCTATATCGTGTGATATTGCGTTTGATAATGATGGCTTTATTTGTGTTATTGCTGTAAACATTTCATGGTCATTCAAGTCAAAATCAAAAACATTTACTAAGTATTTTTTTGATGCAAGCGGTTCATCGCCCCTATATAGTTGGTTTATTATAATTCTCATTAATCTTATGAGGCCCCTTGTTTGTTGAAAACCAGGGTTTTCTTTAAACCTTGCATAAAGATCCTTTATTACTGGATGGAATGGGTATGAATCCTTTATCCCTATATATATCTGTTCCGCAGATATACTTGTATATCCCATTTGTCTTGCTTCGTTTACTGCTGATTTATAGGCATTTGCTATTTCATTTATCTCTTCTTTGCTTGGAAGTTCTTTAAATAACCTTTTTCTTAAAATATGGTATACCTCGTCCGATGCCTGCTGAACTGGTTCAATATTTAATGCAAAACGATTTATCTCCCCTTCAAGTTCTTTAAAGGATGACTGTAATAGTTCGCTTCCGCTTTCATAGCTCGCTTTAAGGTCTGATATTACTAAGCAAACATTTGAAAGCTCTTCTTTTGCTATTGCATTAAATAAATTTGCTAAAGCTGTTGTTGTTATAACAGCTAAATTGGTATCTCCAACAACTTTAGATTTAGCGTTTTCAAGGTAAGGTGGAAGCTCATCAAGTAAAATTAATAGAGGCTCCCCCTTTAACAGATTTACCCATGCTGTTTGTCCAGGAGCTTGAAGCGGTGAATAATAATCTTTGAAATATTCTTTTTTGCCTAATTGTTCAGCGATTGAACCCCATATCCCAAATGGTGCATCGGATTCGCGCCCTGTAAATGCAACAACCTTTATTTCACCAAGATGGCTATTTTTAAATTTTTCTCCTAATATTTTTTCTCTTATTCTTGGATATTTTGCAAGTAAACCTAAGGCAATCATATTATGAGTTTTACCGCCACCCATGGATTGGGTAAGCTTTATTATGCCTGTTTGTCCTTGTCTATGGAACCTTTTAAATGCTGTATCAAATAATATTTTCATTCCTTGAGTAAAATAGTTTTCTTCAAAAAATTCTTCAGGATTTATTCTATTTTCTATAAGGTCCGTTAAATCCAAAACATCATCCCTTTTTGTTTCATCAAATACACTTTCCCTTGGTTTACATAATTCTAGTAAAGTCTTCAAAACTACCCCACCCTTCGTAAAATATTTTTATTATTAATAATTATATATTAGTTAAGATATGTTTACAATTAACTAAATATGGCAAGCTATCACAAAAATAAAATTGCGGGCTAAAGTTAATCATACATATGCCGCCCGCAGAACACATGTATGATATGATTAACAGTGCACAGCTTGAGGTAGTTATGAAAAATAATTAATTAAAAAAACAAAAAATATAACCTGTAAATGTAAAGTGTAATATTAAGAAAATAAAGTATAACATGTAAATTGTTAGTTGTGCTAAAAAAACTAAATCGCATAACTATACCTATTCAAAATATATATCTGCCTACAGAATGTAAGCAGTATATATTTGAAGCTGTGCACCGTTAACATCAAAATTCAATCTGAGCTTCATTGTTAGCCTTTAATATTGCAGCTTCATATTTATCTATTTCTTCACTTATTCTATTTATTTCTTTTTGGAGCCATTCTTTATCAAAATTTAATTCTTGAATTAAATAGTAAGAACTACCATTTACGTCAGATTTTCTTTGTTTAAAGCTGTTGCATGTATATATTGCCGACAAATTAGAACGCAAAGTTCTAAGAGATTTTAAAGAGGATAGCGCATTTTGAATTGTAACCCCTGGCATGCATTCAATTTCATTATTAGCTTTATTTATTTCTGAAGATAACTTGTTTATATTATTTATTAATTCAACTATTTTAGTATAAATTTCAACAAAACTCTTTGTGTTGCTCAGTACTTCTTCTGTCCCATTCAATTCTTTAATTTTTTGAATTACAACATTATTTTTAAGCTCAGAATATAATGTTGCCAAGTCATTATTATACCTATCTAAAAGCAGCCTTGCTTCATTAAGATTCGTAAAAATCCCTCCTTTCTTATTTCTCATGCAATAGTAATCCCTTCAATCAGGTCAAGGTCATTTCTACTTGGAATTATTTGTTTCAATGTGATGGCAGCAACTGGTGATAATCCCTTCAATCAGGTCAAGGTCATTTCTACGCAATGAAATATCCAAAGATCGAAGCAGCAGTAGAAAAACAAATCAGTGATAATCCCTTCAATCAGGTCAAGGTCATTTCTACATAGACGACAACCCACTCTGGTAAAGTAAAGGGGCTAAAAGCCGTGATAATCCCTTCAATCAGGTCAAGGTCATTTCTACATAGACGACAACCCACTCTGGTAAAGTAAAGGGGCTAAAAGCCGTGATAATCCCTTCAATCAGGTCAAGGTCATTTCTACGTATGTTATATTTATCAAATGCGTTCTCAATTCAAATGCTTGTGATAATCCCTTCAATCAGGTCAAGGTCATTTCTACATGATAAATAAGGCAGATAGTTTGCAGGAAATGATAGGGAATGTGATAA